>JAZTWW010000045.1:0-16671 GCA_045636065.1 Kiritimatiellia bacterium | reverse complement strand
TTTGGCGCGCCCCCGTCAGTCGAGTCAGCGGGGTCGCTCCCCTGCAGTACCTCCGCGCCGTCCGGAACCCCGTCCCCGTCCGTGTCGTATCCGTCGGTGGTGCCGTCGCCGTCGAGGTCAGTCCCCCTCGGATCCGTGCCGAAGCCGCACTCATCAAGATTCGTTAGCCCGTCGCCGTCCCAGTCCGCATCCGCATCGTTGTCCTCATCGAGGTCGGTAGAGTTGTCCGTCAGCGGGTCAAGGCCGTACTGCGCCTCCCAGCCGTCGTAGAGTCCGTCGCCGTCAGTGTCCGGCTGCCTGGGGTCGGTTCCGATGGCATGCTCGGCGCCATCATCGAGCCCGTCGCCGTCCGTGTCGGACCTGAGCGGATCGCCGCCGGTGCCAAAGTGGAAGGCGAGCAGGGTCTCGCTTGATACGGACACATCCTGCCCAAAGGACACAGGCAGCCTTATGCGCCCGTCCGGCGACTGCGCGCCCACCGACACGCTCCTTTGACCCCTGAGGTCGGAGACCCACTGGTAGCCGACGTACACGGTGTTAGACGGCGAGCCGTTGGGGATAATCACCCGCATGCGCAGGTTGCCGGACGATGCACCCTGGGCGAAGCCAAGCCCGTAGTACTCCACTACATACGAATCCACTCCCCAGTAAGGCATCCTGGCCGCCGCTATGTTCGACCCCTTCGCCACGTACGACTTGAGATCCGACCAGTATGCCCCGACCACGAAATTCGTAGCGTCGATCGCCCGTCCCGCGAAGTCAAGCGGCGACGCCGAACTCTGCACGCCATTGAGCGAGCCTCCTCGCCCAAGCCGCACCACTCCCTCAAGATCCACCGCAACCCTGTCCAGCGTATGCCCGGCAAGCCTCAGGTCGAACGGAAGGTCCAGAATCCACATGCCGGAATCGAGGTTTGAGGACTGCATCCCGGGGGCGACCGTCCCGGGCAGGTACTGCGACCACGTGAATCCCGTCTGGACGGTAACATGGGGAACCTCCTGGGGGTCGGATAACCCATCGCCGTCGGTGTCGGCAAGTACGGGGCTGGTGCCGAAAGAAAGCTCCTGCAGATTGGAGAACCCGTCCACGTCAGGGTCGCCCAAGGGGCCGTCGACTCCGGCGCCCGAGAGCGGATCTAGGCCGTAGAGGATCTCCCATCCGTCCGGCAGCGAATCGGCATCCGTGTCTGCAAGGTACGCGGCGGTGTCGTACGACTGCGCCTCCTCCACGTCAGGCACGCCGTCGCCGTCTGTGTCGGGGGTGCGCGGGTTCGCCCCGAACGAAATCTCCTCATCATCGTCAAGGGCGTCGCCGTCCGTGTCGATGAGAAGCGGATCGCCCCCGGTGCCGAAATGGTACGCGATCTGGGTTCCGTTGGACACCGTGTGCCCCGTGCCGAAGGAGTGGGCAAGCCTCACATGCCCTCCCGCAGAGACGGCGCCTATGGATGTGACCGAGTCCGTACGGCTGTCGATTGTGTCCCCATACCTCACAAAGACGTCTGTAGCCGGAGTCGCCCTGGGTATGGCGACCTGGTACGAACACCAGCCGACACCGGGCACCTTGAAGCAAAGCTCGCGCGCCTGTATGACGAAATACTCCTGCCCGCAGTAGGTTATGCTCGCAGTCTGTATGGTAGATAGCGCGCCTGCGCGGGTGTATATGTCCGTCCAGTACGGGGCGACAACCGCGTTTGGCGGGACGAACGACTGCGAGGAGATGTCCTGCGGATCATTGGCGCTCACAACGGCGGCAAGGCTCTCCGCCGTGCCGAAGTGGAGAGCGCCGTTGACGTCAAGGGCGATCCGGTCGCAGTACTGGCCGTCGAGCGTCAGGGGGAACGGCAGGGGGATGTCATGCACGGCAAGGTCGACGCCGGAGGCATGGAGGACCTCGTGCCACTGGGCGGAGGTGAACCATGGGACGCCGGGGCTAGAGCACATGCACGCCGTCTCGTCATAGTCTGTGAACCCGTCCCCGTCCGTGTCGTCGGATGTGGGATCGGTGCCGAGCCCGAACTCCTCGAAGTCCGTAAGGCCGTCGCCGTCGGAATCGGGATTGAGGGGATTGGAGCCGAGAGCCGTCTCCTGCCCCCAGGAGAGCCCGTCGCCATCCCAGTCGGACACCTCCAGGAACCTTAGAAAGCCGCTTGAGAGGTATCCCTCCCCGAGATCGGCGGCGATATCCCCGCCCACTACGGCGTTGGTCGAGCCGGAGAGGATGTCCCACGACCTCCAGTATGTCCAGTACGGGTCGTCGAGATTGTTCTTTGCAAGCGCCTCCACGCCGTTTGTGACGGCAAGCGGATCGAATGAGAGCGCAACCTCGACGACGCCGGTTTCAACTAAAAACCCGTCAACCGTGACCGTGGTGTCGGGCCAGGCGACGCTTCTCGTCGGCCCTAGGGAATCGCAGCCGTCCCTCGGCGCACCCGGCGTTTCCGCGCCGGACCTGCGCGAACCCGCTCCGCCGCGGTCGCCTCCACCGCCGGACTTCGTGCCGCCGTAGAGTATCGCCCCGAGGCACATCGCCCCTAGAACCGCGATTCTGAATCGGCCCGAGGCGGCAAGCTTCTGGATTTCGCGCTTCATTCTGTCGCCATTTTACCAAAATCCAGCGGCATTCTCAAGAGGAATTTTCCGCCTGGCGGCAATCCGCCATGTCCGGCAGGGAGCATCAGGTATGAAATGTTGTGGCCGCAAAGAACGCATAGTGTGCAAAGCCCTAAGTTTCGTAAGGGCTGTCCACGATTTAGGCAACTGATAGTTGGAGCATGGGAATTGTTCTCACGCGGAGACGAAATGCGCCTGCGCCGAAGGCGTCAGGTTGCCTGAGCGAGATGCACCTGTGCCGCAGGCATCAGGTTCCCCGACGAGCGAAGCGAGGAGCCTTGCGAAGCAAGGTCGCAAGAGGGTACGCGAACCCGAAGGGCCGCAAGGGGCCGCAAGGCGCGGAGAGCATGGGAATGTTGCCGACTTGTCCGCCGTAACCTTGGCGAAGGCGGATGTGAAACAGCCGCCGCGCTCCGCGCTAAGGCGGTCAAGAATGTTGCAAATGCAAATTGACAATGGAGGATTATTTAAGAGCCTTTATCTGGTCGCGCAGGAACGCGGCCCTTTCGAATTCAAGCGCCTCGGCGGCTTCAAGCATCTCCTTCTCAAGCAGGCGCTTCGTCTCGACGATGTCCATCTTCTCAGGCGTCGCCGAAATGGCCGCGCACTCCGCCCGCTTGGCCTCGCTGTAGACGTAGGCGGACTCGTTTATCGCCCTCTTGGCGCGCTTCGGGGTTATCCCGTGCGCCTTGTTGTACGCCATCTGCTTTTCGCGGTGGTAGGCCGTTATGTCGAGAAGTTCCCTTATGGCATCCGTCTCGTGGTCCGCATAGAGGATCACGCGCCCCTTCTCGTGGCGGGCCGTGCGGCCGGCCGTCTGAACAAGGCTCGTCGTCGACCTTAAAAACCCTTCCTTGTCGGCGTCGAGGATCGCCACAAGCGCCACTTCGGGGAAATCGAGCCCTTCCCTCAGAAGGTTTATGCCCACAAGGCAGTCGAACTCGCCGCGCCTGAGCCGCCCCAGGATGGCGACGCGCTCGAGCGCATCGATGTCGCTGTGAAGGTACTCGACCCTGATGCCGGTCTCCCTCAGGTAGTCCGTCAGGTCCTCGGCGCTTCTCTTTGTCAAGGTCGTCACAAGAACCCTGTCGCCCTTCGCGGCCACTTCCCTCACCTCGGCCATCAGATCGTCCACCTGGTTCTTCAACGGGCGGATCTCTATCTCGGGATCGAGAAGCCCCGTGGGCCTTATGACCTGCTCCGCGACCGTTGAGCTCACGGAATACTCGTACTCGCCTGGGGTGGCGCTCGTAAAGATGATCTGCCCCACCTTGGCGTCGAACTCGTCGAACTTGAGCGGGCGGTTGTCCTTGGCGCTTGGAAGCCTGAAGCCGTATTCGACGAGCTTGTCCTTCCTAGCCTGGTCGCCGTTGTACATCGCCCTTAGCTGCGGCACGGCAACGTGCGACTCGTCGATTATGGCGAGAAAATCGTCCGGGAAATAGTCGAGAAGACACTGCGGCGCCGACCCGGGAGGCCGGCCGGAAAGCGGCCTCGAATAGTTCTCGATCCCGTTGCAGTACCCGAGCTCCTTCATCATCTCGACATCGTACTCGGTGCGCTCCTTGAGCCTCTGCGCCTCAAGGAGCTTGCCGTTCGCCTCGAAGAACCTGAGCCTTTCGTCAAGCTCCGCGTATATGCGCGAATAGGCGGCCTCCATCTTGTCCTTCGACATGACGAACTGCTTCGCCGGCGTTATCGCGACCGCCGGCATCGAGACGCCAAGCTTCCCGGACGGCATTTGGAGGGCCCTTATGGAGTCTACCTCGTCCCCGAAGAACTCGACCCTTATCCCCTCTGTCGCGTATGCGGGGAATATGTCAAGCGTATCGCCCCTTACGCGGAACGTCCCGGGGGAATAGTCGAAGTCGTTTCTCGTGTACTGCGCGGCCACAAGCCGCCTTATGAGGCTTTCCCTCCCGCAGCACTCGCCCACCTTGACACCGACCGTAAGCTCGCGGTACTCGTCCGACTCGCCGAGGCCGTAGATGCAGCTAACGCTTGCAACGACTATCACGTCGCGCCTCGCGATCAAGGCGTTCGTCGCCGCGAGCCTGTACCTTTCTATCTCCTCGTTCACGGACGCGTCCTTTTCGATGTACGTGTCCGTCTGCGGGATGTAGGCCTCGGGCTGGTAGTAGTCGTAGTACGAGATGAAGTACTCGACGGCGTTCTCCGGGAAGAACTCCTTCAGCTCGGCAAAGAGCTGCGCCGCCAAAGTCTTGTTGTGGGAGAGGATGAGCGTCGGGCGGTTCAGCTCCTTTATGACGTTCGCCATGGTGAACGTCTTGCCGCTTCCGGTGACGCCCTGGAGTATCAAACGCCTCTCGCCGGCCTTTACGCCGGCGACGAGCTTCGCTATGGCCTCGGGCTGGTCGCCCGTGGGCTTGAACGGACTTGCGAGCTTGAAGAGCCTCTCAGCCATCGCATCGTCACGTAGCGGGGGTGCCGGGCTCGACGCCCGCAAGCGGGACGAGAACGCCTCCGTCCTTCCCCGGCTCGCCCGCGTAGAGGACCATCCCCTCGCTCACGCCCACGGACATCTTCCTCGGGGCGAGATTCGCTATGAAAAGGACCTGCCTGCCGACGAGCGCGGCGGGATCGGAGTAGGTGCCGCGTATGCCGCTGAAGATCGTGCGCGTTCCGAGAGTGCCCGCGTCGATCGTGAGCTTGAGGAGCTTCGCGCTCTTCTCCACGGTCTCGGCGGCCGTCACCGTCCCTACGCGGAAATCGAGCTTCTCGAAATCCTGGAAGACGATCTCGGATTTGAGGGGCGGCACTCCGGCGCCGCCTTCCGCCGCGGTCTTCGCCTTGTTCTTCGAGGCGCGGCTTTCGTGCGCGACCTCGCCCGTCTCGGCGGGCTTGACCGTCGCTGCGACGACCATCGCCTGGACGCTCTTGGGGTCGATGCGCGTAGCGAGATACTCGTATGCGCCGATGGTGCGGTTCTCGACCGTGCGCTTGAGATCGTCCCACGTCCAGGACTCCTCGCCGAAGAGCTTCGCGGCCCTGTCGGCGTAGACGGGAAGGATGGGCCTCAGATATATCGCCATCACCCTGAAGACGTTCAAAATCGCCGTGAGCGTCGTGCGGGTCTTCTCCTTAGTCTCCTCAACCTTGACCGTCTTCCAGGGCTCGTTCTGGTCGAAGTACTGGTTGGCGGCGTCGGCTATCTTCACGACCTCCACGGGGATCTGCGAGAACTTCCTCGCCTCGTATAGCTCTGCGATCGTATCGGCCTTCGAAACGGCCATCTCGACGAGCGCGCGGCCCTCATCGTCGAGCTCGCCCATGCGGCCATCGAGATTCTTGCCGAGCATCTGCGCGCCGCGGCTTGCGAGGTTCGTTATCTTGCCCACGAGATCGGCGTTCACCCTGAGGGCGAAATCGTCGAGGTTCATGTCCATGTCGTCGGCGGTGGGGCCGAGCTTGCATGCGTAGTAGTACCTCAGAGCCCAGCTGGGGAGATGGTCGAGGTACGTGCGGGCGTTCACGAACGTCCCCTTCGTCTTCGACATCTTCTCGCCGTTGACCGTCAGGAAGCCGTGCACGAAGATCTTGTCGGGCTGCGTGAAGCCGGCCGCGTGGAGCATCCCCGGCCAGAAGAGGCAGTGGAAGCGGATGATGTCCTTGCCGATGAAGTGGTACCTTTCGGAGGCGGGAGACTGCCAGTAGTCGTCGAAGTTCTTCCCGTTCCTGTCGCACCAGTTCTTGAGGCTCGCGAGATATCCGATCGGCGCGTCGACCCACACGTAGAAGTACTTGTCGGGGTAGCCGGGGATCGCGAAGCCAAAGTACGGCGCGCTCCTTGAGATGCACCACCCGCGCAGGGGCTCGTTGAACCATTCGAGGAGCTTGTTCGAGATGTCGCTCGTTGTGTGCTCCGGGATCCAGGCCTTGAGGAAGTCGTGGAAAGGCTCGAGCTCGAAGTAGAGGTGCTCGGCGTCCTTGACGGCCGGCGTGGAGCCGCACGTGGTGCAGACGGGCGAGCCGAGCTCCTCGGCGGCGTATGTGGAGCCGCACTTGTCGCAGCTGTCGCCGTACTGCCCCTCGCTTCCGCACTTGGGGCAGACGCCCTTAACGTAGCGGTCTGGAAGGAACATCCTGCACTTCCCGCAGTAGAGCTGCGGCGTCGTCTTGACGGTGATGGCGCCAGACTTCTGCATCGCGGCGAAGAAACGCTCGGAGAACTCCCTGTTCTCTGGCGCATTGGTGGAATAGTAGTTGTCGAATGCGATCTCGAAGTCGGTGAAGTCCTTGAGGTGCGTGTCGTGCGTGCGCGCGATAAGCTCCTCGGGGGTGATCCCCTCCTTGCGCGCGCGGATCATTATGGGCGTTCCGTGCGTATCGTCGGCGCAGACGTACACGCAGTCGTGCCCGCGCATCTTCTGGAACCTCACCCAGAAATCGGTCTGGAGGTACTCGACGAGGTGACCAAGGTGTATGTCGCCGTTCGCGTACGGCAGCGCGCTCGTCACCACTATCCTGCGTTTACCTGTATTTTCTCCCATGATAATATCCTCCTTCAACCAATAATCATGCGGCGTAGGCGATCCACGACCATACGGCCGCCGCCAGAGCGGGTGTGAAAAGTATGGAATCGAACATGTCGAGGAAGCCTCCAAGCCCCGCAGGCATGAAAGTCGCCGAATCCTTGACTCCTGCCTCGCGCTTCACGCGGCTCTCGACGAGATCGCCGAGCGTGCCGACCGTGGCGAAGAGAAGTCCGGCGGCGATGGCGGTGAAGAACGTCTCCACATCCATCTTCCCTGCGATGAGAAGCGCGATCCACGTTGCGAGCGTGCCGCCGAAGATGCTGCCTCCAAAACCCTCCCAGCTCTTGTTGGGCGAGATCGACGGGCACATCTTGTGGCGGCCCCATGCCTTGCCGAACGCGAAGCCGCCCATGTCGGAGAGCTTGGTGGCGGCGACGATCCAGAGAAGGATCATTATGCCCCTGCGCGAGACGGCCCCTCCGTCGACCGAGGCCACGGTTATGAAAGCGCCGATCAGAACGGGGATGTAAAGGACTCCGAAGAGCGTCACGGCCATCGCCTCAAGAGGCTTCGTGAAGCGCTTTTCAAGAAGGACGTACACGGCCACCGCGAAAACGCCGAGGATGGCGTTGCGGTATGCGAACGCGACCCCGCCCTGGGGGGAGGCGTATCCGCAGCAGGCGATCCACGCGATACCGAGCAGCGTTCCGAGAACGGGCGCGCACTGGTATCTCGGGCGCACCATCATGTAGAACTCGTACTGGACGAGCGCCGCAAGCACCATCAAGACCGGCGTCACCAGAGAAAGGGGGATGTATATGAACGCCAGCACCGCCAATGTCGCCGTCGTGAGGGCCGTTACGATGCGCCTCGCCGTAGGATTGCCCTTTACCTTGTCCTTGCCTTTCTTCATCTTCCCCTCCTGATCTGAATTCCTAGAAGCTCCGCCGCCCTCTCGAACATCGGCCCCAGGTCTATCTTGAGCGACCCGCCGACATGGCCGTCCGCCTTGAGGAGCTCGACGAAGCGGCGGAACTTGCTTCCGCCCGGTTTAAGGTTGTCGAGAACGGACACCTCCGACGAGCCGAAAGTGCACGCCTCCGAAATCATGCCCGTCGATTCCGCCGTCACGTACAGCCGCGCGGCCCTTTTAACGAACGCGGGAATCGGGTTGAAATGGTCCTTCGAGTATATGAGACTGTAGTCGAACGGGAAGCTCTCCACGACCTCCTCCACATCGCGCGGAGTGCGGCGGCTCGTCGTGACCCAGCGCTCGCAGCCCTCCGTCTCGGCGAAGATGCGCTCAAGCTCGCCTCGCATCCATGCGGCCGACATCCCGGCGCATTTGTTCGGGCCGCCGACTATGACGGCGCATGCCTTTCTGCCGCTCGGGGTGTGCCTTTCGAGGAACGCCGCCTCTCCCACATCGTAGAACGCCGCATCCCCCGAGACGAGGTTCGCAGGAATCCTTACGACATTAGGCGCATCGGCAGGATTGTCGAACCTGGGGGCAAGGATGCAGTCGAAGCTCTTAAGGTCATACCCGCGCGGATAGAGAACCACCGCGCTCTTTGCGCCCAGCCTCCTTGCAAGCGCCTTTACAGCATAGAATGTGCCAGAGCCCGTGCCGATGACTATATCGGCCTTTAGGCCTTCTGGATCCTTCTCGAACCTGAGAAGCGATGTCGTCCTTACGCCAAACCTGTCGAGCAGATAAGAAAGCGCCTTCGCGCCTGTAAACCTGAAGGACACCTTTACAAGATCGATCTCGCAGCCGAGAGCCCTCGCGAACGCGCGCGACTGGTTCTCGTGCCCGGCCTTTCCGTCAGTCAGTATTACGGCCTTCATTGCTGTTCACCTCCGGGCTCGTTGATTTCCTTTGGCGGCTGTTCAGGGGCGGGCGCAGGCTGAGGGGCGGGCGCAGGCTGGGGGGCTGGTGCAGGCTGGGGTGCAGGAGCCGGCTCCGCCGCCTTGGCCGCCTTGACCGCGGGGGCCTTACCCTGGGCAAGCATCTCCTTTACGGCCTTGCGCATAAGTCGCTTGGCCTCGTTCATCGTACCCTTTATCGTGCATCCGGCGGCTCTCAGGTGCCCGCCGCCGCCAAAGCGCCCTGCAAGGACTGTTGCATCCCACGGCTCGCGCGTGCGGATAGAGACGCGCGTTTCCTGCGTCCTATCGGGAATCTGGTAGAAATAGAGCGCGATTTCATTGCGCATCACGCTTCTTGGAATCTCTACGCCGTCCTCCGCGTCGGCCTTCGTGCCCCTTACGCTCCTGAAATCATCCCTTGAAAGTGAAACCTCGGCCACCTTGCGGTTCTTCCAGATGTGGAGCGAGCGCCAGAGAATCCTCTTGAGCTTTATGGCCTTTGCCGAGAATGTGCCGAATATTATGTCGTTGATCCTGGCCGTATTCACTCCATGCGAAAGAACGTCAGCGGCAGCATGGAGAGTGGCAGGAGTTGTACTCTGGTAAGAGAACTTGCCGGAATCAGTGACCATGCCGGTCCAGAGGCTTTCCGCCACTGTGGAATCCATCTCCCAGCCCATGAACTTCGAGAACTGCCATACTAGCTGGCATGCGCTTGAGGCATCTGGATCGACTATCGAAACCGTGCCGAAATCCGTATTTGTGCGGTGGTGGTCTATCGCAAGGACGGGAATGCGCTGGGCAAAAGGCCTTATCTCCACTGGGAGCCTGTCGAGGGCGGCGCAATCGACGACAAAAAGAAGGTCGAAGCGCTTCCTCTTTATGCGCTTTAAAGGGACTATCCCCTTTGCCGCCTGCAGAAACGACATCTTTCCGAGGCTCTTCAGGTCTGCCGAGGCGACGGCGTCCTTTCCGGCGGCCTTGAGCATCCTCTCGACAGCCGTCATTGCGCCGATGCTGTCTCCATCCGGGCTCAAGTGCCCGCTTACGAGTATTCTCTGCGACTTCTCCAGAAGAGCCTTCGCCGCCTTGAACGCCTCTACAAACTTTTCACTGACCTCAACTGGTTCTGGCATATATCTATTCTCAAAATGGTTGCCCGGGACGGATTCGAACCGTCTCGAAGGGAATCAAAATCCCCTATGCTGCCATTACATCACCGGGCAGGCGTCAAAGCCTTGATTAGACGACCGAGAAGCGGAACTCCGTGGTCGTGCGGTACGTCTCGCCGGGACGCAGTATGATCGACGCGAAGTTGGGCTTGTTGACGGCGTCGGGAGTGTGCTGCGTTTCGAGCGCTATGCCGCACCTCTCGCAGAGGACGTCGGAACCCTTCGCCTTCCAGCCGTTCTGGCACCAGTTCGCGGTGTAGACCTGAAGCGCGGGCTCCGTAGTCCACACTTCGAGCTTGCGGCCGCACTTGGGCTCCACAAGGGTGGCGGCCCTTTCAAGCCTGCCGGACTGGTTGCGGAGGATCCAGTTGTGGTCGTAGCCCTTGCCGTAGCGGATCTGGTCGTCGTCATCGTTGATGTGAAGACCGATCTCGGTGGGCTTCCTGAAGTCGAAAGGCGTGCCCTCGACGGCGCGGAACTCGCCCGTGGGGATCTGGTCCGGCCCGTAGGGGGTGGTGACGTCGCTCTCGATCTGGAGGATGTGGTCCTCGATGGTGCCGCCGGCCTCGCCCTTGAAGTTGAAGTAGATGTGCTGCGTCATGTTGATGGGCGTGGCCTTGTCGGTCACGGCCTCGTACTCGACGCGCCACACGTTGTCCTTCGTGAGCGTGTAGACGACCTTCACCTTGACGGTGCCGTCGTAGCCTTCGTCGCCGTCGGGGCTGGTGTGCGTAAGGATGAGCCCCACGTCATCGCCCTTCTCGAAGGGCTCGACGCCCCAGATGTAGCTGTCCCAGCCGCGCTCGCCGCCATGGAGGTGGCAGCCGATCCCGGCGGGGAAGTTGTTGAGCGCGAGGCTGTAGTCCTTGCCGTCAAGGCGGAACTTGCCGGCGGCGATGCGATTGCCGACGCGGCCGATGAGAGCGGCCCAGTAGCGGTCGGTGTTCTCGTAGCCGGAGGGATCGTCGAAGCCGATGGTGACGTCCTTGAGCTCGCCGTTCCTGTCAGGCGTGTAGAGCCTCACGACGCGGCCGCCCCAGTCGGTGACGTCCATGCGGACGCCACCCTTCCCTTCGAGCGTGAAGAGCCTCGCCTCTTCGCCGTATTTCGTCTTGCCGTATGGTTTTACAGATATCATCGAAAAACTCCTTCCTCAGTCCACCTTGATGTCGGTGTTGACGTTCTTGGTGAAGAAAAGCGCATACACGAGGAGGTAGATGAAGCAGCCGAGCGGAATCGCGAACGACGCCATGAAGTTGAAGTTGGCGATCTTGCCCATGACCGTAGGCAGGATGCCGCCGCCGACCACCATCATCATGAAGAGGCCGGAAGCCTTCTCCGTGTACTTGCCGAGGCCCTCGACCGAGAGGTTGAATATGACGCCCCACATGACGGACGCGCAAAGGCCGCAGAGGATGAAGAAGAGAGCGCCGATGGGGAGCTTCGTCATCACGAACTGCGTCTTGGCGAAGAGCGGGAGTGTCACGACAGAGCTGTCGCCAAGCAGCATGCCAAGGGAAACGCACGCAACGCCGAGGCCGGAGACCGTTATCAGCATTGCACGCGGCGAAACCTTGCCGCCGAAGATGGAGCCCATGAGACGCCCGAAGAGCATCATAAGGCCGAAGAGCCCCATCGCATTGCCGGCCACAACGCCGAACTCGACGTTGCCGTACACCTCGGCGTTGCGAAGCGGGCTGAACTCGGGGTCGGAAAGCCACTGCTTGAGCTCAGCGCCGATACCGGACTCGATGCCCATGTAGAGGAAGATGCCGATGACGCCAAGAAGGCAGTGGCGGAATGCGAGAGGCGAACGCTCGAACGTGAGGTTCGCAGGACGCGGCGCGGGGTTCTGGATCGGCAGGAACGCGATCACCACGAGCGAAACTGCGAACACCGCCGCCGCAACCAGGAGGACCGCGCCGATGTCGGCGAACTTGGCCGTGGCCGCATCAGGGACGAACGAGCCGATCAGCACCGGGCATGCCGCCATGCAGATGCCCTGGAACGTGCCGCCGCAGAGATTGAGGCGGTTGCCCTTCAATCCGCCGCCGCCGAGCGTGTTGAGCATCGGGTTGATGACGGTGTTGAGGAAGCAGTTTGAAATGCCCGAGACGAAAGCACCTACGAGATAGATGAACCAGTTGGCGGGGAAGCCGCCGAGCATCTTGCCCACCAGGAACTCGCTGGACGCCCACTGAAGGAGGATGCCGGTAAGCCCGGACCCGACCGCCAGAAGAGCCATCCTCTTGTATCCGAGCTTCAGGAGGAGATTGCCCGCTATCACCCCGAAGAAGAGATAGGGCGTAAAGTTCATCAGAAGGCCCATCATGCCGAGGGCATTGGAGCCCGCAAGACCAGGCTGGTACTTCCAGATGTCACCTGCGGGTGCCGCCAGGAACGTCACGAAACCGCACATTCCGTACAGGGCAAACATCGTCGCGATGCCGATGAGCTTGCCGTTAGACTTCTTTTCAGTTTCCATTTCAAGAACTCCTTATGGTTGTACTCAGACCGCTTAGACGAGGTGGGCGCCTTCGCTTGCCTTGATGACGGAAATCTTGCACTCGTTGCCGTACTTGGCCTTGTACTGGGTGTTGATCTTCTCGGCGATCTTGTCGGTTGCCTCGGGCTTCACGAGCAGGACGCAGCTGCCGCCGAAGCCGCCGCCGGAGAGGCGCGCACCGAGGACTTCGGGGATGGCCTTGGCGAAATCGACGATGGCATCGAGCTCCTCGCAGGAGTTCTCGAACCAGTTGCGGCTGGACTCGTGGCTGTCGTACATGAAAGCGCCGAATCCTTCGACATCGCCCTTCTCAAGGAGCTTCGCGCCGGCGAGAACGCGCTCATCCTCGCCGATCGGGTGGACGGCGCGCTTGGCCGTCGTCTCGGAGAGGCCGCCGCGGTAGAGAACCCACTCGGCCATGGAGACGTCCCTCAAATGCGTGACGGGATGGCGGAGGACGCCGGCAAAGTACTTGGCGGCCTCTTCGCAGGCCTGGCGGCGGGATGCGTACGCGCCGTCGACGAGCGCGTGCTTGGCGGGGCTCGTAACCATCATGAAGACGACGCCGTCGCCGAGGTTGACGTTCTCGTATGTGTTGCTCCTGAAGTCGCTCTTGACGAGCTGGCCTTCCTTGCCGGCGAGCGAGGAGAGCTGGTCAAGAAGGCCGCAGGGGCAGCCGGCGTACTCGTGCTCGGCCTTCTGGCCGGCCTTGGCCATCGTGACGGTGTCGATCTCAAGCCCGTAGAGCTTGCAGAGAGCCTTGGCGGTAGCCATCTCGAGGGCGGCGGAGGAGGAGAGGCCTGCGCCGAGCGGGACGTTTCCGAGGAACATTGCGTTGAAGCCGTGTCCGAGCTCGGCGGTCTTTCCCGGGAAGAGGCATGCGAACGTGCCGTTCACGTAGTTCTGCCAGGTGTCCTCGCTCCTCTTCTCGACCTTGTCGATCGTGTAGGATATCTCCTTCATGAGATCGCCGGCGACGACGTGGACCTCGCGGTCGGTGCGCGGCGCGACGGCGAAGAACGTGCCGTACTGGATGGCGGCTGAGAAGACGAAACCTTCGTTGTAGTCGGTGTGGTTGCCGAGGACCTCGATGCGGCCGGGGGCATACGAGACGATCTGGGGCTTGGTGCCGTAGACGCTTTCAAACTTCGAAACGAGCTCTTCGTAGACTTCCTTGTTCTGCATTTCTCTATTCCTTTTTTCTGTTCGGTTTACCTTTGATTCGTTTGACCGCAAGTCATTTGAGTAGCGCCGCGACGGCCGCGCCGACCGCAGGGGCGTCGTCGACGCGCACGAGCGCGTACGACACGTTGCGGGGGGCGAGAAGCGCATCCAGCTCCGCCTTGACTGCGGACGGGAAATCGACTGTCCTTGTCTTGTAGTACGTGCTGCCGTCGACGTTCACGCACACGGGGGAGGCGGGATTCGTTCCGCCGCCCGTCTTTATTATGAAGGCTGCAAGGTGCACGGCCGTCAGTATCGCGGCGCGCTCGAAGACGGGGCGCCCGAGCCTGCGCGCCATCTCGCGGTCCACCGGGTCGGTGAACACCGCATCGAGCGGATTTGGCCTCCGGCCCTGGGCCTGCGCGCAGAAATTGTCGAAGTCGATCGTCTCCAGGGCCTCCAGCGCCATGACGCGCTCGCACGCCTTCGGGGAGAAGAACCTTGCCTCCGCGGCCGCGCGGTAGACCTCAAGCCCCAGCCTTCCCAAGTAGACGCCCGCGATCATCTTCTCGAAGCGGCTCTTGCCGGGATCGAGACACTTCGTGTCCATGGCCCTGTCGAAGGCGCTCTGGGGGATCTTGTCGAACGCGCCGGACTCGGCGTTTATTATCATCACGCCTTCGCCACCGCCACCGAGCTTCTTGATGTTCGAGACCTTCTCGGGATACGCTACGTTCGTGCCCGTTCCGAGGATGAAGCCGATGTAGGAGGAGTACTTGACCCCGCGCTCCGTGGCCTTGCCGGCAAGAAGCGTCGCGACGGTGTCATTCAAAAGGACCATCCTCGACGGCTTTGGGTCTAGACGCTTCTTGAGCTCCGCCCCGACCCAGCTGCCCACGATTCCGGGGGCCTTTATCTGCTTCGTCCACATGAGAAGCCGGCAGTCGCCGTCGGCGCTCGCCTCGGCCGGGTAGCTGAAGCAGAAACCCACGGCATCCGTCGCGGCGAGGGGGCTTACGCGGGAGAGCTGCCTTTCGAACGCTCCGTAGAACTCGTCGTCGCCGACTTCGCGGGAGGCACCCGGCATTTCGACGTTCTCGCGGCCCTCGATCCTGAACGTACCGTCGCGGCAGATGGTGATCGCGGCGCCTCTAAGGTTCGTCCCTCCGGCATCCAGAACGGGCACCGCGACATCCCATTCGATCTCTCCATATGGCGAGATGTAGGCCGGGATCATCCTCAGCGAACTTTCGCCACCTTCAAGCCCAAGCTCCATCTCCCTCAGAAAGGATAGAATGAGCCCGGAACGGTCGAGCTTCGCCCAAACAAGACCGTTCGCCTCAAGGAACTCTTCTGGTGTCTGCATATCTCTCCTCGGAATTTGTCCGCCTCGCGGCGGGTTTCCAATAAGCATACCAAAAAAGGGCGAAAAAAGAAAGCGAAAAATTTAAAGTTCTTTCGGTTCCTCGGGCTTCCACTCCTCGTGGCGCACCGTCTGCTCGACGGGGTTGAAGTAGACGTTGCGCTCGTCGACGGGCGCGGGCTTGGGCTCGAGGGCGTTGTCGAACGTCGGCTCCTTGCGCTCAGCGGAGGAGGCGCGCACGAAAGCGGCCTTGCCCTTGGCGTCCTTGACGACTATCCCGCCGCCCTGCGCGCCGACGACGGCCGCCGCAGCCGCCTTGTGCTCGTCCGTCACGGCCTCGCGTGCGTCAACCTGGGCCTTTGCCGCCTCGTCCACCTCGCCAAGCTCGCCGCGCTGGCCGCGCGCAAGCTTCTCAAGGGGCTTGAGGAGCGGATCGTCATCCTGGATGATCGTGCACTTCAGAGGCTCGTTGATGTACTCCTCGATGTCGGGGATGGCGAAGCTCTCGTCCTCGTCGGCGAAGCTTATGGCGATACCGGTGTTGCCGGCCCTTCCCGTGCGGCCGATCCTGTGGACGTAATCCTCGGCCTCGTAGGGGAAGTCGAAGTTGATGACGTACTCGATGTCGTCGACGTGGATGCCGCGCCCGGTGACGTCCGTCGCCACGACGATCTTCACCTTCCCGGAGCGGAAGTCCTCAAGCACCTTCAGGCGCCTGTTCTGGTTCACGTCGCCGGAGAGCATCTCGCACTTGACCCCGCGCCTTTCAAGGCTCGCGGCCACATCCTCGGTGGTCACCTTGCGGTTGCAGAAGATGATCGCGCGCGCATCCGGGTGGAGGGCGATGTGGTTGAACAGAACCGTGAACTTGTCCTCGGCGCGGACGACGTAGACTACCTGCCTCACCGTGTCGGTCGCGTTGTGCTCGCTCTCGACCTCGGCCTTGAAAGGCTCGTCCATCCAGCGGGAGGCGAGCTCCATGACGCGGTCGGTGAGCGTTGCGGAGTAGAGCATCGTGGCGCGCTGGTCCTTGGGCGGCAGATGGCCCATGATGCGGCTCACATCAGGTATGAAGCCCATGTCGAGCATCCTGTCGGCCTCGTCGATCACGACTGTGTCGACGCACCTCAAGTCTATGACGCGCTGCTGGCAGAAGTCGAGAAGCCTACCAGGCGTCGCGACGAGAAGATCGACCGGCGCCTCGGTAAGCTCGCGCCTCTGGCGGTCGTAGTCCATTCCGCCGTAGACCGCGAGGCTCCTGAGGCCGCAGTACTTGCCTATCTGGTCGGCGTCCTTGCAGATCTGTATGACGAGTTCGCGCGTCGGCGCGATGACGAGCGCGCGCGGGGCGCCGCCCTCTTTCGCGCGGTTCTCTGGCGTGCGGAGATAGCGAGTCAAGATCGCGACGAGAAACGCGGCTGTCTTGCCGGAACCTGTCTGCGCCTTGCCGGCGATATTCTTCCCGGCGAGCGCCTGCTCAAGCGAGAGC
>JAZTWW010000044.1:0-3567 GCA_045636065.1 Kiritimatiellia bacterium | reverse complement strand
CTGCTAGGGCATCCGCTTCGCGGACAGCCTTCGGCTGGGGGATATGAAGGCGTCGGGTTGGGTGAGCGCGTAGCGCGAACTGCGAAGCAGCCGCAAGGCCCCGCGCGACGGACCCCCTGGGTATAGTTGTCCCAATGTCGCGCGGAAAATATCGGGGACTGTCCCCGCTGTTCCTTTAACTCCGATGGTTGGCAAAGGGGCTTCGTTACTACTTCGCCCTGTGCTTCGCGTTTTTCAACCGCCGCTCTACGGTTGCTTTCGCTGTTGGGAGTTTCGGAGTTTGGGAGGATATGTCGTGTCAAGGAGGTCGTTGAGCGGTCTGGCGACACAAGGAGATGCGGCGTCTCGCCGCGTCATTGTGGCGGAGCTGGAAGCTCCACCTCCATGGGAGAGACCGCCTCTTCGTGTCGGATGCGGACGGTTGAGGAGCGCGAAACTCATGCCGCAGCGGTAGCGGAGGCGTTTTGCGAACCGTCGGAGTTTCATTATGCCGTTTGCCGCTGCTCGCCACGTCACATATTGCAATAAGTGTCGTGGGCTGCTTTGCATCGAATCTTCAATTCTTTCCCGATGAAGAATTATTGACGCGGCTGGAAGCCGCGTCTCCATGAGCGCGGCGCATTTGCCGCGCGAAATGGTATAACCCGACTTTGCCACTTCATTTTTCGAAAAGTGCGGTTTGAGCCAATATTCATGCGGGCCGCGTGAAAATATCGCCATAATTTTATATGACTACATATCAGAACGCCTTGATGGTTGACTTTATTGCATTGAGTGTTCCCTCCGTGTACATTGTCGGTTTCAGGCTCGCGCCAAGCGCCGCAAGGATGCGACGCAGATCCTCTCCGGACGAATTCAGCATTTGCAGCACTCCGTTGTTGTGCCGCAAGGCCTGCCATTCGCGCAGCGCCTTTGACAGCCGCTCGCCCGACATGCCGTAGGACCACCTGAGGTCGCCTCCAGCGTCGCTCCTTGGCTCAGCCATCGCAATCCTGCGCTGCACGAGCCGCATCATCGTGAGCGCGATGAAGCAGACCAGGAGGTGTGCGTGGATGTGCTCCGGTGTGTTCACGAACACGGGCCGGGCCTCCAGCGTCCCCTTCATCTCGCGGAACTGGTCCTCGATCTGCGTGAGCCCGTGGTACTTGTCTATTATCTCCTGGTCGGGCGTGTCCAGCTCGGACGTGGCGATCATGTAGTAGCCCATGAGCTCGTTGAACTCGTTGAGCTTCTCGTCGTCTATCATCGCCACGAGCTTCCTCCCGTCCACGACTTCGTTGGTCTTCTTGTTGAGGTACTCGTCCTTGAGGAACTTCCTCAGGCTTTTCGACTGGGCCGCCGAGACCCTGAAGCCCGCGGGGTTGGCCCTGAGCCTTTCGACGAAGTCCAGGAACGACTTGTGCTCGTGCATCTCGCGCTTGTAGAACGCCTCGCTCCAGTAGACGACCTCCTTCTCCGTGAACTTGCGCCTTTCGCGCGTCTCCTTTCCGTTCTTGTCCTTTTTGACGAGCGTGACCTCGCGCTGGACGATCCTGGACTTGCGCCGGAACCTGTCGCTGACGACCGTGTACCCCTCGGGCGAGACCGCCCACCTGCGCGTCGCAGCCGTGCTCTTCCTGAGGCTCTTCGAGACGATGTAGCCGTTGCCCGCGTCGGTGACGTGGCACATGTTCGGGGCCGAGTACATGCCCCTGTCCGCGACGAGGACGAACCTGCCGAGCCCGAAGCCGTCCACCGTCCGCTCCATGGCGGGCCTGAGCGTGTGGTGGTCGAGCGTGTTGCCTGGGAACATCTCGAACGACACGGGGATGCCGTTGTCGTCCATGAAGAGCCCTATCTGGACGATGGGCTGCTTCCTGTTCTCCTTGCTCACGCCGAACTTCCTCACGCCTTTCTCCACCACGTTGCCCGACTCGTCCAGGACGTCGTCGTCCGCCTCCGCGATCTCGAAGTAGAAGTTGGTCACGTCGTAGAACACCAGCGACGGGTTCCGCCCGATCCCGCGCTTGATGCACGTGTTCATCCTCCTGAATATCCTTTCCGCGTTCTCGTCGATGACCGTGAGCGCGTCGTACACGTTGTCGGGGTTGTCGCTGGAGACCAGTGGCTCGTGGTACTTCCCGTTCTGCTCCATCGTCGCGCACTTCGACGCGGGCTCGAGTATCCTGCCGTACACGAGGAGCCTGACGAGCCCCTGGAGGTCGTACCTGATCTTCGAGGCGTGCTTGACGCTCGCGAAGAGCTGGTCGAGGCCGAGCGCGGAGAACAACGGGTCGAGGACGCACGCCGCGAGACGCCTGGGCTCGCCGTCGCACGCCGGGTCGCCTTCGCGGTATCGGAAGGTAAATGTCTTCGCCGCGCCGCTGCCGACATACGGAAGGAGTTCCGGAATCATTGGATTCCCGTCGCGGAAAGACTGGCGCAGCCGATTGAGATAGCCAGGCGCGCCGTCGTCGTACTTCGACAGGGGCCCGATGTTCAGCACGACCTGCTTGATGATCGTCTTCTTTCCCTTGGCGTTTGTTCCACGGTAGCACCTTGCAAGCTTCAGGTACTTCGTTCCGTTGTTGTTCGCAATCTCTATGTGCATGGAGACACCTATTTATGCCATTTATATGATTACAGATAAATTATATCATAGGCTGCGCAGATTCGCAAGGGGAAATATTGATTTTATTGAAGATTTTTCACTCGGTCACGCCGAGAACCTGCCTCCCAAGTGGCAAAGTCGGGTTATACCAAAAACCACGCCGTCCTATTTGAATGGATTGACCACGGCCATGCCGCAGTAGACCTGTCCGTCGTTCAGGTCTTCCGTGACAATTTCATGGCACCCAAGCTTCTTCGCCGCTGCAATCATCACGGCGTCGTGATACTGTATTCCGTATTGGCGCCGAATGTGGATCGCCTCGCGCAGCATGTCCGACGTCACCTCGCTCCCGACGAGACGGTAGTAATACGAGTAGTAGCCCTCGATCTGCTCGTCCGTCGCAAGGGACCTTTTCAGCATGACGTTGGTGAACTCCTGGAGTATCTGAAGCGAAATCACTCCGTCGTGGTTCACCTCAAGCGCATGCCGCAGCAGACCGAGCGCGATTTCCCTTTTACGCGGATCCTGCCTGCTTGCGGCATAGACAAGGACATTCTTGTCAAAGAACCTCATTTGTCGCACTCCAACGACCGCTCGGCGGCATCAACGCGGCTATACTTGTATCCAGGTTCCATCTCGATAGAGTTCGCCATCGCAAAAGAATAGAACTCGTCGGCAAGGGACTTGCGCTCAAGACGAATCTCGCGATCCTTCGCAATCAGCAAATCGCGAATATACTGGTTGAGACTTGTCCCCTGCTCTTCAGCCCAACACCGAACATTCTGGATGACATTGGGCGGCGCTGCCAAAGTTATATTCATTCTTCCTCCTTATGTGCGCACTTATTTTAGCATATATGCGCACAAACACTCAACAGAAAATTATAACCTAATAAAATTATCAAGATTTCAAGGTTTTCTTTCACATTCCTCATTTCAAGGTGGTGCGTGTATTATAGCGAAACTGCCGCTTGCCTT
>JAZTWW010000043.1:0-78081 GCA_045636065.1 Kiritimatiellia bacterium | reverse complement strand
TTTCGCGTTCTTGCGGCAGGCGCCTCGCCGCGCCGCGGCTCGCTTCCGACTATCCCGAGCGCCGCAGCGGCGCCGGCCGCCGCGGCCGCACCGGGGGCTGTCGAGAATATGAAGCTTCTCGCCCTGTTGACGAGATAGTCGCAAAGCCGCCTCGATCCGCAGATGAACCCGCCGGAGCTTCCGAGGGCCTTGGAGAGCGTTCCAGCCGTAACGTCTGGTGCTTCGCATCCGAAAGCCTCGTGAAGCCCGCGGCCCGTCCGCCCGACCACTCCCGTCGCATGGGCCTCGTCGACGAACGACACCGCCCCCCACCTGCGGCATACGGAAATGAAAGCCGGAAGATCGAGGACATCGCCGTCCATCGAGAATACGCCGTCGCTAACGACGAGCCTGCGGCCGGCCGGAGGAGCGATCCTCAGCTTCGCTTCGAGGTCATCCATGTCGGCATGGCGGTATATCACCACCGCAGCGCCTGAGAGGCGGCAGCCGTCTATTATGCTCGCGTGGTTTAGCTCGTCCGAGAAGATCGTATCGCCCTTCCCGGCAAGTGCCTGTATCGTACCGATGTTCGCCATGTATCCCGTCGCGAACGAAACGGCCGCCTCGGCATCCTTGAACGAGGCGACATGGCTTTCAAGTGCAATGTGCGGCGGCTGCGTACCTGTAGTTAGGCGCGATCCGCCCGTTCCCGCGCCCCATTCCATCGCGGCGTTCGCGGCCGCCTCCTTTACACGCACGTCGCGCGCGAGATCGAGGTAGTCGTTCGACGAAAGGACGGCCATCGAGCGCGCAAAGGGGCCCGTCTCGCAATCCATCACCTCCATCGTCCGCCTGAGTCCCGACGACGATATCGACTTTAGCCCTTCATCGAGCCAACGCTCGAAATCCGCGTTCATGCGCCCTCCACAAGGGCCCACTGCCTTTCAAGGTACTCGACCGTATCTGCGACGGCCGATCTGGGACCTCTAAAGAAGAATATCCTTCCCCCGAAGGGGTCGCCAGGCTCCTTCATCTTCGTTATGCGCCTGTAGCCGAGCGATCTTGAAGCGACATACCCCGTAACGTACCCGGGGTCGTCGCTTACGCAAAGCTCCCCTACGATCCCGGGCGCGTTCGCAACCTTCGTCGCCAGGACAAGAGCCTCGGCGAAATGGTTCTTTACCTCCGCGCAACCGGAGGACGATCCTGCGCACGAGTCCATGTACGTGGCCCTGACGCCTCGCATGGGGTCGCTTTCAAGCCTTTCGAGCGTATCGGCGTCAAGGAGCATCGCGCCTCTCATTGGCCCCGTGAGGCGGAACATCTCGACGGCCTCGCGCGCGCGGCCGATCCCCGCCTCCTCAAGAAGCGACACGGCGAGCTCAAGCCCCTCCTTGGGGGTTGCAACCTCATGCCTCATGACCTCAAGGGCCTTGAGTCTCGCTATCGGCCTATGGGGCGCCTCAAGCTTCAGGTTGACGGAATCCGGCGCACCCCTCGGATGCGACATGGCCCTTCTTACGAGCGCCGCCGCCACGCCGGGGGCCGCTTTTGCGGGGACGATCCTTTCAGCCCCTGAAATGTGGACGCCGCTTGCGGATGCCCTCATCTTGACGGCGTAAAATCCGGCGCTTCTCGCCACCTCCCTGTCGTCGAAGGGGTGCAGCACCCCTTTCACCTCCTGCGTCGTTTCATGGCCCTTGCCGCATATCACCACGACATCGCCTTCGGCGGCCTCGGCGAGGGCATGGTTTATCGCCCTTCTCCTGTCGCTCTCGCGGATGTATCCCTTGCCTTGAGGGATTCCGGCGGCGATCTGGTCTATTATCGATTCAGGATCCTCGCTCCTTGGATTGTCGCTCGTGACGACGAGCCTGTCGGCCCATTTCGCGGCGGCGGCTCCCATAAGAGGTCTTTTGGCCCTGTCGCGGTCCCCGCCGGCTCCAAAGACGGCCCAGACGTTCCCTTTGGCGAACGCCTTGACTGTTGAAAGGACGTTCGCGAGCGCATCGTCCGTATGGGCGAAATCGACAAACACCTCGGCGCGGCTCGAAGTCGGCACGCGCTCAAGGCGCCCCCATCTAGGCTTCAGTTTGGGGACACTCCCCCATATCGCGTCCTCCGGGACGCCGCTTGCGCGCGCGATCGCGGCGGCAAGAAGGACGTTTTCAACGTTGTAGCGCCCTGCAAGCGGGCTTGTCTTCTCGATATATCTTATAAAATCACCGCTATCGGCCTCATAACCGCAAGGTATCGCGTTGCATGACGCCCGCTTAAGCTCGTCAAGGAGCCTTTGGCCGTACCTGCCGTCAACGCACACGCAGATGGGGACTGTCCCCAATTTCCCGGGAACTGTCCCCAATTGGGCGCTGGAGCCGGTACCCACGGAAAGGAGCCAGTCGCGCTTCGCGGCGTAGTACCGCTCCATGTCGCCGTGGTAGTCGAGATGGTCTTCCGTCAAGTTGGTGAACCCTGCGCCGGCGAAGCGCGTTCCGGCAGTCCTCGACTGCGTGGCGGCATGGCTTGAAACCTCCATCACCGCGCTGTCTAGACCAGATGAGACCATCTCCGCGAAAAGCCCCTGAAGCTCGATCTGCCCGGGGGTAGTGTGCGCGCTTTCAAACGTCCTTGCGCCTGTGAACGTCTCGACTGTCGTAACGTACCCCGGGCGCCTCCCGCCAGCCTTGAGGAACTCGGCGAGGATCCATGTCGTCGTGGTCTTGCCGTTCGTCCCTGTTATGCCGAAGACATCGAGCCTTGAGGAAGGCATCCCTTTGAGTTCGGCCGCCTTAAGTCCGAGCCAGGCACGGATGTCGCCCTCAACTACGATGTTCTCAACGCCAAGGCCCTCTATCGGTACCGCACTCGCGACGGCCGCTGCGCCGCGCATCACGGCCTCCCGCGCGTATTTGGCCCCATCGTCCCTGACGCCCGGGATCGCCACGAAAAGATCGCCCGGCTTCACCGTCCTCGAATCGCAGGAAATTCCGCTATATACCATTGAAACCCTCCCGAGACGCTTGCGCAAAAACTATTCCGCCATGTCCTCCGGAATCTCCTCGGGCATGTCCGGCTCGACTTCCAGGACCTTCATCGCAGTAGTCGCAATCCTCCTGAACACGGGGCAGCTCACCTCGCCGCCCGTATGCTTGGGCTGGGGGTTGGCGAGCGTCACGAGTATCACAACCTCGGGATCGCTTGCGGGGATCATGCCGACGAAAGTGGCATAGTACTTCGTGCTGGAGTAGCCCTTGCCTTCCTTCATCTGCGCGGTACCCGTCTTGCCGGCGACGGAATATCCGCGCACCGTGGCGCGCCTGCCAGTTCCGCCCTTTTCCGTCACGGAGCGCATCATCTCCCTCACCCTTCGCGCCGTCTTTGGAGTCATCGGGTGGCCGACGACCGTGGGCTCGCGTTTCTCGATGATGGTGCCGTCGTCCTGGACAACCCTGTCGACTATATAGGGCTTCATGAGCGCGCCCCCGTTCGCTATTGCGCAGTAGGCGTTGGCGAGCTGAAGCGCGGTGACGCAAACGCCCTGCCCTATCGGAACGCGCGTCGGCTTAAGCCCGTCCTTCAGGAGATCGTCATGCCGCAGGATGCCCGTCTCCTCGCCTGGAAGCTCCAGCCCCGTCTTCGCGCCGAAACCCATGGCCCTGAAGTGCTTCCACAGCCTCTCGGGGCCGAGCTCAAGGCCGATCTTCGCAAAGACGATATTAGAGCTTTTGGCTATCGCCTCCCTCACCGTCAGAAGGCCCGTCGGGTGGTCCCTCAAAGGACGCCCGAGGTAGAACCATATGCCCTTGCCGGCGTCGTACACGCTTTCGGGGGTGCATATTCCCTCTTCAAGCGCGGCGCATGCCGTAATCGGCTTCATGACGCTTCCAGGCTCGTAGTTCTCCGATATGACCCTGTTCTTGCGCGTTTCAGGGGCATACTTGTTGTACCTCGACGGCGAGTAGTCCGGGAGGCTCGCCATCGCGAGGATAGCGCCCGTGCGGGCGCCCATCACAAGCGCCCATCCGACCTCCGTGTTGTTCGAAGCGCACGCCTCCTCAAGAGCTCGCTCCACTTCGAGCTGTATCTCGTGGTTGAGCGTAAGGTAGACATCGGCCCCGCGCCTCGCGTCGACGCTCCTTATGCGCCGCTCCCTGAGCTCGCCGCCGCGCGCATCCTGCTCGCCCACGACCTCCCCGGGCGTGCCCCTCAGGAACCTCTCGTACCTCTGCTCTATGCCCGCGCTGCCGACGCTGTTGGTGGGGTCCTTGGAGACGAAGCCGACTATCTGCGAGGCGAGCCTCCCCTGCGGATAGCTCCTTATGTTCTTCTCCTCTATGACGAGCCCGGGGGCCTTGGGGACCATCTGCCTTGGCCTGTAGCCGCTTAGAGCCTCATGCGCGGCGCCGTCGTCGCTCGTGGTGAGATAGTAGTAACGGCTCTTCGTCTGGCAGTAGGCGTCCATCACCTTCGATACGGGAAGGGAAAGCTGCGCGGCGACGTTCGTTATTATCTCCATGCGCTGGACCTTCTGCTCCTTTGGCTTTACGGCCTTGGGATCGACATGGTAGTTCCAGACCATGACGCTCTGCGCAAGGGGAAGCCCGTCGCTTGCGCATATCTTGCCGCGCAAGGCGTAGACGCCCGTAACCTCCTTGGTAAAAGAATATTTCGGCCTCTTGGGAACCTGGCCCGCAAGACCGAAATGCAGCATGACAAGCTGGACGGCTATCACACCGAGTGTTGCCCCCAGCGCCAGAAGCACCAAAAGGTAGCGTCCTGCATGGGTGGCGCGGCCCTTCATCTGCGCCGCCTTTCACCGCCGGGCGGCGCAGCCTGCGCCACGCGCTCGGTCCTCTCGCGCCTTGCCTTTGCGCGGGCCACCGATATCTGCCCCGACTTGGGGACCCCGTCCCTGTCCATCCTCACTATCTGGACGCTCTCGGCCTTCTCCATCGCAAGCCCGTACCTGTTGAGCGCGACGCTAAGCCTAGCCGGGGTCTTCATCTCATCCCACCTGGCGCGCTCACGCACGAGCTCGGCCTCGCGGCTTTTAAGCTCCGCCTCGGCCTTGCCGATCTCGCTGGAAATCCTGCTGCAGCGGCCGTCGACGTTCGAGTAGATCATGAGGGAGGCGAAGAGCGTCAAGATCAGCCCTGCAGTACCGCCTGTCACGCTGGAAACCTTGGACTTCCTGACAATTGGTCTGTTGCGCCTTCTGCGTGCCATGTTCACATCCTTTCCGCCGCGCGCAGCTTTGCGCTTCGGCACCTGGGATTACGCTCGATCTCCCCTTCCTTGGGCTTTACAGCCCTCTTCGTCAAAATCCTGACGCGCGGGAGCTCCCCCTCCCACTTCGAGCCGCCAGCCTGGAGCGACACCTCCCGCCCGGCGTGGGCGGAAAGGAACCTTTTGACAACCCTGTCCGTAAGGCTCTCGAAAGTTATGACGGCGATCCTGCCGCCTGTCTTGAGTATGGCAAGAGCGCCTTCGAGCGCGCGCTCAAGTTCACCCATCTCGTCGTTGACCTCCATCCTCAGCGCCTGGAAGATGCGCGTCGCCGGATGGTGCGCCCCCCTTCTGGGGGATATACGCTCTATGAATCCCGCAAGTTCGCGCGTCGTCCTGAACGGACGCCTCGCACGCTCGCGCACAATCGCGCGCGCGAACCTCCTTGCATTAGGCTCCTCGCCGTAGCGGCTGAAGACTCCGGCAAGCTCATCCTCGCCGTAGCCGGCCACTATGTCGGCCGCTGTCGATCCCGACCCCCTGTCCATACGCATGTCGAGGGGGCCGTCCGACATGAAGCTGAATCCGCGCTCCGGATCGTCGAGCTGCGGACTCGATACGCCAAGATCGAGCATCACCCCATCGGCACCGGACACGCCGGCTTTCGCGGCAAGAGCCGCTATGTCGCCGTGCCGGCCATGGAGTAGTTCAACCGACGCGCCGTCGCCTGCCGCCTCCCGCAGCACCCCGGCGCTCTCTTCAAGCGCCGCGGCATCGCGGTCGATGCCCACGAACGTCGCGCCGGCCCCCGCCTGGCGCAGGATTTCGGACGCATGCCCGGCACGCCCAAGCGTACCGTCTACATACGTTCCGCCCGGCTTAACCGCCATCGCCGCCAACGTTTCCTCCAGGAGAACCGGAATGTGTTTCATTTCGAGCCTCCATTCAGAAGTTGAGCGTCCGCACGGCCTCGCGCAGTTTCGCCTTGTCGACCGCTTCCGCCTTAGGCAGCTTGTCGGATGCCCAGATCTTGGCCATCCTGAAGGCGCCTTTCATCGTAACGGACGTCTTTAGCGCACCATACGCCAGTAGCCGGTCGCTAATCCTTATGCGGCCCTGTATGTCGAGCTCGATCAGTTCGGAGTTTTCACCGATCATCTCAAGCGCGGCATTGAGCTGCTCATCGAAGATCGCCTTCTCCTCCAGCTCCCTGAGGCGTGTTTCCATCGTCTCGCGGGGCAGCAGGAGCAGACAGTCCTCGGTGGGACTAGCCAACACGTATACGTATCCGCCTTCGTTTAGACCGAGAGCCGTGCGCCACTCGCTAGGGATCGTGAGGCGCTTTTTCGGGTCCAGGTTGCGTTCGTACCGTCCCACGAGACGACCCGTGGAATTTGCCGGACTCACACTGGAGACACTCTGTCTAGGAATGCTTGACATTTTCTGACACAATTATACACTTTTTGACACCGCAATGCAACAGCATTTTTTAACTTTTTTATATTTGCCGAAAGAACGGCATATGGCGAAATAAATTTGAATTATAGACAGTTGCAGAGGTCTAGCGAACCGCCTGTAGCCATCAACAAAAAAAAATCGACAGCAAAAAAATGCTGTCGATTTCTGGAAAAAAAGGCTGAAATAACCCTATTATCTGGCGAAGAGACCGCCAGGATCGGCGGCGATGGCGGCCGCGAGACCCTTGCACCCTGCAAGGACATCGCGGTACGTGGCATCGAAATCGCCGGTGTACCAGGGGTCGGCTATCGAGCCGTCGCTGCCGGCGAACGAGAGAAGAAGACGGATCTTCCCATGATCCTCTTGAGGAAGCAGATTTTCGAGATCGCGCCTATTGTACGCATCCATACCTATAAGAAGGTCGTAGAACTTCGACTTGGCGCGCGTCATCAGCCATGCGGCGCGCGGGGTGAAAGGGATCCCTTCTATGCGCAGCTTAGCGCGCGTTCCATGATGGATGTCGGAGCCGATCTCGTCAGATCTGAGCGCGGCGGATGACACCTCGACATTTCCTATCCCCTCCCTGCGCAATATCTCCTTCATGACGAACTCGGCCATCGGCGAGCGGCATATGTTGCCGTGGCAAAGGAAGCATATTCTAAGCGGCCTGGACATGTTTCGACCTCCAGCGGATGAATACGTGAACGGAACCGGCCGCGACGACGGCCGCGGTGCAGGCGAAAAGCCACCATACGAAGAAATCGAGCCTGGCGGCGCCAAGACCGGCCATCCAGTCGACGGCGGCATCGGGAAGTATCCCCCTGAAGGCCTCGGCACCCGTAAGCGCAACGAGCGAAAGAGTCTCGAATGCGAGGTACGGCGCATAGTAGAGAAGGAAGGAGAAGCGTCCCATGGCCATCTCGTAATTTACGAACGCCCCCGCAACGGCCAAAAGGGCCATTCTTAGAGTATAGACCGTCAAAAGGCCGGAATACGGAACATATGGCGACCAGAGCGGGACAAGCCCCAGAATCCAGCCACCCAATAGGGCGAAAAGAGCCGTCACGGCAAGCCCGGGGACAAGAGTTCCCAAAATAAGCCTCGCGAAAAGCCCCTTGGCCTCGACGCCCTTCGCACGCGCCTCGGCCGCAAGGGGGAACGCGACTACCCCAAGCGTCATCCCGGCGTACATCGCCACCTCCGCAAGACGCGATATCATGTAGAACGCGGCCGACTCGATCTCGGGGAGTCTCTGCCTGAAGAGGAGCGACTGCCACGTGGCCATGAATATGCTCACCGACATGTACACGGCGATCGGGATCGTGTAGCGCACCATCGCCGTCACGTCCCTCCGGCCGAGCGGCACGCTTTCGACATCTCCGCCGAGCGAATCCTTGAGCGAAAGGCAGCTTACGCCCACAACGAGCGCGGGCGCGGCGCACTGCCCGAGGAGGTAGCCCGAAAGCGCCCTAAAGGGCATGGCGACAAGCATGACCGCAAGCCTGAACGGCGCTCCCGCCGCGTTGATGAGGGCCATCGCCCTGAAGCGCTTGAGGCCCTGGAGGGCATTGCCGAAAACGGACGAGAGAGGCCCGGCGAGCCCTGCTGCGAGGATGAGGATCCCAAGCGAGCCTTCGGCGATCCTCAGCCTCTCGAAAACGAGCGGCAGAAGGAAGTGCGCCATGACGACCGTAAGAGCGAAGACGGCTACTGCCGAGATGAACCCGACCATCAAAAGCCGCTTCACCTTCCCGAGCTCGCCGCGAGCCAAGTAGAGCGTCAGCCAGCGCGAAAAAGGGATCGCGAGAATGGTAAGGGGAAGCCCCACCATCCCCGCAGTCTGGATAAGGGGAAGCGCGGCCCCCAGCTCCTGCGGCCCCACGTAGTGCGGCACAAGCCAGAGGCCGGTGAACGCCTGCACTATGTCGCCCGAGCGGCACGCGAGGAAAAGCAACGCCGCGTACCACCAGAAGTCGCCGCAGCGGGCGTGCAGCCTGGCGAGAGCCTTCACTTGAGACCCAGATGCCTCAGAAGCGCGTCCACTTCCGGTGCGCGGCCGCGGAACTCGCGGAACGTGTCCATCGCGCCCTTCGATCCGCCGTTGGCGAGGATCGTCTCGCGGTAGCGGCGACCCGTGGCGACGACCGCCTGCTCGTCGTCAAGCCCGGCCTCCTCGAACGCTCCGAACGCATCGGCGCTCATGACTTCGCTCCACATGTAGCTATAGTACCCGGCGGAGTAGCCGCCTGCGAAGATGTGGGTGAAGGATTCGAGGAAGCGGTCGCCCTCGATGGTGGCGCCGGGGCAGAAATCGTCGAAGACGGCCGTCTTGACCTCGTTGGGGGTGGCGCTCAAGGGACCTTCCGCCCCGTGGAGGATCATGTCGGTCTTGGCGAAGGAGAGCTGCCTTAAAGTGGCGTTCGCGGCACGGAACGTCTTCGCCTTCCTCACCTTCTCGACGAGTTCGGCCGGAATCGGCTCCTTCGTGTCGACGTGGCGCGCGAAAGCCCCGACGGTCCTCGGATCGACGCACCAGTTCTCCATGAACTGGCTTGCGATCTCGACGGCATCCCACTCGATGAGGGAGATGCCGCTAGCGCTCTCCTCGTCGATGCGCGTAAGCATGTGCTGAAGGCTGTGGCCGAACTCGTGGAAGAGCGTCTCCACTTCGCGGAAGTTCATGAGGCATACGCCCTTCTCGTCAGGGAGGGCCTGGTTGCACACGAGAAGCGCCAGGGGAAGGATCCTCTCGCCGTCCGGGCCCGGGCGCAGCGTCTCGAAGCTGTTCATCCACGCTCCGCCCCTCTTCGTCTCGGGGCGCGAGTACGGGTCGAAGTAGAAGTGCGCGAGGGTGAGCCCGGCAAGATCCTTCACGCGGAAGAACCTTACATCCTTGTGCCATACCGGGGCTTCGCCGTCCGCCTTCTCGACCTTGATTCCGAAAAGCCTCTCGGCAAGCTTGAAGGCGCCTTCAAGGACATCCTCGAAGTTGAAGTACTTCGAAAGCTCCGCCTCGCTGTAGGCGTAGCGCTCCTCCCTGAGGCGCTCGGCCCAGAACGAGATGTCCCACGGTTCGAGCTTTCCGCCCTCGAAGCCCTTGGACTTCGCGAACGACTCGAGATCCTCGCGCTCCTTGACGGAAACGGGCTTCGCCACCTCGGAAAGATCGCCTATCATCTTCATCACGGCATCGACGCCAGGGGCGCTTTTGACGGCGACGGAAAGCTCGGCAAAGCTCCCGAAGCCGAGCAGGGACGCCTCCTCCGCCTTGAGCGCAAGGAGCTTGTCGATCCTCGCCGTATTCTCCGGGGCGCGCGTGGAGCGGGCCCTCGCAAGGCGCTCGCGGATGGAGCGGTTCTTTATGTGCTTCATCGCGGGGACGTACACGGCGTCCTCAATTGTGAGCCTCCAGCCTTCCGGGGTTTTGATCATCTTCTTGATGTTCTCGGGAAGGCCGTCGATCTCGGCTTCGTCGGCAACCGTGAGGCTGAACGCCTTCGTCGCGTCGAGAACGCAGTTCGAGAAGTCGTTGCCCGTCTTCGCAAGCTCGGTCTGGATTGCGTTGAACCTCTCGCGCTTCTCGCCCTTCAAGGCTACGCCGGAATGCTCCGCTCCCTCGATCGCCTTTTCGAGGATGCGCCGGCGTACGGGATCGGACGTCTTCTCAAGAAGCTCCTTCTCAAGGCCGTAGAACCTCTCGCTCTGGCCGATCCTGAGGCTCAGCGAGACTATGTCGCCCTGGAAATCCTCCTCGATCTTGCGCCATTCGTCGGAATTCATGACGCTTGTCATGTGCGAGACAAGCCCCCATGCGTGCCAGAGCGGCCGCGTGGCGTCGTCCATCGCACGGATGAGGCCATCCCACTCGGCCGGGGCGGTCTTCTCAAGCTCGTCGATCGTCTTCTTCGTGCGCTCGATCAGTATGGGCAGCGCCTCGCGCGCGGCTTCGGGCGTGATGTTTGGAAAATCCGGGAACCTCCCGGCTTCGAGAAATGCGTTTTTCATGGCGGATATTATATCAAATTACACCCGCTTGGCGCAATCGATTTGTAGGTGAGGGCATCAAATAAGCAGACGATCCAGGGCACCTAGGCCATGAACATCTCAAACGCTCCGGCTGCCGGAAGCGATCCCAGGCCCCCGCCAACATCCTCCACCGGGACGGATCCCTCAAGCCTCTCCTCGATGCCGTTCGCCAGGCGCGCGAATGCGATCATCCTGTTGATCAGCTCTCCCGCGTCAACCCCTTCAATCGGCATTGTCCGTGAGAATATTATCGAATCGGCGAAAAGCCCAAGATATCCGCCGATCGTCTCGCGCCCGAAAAGGCTGAGCTTCAGCGCGGCTGACATCACGGCCCGGCCGGCGCCGCTTTCGGGATCGTCAATGCCGGGAACGGTCGCGACTACGGTGAAGAGCGTGAGATATTCCCCGTACGACTCAGGCTTCAAGAGGATGATGCGCCCTTCGGAGGCCATTTCCACAATGCCGTCGGCGGCCGGCTTGAGGCGAAGCCCCGTCTCCGCCTCGATCGATTTCACAAGATTCTCGAAATCTGTCATCTTCTTCCTCCTTTGGATTTCCGTCTATGCGATGAAGCGCGGCTACGCCATATAGTACTGGAGGTCGGCTTCCACCGTTCCGGTGAACCTGAACTCCATCGGCACGAGCGATGCGGCCGTTTCGTGGCGGAACGCGTCATCCCGCTTCCTGTCTGCACCGTCGACAGGCTGATGGTCGTACTTTGTCCAGTCCGCGCCGGCGAGCCGCTCGAAGTCCGCGGCCGGGAATCTGATCGTCGTATCGGCGCGCTCGAAGCTCCCTTCTCCCAGCGTCTTCATGCCCGGCTGGTTCATCAAGGAAATGCCGACCATGTTCTTGATCATCGTGCCCTTGATGGTGATGTTCCCTTGCCCGTCCTTTGAAAGCTCGTAGCGGTGGGAGTTGGGCCGCGTCGTTCCCATGCCGAGAACCATAGGCTGGCCGCCTTTAGGGTCGAGCGTCTCCGAATACGCGATCGTGCTTCCGCCCGGCACCGATTGGTTCATGGAGGCCATGAGGATGTACACCTTAGCCTTCACGTCCGGCGCGGCCGTCTCGAACTTCGCGCCATCCGTGCCGGTGACGAATTCCGCAAGCATGTCGCGCGCGGAGTCCATGTTGTCCCTGGATATGATCTTCCCGTCCGGGAGTTTGATCGTGACGCCTCTGTTGATGTCTTTGAAGAAGGCCGTCTTATCCTTGGAATAGTCGAGACTCTTAGCGCCGGTGTCCTTGTCGGTCACGATTATCTTCGAGAACTCCATTGCGAGATTCACGGCCTGCTGGGCTGTCGCGTTGGCGTTGACCTTCTTCTTGAAGCTCTCATTCGGGTTGAACGCGTGGTCCGGATTCGCGGCGAACGCCTTCATCTGCCAGGAGGTGATGAGCGACTTGAGCGGCGCCGACGCCGCGCCGGACACGCCGCCCGCGACAGAATACTGGTTCGCTACCGCGGGGGGGAGCCGCGACATGTCAGGCTCCTCGTCGGGGATGGCTGTAGCTTCCGATCCTGAAAGGCGTTCCAGGGTGCTCCTTACGAGCATGAACGTCTGGTAGTCGCCGATGGCCCCCTGCCCAACTTGGCTCATGTAGAACCTGCCGAGGTTCTCTCCGGCCGGCGACTTGAGCGCGTCGAGGAGATTGGTCCGGGCCAGAGGAGACATCCTTCCCAGCGCGCGCGCAATCACGTATTCCTGCGCGGCGGTCTCCTCCTCGCTCCCCTCAAAGGGGGGCACGCCTTCGGGAAACTCGAACTTCGTGCCGTTCACCGCCTTGGCGAACGAGCGTATCGCCTCGTGTATGTCCGTTTCAGCGGATTCTGCCGCAAGGCCGGAGATCGCATCGACGGGCAGCTTCCCGGAAAACGATTCCATCGCGGCGACCGTACCGGGATGCACGGGCTTGCCCGTCATCTTGAGGAACGTCATTCCGAGATCATGCGCGTCAAAGGAGTCGAAGGCCTGGACGCCCGCTTTGTAGCGGTCCACCTTGTCGTTGATCGCATCCTGTCCAAGGGGTCTGTCGAAAAGCCCGAGCGTGTTGCGTTCGAGCGAGCCGAAGAAAAGCTCCTTCACGGCTTCGTCGTCACCTATGCGCGCCACCGCCGCGTCGATCTTCTCCTGGTATGACGCAAGTTCGCCGGCGACATCTATCATGTCGAAGCGCCCGTCCTGGGCGCTTCCCGTTACAACCTGTCTCGCCACCAGAGTGTATTTGCCGACGAAGCCTTCGACGCTTGCCGGGGTGTTGGCGGCTATATGGGCGGTGACGGCGATGCTTATGGCGGCTCGCTGTTTTTCGGGCGTCGAAAGCGAGTCGAGCTCCTGCACGATCGTGCGGATCTGCGCAACCCCGATCGCGCGGTCGGTGCGCACCTGGGCGAGAAGAGCCATGGCGCGCTCGCGCACAGCGCCTGCGAAATATCTGGGGTCGTTCTGGATTGCGGTGCGGATGGCGTCGAGCGTCCGCCTGTTCTCTTCGCGCGCGTGCCCGATGTTGAAGAAGGACTTGAAACGCTGCCTCCTGTTGACGTCTTCAAGGCCGCCGTCCGAGCCGAGCCTCAAAGCGTGCTCACCCACGAAATTCCTCAGCTGGTCGACTGATATCGGCATATCTGCATTCCTTTCAATTGGACCTGTGCTTCGAAACAGGGTTTTCCCTCACTTAGGAACGTCAATGCTTTGACCGCATGATGCCCTAGCCTAGCCGGACGCGTGGGTCCAAGGCGGCGTATGCAAGGTCGGTCGCCAGATTGACGAACTGGTAGAGAAGCGCCCCCAGAACGACGACCGCGCGCACAACGGCCATGTCGCTCGAATGGATGGCGTTGAGGCTCACGCTGCCGAGGCCGGGGATCCCGAAAAAGCTCTCAAGAAGAAGGCTTCCCGTGAAGAGGAACGGTATGGAAAGCGATATGTAGGTGACGACCGGGATGAGCGCGTTCCTGAGAACGTGCTTCACGAGTATCGTCCACCTTTTGAGCCCCTTGGCCTGCGCCGTCCTCACATATGGCCTGTAGATCTCGTCGAGAAACGCCGTCCTGAAGAACCTCACGTCTGTCCCCAGCGAGGAGAATACGCCTATCGCAACGGGGAGTACGAGGTACACCCAGTTCTCATACCCCCATATCGGGAAGAAGCCGCACTTGTACGCAAGGATGAACTGCCCGGCGAGAACCCATACGACGTAGTTGACGCTCATTAGTACAGTCGAGAAGACGAGTATCGCCCTGTCGAGGAACCGTCCACGCCACGCGGCCGCAAGAAGCGCAAGCCCGAGCGATGCCAGCGTCCCCACGAAAAGTATCGGCACCGTAAGGCTCAAGCTAGGCCCGACCCCCCTTTTGAGGATATCCGCCACGGGCTCGCCGTATTCCGTACTTTCGCCGAAATCGCCCTTCACGAGATTCTTCATGTAGTTGACGAACTGGCTGTCGCGCGAAAGGATGAGAGGCTTATCGTAGCCGTAGCGGTGGTTGAACGCCGCTACAGCCTCTGCCGTAGCGTTCTTCCCGAGAACGGCCTTCGCGGGGCTGCCGCCAACCACGTGGAAGAGGAGGAACGACAGGAGAAGGATCCCCACGGTCGTGGGGATCAGCTCCATAAAGCGCCTAAAGGCGTATCGCAGCATGGTTTAGCGCTTCGCCTCCGAAATCGCCTTTTCAAGGACTCCGGCGACGTGCCTCGGGTCGCATGCGTCGAGCCTGTCGAGAATGCAGCGCCAGCGGTACGCCGTGGAGCCGGCCGTATCGTACGGGCGGTGGACGAAGAGCGAATCGTACGCCCTGCGGCTCGTGCGGTAGCGCTCCTGCACTTCGGCGAGCTTCGCTTCGAAGGATGCGACGAACGACTTGGCGAAGGCGGCCGGATCGGGGACGATCCCCTCGCGCGAGACGACCACCTTCGCGTAGTCGCCGGCGAGCTCGTCGAACCCCTCCTTGTAGGCGACGAAGCTTCCCGCATGGTCGGTGATCGTGATGTCCGTGGGGATGCCGTCCGCGCTCGGGCGCAGGACCTCGTAGCACGTGTCGAAGACGTTCTCGTTAGTCTCAGTCGCGCGGCGGCCCACGATCATGTCAAGCGCGGCGGCCTCGCCCATAAGCTCGGCGAAGCGCTTGGCGAACGCGGGGTTCTTGAAACGGGACACCGGAACCTTGTCGCTTGCGGTGCCTGTTATGTACACGCGCATGAAGTAGTTCTCGTGGACCGATGTGCCCCTATAGGAGTTGTCGCCATTGTACTTCTCGACGAGCTGGCCGAAGCCGAGCCTGTCGGCGAGCTTCATGCCGAGCTGGCAGCACGCGAGCCTGCGGTCGAGGATATAGTCGGTGTACCTCGCGGCCTCGTATATGGACCTTAGCAGATCCTTGCCCTCGTCGAGGTGCTCGGCGATGCCCCACTTCTGGAAGCGGACCATGTACACGTGGTCCTCGTCGTATCCGCGCACCTTGAACTGGAAGATGTACACGTTTCCGCGCTTGACACCTGACGCGGGCGCCTTGGTGAGCCACTGGTTTATGCGCCCGATGTTGATGTACTCGACGCACGAGAAGAACCTCACCATATTGAATATGAGCGCCTTGACGCGGTTGTCGCACATCGCGAGCAGCTCAGGGTCCTGCGTCCTGTCGGCAAGGTCGAAGATGGGGTCGAAGATAAGCTCGCCGTTGTCGATCGCGGCACCGGGGAGCCATTCTATCTGGCGGTAGAATTCCGGCGAAATGCCTTCGATGAGGACGTCGACATCGACGAGCGGCTCGTTCGAGCCGCGCGTCAGCGTGGCGTTCATCTCGTTGCGCCAGTCGAGGTTGTCGACCGATTCGTCGCGGAGCCTTGCCGGAACGGCCATGCGGTAGCGGAGCGAAAGGTCGGCCGCGGCAGCCGCGAGCGCCGCGTCGTCCATCTCGCCGGGCGGGATTGCGCATATGGCCGATTTGAGCTCCAAGGGCAGATCCTGCGGGAAGAGCGCGATCTCAGGCTGGCCGTTGCGATTGTACGCCTTGAGCCCGGAGACGATCTCGTTGAGCTGCACCCTCAGGGCCTCGCCCTCAAGCGAGCACGCCTTGGTGAACGTCCCTGCGGTGAGCCACCTCGTGCCGGTGTAGCCGTTGTAGTAGTAGATGCTCTGGGCATCGATCGCCGAAAGGGACGTTTCGATAAGGCTCACGATCTCTTCCCTCGTGGCCGGCTTGACGGCCATGCGCCAGTACTCGCCACGGACCCTCAGCGCCTGGCGCACCTCGGCGAGGTGCGTGTTCATGAAGCGGATCCTGTGCTTGGGCACGATCTCCTGCAATGCCGCGTCCGCCTTGAGCGCGAGATCCATCCTGCGGGGGTCGGGGCGTATGTAGACGTAGCGGTCGGTGAAGACCAGATCGACGGAATCGGCCGCCTCGTCCGCCGCCTCGTTCGCGCTGAGCTCGCTTTCGCCCCTTTGGGCGCGCTCGCGGTTGATCTCCTCGATCCACCAGAGGCGCTGCATCGAGTGTACGCCGCGCCTCGTGACGAGGCCGGGCGTCTTGAAGAAGATGGTGCCGGTGCGGCTTGCAAGCAGCCCGGAGGCCGTCTTCGAGAAAATGGGATCGCCAAGGATCTTCATTGGCTTTTCCTTTCCGCCGCCTTTGCGGCGCTTTGCAGTGTATTGAAAAGAAGCATCGCTATCGTCATCGGGCCAACGCCGCCCGGGACGGGAGTTATCGCGCCGGCCACTTCGGCGCAGCTGTCGAAATCGGCGTCGCCCGAGAGCCTGAAGCCCTTGGGGCGCGTCGCGTCAGGGATGCGGTTGACGCCGACGTCGATGAGAGTCGCGCCCGGCTTTACCATGTCGCCGGTGACGGTGCCGGGGCGGCCCGTCGCGACGACAAGGATGTCTGCCTGGCGCGTGATTGACGCGAGATCGCGCGTCGCGGAATGGCAGAGCGTAACGGTGCAGTTCCTCCGCTTTGACGAGAGGAGCGCCGCTACCGGCCGGCCGACGATGTTGCTGCGCCCGACGACGACGGCGTGGCGGCCTTCCGTCTCGATGCCTGCCGATTCGATGAGCTTGAGTATCCCGTGCGGCGTACAAGGGATGAAGCAATCCTCGCCGAGCATCATGCGCCCGATGTTGACGGGAGTGAAGCCGTCCACATCCTTCTCGGGGGAAATGGCGTCGATGACGGCCTTGTCCGAGATAGCCTTGGGCAGCGGCAGCTGCACGAGGATTCCGTGGATGGAGCTGTCGGTGTCGAGCCGCTTTATAAGGCCCACAAGCTCATCCTGCGTCGTATCCGCCGGCAGGCGGATCTCACGCGAGACGATTCCGGCCTCATTGCAGGCGCGTTCCTTGGCTGTAACGTAGCTGATGCTCGCGGGATCGTTCCCGACGAGTATGACTGCGAGCGCGGGCGTAACGCCCTTTTCGCTCCTCAGCTTGAGCACATCCCTAGCGATGCGCTGGCGCAATTCGGCGGCTAGCCTCTTACCATCTATTATGTTGGCTGTCATGCGGTATATTTTACCATACTCTCATCCATAACGCAACCGTTCATCTTGGAAGCGCATTTGGCGGTGGGCTGTTGCGCGAGGGGCGGAGATTTGGTATACTTTTCACCATGACGATTCTCATAACAGGAGCTTCAAGCGGAATAGGCGCGGCATTGGCCGTCGAGGCGGCCAAAGGCGGCGCGCGCACCCTTTTCCTCATCGGGCGGGACACCGGCCGCCTGGAGGAGGTGAAATCGCGCGCGCTCGCGGCTGGCGCGGAACTGGTCGAGACGAGGGCCGTGGACGTCGCCGACGAGGCGGCCATAGCTGCGTGCATCCGCGAATGCGACGCGATCTCGCCTCTCGACATCGTTTTCGCCAATGCCGGCATCGCCACGGGCAGCGAAACGGAGGCGAACGCAAGGCGCACTTTCGCCGTCAACCTCGGCGGAACCGTCAACACCGCCTTTCCGGCCATAGAGGCGTTCAGGCGGCATGGTGGCGGGCAGCTTGTGCTCACTTCTTCGATCGCCGGCTACCACGGCATGCCGACATGCCCATCCTACTCGGCATCGAAGGCGGCGGTAAAGGCGTGGGGAGCCGCTTTGAGGGGGCTTCTTAAAAAGGAGAACATCAAGGTGAACGTCATCTGCCCGGGGTTTGTCCGTTCGCGCATAACCGAGCAGAACACCTGCCCTATGCCGTTTTTCATGGAGGCGGACAAAGCCGCGAAAATCATCCTTGCCCGCGTAAAGCGCAATGTCCCCTTGATCACCTTTCCCTGGCCGATGAGATTCGTTACCTGGCTTCTCTCGATACTGCCTGAGCGCCTTTCCTCCGTCTTTCTCTCGCGTCTCCCCGAAAAGGTCTCGACGAGGGAATAGCTGCGGCGGATAAGGCGCCCAGGCGTTCAAACGGACACGTATCAGAACTCTACGGATGCGCCAAGCCCGGCGACGATGTTCCACGAGTCCTTGCACCTTGAACCCCATTCGCGGTTGTGGTCCCTGGCGCCATGGCGCAGCTCGCGGTCGAACCAGTAGTCGTAGTAGGCGACGTATGCGCTCAATTTGACGTGGTCGCACACCTTCCACTCGAGCTCGCCCTTGACGGTCGTATCCATAAGCCCGTCATGGTCCTTGCCGAGATAGTAGAAGTTGCGCTTCGAGTTGCCGAAGCCCTGCGCCACGGAGGGCGTGAACTTGAGCGTCGCATCCTCGCCCTCGCCGATCAGGTCTATGCCGTGCGCAAGGCTGAGGTTCACGTACGTGCCGTCGTCGGCCATGAGGTCGCGCTCGATGAGGAGCGTAGGCTCAAGCCAGTGACCGCCGAGGCCGAGCTCCAGGTTGAGGTACTGCGTATCGTCCATGCTGCCATGGTGGCGCGGAATGTACTCGTAGATATAGTTGAAGTCGACGCTGAGCGTGCCGAAATCGTCCGGAAGCTCGAATTCATGGGCGATGCCGGCAGTCATGTCGAACGTCGTGTATTTGCCCGCCCGGTTGCCGTATCCGCCGCGCTTGCCGTTGCCCTTGGTTGTGTCGAATATGGCGCTGGCTCCGAGATAGACCCAGTCGGCGAAAGTCACCTTGGCCTCTGGCGTTACGATCGGATCCTTGCCGTCGATCACGCCGTAGGTCATGTACCTCGAATCGAACGAGACGCCGGCCTCGACCGCCACCGGGAACTCATCGCCGTCCTGCTCGACAGCCTCCGCCACAGCCTGGGCGTCGACCGGCGCTGCCGCCGGAACCTCCGCCTCCTGCGCCGCCAATGCCGCTGCGAGCCCCGCGGCGCAAAACGCCGCAACCATCATCTTTGCATTCATCTTCTATAACATCCTTTCGTTTTTGTTTGAAATAGCGCCTTGGAGTGGCATCCTGCGCAGCCGGAGCACTTGCCGCCGCACCCGCAATCGCAAGGTGCTCCCTTTCTTATTACGCGCCACACCGCAAGTCCCGCGAGGGCGAGAAGCCCCGCGAGGACGAGAAGAGATCCGGCATTCATCCTACGCCTCCTTCCTTGCAGGGCGGAGGATAGCCCACAGGCAGAAGAGATCGACCGCTATGGCGACGGCCGTCCAGAAGCCGAAGACGCCGCCCGCGACAAGCATGCCTATCTGGTACACGGAGAGCGATATCGCGTACCCCACGAAGAGCTGGAAGCCCATCGCCAGGAAGCCCCACGCCTTGGACCCCATCTCGCGGAACGTGACGGCTATCGCCACCATGCAGGGCGGGATGAAGAGGTTGAAGACCATGAACGAGAGCGCGGCAAGCTTCGGGAAGTCGCTGAACGACGCGAAGAGGTTCTGGATCTGCGCGCCGACCGTCGCGCCGGACATTCCGGCCGAGACTATGCCGAGCGTCGCGGTTGCCTGCTCCTTGGCGATTTCGGCAGAAACCGTCGCCGCAGCGCCCTGCCACGTTCCGAAGCCGAGAGGCGCAAAGAACCACGCGATCCAGTTGCCGACCGTGGCGAGCATGGACTGGTCGAGCTGCTCGTCCGAAAGGAGCGTAAAGGTCCAGTCGAAGTGCATCACGAGCCAGAGGAAGACGCTCGCCGGGAAGATTATGAGACCGGCCCTCAAGATATACCCCTTTGCGCGTGTCCACGTGCTCTTCCAGACTCCGCCCAGGGTGGGCAGGTGGTACGCGGGAAGCTCCATCACGAAAGGCGCCGCCTCGCCCGCGAAGAAGCGCGACTTCTTGAGCGCAATGCCGCCCAGGATGATGATCGCGATGCCGATGACGTCCATGAGCCAGGCGATCCACCACTGTTCGCGGAAGAAGAGTACTGCGAACATCGTTATGATCGCCGTCTTGGCGCCGCAGGGGATGAATGTCGCCAAGATGATCGTCATGCGCTGGTCGCGCTTGTTCTCGATCGTCCTAGCCGCCATGACAGCCGGCACACCGCAGCCCTTGCCGACGATCATCGGGATGAAGCTCTTGCCGGAAAGGCCGAAGCACCTGAAGAGGCGGTCCATTATGAAGGCGACGCGCGCCATGTATCCGCAGTCCTCGAGGAACGCGAGGAAGAGGAAGACGACGGCTATGACGGGAACGAAGCCGAGAACCGTCGCGACGCCCGCCCATGCGCCGTCTTTCACTATTGAAGTCACCGTCTCGCTCGCGCCGGCGGCTTTGAGACCGTCGTCGATGAGAGCGGCGATGCCGGGGACGAACACCCCGAAGGCGCTGGGATCAACCTCCGGGACGGCCTTCGACACCTGATACATGGCCCAGTCGCAGCGCCAGGCAGCGTCGGTTTCGCACTCCTCGTCCTTCTCGACGCTGACGAAACCGTTCTTTATCTCCACCTTGCCCTTGATGCTCTCGCCAGTCTCCTCGTCGTCGTCGAGCTTGACGTCGGCCTTGACGCCGGCGGCGATCGCAGGATCGAGCTTCTCTTCGTCGAACTCCTCAAGAGCTTCAAATCCCTCATCAGACTTGTGGGCCTCGTTGTACGCCTCGACGTACGCCTTCTCCCACTCCTCGACGTTCTTTTCGTGGGGGGCGTAGGCGTCCTTCGCATCGTCGTACTCAAGGCCGGAGTATATCGAGCAGGCCTTGCAGGAGCCTTCCACGCCGCAATCGGGGCACTTGAACTCGTGCGTGGTGAAGGGAAGATGCCACCCGTCCTCGCCAAGGAGCCCGTCGTTCGCCCAATCCGTAAGGACCGTGCCGACGCCGCTTGGCGAAGCGGCTATCCACCACATGGCGCAGAGGGCGACGAAGAAGAGCGGGAGAGCGAGGATGCGGTTCGTGACGAACCTGTCGATCCTATCTGAGAGGCTTGCGCGTGCGCGCTTCTTCTCGTTCTTCACCACACACTCGGAAACGAGCCTCTGGATGAACGAGTAGCGCTGTGAGGTTATGATCGACTCGGCGTCATCGTCAAGCTCCCTCTCGCAGTCCTTTATGTGCTGCTCGACATGCTCGAGCGTCTGGGGCTTGAGGCCCATCTTCGAGATGGCCTCCTTGTCGCGCTCGAAGACCTTTATCGCGCACCAGCGGATCGACTCTTTGGGGACGGTCCCCTGGATCGACTCCTCGATATGCGCGAGCGCATGCTCCACGGAACCGGTGAAAACGTGCGGCACTTCGCCCTTGCGGCCCTCCTTGGCGTAGTCGAGCGCGAGCTGCGCCGCGTCGGCGCAACCTTCGCCCTTCTGCGCGGAGATGCCGATCACCTTGCAGTTGAGAGCCTTGCCGAGCTTCTCGAAGTTGATCCTGTCACCAGCCTTGGCGACGAGGTCCATCATGTTGACCGCCACTACAAGAGGCACACCCAGCTCGGCGAGCTGCGTCGTGAGGTAGAGGTTGCGCTCGATGTTCATGCCGTCGACGATGTCCAGGATCGCATCGGGCCTTTCGGTGACGAGGAAGTTGCGCGAAACGCGCTCCTCAAGGGAATACGGCGAAAGCGAGTAGATGCCGGGAAGGTCCTGCACCACGACATTCTTGTCGCCTTTAAGGATGCCGTCCTTCTTCTCGACCGTGACGCCAGGCCAGTTGCCGACATACTGGTTCGAGCCGGTGAGCTCGTTGAAGAGCGTTGTCTTGCCGCTATTCGGGTTGCCTGCAAGCGCAATTTTGATTGCCATTTGAAATTCTCCTTGAGTTTCCTTTGGCGAATTTGTTTAGACTAGGCTAAGTATAAGGCCAAAAAATTTGGTTTATAAGGCGACTTCGATAAGGGCGGCTTCCGCCTTGCGGAGGCTCAGCTCGAACCCGCGAACGGTTATCTCGATGGGATCGCCGATTGGGGCCACCTTCCTGACGGTGACTTCCGTGCCCTTCACAAGGCCCATATCCATTATGCGCCTTTTGACAGGGCCCTCGCCGTTGAGCTTGACGATTGTGGTCTTGGAACCTATTGCTACATCCTTAAGCGTCATTTCCTCTCCTTTCGCGCGCATCCCTACACGAGAATCCTGATCGCCAGATCGCGGTTGACGGCGACGCGGCTGTCGTGTATGCCGAGAATAAGACTGCCGGCCGTCTCGTTGACGACCGTTACCTCAGCGCCCTCGACGAACCCAAGGTCGCCAAGGTGCTTCTTCACCGAATCGCTGCCGTTGACGGCTTTGATCCTGTGCCTGCTCCCCACTGACATGAACGATATAGGCATATCCATAACTCCATATGACCCTTTCCCGGGTCGACGCGCATAAGTTTACCATATCTAAGTTGGAAAATCAAGCACAAAATTAGCCTAGCGCAATTTTCTTGCGTTTCGCCCCGGGAATTGGTATACTTTCCGCAATGAAAAGTAACATTGCAGTTGGCCATTTCTACAACGAACCCTTCATCGAGGCTTGCGAGCCCTGGAAGGAGCGCATCAGGGAGGTGTTCTTCGCCTGGCCCGGGGTGCTTTCATGCCGCCCCGCGCCGGAGAACTCCACCGAGAACCGCGAACGCCTCCTTTCCGACCTCAGATGGTGCCGCAGAAACGGCATCCTTCTCGACACGCTCTTCAACTGCAACTGCTACGGCGAGAACGCAATATCCGCCAACCTCGCCTCGTTCGTCAGATCGGTCATGAAGGATATGGACGGGGAAGGACTCTTCCCCGACATCGTTACGACAACATCCCCTTTCATCGCGACGGTCCTCAAAAGGCATTTCCCGTCACTAAAGATAAGGTGGTCCGTGAACGGCCGCGTCCACGGCACTGTCGGCTTCGAGTGCATCGAGGAGCTTTTCGACTCGTTCTACCTGACGCGCGAGCGCCAGCGCGAGTTCGACTATGTGGATTCAGCCGTATCGTGGGCGCGCGCACACGGCAAGATCGCCGGCATGCAGGTGAACTCAGGGTGCCTGAGGCAGTGCCCCTTCCAGCAGTTCCACGACAATCTCCACGGCCACGGCGACGGCAGAAGGCCTGAAGACATTGCGGCTGCGCAGGAGTACGGCTTCTCGTTCTTCCGCTGCAGGACCGCGTACTCGCGCGGCATGTACGAGGATTTCATACGCGCGACTTGGGTGCGCCCCGAGGACGTCCCCCTTTGGGAGGAGCGCGGCGTCGAGGTCTTCAAGGTGGCGACGCGCAAGATCGCAAACCCCACGAAGATACTGGCCGCCTACGCATCCTACAGCTACGACGGCAACCTTCTGGACCTTATGGATCCCGTCCACTCCGATCTTTTTCCGGCTCCCATAGACAACAAGTCCTTCCCTGACGGTTTCGCCGTCTCCGGAATCGGCGCAAAATGCGCCAACGACTGCATCCACTGCGGCAAATGCGCCGAAATCCTCCACCGCGTCATGCACGCGTAAGGATGGGGAATGGGGGAATGGGGAATGGGGAATGGGGATTAGCGGGATTTGGGTTCGGTTTGAAGGTGCTTCTTAAGCTTCTTCTCGGTGGATCTGATCTCGGATTGCAGGAAATTGCGCTTGGCATCGCTTTGCGCCGTCTCAAGCGCGCTCTCAAGGATCGCTACCTTAAGCTCCATGTAGTTCTTTGGCAACGCCCAGTTCGACGCTTTCGACACCCTTTCGGCAGCGCCGCAGTTCGGATCCACGGCGATGGGGCCCGGCTTCGACAGCTCCCTCATGTTCCTGTCGATGTTCACAAGAGCCTTCTTTACGGCCGGCATGGATTCCTCTTCCATGAGAACGCGCACGGAACGCTCCATCGAAATTACAAGACGGATGGCGGCGGCTTTGTCCTTGAAGCCGTCGGGCCGGCGTCCGCATTTGCATTCATTCAGCAGGCGCATCATATTCTCGACCTTCGACTCGTCGCAGCTGCCGTAGGCCGGCAGGGCCAGGAACGTCGGCAGGACCATATCTGCGCGGTAGGGATATGGGCGCTTTTTTCTGCAAAGCGCGTCTATCTTCCCTTCAAGGAGTTTGCGTATTTTGGGGTCGTCGCTGTAGCATAGCGCAAACCAATATGCGTTCACGAGCGCGTCATTCCTGTCCTCGTCCGTCTTCATCTTGAAACTCAGGCCGCCAATCGCAGTCTCGATTGTGGTGATAAGCTCCTTGGCCTTATCGGCGCTGGGGCTGTCCTTCAACGCCTCCACGGCCGCTTTCATCGACCGCAACGCCTCCTGATCCCCTTCCTTGACGACGTACGGAACCGACACATCCGCCTTTTGGGCCGCCGTCCACGCCTTTACGGTCGGCGTCGCCAGAATGCTATACTGATGGCCTGCCGACATCCTCGATTTACAGGTCGGGGCATTCAACACGAAATTGAATACGTCGTAACCCACGTCTTCGACGACATCAAGCTTGACTTCCCCGGGCGCCAGCGCCACAGTGTAGGCCGATAAAGACGCGATGGAGAGCAGTGAAACGATAACGAGAGCGGATATTCTTTTCATGATGGATTTCTCCTCAAAAGCCACCTGCCACTCAAACGATCAGCATGCAGTCGCCGTAGCTGAAAAACATGTAGTTTGACCGCACGGCCATTGCATACGCCGAAAGGATGCGCTCCCGGCCCGCAAGCGCGGAGACCATCATAAGAAGCGTCGACTGCGGCAGATGGAAGTTCGTGAGCATCCCGTCCGCGACCTTGAAACGGTACGGAGGATAGATGAAGATGTTCGAGGCGCCGCTTCCCGCGACGATAAGAGGCTCTCCCTCCTTGCGCTCGCGGCTCGCGACGGTCTCAAGCGTCCTCACGCTCGTCGAGCCTACGCAGATGACCCGCCCGCCTCTCGCCTTGCATTCGTTTATCTCGCGTGCGGCCTCCTCCGGGACGGAGAACGCCTCGAAGTCCATCTGGTGATCCTCGATGTTCTCGGCCTTCACGGGTCTGAACGTGCCTGGCCCCACGTGGAGCGTCACCGCAGTGCGCCTGACGCCCTTGGCCTCAAGCGCGGCGAAGATTTCCGGCGTGAAATGGAGACCCGCAGTAGGCGCAGCGACGCTTCCAATGTGCCTTGCGTATATCGTCTGATACCTCTCGCGGTCGGCGACCTCCTCCTCGGCCGTCCCTTCGCGGTGGACGTAAGGCGGGACTGGCGTTCTCCCAAACTCGTCGAGAAGCTCGCCGAGCGGCCTATCGCTAGAAAGGACGACCCTCCACATCCCGCCGCCAAGCTTAATCTTCAGCGTCGCCTTGAGCTCGCCCTTGGGTCCGAACACGGCCACCTGCCCTTCACGCGACGGGCGGCCGCTGCCGATCATGACGTTCCACGTGACCTCATGGGCCGCGAGGGCGCGCCCGGGCCCTTCCGCGTCAAGCGCATCGCCGTCCGAGGCGGGGCTCACCATAAGCACCTCCACGGCTCCGAGGCTATCGGCCCACGTCCCGAGAAGCCTGGCCGGGAAGACTTTCGTGTCGTTCACCACGAGAAGATCGCCTTCCTTGAGGTACTCTACTATGTCGGCAATGTGGCGGTGCTCGAGGAAGCAGGTGTCGCGGTGGAGGACCATCATCCTCTCGGTGCCGCGCTCCTTCGCGGGGTGCTGCGCAATGAGCCTTTCGGGGAGCGGATACCAGAACTGCCTTGTTTTCATCTTTAGACCCTTCCAAGGACAAGCGACGTATTGACTCCGCCGAACGCGAAATTGTTCGACATCGCGTACGCGGCATCTATCATGCGGCCATCACCCGTTATATAGTCGAGCTCCGCGCACTTTGGATCGATATCCGTGAGATTGACTGTCGGCGGAACCCAGCCGGAGTCGAGGCTCCTTACGGCGAGAATCGCCTCCAAGGCTCCACACGCGCCGAGGGTATGCCCGGTGTAGCTCTTTATGCTGTGGATCGGTACCGCGCGGCCGAACGCCCTGAATGTGGCGTGGGTCTCGGCTATGTCGCCCGCGATGGTGGCGGTGCCGTGGCCGCTTACGAAGCCTATGTCGTTTGGGGAGACTTTGGCGTCCTCCAGCGCCCCTTCGAGCGCGAGGGACATCGTCTCCATATTGGGGTTTGTTACGTGCGTGCCGTCGGTGTTCTCGGCGAATCCGACGACCTCGGCCAAGATCTTCGCGCCGCGCGCCCTGGCGCGGTCCATGTCTTCAAGTATGAGCGTGGCCGCGCCGTCCCCTATCACAAGGCCGTCGCGCGCCACATCGAACGGGCGCGGCGTGAGCTTAGGCTCGCCATCCTTCACGCTCGTTGCGAAAAGCGTATCGAAGACCGCGACCTGGGTCGCCGAGAACTCCTCGGCGCCGCCGGCTATCATGACATCCTGGACGCCCCAGCGTATAAGCTCCGCCGCGCTTCCGATGGCGAGGCTTCCGCTTGTGCACGCCGTACCCGTCGGGACGAGCCGCCCGTGCGTCCTGAAATGTACGCTCAGATTGACGGCCGTGGTCTGTGGCATGAACTTGATGTACGATCCGCTCGTTATCCCGCGGATCTCCTTCTTGAGAACGGTTCCCGCGAAATCCGCCAGGGGCGCTATGCTCCCGGAGCAGCTTCCGTAGGCCACTCCGCAGCGGCCGCTTTCGAGATCCGCCGCCTCCAGCCCGGCCTCGGATATCGCCTGCTCCGTGGCGTTGAGGGCCAGTATGCTAACCTCGCCCATGGTCCTCACGACCTTGCGCGTATACCTCTCGGGCCGGACGAAATTCGACCTCGCCGAAAGGTGCGTGTTGAAACCCTTGAACGAGAGAAGCTCCTCGTCAAGGCCTACGCAGTTCTCGAAGCGGCGGAGCCTTTCGAAGGAGGCGTCGACCCCTATGCCAAGCGGGCTTACGGCGCCCATGCCAGTTATCGCGACGCGCCTCACCCTGCCAGCCCTCCATCGACCTTTATCACCTGCCGCGTCACGTACGATGCGCCCGGGCCCATAAGGAACGAGACGACCGCCGCCACCTCGTCCGGGGTTCCGAACCTGCGCATCGGGATGGCCTTCTTAACGAGATCCGGCTCCTCTATGGAGCGGGCCATGTCGGTGTCGATCACACCCGGGGCAACCGCGTTCACCGTTATTCCGCGCTTGGCGAGCTCCACGGAAAGCGCCTTGACTGCCCCTATAAGCCCGGCCTTGGCCGCCGAGTAGTTCACCTGCCCCCTGTTGCCGACAACTCCGCTCACGCTGGAGAGTGCGACGATGCGGCCTTTGATGCGCGCGGAGACCATCGGCATCACAAGAGGCTTCACAAGGTTGTAGAAGCCGGTAAGGTCCGTGTCTATGACCTTGTCCCAAAGCTCGCCCTCAAGGACGGGGAAAGGCGCGTCTGCCGAGACCCCGGCGTTCGCGACGACGCCGTAGTATGGGCCGTTGGCCTCGATGTCGGCGAGTATGGCCGCTTCGACGGCGGCCCTATCCCTCAGATCGAACGCGAAGGGCTCCTCGAAGGACGCGCCCGAGAGCTCCGCGCAGAGCCTCGCCGTTTCGCGGGCCGCATCGACGCTTTTCGCGGCGTGCGTCTTCACGGCGAAGCCGTCCTTCGCGAGCTTCAGCGCTACGGCCCTTCCTATGCCGCGCGAACTGCCTGTTACAAGAACTCTCTGCATGGCCTAGTTGAAAAGGAATTCGACGACGTCGCCGTCTTTCATCTCGTACTCTTTGCCCTCTGGCCTGAGCGCCCCCGCCGAACGCGCGCCGGAGACGCCGTTGTGGGCGATGTAGTCGTCGTATGCGATGACCTCGGCGCGTATGAAGCCCTTCTCGAAGTCGGTGTGTATGACGCCCGCGCACTTCGGGGCCTTCCAGCCCCTGTGGAACGTCCACGCCCGCACCTCCTTGGGGCCGGCCGTGAAGTAGCTCGCAAGCCCAAGCGTGTGGTACGCGAGGCGGATCGTCCTCGCGAGCGAGCTCTCCTCAAGCCCGTAGCTCTCCAGAAACTCCTTCGCCTCGCTCTCGGAAAGCCCTGCGAGGTCGGCCTCCATCTGGGCGGAGACGACGACCATCTCGCAACCCTCGCCCTTGGCGTACTCGCGCAAGGCGTCGACATGCGCATTCCCTTCTCCCGTGACGTTGTCGTCGGAGACGTTGGCGCAGTAGATGACCTTCTTGTCCGTAAGGAAGTGAAGTTCCCTCAAAACGGGGATTATCGCATCGCCCTCGGCTCTCGGGAAGCTCCTTACGCTCTTGCCTTCGCTAAGGTGCGCCTCAAGGGCTGCCATGGCCTCGGCCTCGGGACGGAGCTTCGGGTTTGCCTTCGCCTCCTTTGCGACCCTCTGGAGGCGGCGCTGAAGCTGCTCAAGATCGGCGAGCTGAAGCTCAGTTTCGATAACCTGGGCGTCTCCCACAGGATCGATCGGGGAGGACTTGCCGCCCCCCTCCTGGACGTGGATGATGTCGTCGTTCTCGAAGCACCTCACGACATGGAGTATCGCATCGCACTCGCGGATGTTCGCCAGAAACTTGTTGCCGAGGCCCTCGCCCTTCGACGCGCCCTTTACAAGGCCTGCAATGTCGGTGAAAGTCACCGTCGCCCTGACGATCTGCGCCGGATGGACTATATCGGCCAGCTTCGCGAGCCTTGCATCCTCGACCTCGACGACGGCCTCGTTCGGCTCTATCGTGCAGAACGGATAGTTCTCGGCAGCCGCCTGCTGGCGCTTCGTGAGCGCGTTGAAAAGTGTGCTTTTGCCTACGTTCGGAAGACCGACGATCCCTACACTAAGACCCATCTCAAACCTCCAGCGCCCCCGTAAGTTCCCTTGCCGCCTTGAAACCGTGCCTTTCGCAGTATGCGGCGATGCCGTCCACCGTGCGCGGCGCCGTGGAAGGATCGGTGAATGTCGCCGTCCCGACGGCGACAGCGCTCGCACCGGCGAGCATAAGCTCTATCGCGTCCTCGGGCGAGTACACGCCGCCCATCGCGAGGATGGGGAGCTTCGTGAGCCTGTGGACGTCATACACGCACTTAACCGCCACCGGGTGGATTCCGCGCCCGGAAAGCCCTCCCGTCACGTTCGCGATGACCGGCCTGCGCCTTTCGGTGTCGATCACCATCGCAGGGATGGTGTTGATGAGCGAAAGCGCGTCGGCGCCGCCGTCTTCGCACGCCCTTACGTAGGGGGTGAAATCGGGGACGTTCGGTGCGAGTTTCACTATGAGCGGAAGCTTCGTCGAGGCGCGCACGGCCTTCACTAGCTCTCCAAGGACACGCGGATCCTGGCCGAACGTGTGGCCGCCCTCCTTGACGTTCGGGCAGCTTACGTTAAGCTCCAGGGCGTTCACCTCGGGGGACGACGAAAGCGCAAGCGCCACCTCGGCGTACTCGTCTATCGAGCCGCCCCATACGTTCACGATGAGAGGCACGGCGCCTGCGACCATGCGGTAGTGCTTGATGTAGTGCTTCATGAACGGCTCGACGCCCGGCCCCTGAAGGCCTATCGCGTTCACGAGGCCGCCGAAAACCTCGGCGTGGCGGGGCGAGGGGTTCCCCGGCCAAGGGTCGCGCCTCACACCCTTCACGGTGATCGCCCCGAGCTTCGAATAGTCGAGCGCACCCTGGTATTCCGTGCCGTAGCCGAATGTGCCGCTCGCCACGGCGACGGGCGTGGGCATCTCAAGCCCGGCGAGATTCACTTTAAGGTCAACCATGATCATCACTCCATGTGGCGCGTCGGTTGCGGGGTTGCGATCAGTCGTAGTCGATCCACTTCTCGCGCTCGCGGCACTTTGCGAGGAACTCCTTCGTGGTGCGCCAGACGACGGGCGAGAGGAGGATGAGCGCGACGAGGTTCGGGAACGCCATAAGGCCGTTGAACACGTCCGCGAGGCCCCAGACGACGGAGACCGTAAGATACGGCCCGATGCCGACGACGACGATGTAGAGGAAGCGGTACGCCATGATGACGCTCTTGCGCTTGCCGACGAGGTATTCGAGGCAGCGCTCGGCGTAGTAGTTCCAGCCGAGGATCGTCGTGAACGCGAAGAAGACGAGCGACACCATCAGAAGGAGCGATGCGATGAAGTTGGAGTTAGGCAGGAATGCTAGCCCCTTTGCGAAGGCGTGGATCGTGATGTCGACGCCCTTGAGGCCCAATTCGGGGCGCCAGGAGTTTGCAAGGACGATCGTAAGCCCCGTCATGAGGCAGATGATGATCGTTATGTACGTTCCCATCATGCACACTAGACCCTGGCGGGCGGGTTCGTTGGTCCTCGCGGCGGCGGCGGCGATCGGCGCGGAGCCGAGGCCCGCCTCGTTGGAGAATATGCCGCGCGCGATGCCAAGCTGCATCGCCACCAATATCGACCCTACGGCTCCGCCCGTGGCGGCCGCCGGGTTGAACGCGGAACGGACGATCTCCTGGATGGCCCAGAGTATCTGCGAGAAGTTGCCGAATATCACGAAGAGGCACATCACGAGGTAGAGGACGGCCATGAACGGCACGATGAGCGTCGAGACGTTGGCGATGCGCTTAAGTCCTCCGATAAGAACGAGCGCCGTGGCGATTGTGACGATCGCACCCGAGATGACGACGCTCTGCGAATATGTCGTGCCGAAGATGTGCCAGCCGGTGGTCGGATCCATGGAATTGAACGACGGGTCGAAGAAGCGCTGGACGGCGGATGTGATGCCGTGTATCTGCGTAATCGTGCCGATACCCAGGAGGGCCGCGAGAGTGCCGAATACGGCGAACATGACGGCGAGAGGCTTCCACTTCTTGCCAAGGCCCTTCTCGATGTAGTAGAACGGGCCGCCGAGAACCTTTCCGTCGGGCGAAACTTCACGGTACTTGACGGCCAGGAGCCCTTCTGCGTACTTGGTGCCCATTCCGAAGAACGCCGCGACCATCATCCAGAAGAGCGCACCCGGGCCGCCCATGCCGATTGCGGTGGCGACGCCGACGATGTTGCCGATGCCGATCGTGGCGGAGAGGGCCGTGCAGAGGGCGCCGAACGCAGAGACTTCGCCGGAGGCGTCGGCCCCCTTCTCCGTGCGGACCATGTAGTGGAACGCCCTCTTGAGGTGGAAGAGGTGCTCCATCCTCAGGAATGAAGTGACTATGACGCCTGTCAGAAGGACCGTCAGTATCAGCGGCAGCCCCCACACGTATCCATCGATCGTGTCAACCCATCCGGAGAGCTTGACAAGCCATCCTGTGGAGACCTCCACCGTTGCCGACGACGCCAGCATAGCATTCATTGAGAACCTCTTTCTTGTTTATCCTTTGGCGGAAGCCCTATCCCCCGCAGGAATCAGGATATTATACCATATTTCGGGACAACGCTCAAGCGCGGCGCATTTAACTGCGCCGCGCTTTTTGCCCCCGCCTCTAGCCTGATTGACTACACCTCTATGGTCTGCCCGGAATGGACGTCCGTCAGCACCGCGGTGTTCGGATCGGAGATGTCGAACTCGAATTCGATATAGTTGTCGATCTTGCCCATGGGAAGCTTGGCCCAGTCGCCCGGAACATCTTTGCAGTTGAAAGTAATGTCGGCGGGCGATCGCCTCGCTGTCCTTGGGGTTCGCCTGCCGCTCGGCGAACTGGACGAACTGGCTGAACTGCACATTGTTGAAGTTGACTGCCATTGCCTGTTTTCTTTTTGCTGTGTTTTTCGCTTGCCCTTTGCCTGTCTACACGGCGCGCGGCAAAAGGTTACGGGGCCTGAAGATCCATTTCCTCCAGCTGCGCGCCAGGCATCGCGTTGAACTTGTAGAGTTTGTCGATATGGAAATCGTACGACACGTCGATGTCAATGTATTCGAGCTTGTAGTCGCCCTCGAGCATGCCGGCGAGGTCCTTGCGCATACACGCCTCGCAAAGGGAGGTTACGCCTTGGCCGCATGCGGCCAAGGCATCAGACGCACTACACCTGCACGAATCCCCTGTCGCCGAACTGGGGATGTTCCCCGGCTCGCTCGGCGGCAGCCTTCGCGACGGGGCGGTAATCGGCGAGGAGCCGGTGCCAGGTCTCCGCCAGATTGACGAGCGCCTCAAGCGCGGCATCGAATGATCCTGCATCGAGCGCCGGAAGCGAAAGCCGGCGCACGAGGATATAGGTGCCGGCTTCCGGCTCCTTGGCGAATAAGGCCTCAGACTGCAGGTTCGCCTCGAGCATGAGCTCTGCGAACTCGGCCCTGCCCTCGAGCGGCGGCTCGCCGATGTCGGCGGAGACGGAGAGCGCGTCGCCTGCGGCGACGAGCGTGACGACGATACCGTCGACGTCAAGCGCGGCGGCTCCGTCCTCGGCGGTCAGATTCGCTATGCCGTGTCTCTCGGCGAAGTCCGAGATAAGCTCAGGAAAGTCCATTTATTTGTTTCTCCTTTGTGCCAAAATTGCATCAACTCGATTTTTCGTGGCATATTATACCATTTTGTGTGCATATTTGCACGCAAAGTTTGCCTCCGCCGCCAACGCGCAGCAACTCGCCCAGTCTACACGCCACGCGGCGAGAGGTTACATCTCCGTCCTCTGCGCCTTTACGCGGTAGAAGCGCAGAGGCGAGGACTTTTCGAATGTAGCCGTGTTGGAAGAAGGCGTTACCGTCCTTTCGTCCGTAACGCTCTTGCCCTCCAAGTCGCCCGTCTCCACCACGGAGACCGCGAATCCTGCGGCATTGACCAAAGGTGCCGTCGTGATGACGACATTGCCTTCAGAGTCGAAGGAGATGTCGATGATCCTGATGTCGCCAGTCGGCTCGTCGAAGAGATACCTGAAGACGTTGTAGACGCCGTTTGCGTCCCTCTCGTCCCACGCGCCTTCAATGCCGTTTCCGGCCGCCCATGCCGCATAGGGGTCGGCGACCGGAACGCCGAACCCGAGCGTGACGGTCTCCTCTGTTGCGGAGATGATTACCGTATTCCCGCCAAGCGTATATCCGGCGGATTTTGGTATCGTCACGTTGCCGCCGTCCTCCTCGACGGTGATGACAGGCGTGCCGCCTGTCCACGCATTCGTGACGGTTATCGTTCCAAGGCCCTCCTTGTTGATGTTGCAGCCAAGAGACGAATAGGCGAGCGTAAGCGATGCGTTCTCCTCGACGGCAATCGACTTGCATGCACCGCCGCTCGAACCGATGCATGCGCTCCATCCCGCTTCCGGCATGCCGTCAGACCTGAATGTCACCGTATCGTCGCCGTCCGGCGTGCGCGTGGCGACAGGCAGGTCGATCTCGAGCGCCACATTGCACTTCCAGTTGCCGATCGACTCCCATTCGCCGTCCTCGCCGCCATTCCAGACGTAATCGGTCGCCTTGTGTACGGGCGTGAAGACGGAAAATACCACGCCATATTCCTCGTCGAACGTCCAATCTGGCGCAAGGGATTTCACCGAGAAAGTGAGGACGGCATCGTCGAGGTTGTACTTGATTCTTAGAATTCCGATGGTCGGCAGGCATCTGAGGGTCTGGTTGTTCGCCAGAATCTCGATGTACCGGTACGTAGGATTAATCTGCGCCGCGGCGCCAGCCGCGTTTACGGAGCTGTAGGCGGTGGACGAGCCGTCGGCCTTGACAAGCCTCGCCACGGCGATGCCGTTCTCGAAGGTCGCCCATTGCGCGTCCTGCTCCGAAATCTGGGTGTAGTCGCCGGGTTCGCAATTGGAGGAAGTGGGCGCGTACACCTTCCCGCAGCCGGACTGGATGGTGATGACCGAGCCGCCGGCAACGCCGCCGGAAAGCCTCAGGTCCGCGAGACCCGCCTTGAGGATGACGGGCGTGTTCTGAAGTCCCCCAACAACCGTAAGGGTAGCCGCGATATAGGCGGCGTAGCCGTCCGTATCGACCTTCACGCCGCCCTCGCGAAGCGTCACTTCGGTTCCACCGGGGATAAGCGTGCAGTTGGCCTTTGCGGCCTTCAGCGTGCCGGCGTTGATGTTGATTCCCGCCGAGGCCGTGAACGTGCATCCGCCCACGGTAAGCGTGCCGGTCAAGTCGAAGGGCTTGGCGACGGCGTATGTCCTCTCGCCGTCGAGGACGAGCGTCTTGCCCGACGGGACGGAATACCGCGCGTCGTCGGAAAGGAGATTGATGGTGTCGCCGCTTGTCCAGTCGGCCTTCGCGTCGGATAGTCTGGAGTAGTAGGCGTATATCTTCGAGTTCCGCTGGATGCTCGCCTCGGCACCAGTCACAGCACCACCGTAGGTTTGATCGTTGAGAAGCAACGTTTGTCCATCGGCCAGATCGATTGGGTCCGCGGATTCCGCCAGTAGCCGGAACGTGCAGGGTTCATCGCCCATAGTGCTCTTTGCGAGCGAGAGCGAGGCGTACTTCTTGCCGTTTTCGACGACTTCCGCGCGCGCCGGTTCTTCTTCGTCGTATTTCCTGGACCCATCGCCGTCACCCGAGTCCTTGCCGCCATGCACCACGCCCGCAACGGTGACAGTCACGGCAGCGACCCCGGCGGGCACAATGATCGACGCACCGGAAGAGAACCAACCCGCGCCCAGGCTTATGGACTCTCCGCTTGCGTGGACAGAAACTTTGCCGCCCTTCCCTTCCGCGGCATCAGCCGCATCCTGCGCTGATTCGTACGAGTGCACTTCGCCCGAGGGCGCAGTCCATGACGCACGCGAGAAGGATGCGCCTTCCTCGGTGATTGTCATCGCGCCAGAACCAGCTTCTGCCTCAGGCTCCAGAATAAGGACGCTTGCATCCGGCCTCGCGTACGTCACCGACCATCCGCCGTTCAGAACCTGGAAGTTTCCGGAAGGCTGCTGTCCGGTGGTGTTCCTTATCACCACGCCGTTTGATTTTCCCGAACCGAACAGCGTCTTCGTGGACTTGGATGGGCTTGGCTCAAAATCCGCGGCGTTCGGTATGACCGCAAGCCAGGTCGCGCCGACCACATGCTCGCCGCGGTAGACGGTTGAGCCATAGACAAGGACAAGGTTCCCGGCAACATTGGCATCAGACTCGGCGCTTATCGAAGCTCCGGCATCAACCAATACCGTATCAATTTCCCAGGCATGCGGCGCGACTAAAGTGACATTCGTGCCCAGAATGAGATTCGCGACTGTCGCGACAGATCCTGTCATGAACAGCTTGGCATCTTCGGCGGCAGTGACGGTTATTCTGTCGAACGCAATCGCTTCCGGGACGGCAACCGTGTTCGTGCCTTCCGAAAGCACGATTGAAGCCTCGCTATAACGCTGCATGTCTTCGGGAGCGACGTTCCAGCTACCATCCGACCAAATAAGCGTGTCCGGAAGGAGCTCAACGGCAATACCCTCTCCCTCGACGGCCTTTAGACGGCAGTCCGTCTTGCCTGTTACGGTCAGATGCGATAGATCCATATCGGCCGTAACGTTCTGGCAAGCAATCAGCGTCTGCGCGACGCCGGTTTCTAGCTCGGGAATGTCTGTAATGTCGACTGTCGCATTGCCATCCTGCGGCAACTCCAACGAACCAACTGCAACGGCGACCGCATTCGTCACGTTATTCTCGACCTTTGTCGCAATCTTCAGCGTGGAGCCCGATTGCAATTGCAAAGACGATGCCACTGTTGCGCCATTCTTCGATTCGAGACATCCGCCTTGCGCAACAACAACCGTTCCGTTCGTCCAGTTGCCGCTTGTGTCGAAAACGACCTTGGCGTTGTTGGTTATGGTCAATGTGCCAGAAGTCGTGTTCTCTCCTGCGAGCGTAAGCGTGTGGACATCTTCCTCTCCTTTCACGACCAGGTCGAATTTGCACGTCGAACCCGCAAACTTTCCGGAAAACCGCGAGTCCTTGGTCTGCGTCGTTTCGATGGTGTGCGTCCACGGAGTTTCGGTGACCTCGCGGTCTGCATCGAAAGTTCCGCTGCCGGAAAGATTCAGCACCCTGAATATGTTCCCTTCGGAATCGTACCAGCTACCGAGATGGATTTTGCCGCCCGACACGAGTTCCGGTGCGCCAGAGAACATTGCGCCTTCGGAGCCGCCAAGGACGTTGTATGCGTCGTAGTACGGCGAGGAGGAAAATTTCACTACGCCCGCAAAGTCGCTATTCGTAATCGTATGTGTTATCTGCTCTTCGGTCTCGAATGCAAGCTCGCCCGTTCCGGCAAACACATCGCCGTATTCCGGTATCCAGGGGTCGGCGCAATATTCATATACCACACGTCCAGAATTGCTTATGTTCACTTTCCCCTGCGTTCCCGGGATTTGCTTGATATATCCTCCGCCGCTAACACCAAGTTCGCCACCGTTGTGCACATTCACGACCCCGCCTACTTCGAGATTGGCGGTGTGGTCGTATGAGGTTCCGAGGTACAAATTGCCACGCACATCGGCCGTGCCGCGGACGGTCATCGTTCCATGGTTGCGGATGCACAGGTTATTTCCTGACGAAACCGAAATGCTGCCGCCTTCTTCGCAGACGAGATCCTTGAACGTGGTTGTCTTCGCGACATCAAGTTTGCCGCCGCTTTTGATTGTGCACAACGCTTCGAAAACGCTGATGGAGGAGGACTTGAACGGTTTGAGAGTGGCGCCGTCGGCAATCTCCATCGCGCCAGAACCATAGACTTCGGTCCTGGCCATGAGGAAACTGTTCGTGCCATTGATTGTCAGCTTGTTCGTGCCAAGATGCAGATATGCCTTGTCGTCGTTCTGCGCGATGATACCCCATGCGTAGTCGGCCTTTACCGTGGCATCCGCTGTGAGCGTAATGTTTGTGACAAACGGGCTGTTGTCCTCGTCGACGACATCGCTTTCCGAACAATACGCGGCACCTGAATCGTTGATGCCCGAGCCTGCAATGGACAGCGAATGCGCGTCGCGGGAATTGACGAGATCGACGGCGCCGCCCGATGCCACTGTTATCGACGTGCTTTCCAACCGCCCGTTTACGACTAGCGCAACGCCGCTGGATACGGTCACGGACGAGGTTGTGATCCTGCCCGCGCCCGCGAGCGTCAGCTTGCCGCTTCCGGTCACGGCGAGCGATTCGTATCCGACGTCGGATGCAACCGTGAGAGTTGAATCCTCATGTATGGCTATCTCCACCGCGCCGCCTTCCGGTGTGGGCGGAGTCAAATCCTCGGCCTTGCATGCACATGCCAACGCAAAAGCGATTACCGATGCGGCAAAACCCCTCATCGCCAACGGGAACATGCGATCCAGCGCCATTTCCTTTTGTCCTTTCCTTAGATCGTTATTCCTGAAATCGTTTCGGCTGCGTCTGCACACAGCGCGGCGAAAAGTTGCACAATCCCTGCCTGCGGCAGCTCTCCGACGGAACTACCGATTTCAAACCGAGTTTCATTCCCGGTTCGTATTATACCATATTTCCGCCTTCAAATCCATTCAGAAATGGCATCGTCTGTAAACTCCTTTCACGATGATGAAGTCCGCCGCCATAATCGAAGAAGAAAAAGGCATCAACCTCCTACGGCCAGCGCATCAAAAATTCCTTCTTCCCGCTGACGCGGGATAGAACGTATTTTCTCCTTTGTTTGAAATTTTTCTGCCCTGTTTACACGCCGCGCGGCGAAAGGTTATACCTTCCACTTGCCACGTAGTATACCAAATCCACGCCCCTTCCGCGGAATCTGCCCCGGTTTCCGAGGATTACGTGGCGGGGAAGAGCTTGTTGAAGCCGTCGCGGGCGAAGTAGGACGGGCAGACACCCCTGTTTACGCGCTTGGCGACGTCGCCCCCGATCTCAACCATGCTGCCGTTCAGCCGCCGGTAGGGAAGGTCGCCGGAGGCGAGAGGCACGTCCTGCGCCTTGAGCCAGTCGGCGGCGTCGAGAACCTTGTTCTCCCTCGCAAGCTTTTCGGCGTGGGCGATGAGGTCGTTGAGGCGGCTGGTGGCGGCGATGCAGCACCCCTTCGAGACGCGCTGCTTGAGCATGTCGAGGTAGGCCTTGCGCGCCGGGCCGGACTTGAGGGCGATGAGCGCATTGTAGGTCTCGCGGTCGATCTTGTCCGGGAGGGCGACCGACACGGCCCCGCGGACCTTCATCAGCGCGAAGACGACCGCCTTGTTCTTGATCTTGGCGGCGTCCACGATGTAGTTGCCCTTCTGGTCCTTGCCAATGCCAGGGTCCTTGAGCATATGCTCGCACTCGGCCTCGACGTCGTCCTTGCTCACCCCCTCCGCGAGCGTCCGGAGCACTTTCCTGAAGTTCATGGAGCTGGACTCGTCGAAGCCGAACCTCGTCGCGCCGATGCGCATCTGCGAGTAGCAGGCGTCGTTGTCGATGCCCTTGACGGTGACTTTGAGGGTCTTGGGGTCAACGTGGACGAAGTAGTTGCTTCCGTGCCGGTCGTTCTGGCCGGTGAGGAGGTCTAGCCACTGCAGACGGTTGAGCTGGCGCATGAGGTCGGCCTTGACCCGCAGCTTCTGGGCGGCGGGCAGGCTCCGGATCTGGTCGGCGGAGAGTCCCGCGTCGGGCGAGGGAGACGAGAGGCCCTTCTCGAACGAACGGGCCGACATCCCCTTCGCCTTCTCCATGTAGAAGCCGAAGACGCCCTTGTGCGCTCCGGCGGAGTAGCCGACGATCAGGTCGCCCATGCCCAGCGTCTCGGCGGCCTTCCTCGTGGCGAAGTTGAGGTTCACCGTCTGCTGGTATTCTTCGTAGTTCTGGCCGTCGCCAGCCGCGAGGTGCGCGAGTCCGGTGCGGCTTTCGGCCTCGCCCTTGAAGACCACGCTCGTGCCGTCGCTCCGCTGCAGTTCGTAGACCGTCCCCGCCGAGCCGGCGCCGAGCCGGCGTTCCGAGACTATGTTCGCGTCCTCGTTCGCCGGGTCCACGTCCGCGTCGCTCAGCCCGCGCGCGCGCGCCTCGATGAGCGACGAGGCGGAGATCCTGCCCTCGAACACCGCGAGCGCCTCCGCACCGGTGAAGAACCGGTCGCCGCGACACATCTTCATGCCGGAGCCGAGGAACGAGGAGACCATCGGCTTCACGTTGAAGCAGTTCTCGACCAACATCTGCATTTCCCGCTCGTCGGCTGATTTCGAGCGTGGTATGTTCGCGGCGGCGTCGCGCACCGCCTGTGCGCGCTGCCTGAGCGCGTTTGCCGCCGCGTTCATCTTGTCGGCGAGCTCCTGGCTGGGCGCGGCGTACATGGCGAGCACGGCGTCCATGTAGGCGGCCATGGATTCGAGCAGCCTGTCGCGCATCTCCCGCAGCAGCCTGAATTGCGGGCGCTTGCCGACAAATTTCTGCTCGCTGGCGCCGTCGGTGCAGATGAGCGACTTCGCGGTTTCGATGTGGTTCTCGCAGATCTTCCGCGCGACGTCCCGGCGGGCGGTCTTGAAAAGCTCCTCGACCTTGGCGACCTCCTTTTCGAGCGCCTCCACGATGTCCTTGGCCACCGCCATCGAGTCGCCGGCTTCGTTCCGCGCGACGCCGTTCTCGCGGATGTCCGCGACGGCGCTCTTCATCGTGTGGACGTCGCTCTGCAGTTCGGCGAGCTTCGCCGCGGTGATGGCACCGGACGGGCTGCTGCGGAAGGCCTCGATCTTCTCCGCGACGGGCCTGAGCCTGTCGGCGACGCCCTCGTCGACCGAAGCGAGCGCGTCGGCCGTGCCGTGCATGGCCAGCGCCTGGCGCGGCAGCAGCTCGTCCACCTTGGCCTTGAGGATGGCCACGACGTTGGGGTCGGCGTTCTGCCGGTGCGACGCGAGATGCGTCGCGAAGTCCTTCATCTGGTAGGCGAGATTGACGATCTCCGTCGCCCTGCGGTCGCAGAGCGCGCGCATGTCCTCCACCTTGTCGCGGATGTCCGCCCTCACGCCGTTGAACTCCGGGACGTTGGCGCGCACCTCGTCCTTGTGGCGGTCGAGCGCGTCAAGGCGCTTCCCGAGCTGCGCGAGGAGGTCGGCGAGGTTCTGCTGCGCCTCTACGGCGGCCCTGACCGCCTTGCCTGGCTTGGTCGCCGCGTTGAAATCCCCGTGCGCGTCGAAGGCGGACGCCAGCTGCTGGCCGGTGAACTTGTCGAGCGCCTTCATTGTCTTCGCGGCGGTGGTGGCCGTCTGCTCGAGGAGCTTGAGCGAGTCGCGGCTTAAGGCCCCGCCGTCCACCAGCCGCTGGAAGACCTTCTTGACAGTCTTCCCGTCGACGCTGTTGGTCGAGGCCTTGGCGGCCTTCAGGAGCAGCACGTCGAGGTGCACCACCAGCTTGCCGGTCTTGGCGCCAGGATCGTCGGCTGGCAAGCCTTCGTTCCCCTGCACGGGTGCACCCGCCGGATGCGCGGCCTTGGGCTTCGCGGCGTCAACGCCGCGGAGGAAGTAGTCCATCGAAACATTGTTTATGTTCATTCCCATAAATGTCTCTCCTCGGTGAATTGCACGAATTTCGCGAACTCGTCTACACGCCGCGCGGCGGCGGCATGAGCGCACCCTACACCTGAACGAAACCGGTGGCGCCGAATTGCGGGGCAACCTCGGCATTCTCCGCAGCCGCCTTCGCGACGGGACGGAAGTCCGCGAGGAGCCGGTGCCAGGTCTCCGCCAGATTGACGAGCGCCTCGAGCGCGGCATCGAAGGATTCGGCGTCGAGCGACAGAAGCGAGAGGCGGCGCACGAGGATGTAGGCACCGCTTTCGGACTCTTTGGCGAAGAAGGCTTCCGACTGAAGGTTCGCCTCGAGCAACAGCTCAGCGAATTCGGCCCTGCCGTCGGACGGCGGCTCGCCGATTTCGGCGGAGACAGAAAGCGCGTCCCCCGCCGTGACGAGCGTGACGACTATTCCGTCGACCTCGAGCGCGGCTGCGTTGTTCTCCGCCGCGAGATTCGCGACGCTGTGCCGCTCTGCGAAGTCAGAGATGAGCTTTTCGAATTCCATGTCGTTTTCCGTTTCTTGTTCTTGCCTGCATTGAGATTATATCATATTCGCCTCGGTGTTTCGCCCGTGAATTCCAGGGGCGTGGCCGAGCATGGCGAGCTCCGCCGTGCGCCTACTCTGCGGACACGCGGTGCCATTCCGAGTCCTCCATCGCCTTGTAGATATGCGCTGCGGACTCCGCGAAGGCGAAGCCGCTCCAGGGGACGCTCGGCGGCTCCAGAGTTGTCTTGAGGAGAGCGTCCTTGCGCTCCTGGAGGATGTCCTCCTGGTAAATGGAAAGGCGCTGGACGAAGTCCGCCATTTTCACAGGACCGTCCTTCGTGATCAGCGCGGCGAGAACGGCGCGGAAGTGGAGTTCGTCGAACTCGAAGCGGGCAAACCCCATCTCGCTCTTCCCGTTCACCCTCGACTTGGGGAATCCCAACCCGCTCCTCTGGCGTTGCGCGATCTCCGCCGCGTTGATGGCGTCGATGGTGAGGAACATGCGAGTCCGCATCCTGCGCTTGAAAGCCTCCTTGTTCTTCAAGAGATCGGGGTTCTCGGCCGCTTGCTGCATCATGTGCTGCACGGAGTAGAGGGCGATCTTCCTGACGTAGCCGAGAGATTCAGGCTTATTCGGGTCGTTCACCACGCGCTCGCCTTTCCTCCATTCCTTGATCTCGGCATCGGCAGCCTCCTCGGCGATGGCATACGCCTCGCGGTGAAGTTCGTTTTTATTTATGGCTTCTGAATGGGCGGTCTTGAAGCGGTTGGCGATTCCGCTAAGGGACGCGCCCGACAGGGAGTAGGTCGCGCCGTTGAAGCGCTCGATGTCGCTGTTGAGCGTCGCGTCGTTGGCGATTCCGGCGGACGCGAGAAGCGACTGCTTCACGGCCTGCGCGAGACGCTGCGCCTTCGCGCGTCCGTCGCCCAATCCGGTGACGCATTTGAACCACTGAAGCAGACCGGTCTTCTCGATGGTCCCTTCGTCGGAAAGGTAGTAGGTCCTGTTTGCACTGAGCCGGGACAAAGTATCTAACGAGATGTTCATTGCTTTAACCTCCTTTTGCACACTGTATACACGCGCCGGACGAAAAAGTTACACCTGCATGAAACCCATGCCCGGGACGTCCGCCGGTTTTTCGTCCGGCACCTGCTGAAGAGCCGCCGCGACGTCGCGCGTCGCCGCGGCGAGGTCGAGAAGACGCATCCCGAACTCTTCGGCGGAGAGCTCCCCGGGCTTCACGACTGACGAAAGGACGAGCATCCCCTCCCTCATGCCGAGGAAATGTCCGTGCGTGCCCTCCCCGTCCGCGGCTATCTCCAGGGCCCTGCGGAGCATGCGCTCGTCGGGCTCCAGGTCCTCGACGGGCAGCGCGAATATAACGCAGTCGTCGCGGTCAGGGCGGTACTGCGCACTCACCATGACGTCATCCGCGATGACGTCGATGCTGTTCGGACCTGCCCCGTCCGTCTTCACGCCTGTCTTCTCGACGAATTCGGCCAGCAGCTTCTCGAACGAGTTTCCGGCGCTCTTTTCGTTGTATTCCATGTCAGTCTCTCCTGCGGATGAAAGAATTATACCAGATTTCCCGTCGAAAGTGCGGAACAAGTCAAACCTCGTCGACAGCTACGGGCTCGACCCTTGTCCACGCGACGCACGAGGAGCGGTCACGCCCCGCCCTCGATCGCGTCGATGTTCAGGTTGCCGTCGATCTCGTCGTCGTCGATGCCTTCGAGCTCGTTGTTCTTGACGAGGGTCTCCTTGTCGGTGCCAAGGTTCACGATGGATTTATCCTTGCCGAAATTGACGTTCGAGAACCTGCTCAGCGCATTCAGGTCGAATTGTATTGCCATGGTCTTTTCTCCTTTTTTTAATTTCTTACTGCGGTCCGTATGCATCCGGGTTCGCCCGGACGGTATCCTCGAAATCGCGGCCGACCGCATCGACGACGGCCTGGCTGTAGCCCGGGTGTTCGACATCCTTTTCGAACATTTCCTCGTCGATCATCTCGTAGTTCTCCATGTTCTGTCCGGCGGCCATGGCGACGAGGATGTCGAACCGCTCGAGCTGTTTGATGCGGTCGGTTGCCAGAACACCCATCCGCATGTTCGTCATGCCCGGGTCGTCGCCGTGCAGGTCGTATTGCATATAGTCCCCGTTCTCGAAATCGCGGTAGGTCTGCAGGAGTTGCCCGCCGTCCGCGCCGTGCAGCGCCTCCGAAAGAGACTGCATGTTCCGCTGGCCGCACTTCGCCAGCACCAGCGTGCCGATGAATGACTTGATCGGCACCAGGTAGATGCGCTCGTTCTGCAGTCCGCCGGCGTCCGTGCCGTCGATGACGGACTGGGTGGAATCCACGAAGGATGTGAAGGCACGGTGCATCTTGAGCGCGCCGCATCCCGGCCGGACGTTCTTCAATCCGTCCACGGAGAGCTTCTTGACGTCCGCCAGAACGCGCACGAACCACCCGGGCGGTAGGCTCTTGCCGTCAAGCTTTTCGAGCAAATCGATCCCCGCCTTGAACACGCCTTCGTCCCCCTTCGCGGCTTCGCGCAGCTCCTTCACGTTCGCAAGGATGGCGCGCGCCTTCTCGCACACCTCGTCAACAGACCGCAGCGTTGTGTTGGGACGCACGAGCAGCAGCTCCATGTGCCGCGCGACGAGCTTTGCCGCATCGGCGTCGCCGCTCACCGCGTCAAGCGCGCTTGCTATCGTCCGGTCAAGGACGGCATGGTCGAAATGGCTGTAGGCGGGCTGCGCGTTTTCACGGGCCTCGCGGAATCCCGCAGGCCGCTCCTTCGCCGCGAATTCCACGAGAAGGTCGAAGACAGATCGGATCTCCTCATCCGCGAGCTGGCCTTGGAGCTCCGGGCGCGGCTCGGGGTTCTCGATCCCGAGCGCGAAGTCCAGAACATGGTCAAAGACATTGTCCACCAGACCCATGAGATCCCTGGCAACCGTCTTGGCGTCTTCATTCGCTTCAGGGCCCGCCTCCGGGTCGTTCACAATTTCCATGGCGGTCAGACGCACCGCCTCGACGACCTTGACGCCTTCTGCGGAACGCAGCCCGTCGCGCAGCCAGCGGAGGGTGCCTTCGTCGAGCCGCCGGCAGATCGCCGCGAACGCGAGGCTGTTTACGCACACCTCCGCGTCCCGGCCCACGTCCATGTCGCGATACGCGCCCGACTCGCGGATGACGTCGTGCAGCAGGGTCTTGATGTCGTTGAGAGCCGAGAGATGCGCCCCCGCGCGAGTGGAACCGGCTTTTGCCGTCAGCGGCGAGAGGTCGAGCTTGCCTACGGCGTCGAAGAGCCGCGACAGCTTTCCGGCGGCGAGCGGCTTGCCCTCGAGTCCGGCGAGCATCTTGACGGCGAGCTTGAACATGCCAGCGTCGCCGTTCGTGACCATGCGGAGCTCCTCGACGTTGGCGCGCAGGGCGTTGAGGCGGTTCGCGATCTCCTCGTCCGTGCGGAACTTGAACGCGGACTCCGCGAGTATGTACCTCGCGGCCTTGCCGTTGTTCTCCTGGAGAAGCTGCAGGAGCCCGGGATCGTCCTTCGCGAGGTCCACGAGCCTGCGCGCGGCCGCGGCGCAAGCCTCGTCGCTGACGCCCCGAGCACCGCCGTTCTTCATGTGGCCGCGCAGACCCTGGTTGAGCTTCGCCACAGCGTCTTCCGTCTTCTCCGCGAGCGCGTTCTCGTCCGTAAACTGGAACGGCGCGACGACGACGGATCCGTCCAGCTTGACGGTTGCGGACCACTCGAAACTGAACTTCAGCTCCTTCGGGCTCATATAGCGGATGAAGACATCGCCAGTCGCTTCGTTCCTGGCGAGCGTGTAGTCCGCGGGCAGTTGTCCACCATCTATGCCGCAAGCCGCAAGTTTGTCAGCGATATCTTCCGGGCCGGTCTCCTTAATCATCTTCATGACCTTGGCGATCTGCCGCGCATGGACGCTGCCGCACAAGGTCTTGACCTCCGGGTCCACGTCCGCCGCGGGGGCGTTTTGCATGTCTGCGGGAAGGTCGTCCGTTTCAAGCCCCTCGGCGAACGCCTCCGCGCTCTTGAGGAACCTGCCGCCGCAGTCCATGAGAAGGTTCGCCCGCGTGCCGGGCGTGGAGACGACTTCGAGCGCCATCTCCTCCGACGCGCCCGTCGCCTTCATGTAGTAGTTAACGGCGTTGGCGAGCCGTCCGAGTTCCGACGGATGGTAGCCCTTGGCAAGCGCGGCCTCGCGCGTCGCGGGATTCGCGAACTGCGATACGCCTTTCCCGCGCATGGAGTCCTCTGCATCGATGGCGTCCTTCACCGCCATGATGCGCCGCGCCGTGAGAGGCTTGCCGTCGCCGTAGTCGCCGAGCAGCATCGCCTTCTTCACCGACTCCGGGATATTCGCCTCGCCGCCGAACATTTCGGTGACGGCGTTCCGGAAGATCGCGCGCGTCGAGTCGTTGACGGTCTTTTCGCCTGTCTTGCGCAGAACGTAGCTCGTCTCGTGCAGGCTCAGCGCGGAGACGGTGATCCGCTTGCCCGCAAGCGTGGCCTTGGCGCACGCGGAATCGTATCCGTCCCGCTGCGTCTTCTCGGCGAACTCCACGAACGTCCTGAACGTCGCGTTGTATCCGTTGATGTCTAGCTTGGCCATGTTTTTCCTCCATTGAAGATGGTTTGCGTTGACCTATCTAAACGCCGCGCGGCGAAAGGATGCGCGCTTTCGCTCGCGCAAAAGCCCGCGACTATATTGCGTTTATGTCGATGGCGCCGTCGTTGTTTCCGCCCTCTTCGATCGTCAAGGCGACGACGTCCTTGATGCCTGACGCATCGCCCATCTGGCAGAACATCACGACGAAGTCCTCGAGCTGCTTGTTCGCGAGCTTGTCGATCTGCTCGTCGGTGACGTGGGCTTTCGTCTTGAGAATCCAGGACGCAAAGTCCCTGAACGGGCAGTTCTCCTTGGTGTCCAGGATTTCTTTGCCCTCCTTCTCCGACAACAACTTGTAATGCGCCAGCACCTTGGAGGCAAACGAATTGTGTGGGGAAGACACCACATCGTCCATCGCCTTGCCTAAATCCTTCTGGTCTTTTGAGAATTTGCGCTTGGTTGTGCCGACCGTCATTGTCGCCTCTATCCTGTCGCCGGACAGCTTGAGTTCGAGCTTGAGCGCGCCGTGCTCGACCGTGGCTGAATTGTCCCCCTCATCCATGGCCTGTACGGCCTGACGGATCTTAGCGGACATCACCGCAAGGTTGTCCACTCTGGCCTCCCGCCCTGCGGAGTAGTCGTCGCCGACGATTTCGTCGATCGACTTGCCGTTCAGCAGCGCCGACGTGTCCTTGACCGTCTGGTTGAACGCGATGGCGCTCTTGACGCCAGGCCCGTCGTTAGTCTTGCAGAGCGTCCGGGCAAATTCAAGGATTTCCCTGTTCGTGAGCGTCCCGATGTCAGCGTCGGTGACGCCGGCCTTGTCGATGAGAAGCCCGCCTGCAAAGTCCCTGAGAAGGCAGTGGTTCTTCGTGTCCAAGTCTTCTTTCGGCGTCAAGTCCATGTAGGTCCCCAGGACCTCGGAGGAAATCGCCGCGCGGCCGTAGGTAAGGCTGCCGTCCCTCGGTTCGGTGAACGAATCGTACAGGCCGTTGATCGCATCCATCATCCTCATGCAGAGTTGGTCGTTCGTCGCGGCAAAATCTTCGACGGCGCGTGTCTCCCCTCCGATCGTCAGGTTCGCCCTTATTCCGCCGCCCGAGAGCGTAAGTTCGATAGTGACGCCTTCCTGGACGATAGTCGTGGAATCCCCCTCGTCCATGAGGGTCAGCGCGGCATGGTGGATCTTCGCGGCAAGTTCCGCAAAGTTGTTCAACTTGGAAGACCATCCCTCGTCGCGGGCGTCGCCGATTATTGCGTCGATCTCACCGCCGTTGAGAAGCGTGGACACGTCTTCGAACTTCTTGTCGAGCTTGGCCCTCGCGGCATAGGTGGTAGCCGCGTCGTATACCGCCTGGATGCGTCGCTGGGTGAGCGGCTTGCCCGAATCGACCACACCATTCTTGATGCCGAAGTCGCCGCGCTTGAAGGTGTCGCGCCCGAGGATCTCCTCCAGCCTGCGCATGAACTGGTCGGTGAAGGTTCCGTTGGCCTCGTTGAATCCAGTGAGGTTGAAGGCCCGGCCGAGCGACTTCAGGAGCTCCGTGCGCACGGCGTTGTTTTGCCTCTCGGCGGCGGCACTGCGGAATTTCCTCGTGAGGATGAACCCGAGCTTCTCGTTCTGCACCAGGCCGTTGCCCTCGCCAAGATTGGCAATGGCGTCGTTGTCGCCGAAGTTTACGTTCGAGAACCTGCTCAGCGCATTCAGGTCGAATTGTATTGCCATATGATCTAGCCTCCTTCGTCTGAAAGTTGTCTTGCATTGCCCTGTCTACACGCCACGCGTCGGAAGGTTACATCAGCCGGAGCGGGCGATGGCGTTCCGCCTTCTACGCGCGCGCGGCGACGGTATGAGCGCGCCCTACACCCGGAAGAAGCCGTTGGCGCCGAACTGCGGGGGCTCGTCGGTGCCCTCCGCAGCCGACTTCGCGACGGGGCGGTAGGAGGCAATCGCCTTGCGCCATATCTCGAGAGTGTTCACGAATGATTCCACGAGTGCGGCGAGCGAGTCCGCGTCCAGGATCGCGAGCGGCTCATGCCGGCAGAGATGGAACCTGCCCGTTTCATGGTCGCGCGAGATCGTAGCTCCCGCAGTCCCGGCGAAGAGGTGGTTCGCCTCGAGCATGGCCGAGAGCAGCTGCTCCAGTCCCTCGGGGGGCGGATCGCCGATTTCGGCGTGGACGGCGAGCCTGTCGGAGTCCGGCAGGCTCATGAGCGTCACGACCATGTCGTCCACGTTGATGACGCACGACCCGTCCTCCGCCGCCAGGTCCACCCCGATTCTCTCGCCCAGGGCCGATATCAATTCTTCGAATGTCATTTAGCCGTATTCCCTTCTTGCCGGTGCCCGGTCATTAGATGATGCGGAACATCTGGTCGATTTCGTGGTTGTCTTCGGCGGTGAGACGGTCGTCCGGCGGATTCTCCGCGACGGACTTCAGGAACTGGAGCGCAGTCTTCACGTCCGCATTGTCGCCGGTGATCTGGTCGATCCCCGCCGCGTCCACGTTTTCGAGAGCGTGGTACCACTCGGGATGGGGCGCAATCAGCTTCGTCATCGCGAGTTCGATGAACGCCTTGCGCCTCTCCGGATTGGCGACGCGCTCGGCGAAGCCCGCCCTGGCGAGTTCGGACATGACGATCTCGATGTTGAACGCGAGCGACTGGACGACCGACTGGCGGTTCTCGGCCCTCGTGTTCCATCCCGACTTCGCGAGCGTCTTCACAAGGTGCGGCATGAAGCGGAAGTCCTGCATCGTCTTCTCGATCAGGGCCGACTCCATGGCGTAGATGCCGTGCTGGGCGGCGTAGCCGCCGTAGTTGGCATTCACGTAGGACTCGCGATGGGTCTCGCGGCGGGCATCCTTCGCGATGTCCTTCAGCGTGCTCCTGAGGCCGATCGCGCCGTTGCCCAGTGCGTTGAGCGCCCCGCCGAAGCCAGAGAACGACGCCGCGAACTTCTCGCTGCCGCGGTTGATCGCCTTGCCGAACCCGGCAGACGCGTCCTCATACGGTTTTACCACCGGATCCATGTTCCCGTCGAAATCCTCGCTCGCGAACGTGTTCTCGAGGCCGGAGAATACTCCGGGGACCACCGAGGCGAGCTGTCCGCGAATCAACGAGCTCATGTACTGACGCCACTCTTCGCGATGCCCCGAAATCGGCTCCGGGGGCGTGGCGGAGAGCGTCGCCAGCAGCTGAGCCGCAGTGATACGCTCGGCGCTGTCGCCGTAGTCGATGCGGGCGGACGCGAACGCGCGTATGTGCTCAAGCTGTGCGAAGATCGCGTCCCTTGCCTCCGCCGAATCCGGATTGTCCGCCGCCGTGTCGACCATCTCAAGCATCTTCTCCTCGTAGGTCGGCGGGGCGCCATCCGGTTTTGGCCCCATGCGCGTCACGTAATTCGTGATGTATCTTCGCGCGGCCTGGGTGTACTGATTCAAGTCCCCCATGACGATGGACTCGGCGGCAACGCTCTTCTGGAATTCTTCGAAGATCGCCTTGAGGGTGATTCCATGCTCGACGACCTTCGCACCCGTCACGGGATTCATCATCTCGAGAAGCGGTGCGAGGAAGTCGGGCACCCTCTCGCCTTCCTGGAGCGTGTCGGTGAGTCTCATCGAGTTGAGCGCCGTCTTGATCCCCGACAGCTGCTCGTTCATGAGCCTCGCCGTCTCGTCAAGCCGCTGCATGCTCTGCAGCAGGCCGAAGATCGGGCCCGGCAGCTCCACGCCCTGCTCCTGGATGAGCTGGAACGCCGCCGCCATGATGCGTCCGACGTCTGATGCGTCGGCGCGGTCGAAGACCTCCTGCAGCGCCTTGACGAGGGCGTCGCGCTTGCCGGCGAGACCCTTCCTGCCCGCAGGCGACAGGAGCTTCTCGTAGTGTTCGACGAACTTCGCGGCGTTCTTCGCCGGAATCCAGGCGAGCGCCCACTTGAGGCTCTCGAGCTCTCTCGCCGAGAACCTCGAGGCGTTGCCGTAGTCGATCACCGTGAGGTGCGATCCGTCGCACATCAGGTTGCCGGCGTGCACGTCGCCGTGGAAGAACCCGCCGTCGAAGATGGCCTCGAACGTCCACTTCTCGATGAAGTTGGTGAGATGCTTCTGCCGCGTGAGGATGTCGTTGTACGTGCTGATCAGCGCCGCGCGCGTCGTGGCGATCTTGCTCATGTCGCCGCTCAGGTAGGTTACGCTTCCATCCTCGTTGCGCGTCTTCTTCATCATGCCGAGGATCGCCTCGATCTTGGCCTTCGAGTCGGCGATGTAGCGGTCGAAGGTGACGCCGGGCGCCTTGCGGACGACCAGCGTGTTGGCGGTCGCGCCGATGAACGGGTACAGCTCCATGCTGCGGACGCCGCCGATCTTGTCGTTGACGACGCCGGAGGTGTAGATCGCGCCCTGCTTGACGTTGTTGGCCTCCACCGTGAAGTCGAGCTCCTTGAAGATGCCCTCGAGCCGGACGTCGAACACGCCCGCCATCCCCTTCGTCCGCTTCGCGATGTCGAGGAAGAGGTCGCGCTCGCGGCGTGCGCGGGCCTGGACGTCCGGACGCAGGATCTTGATGACGCACTCCTCGCCCGCGGGGTTGTCGACCGTCACGATCTTGCAGAGGAACGCCTGTCCGACCGTCGCCGCGCCGAGGGACTTCGTCAGCTCGATCGACGTGATGCGCCCGTTGGAGCGCTGGACCATGTCGAGGAGCGTGGCGCGGACCATCTCCGGCGGGATGGACGGGAGGTTGCTCTTGAGATCCGTCACCGCCTGGCGGAGGTCCGCCGGAAGCGCTGTCTGCGGGAGTCCCTGCATGAGCTTCTGCAGCACCGGGCCCGCGCCCTTGATAAGCGCGCCCAGTATCTCGCCCGAATTGGAGTCGGAGCCTGCGTAGCGCAGCAGCGAGGACGCCATGCGGTGGCGGTCGATCGGCTCCATCTTGGAGAAGTAGGTCGAAAGCGCCTCCATGAGGAGCTGTCCGTAGCCGGTATCGACGTCAAGCGTTCCGGCGCCCGCGATCTCGTCAAGCGTCTTCTGCCAGAGCGGCTTGTTCTTGGCGGACGCAGTTGACTCGCGGAACGCGGCGGAGAGCCTTGCGGTGAGGACGCCCTGCATCTTCGCGAGCACCTTGTCCGATGCCGCGGCGAGGTCGGCGGTGAAGCCGTTGAGGAAGTCGGCAAGGCCGGGGACGCCGGCGCCGTCGTTCGCCTCCAGCGCGAGGTAGAAGGCGTCGATTCCGCCCGCGGCATCCACCATGGACTTCAGCTGCAGCATGCGCGACTTGAGCGCCGTGGTGACCTCGTGTGTACGCGGCACCACGTTGTTGACGGCGTCGCCGGTGGCGAGGCTGAAAGTGTCCAGGAGGTCCGTGTCGGTGCCGAGCGAGCGGAGGATCACGCGGAGTTCGGCCTTATGGGAGAGCAGCGTCCGGCGCATGATGTCCGCATCCGTCTTCCCGGCGTCGCGGTCAATGTCGTAGCGAGTCGTGTCGTCCGGCATGACGAGTTCGGCGATGAACTCGTGGACGCGGCGCAGGGACGCCTGGGCGAGCGTCTCGCCTTCCCGGGTCTTGGGCTCCTCGGGGATCCTGACCATCTCGTCGACCTGGTGCCGGTCGGCCGCCTGCATCTTCCTGTAGAGTTCGAGCGTGGCCGCGCCGTTGAAGCGCGGCACGCCGTCGCCGCCGAGTCCGGCGAGCCTCTCCTTGAAGAACGCCTTCGGGTCGCCGGCGGTCTGCAGCATGCCGCGCGCGAGTTCGACGAGGCTCGTGGTGGGCACGTGGCAGAGTTCCGCCGCGAGCGTGCCCGTTATGCCGGAGATCACGTTCAGCGCGAGCTGGCGGGCGCGGCTGGAGCCCGCGTCGAATCCCTCGGCGGTGAAGAGCGCGAGCGCGGCTTCGCGTCCGTAGGCCGTCGCATGGGCCGCGATTTCCTCCTCGATCTGTCCGATGAAGCCCCGCACGTCGAGCGGGCACACGATCGGGATCGAGACGTCGCGGCGCACCTTATCGACCTCGTGGTGCGCCTGGTCCCATCCCGGGCGCAGCTCCCATTTCTCGATGTTCACGTGCTCCTTCGCGGTGAGGACGCCGTTCTCCAGGCGAAGCGTGAAGCGGACTCCGTTGTACGTCACCTCCGACTCGGCCGGACCGTTCGGCGCGGACATCGCCTTCAGTGCACGGTAGATGGCCATCGTCTCCGGCATATGGGCGGTGGTCGGCGTGGCGGTGCGCATGAAGAACATGGCGCCGGCCTTCTGGGCGTCGTCGAGCCTCGTAAACGGATCGAGTTCGTAGGCGCTGACGCTCCTGTATTCCTCCGGGGAGGCATCCCGCACGCCCAGACGCAGGGCAACGATCATATTATCGTCCTCTGCGGTCAAATCGCTGAGGTGCTTTCCCACGATGCGCATGGACAACGCGTCGAGGCCGCCGGCGTCGCATCGGTTGATCAAGAACAGGCCTGAAAGGCGCGAAAAGAGCGCGAACGCCTTGTGGCTGGGATCGAGGGCCGCTTGAACCGGATTCTCCGCGTCGGCGGCACTGCAGAACTGGGCGATCTTTTCGGGCGTCAGGCCGTTCCTGACGAGGAGGGCCAGGTTCTCGCCAGCAGTGGGATTCGCGAACCCTGCGGACCCAAGCTCCGGCTCCCCCGCGTTTTCGCTGCCGTACTTGCAGAGGTACTGCAGCAGAAGCGCGGTCGCCAGGTTGATGCTGCCGTCGAGCGGCAGGGAGCCGTCAAGGAGCGACGCCTTAAGGCCCTTGAGCGACGCGCCGTCAACTATCAGGGCGGACTGCAGCTGGTCTGTGAGCGGCTCCCGCTGGTGCAGCCACCGATCCATCATCCGGTCGGCGGCTTCGGGGTCCTCGGCCTTGAGCGTCAGGTAGGCCTCGCGGGAGTCCGAGGTGATCATTCCGAGGACGATCGTCTTGAGCGCTTCGAGCTTGCCCTCCTTGCGGATGTATTCGAGGTCCAGTCCGAACACGTCGTTGCCGCGTTTCAGGACCTCCCCCGGAAGAAGTTCCGCGACCGGCCTCCCCGCCGCCTCGACGACATCGGCGTAGCGGTCGATCTCGGCCGCGAAGGACTCCCTGATGGCCGCCTTCAGCGCCGTCATCCCGGCGGGGCCGGTGTACTTCTCGACATCGAGCGCGGCACCGTTCTGGAGCGTCGCCAGCTCCGCGACGCATTCCGCAGTACGTCTGGCGACCGCCGCCTTCAGCGCGGCGGCGACGACGAGTTCGCCGGGCTTGCCGTCGCCGATCTGCTTGAAGCCGACGATGTTGTTTTCCGCGTTGATGTCCAGGAACGGCCTCGCCTCCTCGAGTTCGTGGAAGATGTCGAGCGCCATCGCCTTGAGCTCGGGGTTGTCCGCGTTGATCGTCCTGCCGATCGCGATCTCAGCGCGGACGGTGCGCGAGAGCTCGTCGAAGGACGCAAAGCCCGCGCCGCCCTGCCCCGCGAAGGGATTCGCCGCGTTGGTGGCGGATTGGTTGTAGTCCGCCTGCACCGCGGGGAGTCTGATGCGGTAGTCGGCGTCGCTCTCTATCCTAGCGCCGAGCCCGCCGAAGACGCTGGTGAAGTAGTTCTGCCTCGGGGCGCGGCTTGGACCCGGATTCGCGAGCTTCGCCATGAACCTCTCAACGGCGCCGCCGAGTCTGGCCGTGAGCGCCGCAAGGCTCTCGCGGGTGATCGGACGGTTGTTGCCCTGCACGTTCTGGAGCCCCTCCTTGAGGGCGTCGACCCGGACGATCGCATCGTCCACGTCGGCACGCTGGGCGTCGCTCAGCGGAACGCGGACGCCGTTTACGCTCACGCCGCGCTCCAGGGCGTCCCTGAGCGTGGCGATGTGCGCGTCGACCTTCGCGGCGAACGTCTCCTGGATGTCCTGGCGCTCGTAGTTCGCGAAGGCGTCGAAGAGCGGCTTCAGCTCCTTGGCGAGGACCCCGCCGATGCCCCGGCTCAGATCCGCGCCGCTGTCGATGCCGTCCTTGACCGTCTGGACGATGCGCTGGAGCTTGCCCTCGGCGAGCTGCCTGAACTCCGTGGCCAGGGCGTTGTTCCTCCACTTGCCCGCCTGCGAGAGCAGATCGTTCACGGTGTCCGCGAACTCGGAGACCGCCGCGGCCGCGGGGCCGTATCCGGGCTTTCCGATCGCCGCCCGGTCGACGGCCTCGGTGGAGAGGAGTCCGCTCGCGGACAGCATCGCGGTGCGGGCGCTCTCGGAGAACGTCCTGAACGCCAGCACCGGGCAGCGCAGCGCCGCGAGTCCGGTCGCAAGCGCCAAGCCGTCCTCCGTCGTCGGCCTGTCCTTTGCCTCGAACGCGGCGAATACGTTGCCGGCGCGTTCGGCGAACGCCTTCACCGCCGCCGTCAGCTCCCTCGCCGCCTGCTCGGACACCTCCCCCGAGAGGACGAAGTTGGACTGCATGTCCCGGAGGTAGTCGTTGGTCCGCGCCAGGAAATCCCTCGCGACGTTCGCAAGATTGCTCATCCCCGCAGCATCCAGCTTGGCGGCCGCGGCGTTGCACCGGCTCTCGATGCGCCTGAGGCTGTCCCTGAAGTCGCCGACGAGGAAGAGGTTGGACTGGATGCGCTCGATCGTGCGCTGGCGCAGGTTGCCGAGCTGCGTGGCGAAGTCCCTTTCGTACTGGTCGGGCGTCTTCTCGAGACGCGCTGCGGGATCGTCCGCGAGGTGGCGCAGTTCGCCGATGAGTCCGTTGAAAACCGCGGTAACGGACTCCTGGAGGATGGCCGCGTTCGCTTCGCCGAGGCGTGCGGACACGTTCGGCGCTTCGACATACTGCTTGATCTCGGCGAGCTTGGCGGCGGCCATCTTGACGATGGAGCCGGTATCGGGATTCATCTTGGCGACGAAGACGGCGCGGCGCGCATCCTGTTCGACCTTGTCGGCGAAGGCGTCGCTCGTCTTCACGCCGGAGAACGAGACGAGCGTGCGCTCGCCCTCCGTCGAGATCCTGAGCGTCAGCGAGGACTCCACGCTGCTCCCCGGCTTGGTCGCGAGCGTGACGTCCACCGACCCGTCGGAATTGAGCGTCAATGTGCAGTCGCACCCCTTCTTGACGCCATTGCGGAGCATCCCGTCGAGATGCAGCTCATCCGCGAGAGCGCCCACGAGCCTGCCGAGGTCGAGCATCATCGCGGCCTTGACGGCGGTGGACTGCACGCCGGCCCCTCCGCAGACCGTGTCGACGTGGGATGCATTGCAGTTCTGGATCGAAATAAACGATCCGTCGGGATTGACCACCCGGACGGCGGGCCTGTCGGCGCCACGGGAGTGCAGGTTCGCGGTGAACCTCGCATCCATAGTCTTCGCGTTGTCCGCAGGCGTCGGCTGGCCCTTGAGGAACAGGACCGCGTCGAACTTGTCCGCCCCGACGGAGAACCTCGGCACGGACACGAGGTTCGTCCCGTTCTGGACAAGCGCCTGTCCGTTCGCGGCGGAAGCCTGGAACCCGGCGCGGACGGCGTCCATCGTCTCCTGCGAAAGGCCCGTCTGCGCGGGCTGTGCGACGCCGGGCTGTCCGGGGAGGAGCGGGGATGAGGCGTTGGCCCTGGCCTCCTGGACGATCCCGGGGAGGGCGGCGCCGATCTTCGCCTTGAAGGCGTCGAAGGTCATCCCGTTCTCGAGCATTCCCATCGCGCGCCGGCGGAACTGGGTGCAGAACACGGGACCGAGGAACGTGTCGTTGAAATCCATGTACTCGTCCAGGACGGCGTCGACTGCGGAATCCGCGCCGTACATGTTCGCGGCGAGCTTCGAGGCCTCGCGGATGAACTTGTCGACCGTCGCGACGATCGACGCCTTCGCCTTGGCGCGCGCCCTCTCCGTCGTCGCCGCCTCGAGCTTGGCGCCGCACTTGGCGAGGTCGCCTTCTAGCTTCTCCACCATCTTCTGGACGGTGTCCGTCTTCCCGTAGAGGGAGGCGTTGGCGCAGAGTTTGGCGATGAGCTTTTCGGCGTTGTCGATCTTCGCGCTCCCGTCCGGGAGCGCCTCGAGCGCAGCCTGCGCATGCGCCTTCTGGGCCTTGGTGACGAGCTGCTTCACAGTCCGGGCCGAAATCGGACGGTAGGTTTCAATGTCGGATCCGTACTTGCCGGTTGCGTCCGTCGCACCGAACAGCGTCGCAAAAATCTCGTCCAGGGCCTTCTGCTGGGCCTGGCCGATCAATCCGCCGCCTTCGGACAGAATCTTCTTGAGGGAGTTCGCGAGCGCGCCCCTGATGATGGCGTTCTGCCTCCCCAGCTCCGTCGGCGCCTCGTTCTGGAAGAAGTTGTGGTCGCCGAGACCCATCTGGTCCGCATTGCGATTGACCGCGAACTTGCCGGTCTGCGTGTCGAATACAACCCCCTTGTCGAGGTCGCCCTTGCCGACTTTGCTCGCCATGTTGACGAGGCTCTGCGAAATACCGTCTAGCATATCTTACTCTCCTTCCTTAGGATTGCGGATGACATTATACCATTTTTTCACTTTGATGGGGTGCTTTGAGTCGAGAGCCATTTTATCACCTCCGCCGTCTTGTTGGCATTGGGGGCGTCCGATGCCTCACCCGATGACCTCCCTGTAAACCCAGTTGAGGTCGACATCCTTCCCGTCGGCGACGTGGAAAGCCGCCGGGCCGTTGTTCTCGAGGTAGGTGCAGAACTTGTCCACCTTTTCGAGGTTGCCGAACGGGTCTTCGGCGAGGAACTCTCCGAGCTTGTCCAGCATTACCGCCGGAAGCTCGCTCGAAGTGCCGGTCGCCATGCCGCCCTCGTTCGCTGCGGCGACGAGCCTGCCCTTCGCGGACTCGAGCATGTTCTGCGCAAAGGCGTTCGCGCAGGCGTCGCGAAACGCGACGTGCTCTTCGTGCAGCTCCTTGCAGAGGTCGTAGAAATGGTTGAAGAACGTTTCCATTTCCGGCGTGTACTGCTTGGTGCCTTTAACCTTCATTTCGAGAGGGAGCAGGCAATTCCTAAAGTACGCCGACACGTCCTTGTCGAACAGATTCTCGTATATTTTCTTGTCGGACATGTCTTTGAGGGTGTTGACAGAGTAGTCAAGCAGCCGCATATCCTCGGCAAAACCCTTGAAGTGCGACAGCGCGTCGGAGAAGATTTCCTTCGGCAGTTTTGCCCCCTCGATGTAGTTCTCCAAGTATTGTTGCAGCAGTTCGTACTTTTGCTTGAGGTTTTTGGCGATCTCGGTCGAGATGCGCTGGGACGTCTCGGGGTTCTTTTTCGCAATCGCGATCCCGTTTTCGGCGGCGGCCTTGAGGTTGTCCCTGTTGATGTCTTCGATCCTGTTGAAAATGTCGTAGCCCAGCATGAACGACCTTTCGTCCTTCATGTACGGCGCGCCGGCGTTCATTGCGCGGTTGGCCGCGGACCCATTCGTGACAACCGCCCCGAGCGCCGTCCTGGCGTCGACGTTCAGCTCCTTCATGAGGAAGTTGGCCGCCGTGTTGAGCTTGCCGAAATCGGTTCGCTTGAAGCCGTTGTCAAAAGCCAGCTTCTCAAGATTGCCGTCCTCGTCGATGAATGGACTGAAGATGTTTTTACGGTCGAGGGCTTCGATCGCGTTGCTGACCTCGAGGATACGGCGCGCGGTGAGCGGCTTGCCGGATCCGTAGTCCTTGAGGAGCATCGCGTCCTTGACGCTGTCAGGGATGTTCGCCTCCCCACCGAACATTTCGGCAATCGACTTCCTGAAGAGTTCGCGAACCTCGTCGTTTGCGGCCTTGGCGTCCTTTGTGCGAAGGATCGTCATGCCGACGAAGTCGGTCTTGTCGGTGGAGTAGATCGCGCGCTCCTCGAGGGGAGTGCCTGCTCCGATGCGCACTTCGCCCGTCCTGGCGATGGCCGTATCCTTGCCGGCCTTGACCCGCTCCTGGGCGAATTCCACGAATCTTTCGAACTGGTAGCTGACTGCGTTTATCATTGTTTTACTCCTTTTGGGATTGTTGTTCTGAAATTGTTTTCTGCCCTATATACACTCCCCGCGGCAAAAGGTTACGGATTGGCAACCGGTTGCGCTTGCGGCTGTTGCGGCGGCTGTTCGATCATCTTCGCATCCCGTAGCTTCACCTCGCCCGCATTGTACCGGCCCGACGAGATCCGCTGGAACTCGTTCAGCGAGATGTTCACGTTTTTGAGATCGATGGCCATTGCTTTGTCACTCTGTTTGAAGTTTGTTTACACTCTGTCGACCTTGCTACGCCGAGATCTTCTGTCCGAGGTGCAGGTCCGTGATGCGCGGATTGTCGCCGGTGAGGTCGAGCGTGATCTCCTCGGTCACGTCGATCTTGCCGAATGTGTCGAGATTCTCCTTGAGCGTGACGCCAACGTTGATCTTGCCGCTCCAGACAAGGCGCACCGTCGCGGTGTTGCCGTCGTCGGAGAGTTGCAGCTCGTAGCGGCTGGTCGGGTCTTCGACAATCATCGGAACCTGGAAGAGCGCGGGATTGCCTGTGCGGTTCACGAACTTCTCCGCACCGGGCTGTCGGCAGGACGACTGCGGCTGCGGACGCCTCGCCGTCGGCGCGGCATCCTGCTTGATCTGCAGACGCATCGTACGCATGGCCGAACCCTGATGCATCAGGCTGGAAATGGCCTTCTGCGAATTGGGCTTGCCGTCGAGCGCCTGCTTGAATTCCGCGAGCGCCTGAGGCACGTTGGTCCGGGAGACTTCATGAACCTTGTCGCCGATCACGACCGTGGCGCGATTCACGTCCACCACGAAGGCTCTGTAGAGCGTCGGGTTCGGATCCTCGAACTGGCCGGCGTAGTTTGGCCCCATGTAGCTTGCAAGGTCGTCGATCGCCTCGTCCTTGACGACGGCTTCGACCTCTGCAATCGTCGGATCGACAATGTCGATGTCGCGCCACTGGCGGATGGAGTTCGCCATCGAGACCGCACGCTGGATGTCCTTCTCGTCTCCGTCGAGCGGGAGCTGCACGATGAAGTTCGCGAAAAGCCCGGCGTTCTTGACGTTCATTTCCACGCAGTGCTGGGCGATGAGCTCGGCCGCGCGACCGAGCTGCGCTTCGCCCAGCTGCTTGCCCATCCGCCGGGCGGCAACGGCGGCCACATTGCGCGCCAGCCCGACCGGAATGGATTCCACTTTGGCCGTCATCGGGGTGGTTGCCACCTTGCCGTCCGTGTCGATCGTAGCCTCCCACGAGAACTTGACCGGAAAACCTTCCGGCTCGGAATAGCGGATGGTGATGACGCCCGTCTCGGCGTTCTTCGAGAGTGTGTAGGTTAGCGGCATATGCTCGTTCGTATGGATGCCGAGATCCATGAAGGCGCCGCAGACTGGACCTTCCGCGCCCTGCGTGAAGGCAAGGTAGACGCTCTCGAGCTGCGCGAGGTGCGCATCGCCGCAGAACTCGGCAAGCTTTTCGGCAATCACGTTCGCCTGCGCGTTGTTGGCGCTCGTGAGCGTGGTGGTGTCTGGGAAGACCGCCTTGAAACTCTTGCCGGCTTCGGTCACGGCCGGGAGTTCGGCCTGTCCGAACGTCGGGAACGATGGCCGGAGCAGATCCAGGACGGCCTGGCTGCGCGCGCCGGCAGGCGTGCCGAATTCGGAGATGGAGACCGTACCGGCGGCCACGTAAGGCGCGCGCTGAACGATCTTGCCGGAATTGACCGCTTCCACCGCTTCGGTGGCGGTAAGGCCGCAGTCGGTGACATAGGACGATCCAGCCACGATTTTGGCCGGGTTGGTCCGGAACGCCGTCTGCACGATATTGGTCGAAGCCCGGATGATCTCATGGTTCGTCATCTTTCCGGCGCCAGGGACGTCCGGATAGAACCGCGCAAAGAAGCTTTCGCGGGTGAGCGTGCCGGTACGGTCCATCTCCGCGATCTGGTCGTAGTTGCGGAAGATGCGCGCTATGAGCTCCACCGAATCGTTGAGACCGAGTCCGCGCACCTGCGCCTGCACGCGGTTCGCACCGAGCGGCGCGATGAGGTCGAACACCTTGTACATGAACGAGCGCTTTTCGGGCGGAATCTGCGCCACCGTGGCGATGCAGCCGTTGGTGTAGCCGCGCCCGATGAATCGCGTGGCGGGGTTGGCCTCCATCTCGAAAACGGCGCGCGGATTCTCCGCGTCTAGCGGCAGCGCCTCGTTGAGCGCTATTTCCTCGAAGAGGAACTTTTCGAAGGCAATGGCGGCTTCCGGCTTGAAGAGCAGCGGATCGGCATGGATCACGGTGATGCTGCCGCCGTCCTGGGGCTGGTTACGGTGCTGTTGCACCAGGGCGGCGGTTTCGGCGAACCACGCCTTGAATTCGCGCTGCAGCCGGAGCCCGGCGGCGAAGTTTTCGGCCGACGATACAAACCGTCCGCCGAAGGCGAAGAGACGGCGCGCATCGCTCTTGGGATTGATCGCGGCCATGTACGCCTCGACATCCGTGCAGTTCGTGGCCTGGCGATAGAAGTCCGCCACCTGCTGGAGCCTGGCGAGTTCGCCCGGCGCGTAGCCAAGCGCAAGCGCCTCGGCCCTCGCCGCCGAACCTTCGGTGGTGAAGCCTTCGCCCGCGATGCGGAATTCGACGAGTTTCATCCGGATCGCCCATTCGCTGGCGGAGAGCGTATCCGTGCGCAGATCGAGCGTGGCGATGAACGCCTTGAGTATCGCCTTCTGCGCTTCTTCAAGCCCGACGGAATACTTCGCGAAGAGTTCCGGCCCCTTCGTCACAGCAGCCTTGACCCTGGCCTTGAGTTCCCGGTCGGGATCGCCGGCGCCGAACCGGCCCGCGATGTCGTCCGTAGTCCATTCGTTCGCGAGGTTCGCGTAGGCAATTCCGATGAAGCGCTTGGCGTAAACGGCATCATCGCCGGCTTTGCCCGCCGCCATCCGATCGATCTGGTCGAAGCGTCCGGTCGCGACCAGCTTTTCCATCGTCGTGGCGAACGTTTCCCCGAGCTGGCCGACGACCGCATGGACGATGATGTCGCGCACGATTGCGGCATGCGGATTGGCGTTCCCGATCGCGCCGTTGACCGCGGCGGCGAACCGCTCCACGGCCCGGAGAACGTCTTCATTCGGCAGATTCGCAAGATTCTCCGGCTTGAGCACGCTGCCGAGCACGGCGATCTGCGCCTGCATGGCCGGACCAGACAGGATCTGGCGCGCCGTATTCACGATTTCGGGATCATTCCAGTCGCGTTTGGCGAGCGCCTGGCTTACGAGTTCGCCCTTCACGGCATCGCCCGCGCCAAGCGTGTCGATGGCGGCAATCACACCCGCTTTCTGTTCGATGAAGCGCTCCAGCTCCTGGTTGCACCGTTCCCGGATGCCGGCAAGGTCGTAGTCTTCCGGACGTTCGAGAGGAACGTTGGGGTTGGCGAGATCCCGTCCGATACCGTCGCGCAAATTGGCGAACACCCCGCCGCCGGCGAAGCTCAAAGCGCCAAGGTCGAGCCGGGAACGGACGGTGTTTTCGTCGAGTCCGGTCCGGTCGGCAATCCTGGCGGCAGCGGTCTCGAGCGCACCGGCGTCCGCGAGCGTCACATCGCGGAAGGCGCGGATGGCAATTTCTATTTCCTTTGTGTAGTCCTTGAGCACGTTGTTGGCCGCAATCCTGGCGTTCTCGCCGCGGGCGGCGGCGTTGGACATGGCGGTCGCGACCTTGCCTGCGAGATCGGGGAAGCGCGCGAAGAGCGCCTCCTGGGTCCGCCGCGCGGAATCCGCGTCCACTTCCAGGCCATGCGTCTGGCCGAGAACCGCGGCATAGCGCTTGGCGGCCTCGACTGCGGCGGCATTGGCGAAATGCATCCGGGCGAGACCGCGCAGCACGGTGGGCGTGCAGGGAATCCGGAGCGCACGCACCTGGGCGGCGAGCGCCTGGCCTGCGGCACCGGCGAGCATGGCCGTCTTGGCCTCGGCGGAGAGGTTGGCGAGCCCCAGATCCGCGAACGCACGGTTTATGGCCTGCGCCGCGAGCGGAGGCAGGCGGCCGGTCGCGATGCCGCCGGCGATCGCCGCGCTGTCGGCCGAAAAGCCCTCTTCGGGCACGATCGTCATGAAAATGTCCGCATGGAGCGCGATGTCGGGCAGTCCATCGATCCGGGTCAGGTCGGCGAGGTTCACTCCGAACATTTCCGGGCGGTTCATGAACTGGTCAAGCCGGTCCACCAGCCCCGGCTGGTCGCAGACGGCAATGGCGAGCATGATCTTCGTGACGGCCTGCAGCAGCTCCGGCGTGCCGTTGTTCGCATTGATGTACGCCGCCGCGGCGCCCTTGACGCGCTGGCCCACAGTGCCCAGCATGTTCAGCGCGTCGTTGCGCGCGGAGCCGTCCTCCAGCGCGGGCATGAGGTCGCCGGCATGCACGTCGCCGAGCGCGGCCTTGATCGCGGCGAGGTCGAGGCCCGTCACCACGTCGATCATCATCAGCTGGCGCTTGATTTCGTCGCGCGTCTGCGGCGAGACGCCTTCGAGACCGTCGGCCTGGGCGAGGAGCGTGGCGCGCTCGGTTGCGGCGGCGCGCGCCATTGCGCGGAACTTGGTTTCGATCTCCGCGTCCGTGTTGGCCGCGTCTTCGCCGTCGCAGATCTTTGAGGCGAGGCGGCTCGCTTTCGCGACCAATTGGTTGAAGTTCACCCCCATGCCCTCGAGCGAGGCTACCGGAATCCCCATTTGCCGAGCCATTTCCTCGCGAGCCCAACCCTGGACATTCGCCTTGCAGCTGTCCACTGCCGCCTTGCGGCGCATCGCTTCGTCGATTTCGTTCTTGAATCCGCCCACGATTGCCGACGCTTCGGTTGGATTGCGCGCCTGCAAAAGGCGCTCGCAGATTTCCGGATGGCGGTTGAAGAGATTGTTGGTCACGGCGGTGGCAACGACCTCCGGCAGTCCATACAGCTTGAGCATCGGCGTGAGCGCAGCAGCAAAGAATCGCTTTGCGCATTCTTTGCGGGCCTCCGGCATGAGTCGCGCCTTGAGCGCTTCCGGGGTGGCGTAGTCCTGAAGGCGATTGTTGTCGCCGGCGAGTGCTGTGTAAAGCTGGTTGCTCACGCCCATATCGCCGATCCTCATGTTGGCGGGGACGGCCTCCGCGCCGAAGGCTGCGGTCAATTCGCTGCGCATTTCGTCCACCATCCGCTTGAACCGGAGCGGCGCCCGGTCGAGGTTGCCCCTGAGCTTGTCGTTCAGTTCCTGGTTGAACTCTTCCGGCGAGGGCACCGGAATGTAGGCCTGGCGGTTCTGCGGCACCTGCGCGTTCGCCGCCGCCTGCTGCACGAGATGCTGGAACGCCGCGCTGTCTCTGAGCTGCTGGCCCTTGAGGCTGTCCGGATTCGTCATCAAAAACGAAACGAACGTGATGGCATCCTGGTCGGAAACCTTGTTGAGAAGCGCCAGCGATGCGTTGTCCAGTATGCCGAACTCCACGAGCATGCCCACGGCCACCGCGCGCGCCTTGAAGCCGCCGAGCGGATTGTCCTGCAACGACGCGAGCCAATTCGCCTTGCCCTCCGCGCCGCCCGCCTTGGCGAGCCGGTATTCGTTATGCGCGTCGATCGTCGACTGCGGCGCCTGGCGGTCGGACCTCAGCTGCAGGAGCCTGTCGTCGAGCTTATCTATGAAATCCCGTTTGCTCATGCCCAGCCCGAGCGTAACCGTAGAGCCATCGCCCTTCCTGACCGTGATGGTGGAATTGGGATCTTCGGAGAGAGCGCCGTTCCCGGCGAGCCGCAGGATTTCGGCGCGCAGCATCTCGGCGGACGAGATGAGGCGCGTACGGTCTTCGCCAGTGCAGAAATGGATGTCACCCGCGATTACGCGCTGGAGGTCGAGGATACGGCGGTTCCCGTCGAGGTTGCGGCTCTGCATGAACGCGATGTTGACGGCGCGACGCGTCCGCTCGTAGCGCGCGATGGCCTCGTCGCCGTGCCGCGCGTAGATTTCGGCGTGGGTGCGAACCGTCTGTGCTCCCGTCGCGAGGTTGATTTCGTCCCTGTGCTCGTCGAGAATGCTGCGGATCTGCTGGCGCGAAAGCGGCCGGATGCTGCGTTCCACGAGCGCCTTGGGCGACAAGGGATCGGGCGCGAGCCCGATGCGGCGGCGAATCTCGGCCAAGGCGTTCACCCCCACACCGCTTTTTGAGAGCGCGCGCACGAAGGCGTCCTTGATGGCCAGCACCTCGTCGTGCGAAATCGTATCGTTGTTTGTTCCGCCGTAACCGACGTGATTGTTGATCTTGCCGAGCGACGTTTCACTCGTCAGCTTGACCTCGCCGGCGTTATACTTGCCGGACGCGATCTCCTGAAACTGCTGGATCGTGATGTTAACGTTAGACAAGTTGATCGACATGGTCTTACCTCCTGTTGCCCGAAATGGTTTGCTGGAATCACTGCGTGCAGAAGTCATCGCGCTTGAATTCGGGGCCGATGATCTCCGCCAGCCTGTTCATGAATGCCTCGGAGAACGTCGCCTTGCCGGACAGCTCGCCGACGCCTTCGAGATGGAAGGCCCGCCCAAGCGCCTTCAGGAGCTCGGTGCGCACGGCGTTGTTGCTCCGCTTCGTGTCGCCCGAGCGCCATCCCGAAAAGACGCCCCAGCCGCGGGTGCCGTTCTTCTTGAGGCCGTCCTTTCCGTCCAGGTTGGCGATCGCGTCGGTCTCCCTGAAATTGACGTCCGCGAACCTGTTCAGCGCATTCGGATCGAATTGTATTGCCATGGTTCCGCCTCCTTTTGGCTTTAGAAGTTTCGCCCTGCCTGCACGCCAAGTGGCGGAAGGCTACTCGACCAGGTACTCCTCGTGGTTTTCTTCAAAGACGTCGCCCTCATCTTCCTGGGCGGGTTGGTTCTGCTTGTGCTGCCAGTACTGGTCGACCCGGCTTATCGTCCCGGATAGGTTGTCCAACCTGCTCAGGGTTACCTCCACGCTCTCGCCTTCTGTGGAGACAATGCCTGTCACGGACTTGTACATTTCACCATGTTTCGATTCCATCGTATGGATAAAGAGATCGACAGACTGCTTGACCAGAGTCTTCAGAAGCTCCCCGATCTTTTGCTTGACTGGCTCAAACGTCTTGTCCGCGATGTCGTCGATGTCGTCGATGTTGACGATGCAATCATTATCCAGTGAAGCGTCTTTTATGGCGTTTTTCGCATGCAGGTCAGAGAGTATCTTATCGACGTCGACGTCCAGTCCGGTCTTTTCATTGATGTACTTTTGGAAATCACCATTGTTACGGCCCACCTTGGCGTAGCTGAGTTCCTTGAACTCATTGTCTAGGAAGTCAATCGTATTGCGGATCTTGACGTCGAAGAAGTCGAGCGCGGCCCTCTTGGTGGCGGCATCCAGGCCCCTTTTGTCTTTGGTCCAGCCCTTGATGTAGTCAACCTTCGCCAGGTACGTCGTTCCGTCGTAGGCCGCTGCATCGCCCTTCGCCCTGGCCGCCTTGACGATGGCCTGGATGCGGCGCTGGGTGAGCGGCTTGCCCGAATCGACCACGCCATCCTTGATGCCGAAGTCGCCGCGCTTGAATTCGGGCCCGAGAATCTCCTCGAGCCGGCTCATGAACTTGTCGGTGAAGGTCGTCTTGCCGTTGGCCACGGCGATGCCGTCTTTGATTCCGAAGGCATTCGCGAGCGCCTTCAGGAGCTCTGTGCGCACGGCGTTGTTCTGCTTCTCGGCGTCGGCGCTGCGGAATTTCCTCGTGAGGATGAACCCGAGCTTTTCGTTCTGCTTTAGGCCGTCTTTTCCGTCAAGATTGGCAATGGCGTCGTTGTCGCCGAAATTGACGTTCGAGAACCTGCTCAGCGCATTCAGGTTGAATTGTATTGCCATGGTTTTTCTCCTTTGTTGAAATTGTTTCTGCTCTGTTTACACGCCATGCGGCGAAAGGTTACACACCCGCGCCTTCATGCCGTCGATATCGAGTTTCGACAATCTCTTTTCGTCCGTCATCGCCTTAATTTCACCGTTCGAGGGCATAATATCCATATGTGCACGTTATTATATATAAACCGCCCTGCGGTGTCAATGGCAAAGTTCATAAATGTTGCTCTTGCGATGAACGATACGAAAAATATCGGAGAAGAGCTTTAGCCGCAATCTTGAGGATGATAATACGATTGCCGCTGCAGGAAATTTGGTATAATTATGCACATCCAACAACCAAGAAAGGAACAGATCCATGGAACTCAAAGGCTCCAAGACGGAAGCGAACCTGATGGCGGCATTCGCCGGCGAATCCCAGGCGCGCAACAAGTCTATGAACAACGTGCGAATAGTCTTTCTGGACTGGATGCGGGTTGCCGCCTGCTTCATGGTTATGGCCATACACGCCGCCGAACCATTCTATCTTGGCGGCGTGGAGCCCAACATCACGCACATCGCGAGCAGCTGGGACATGCTGTGGATCACGGTGACGGAGTGCATCTGCCACTATGTGAGTGGATTCATTGGCTACATGCTGCTGGGACTCTGGTTCCGGCTGTTTTCGCCGGAGCGCGGATGGGCGGCGACGTTACGCGCTGCAACCCCACTGTGGCTCGTCGGTGCGGCGATCATGGGGATTCCGTTTTTCCTCTCCGTAGACAAGTTCCCGTTCTCCGCGCCATACTCGACCGCAGTCGTGATGGAGACGAGTATCGAGTATTGTTCGCTCGGTGTCGCCTTCACGACGATTGCGGCGTTCATGATCTTCAGGAAATTGAACTTCGGCGGATGGTTCTACCTCAAGGTGGTGCGTCCCGTTTCGGAGGCGTCATATGGCATGTATCTCATGCACATGTTCATTCTCGCCGCCGTGTTCGCGAAGTTGAGCCCGCATCTCCCGACGCCACTTGCGATTCTCGCGACCGCCGCTGCGTCATTTGCCTGTTCGTCGGTCGCGGCAATCCTGCTGCGCCGCATCCCGGTCGTCGGCAAATTGATCTGCGGTTGAGGGCAATTCCAATGAGCTACTGCAACAGGGGAAACGCGTCCGCAAACGCCGCAACCGCGAGCAGGGCGTAGTGAATTTCGGAAAATGAAAGGAACAAGACGATGAAGAAGAACCTTGGAAAGAAGAACTGGATGTTCCCGATGCCCGTGCTGATGATCGGCACGTACAGCGAAGACGGAACGCCCGACATGATGAATGCCGCGATGCCGCTTTTCAAAGGCATCGACGGATGCACATACGAGGAGTTTGCCTACGCGCAGGCGGTTGGCGTCACGGCCCCCTTCTATCTCGCAAAGCTCTTCAAGGACCACTTCTCCAAGGGCGCATCAATCATCAACATCTCGTCTTCGCGCGACAGGATGAGCCAGCCGCAGACGGAGAGCTACACCGCCGCCAAGGGCGGAATCGCCGCGCTCACGCACGCGCTCGCCGCCAGCCTCGCAGGGCGCGTCCGCGTCAACTCGATCTCGCCCGGATGGATCGACACGTCGTTCAGGAAGTACGACGGCCCGGACGCCTCTCAGCACTTCGCCGGTCGTCTCGAAATCGATGGCCGCGAATTCCATCAGCGCGACGACGCCGCCTTTACCGCAAGTTCCGCGAACGCCGTCTTGTCCCGCGGATGCACGTCGTTCATCTCGCCCAGCCCTGCGGCGAACGTATCGACGAAAATCGCGCCGGTCTCCTCGCAGACCTCGCGCTGAACGTCGCGGTACTGTTCCCACGGACGGTTCATCTTCGGCAGGCCCATCATGATGAACGGAATCTTCCTGTCGCCGCGAAGTTCGGAGACAAGCGCGCGCAGAGTTTCAAGCTGGTAGTCGCGATCGGTGGGCGTATCGGGCGCAACGCAAGTCGTCGCGTTCGATTCGCCCTGGTACCAGAGTATGCCGTCGAGGGGTATGCGGCTGTCTTTGATGCGCTTGATTCCCTTGTCGTACATGAGCGACACCGGCCACCAGTAGGCTTCTTCCCTGTTCGCCCTGCGGCGCGGATACTCCCTCGCGACCCATGCGCAGGGGAAGTCCCTGTTCTGGTCGAGGCGGTGGCGGTTCGTCGCGATCGCCGCGAGGTGCGGATAGACCGGTTTTCCGTCCTTGCCGACGGCGCACATCGTCTGCTCGGAGAGGAACGATTCCGTCGGGGCGCCGCCCGCCGCGACATAGAGCATGAAAATCGCCTTGCCGGTCGCTTCGGCGCGTCGGATCGCGAACGATACGCCGAAGGCGCTCTTGCGCAGGGCGTTCTCGGGCGTAAGCTGCCTCCACCTACCGTCATTGAAGTCCCAGAACCAGATGTTGCACTTCGCAAGACGCTCCATCTCCTTCTTGACGCGCTCCTTTTCAGCGGGGTAGGCGTTGAACTCGTTCCAGCCCTTCTGCATGTTGGACTGTCCCGCGCAGAGCCACAGTTCGTGCGGTCTTGCCGTCTTGAATGTCTCGGGCAGCTCGATGAGCTCCTGGGCGGGCGAGGTCATGGCCTTGAAGGTCGTCTCTGCTATTATGCGCGCGCCCTCGGCGTTGGGATGTATCTTGTCCTTGGCGAGAATCTCGTCCATCTTCTCCCTGAGCGGCTCCTGCATGTCGATTCCGCGCGCGTGCGACACGCGGGCGACCCTTTCAAGATCGGTCTGCATCAGGAAAGGCTCCGGGCTGCGGTAGAAATTCTGGCCGGGCGCGAGAGGCGCGAGCTTGGTCCAGATGTAGAACTGGGGCTTGCGGCCGTCCTTCACGTAGTCGGCCAGCATTGTAGCGTAGTCTTGCACGAACTGTCCGCGCTTTCTGCCGCCGGTGTATTCCTTGATGTACTCGCCGTTGTCGTTGATGCCGAGGTTGCAGATGACGATGTCGGGCTTCCATTCGAGTGCCGCCTTGTGTTCGGGCATATAGCGGAAGCCCCGCTTCTCGCTGCCGCGCATGGAGTCGAGGTAGATTCCGCGTCCGGAGTTGCCGAAGTTGCGGACCTCGTACTGGCCGGGGAATTTCTCGTCGAGCATCTTCTGGAGCTGCGCGGGATACGACTCCGTCGCGCGGTCTGCCAGCCCGTAGCCGTAGGTTATCGAGTCGCCGATACAAGCGACCTTCGTCTTTTCGCCGGCATGCGCCGCGAAGGCTGCGACAAGCGCAATAGCAACGAATATTTTTTTCATCTTTGTCTCCTTCTTATTTCATTGTATTCACCATGTAACTTTTACACGGAAGAAACGGTTTGTGTCGCCAGGCTCGTCGAACTCGACATCCTGCCAGTCGTTCGAGAGCGCAGGCTTGCCCTGGAGGATATACTCAATCGCGCCGCTCGCCTTCAGGACTTCGTTCGTCGGGAAATACTCGATGACAGGCTTCTGCCCTTCCATGCGAATCGTCGCCGTGAACTTGCTGAGCGCATTGGTCGGGTCAAGCCCCAGCACATAGCTTTCCCAATAAGAGTAGCCATTGGCGCCAGCGGATTTAGCCACTGTTTCGTACATTGCGTCTGGATAACCCGCGATGCCCGGAACATACGCCTCGATCCACGAATACGGCACGGGGAAGTCCGTCGTCGATGTCGTTTTCTCTTCCGGCTCATCGCCGCCCACCGCCTTTGTCCAGATTTCGATGCGCTTGACCGAATACGCCGAGGCGTTCATCTTGGATGCGTTGGCCGTGTAGGTGTAGTCGAGAGTCTGCGCGTCGTTTGCGCCGCGATAGAAGTGCGACGAGAAGTTGCCGATGCCGAATTCCGCCGCAGACGAGCTGGACTGCCAGTTGTTGTAGGCGAAGAGCACCTGACCGCCACGCGTTATTCCGTCCGGCGCCGCCTTAGCAGGAGAGAATACACGGTGCACCTGCATGCAGCTGTAGGAGCCGGATTCAGAAAGCGTATCGTTCCAGTCGCAGCAAGAGCCATTGCCTGCCGGCGCGCCGGACACGCCAGAAACATTGCCGTTGTAATCAAATGGCGAGAATTCAATGAAACCAGAGACGGAATCGTCGTTTGCCGCGACTTCGTCGATGCCGTTGTGGTTGGACTTGACGTGGAGTTTGGTCACGACTTGCTGATGGTTTGCGGTGGGCAGACCGACATCGCCGATTGTCGTTCCGAACGCATCCATATCGACCCACACCCACTTGTGGGCGTTGTTGTCGGCACGGACATATTCGACAAAGTAGCCAACCTTCTCTATATCCTCCGTCGCACCATCGCCAGAGTAGGCATAGGGATTGGTGGTATCGAGGTTGCTCCCGGCATCAATCCTACGAGCCAGCTTGAAGCCTTGGCGATATGCGTCAAGCTCCGTCTTAGCCGCCGCGCCAAGTTCCTCGGCAGTGGGCGCGGTAGGAATTGTCGCGGACGGGAAGGTCTGGGTCGCAGTGAACTGGTTGGTGACAACCGAGAGCCATCCTTCCGCCATCTGGTCGTGACCCCACCAGTCGGGATGGAGGTGGTCGCTGCCATGATCGAACAGAATGCCGTATTCGCCGCTCTTGACGTAGGAGTTGAGATCCGCAAGGAACACCTTGCCGACCAGTTCTTCCGGCAATGCATCAGTATAGTCCTTCAAAAGCGCATTGACTTGAGGAATCATGCTGACCACATGGTTGTAGTTGCCGGAATTATACCCCTGCTCGACATTGATCTGATTGCCGACGACAATCTTCGTATCCGGAAGGTTCATCGCAATATGCGCGACAATGTTCGTGATTGAAGACACAACCTGCTGGGCAGAGCGTCCGGTCGCCGGAACTATGTCATTGGCGCCTGCGAGCAGCAGCACAACATCGGGATTGCCCGCCTGTGCACACAAGGTGTCGACATTCTCGCAGAGATTGGCCCTGCCCGCCGCACTTGTCGTCGGACCTGCCGTCGCGCCGTGCTTTGCAGAGTGCCACTTCCAGGCATCGGGAATAGCCTGTCCCGAAGGATCGATGCCTTCCGCGTTGTTTATCTTGTCGTAACAGCCGACCATCTCGACGTTATAGCCGAGCATAGTGAGCTTCTGGGCAAGAAGGACGCGATAGTTGGCCCTCGTGCCGCCGGCGTTGAAGCCTTCGGTGATCGAGTCGCCATACGGCCAAACCTTGATGGTGCCCTTCGCCGCCTGTGTTGTCGGATTCCAGACGCGCAAGTAGATTGCCTTTGCGCCATAAACGAGTTCGGCGGAAAGTCCGGCAGGGAGTCCTGTGGTGTCAAGTGTGCCAACATGGCCGTAACCGGTCGACTTCTTCTGCGCCGTCGTCCAGGTCGCGAGAGGATAAGTGCCCTCCGTCAGCTCGGCAGCATTGGTGATTGCAATCGTGCCGGAGGACGAAAGAGTGCCGATATTCGTATATTCACGAGGAGTATCAGTCGCGGCAAACTTCCATGTTGTATTGTCTGCAATATTGACCGTGTCGCCGTCTTCAGGAATCGGGATGTAGCGAATCTGATCAGGCGTGTAATAGCCGTTGAAGACAACGACCTTTTCAACGACGAAGCCAGTGAAAGGCACCATGTTTGCATCATTGTTGGAGAGTTCGGTCTGGCCGCCAATTCCAATCTTCCGCAAGGTGCTATTGGAAATCTGCATCCCCGTTGTGCATTCTCCACCTGTCATATTGTCCAGCGAATCGCCAACATAGGCTAGGCATGCATTGTATTTCCTTGCACAGACCAAATATCCGCCATCGGACGACAAAGTTGGATTGCCATCGACAGCATACATACCTCTCATCCGGTTGTTGTTGTAGATAAAGCTGTAGTATGCCACCAATTGTCTATCCGCAGACGTATCAGTGCAGATACCCGAGTCAAATGTCACAGCGGCCTGGCCACCAAACGTGACCACTGGAGCACTATGAATCGCTGGTGCCGACCTATATTTTACAAGAACAGTAAGCGCATCAGCCGATGCTGTATCAATCACCGCCGCAGAATCGCCGATGGTGAGCGTGCCGCCGAACGCATCGTCCTTGGCGGCAGTCGTGCCGCTGACGGATAGCGTGCAGCCATTCTTCTCGGTTGTCTTGAAGTCATTGACCCAGCTTGCGACAGGCTCGACAACATAACGGTCGGAATCCTCTGGCTGTACCGCACCCTGCTCTGGGAACTGGTAGCCCTTGATGTCATCAGGTGTGAGCCACGAGTCGAAAAGTGCAACGCCCTTGATCACCATGCCCGCCCAAGGCACGGCGCCGGCGACAGTCGGGCCGCCAACACCAATACTGGTTACGCGGTTGTTATCACCCGTGAATCTCAAACCGGAAGTCTCGCCGCCGGACAACGCCGAAACAGTTTCACCGACATACGCGGCCGTGTAGTGATTGTCAGGATTCTGATTCGAATTCGCAGGAACAGAGATGAGGAGATATCCTTCCTGGGGAATCGACGGCGCAGTCGACGAAAAAGCGTAACCAGCGGTTACATTGGAGCCATTCAGCCAATAACCTTCAAGGGCGGAAGAACCGCTGCCAGCGAGAGCACCCATTTCCTTGGTCACAAACACGGACGCAGGAACGGAATTTGCCGCTGGCGCGCCACCAGACGGAATCTCGTACTTCACGAGCATCGTTACATTGTCATAATCCGGCACTGCTATCGTCGCGCCGAGTGTGGTGGAGTTGCCGATGACGATTTCGCCCACCGCATTCGTGGTGTTGCCATTCAGCGCGAACTCACATCCGCCATGTGCGCTCCTGTCGTCGTCGAACTCGCCCGCGACCCAAACGGCTATTGGCGCAGGGCCAGAGTAGTCGGAATCCTCGGGCTGAACCGCTCCTTGCGCCGGGAATTTGTAGTTCGCAATTACGTTCGTCGCAACCCACTCGTCAAAAAGCGCCACGCTCTCGACGACCATGCCAGCCCAAGGCTTCGCCCCTGCGACGGTCGGGCCGCCAACACCGATAGCGGTTATGGATTTGTCGGCACCAGTAAACCGCAAGCCCGTCACTTCTCCGCCAACAAGCTCGGAAAGCGTTTCACCAGAGTAGACCGCAGTACCGTGGTCTCCACTATTCGGAGTCGTGGTCCAGTTAGAAATAAGGATGTACCCTTCCTGCGGCATGGTCTGAGCCGGATCGGAGAAAGCATAAGATCCTGTGCTGACAGTCGAACCGTTGAGCCAATACCCGGCAAGTGCGCTTGAACCCGCACCCGCAAGAGCACCCATGTCATACGTCGAGAAGAGAGACGCTGGAACCGACTGGGCGACCGGTGCACCACCGGCAGGCACCGAATACTTCACCAGCATCGTCATTCTCGGGAGAGTCCCGGTCGGAACCGCAACAGTCGCACCAAGCGTGGTGTCGCTGCCAATTACAATCTGCCCCAGTGCATTTGTCGTGTTGCCGTTGAGCGCGAACTCCAATCCGCCATGCGCGCTCCTGTCGTCGCCGAATTCACCCGCAACCCAGACAGCTATTGGCGCAGGGCCAGAGTAGTCCGATTCTTCAGAACGGGCAAGCGTCAGATTGTAAAAAGCATAGCCATCTGCATCTGCAGTGGTCGCCAGCGTGCCAGGATTGTAAACAGGTGTAAGCGCTTGACCAAGCGTGGAGTTTGCTTTCCACTTGACTTCGGTCGCCTTCACATATATATCATCGTCCTCTTGCGCGAATTCAAGGCATATCGCCTTGATAATCGGCGTGCTTTCGCTATATTCACCATCAATCTGCGCCTCGCAAGTCATCGTTGAGCCGCCATTGACGAAATTGCAGAATGTAGCATCCTTGCCTTTGTTCGTAACCCATCCGCCGCTGAACTTGCCGCCCAGTGTCTCTGCCGTTAGCTGGCTCAAAGTCGCGTTCTTGAACGCCAACTGATACTCGCTCGTCACGAAACCTTCCGACTCTTCAAGAGGTGTCGCATCAGGATCGACAACAGGGTCGGGATCATCGTCCGGCACCACTTCTGCATCAATCAGTTCCTGACCGACAGCAAAGTCATAGAACTTGAGGAAGTCGATTAGTGCATTTGCATCGTCACAAGGTTGGTACGAAGTATTATTGCCATTCTTGACAGATCCAATCTGAAACTCCTTGGACACGGACACAGTAGCAGATTCGTCAACCTTCAACACGCCATCCACATAAAGACGTACCCGGTTTTCAGTCTTGACAATCGTATAAAGGTGCTGCTTGGTAGTCGCATCGCTTACCTGAACCGCTTCGCCTATAAGACCATCCTTGCTGGCAAGCGCTACGGTATTTTCGCCAGTACCTGCGACCAATCCGAATACGCTTCCGCCATTCTTGCCGAACATCAGCATCATCGTGGGCGCCGAACTGTCAGCGACAGGCAACGTACACCTCATAAACACCGTCCATTCATCATCCGGCATCGCAAACGTCTTATTGATATAAGGTTTGCACCTCATGTAAATCTTCTGGGACGCCGAATCGTAGGACGCCGTTCCATTCCAGATGCTGAGGCCGGTCGTATCGGTTCCGACAGATGTCATATTGCCGTTGAATTCATAATCAAGCAGATATTCAACGGAGATAGACGAGTCGGCCGCGAGAATATACTTGCCGTCCACAGCATCCTCGGCCGTGAAGGTCTCAAGCACTTGCCCAGCCTTATCCTTGAGCACCATCGTGGCGCCATTGTTCAGCGTAACGCTGTCGATTGTGCAACCATTGATTTGATTGTCTTTAGTGACGGTTACCTCAAGCGTTGCTCCAAGGCCAATGGTGAGATTGCCTATATCGCCCGAACTGCGCGAAAGGATAATGTCGGCGACATCGATGTTGCAGTTGGTCGCCTTGGAGAGATCGCCAAGCGACACTTCGCACGAAATATCGCAGTATATCGTGCCGGTGTAGGCGGCGGGAATGCCTTCAACCACGATCTTTCCGCCAGACTTGGACGACGTGAGATACACATCGCCAGAACCGGAGAAGACATTCGGGCCGAGCGTAAGCGTGCAGCCGTTAGCATCTATCACCGTGCGCTTGCCGCTACCCGCGCAGAAGTTGATGGTCGCAGTCTCCCTGAACGCATCCGCACCTTCCTTGACTCGGAAAGTACCGGCCTTGAAGCTGAGCGTTGGCACAGAATCACTTGCCGATGCCGCGGACACCTGAAGCACGGCGCCATCTTCAAGCGTAATGGATGCACCCTCGCCGTATGTCGTGACATTCTTCGCCTCGACCGCACCATTCACCGTGAGTGCGCCGCCAGCGCCGAGATACAGGCCGCCATCCGCCTTCCAAGTTGCGCCATCAACCACCGTTGCCGCCTGGCAGATATGCAATCTGCCATCGTTGCCGGTATAGGACGAAGGAATGGACGAGCCAATCGCAACAGTCTTGGATGCCAAGTCAAAAGAGCCTGTCCAGTCGGAAATGTCCTTAAGGAGTATATTGAGTGCACTGACGGATCCTGACGTCTTGAACATACCAGTGCCAGTCACCGAGCCGATTGCCACGCCATAACTGCTGCTGCCGGAACTAAGATTGAATGCTGGCGCACCGTCATAATCCACAAGTTCCAAAGTTCCGTCAAAAGTCTTTCCGCCCATCAGCGAACCGGTTACGCCATTGAACCTGATTTTGGATTGGGCATTGCCGTAGTTAGTAAGTTCCAAGTTATTAACGTTCCTATTGCAGAACAAGACCGTTCCCTGCCAATAATTGGCATCCGTCAAGGCGCTTCCGCCGGTTTCATGCTTTTTCAGGTTGTCGGCGTAAGCAGAATCCAATTCACATGAAAGGATAAAGCCAGAGGAAGTGGATAGCTTTTTATGCGGGATTACGGCCTTTGGCTGGAAATATGTAGTGGTAATGTGCGTCTCGACTTCGTTTTCCAAAACGTCTGTCGAAAGCAAGGCCGAAGTGGCACCGCTATATACGCCAATCTCCAACTTGTCGGTGCCTTTTACGAGTACATATCCAAGATTTCTTGGGGATGTCAGGTTAAGCGCCATCATCGTGCCTTCATCCGTGCCTGTCTCCATCCAATCATTAAGCTCGGATTTGAATATTACATAATCCCCTTCGTTCGGCAAGCCATTCGACCACTTGGCGGAATAAGTTTCACCGAACGTCGCATAATCAGTGCCAGTCCAGACATTGGCATCGGATGCATGCGCTATCTTTATGCCAGGCGTCGCACTTTCCGTCGCCGCATCAACTTCAGTGCCATCGTATAGTACAAACTTGACTGAGCCAGAAGTATAGAGCGGCAACCACCAATCATATCCCAATATGGACTGAGCCTGGGAGAGCTGTATCTTCAACGTTCCGCCACCGACCGACACGTTCGAGTAGTCTCCCGTTCCGGCTGGTATGGTCAAATCGCCACCCGAAAGCGTTACTCCAGATGTCACCGCACCAGACAACACGCTGGATCCTGATGTAATGCTGATGGTGCCTGCCCCCGTGATTGTGGACGCCACATTGGCATTATCAAGATTGAGCGTTACGCCATTGGCGATGGCAACACTGGCACTGGCCGGCAAGTCATTGGACAGAGTGTATGTCCCCGAAGTTATATTTAGCGCACCCTCGAACTTCGCCATGTCGCTTGGCAGCGTTACATCAACATCGCCAGAGAACACGAGTGTTCCCTTGAAGTTGTCGAGGCTTGCGAACGTGAAGGAACCGCCACCAATAGAGTCCGTAAGCGTGACCTTACCAGTGCCCTGGAAGGCGCTGGCGCCGAACGACACCGCCCTTCCCTTGGCGTCAATCGTGGTATCGCCGCAGAACCATACGGCGGAGTTGCTGTCGCCATCAGCAGCATCAAATGTGCCGTTAATTACCTGGCGCATGGAGTTGAAGCGAAGCATCAGGTTCTTGTAGGCTTCCGTGCCATCTGCATTTTTCGCGACGAGCGTAAGAACGAGCATTTCGCCGGACCACTTCGGATCCATCGCCGTGGCATCGACATTTACGGTAAAGACATTACCAGATTTCGCCACACTCAACTTCTCATCCGGCAAAATCGTCAGGTGGCTCGAATACGGCACTACTTCCGTCGTCGATTCGGAGCAAGTCAAATCAATCTTGTTGACGCTCCCGTATGCGCACTCGATGAAGATGTCCTGCTGGAGAAGTTCAATACCGCAAGCAACAGACGAAACATTGAGGAATTCCGGCGCTGCCTTGGGCTCGCCGATTGTCGTCGTAACTGAGTTGGCACGAGCTTCCGAGGCGTCGCTCATCATCGGCGTGACGGTAAAGGTGTATTCGCCGCCCATTTCAAGGTCAGTTACCTTGTAGGTGTATCTTTCGGTCGTATCTCCCAGGGACGCAACCACACCGCCGCCGACAATATTGCCGTTCTTTGACGTCTGGAGCAGGAAGCCGGCTATCTTGTTTGTGTAACAAGGCGGCAGATGCCAGGCGAGGTCAAGCGAAGTGTCGCTTACCTTGGGGACGGGCTCGAACTGCACGATCTTCTGCGGACGGAAGCCCGTCTGGAAGGAGGCAAGCGTTCCAGAGTACGTGCCTTCCGTGACGGCAGTCTTGAGATTGTCCCAGTATGTCGCGTTGCCATAGCCAAGATTGAGGTTGATCCAGTCAATCTCGTCCTCTTCGCCATAGTTCTCAACGGCGTAGCCATCGATGACCATTTGGTGGGCGGCGGTATTGATCTGGATCGGCGAGCCCCAGTCTAGGTCGGCTTTGATGGCGGCCCATAGATTATCGTAGCCGTCATTCCAGTAGGTCATACCCGTGCCCTTTTCATACCAGTATTCTTCGGCCGAACTGGCAAGCTGCCTCGTGCCGCCCGAACCACCTGGCTTGTATCCCATTCCCGTCAGAGACTGCGCCCACAAAGAGAGCCAAGCCGTGTTGTAGGTGGCCTCCTTGTCGGCTGCCCAAGGCGTGGAAGCCGGATTCGGGGCTGACGCCACCACCTTATCCCAATTGAACGGCACTAGTCCATTAGGACGGAGTACGAAATCGCTGTAGTTGAACTGTGCGTCCCTGACGCCGTGGGTGGTCTGGCGGAATTTTTCGTAGCGATAGGGCCAACGCCAATAGCGAAGTTCCTGCCCGGCAGCCGTCGCCATGCAGCCGCAGAAATAGTTGTAGGGCGAGAGGTCATTGAAGGGAGCGGTCTGATTCCATGTGGCACCAAGCAGCGGCGCAACAAAGGGAGTATAGCCTGTGCCATCAGTTCCCGCAGGCTTCGCGGCAGCCAACGTGCGCTTCTTGGCAACAGGCGCGGTGTACTTCTCCCAGTCCGCATTGTCGGCAGCATCTTCTTCAGCCTCCTTCGCCTCGACCATCAGAGTGTCGGACGAAAGCTTCGCGGCAAACGGAGAACCCACCTCCGGCTCTGCAAAGTCATTCTCCGAAAATGAAAGTATCGGCGAACACTTAGTGGAGCCTGCGACCTCGATATAGCCGGAAGGCGCAAGGCGGACTAGCCACAAGTTGCCGAGCGCTTCAATTGAGGCCACTTCGCGTCCTGCCAAAATGGTCTTGGCGACCGTACTTTTAGACAGGAATCCTGTGGCGGCGGTACAGGCGACTTCTTCATCGACCATCGCACCGTTTGCGAAAAACGCACCTGCAACCACCAGCGCAATAAACGCCAGAGCAGAACGACACTTTTTCATGATATGCACCCTTTCGAAGAATCCGTTATGACAGCAAAAGACTATTCAAATTCTTACATAATCAAGTCTAGCATATTTTCCCCCGCAATGGAAGCTAGAAATGGTAAAATCTAACGTGTGGATTGCGGAAGTAAGTGCACCAGTTTTGGTGCGGTTACTCTCGCGACAGGCATTGGAGATTGTTGGGATCCAGACAGATCAAGGTGATGACCGCTATCACACACTTCCCATGGGAAGTAGGGTGCGATTAGTCGCGC
>JAZTWW010000042.1:0-26449 GCA_045636065.1 Kiritimatiellia bacterium | reverse complement strand
GATTCTCAAGTGGAAAGTGAAGCGAATTGGTAGGTGGCATTGTCGTGGATGGGGGATGTGTTGGAGAAAGCGATTTTTGGGGAAGGGATAAAAGCGATAAAAGCGATGGAAGCGATAAATCCAATGAATGGACTTGGATGGGCGAAGGGATTAAAGCGATATATCCGGCGAATTGGCTGTGGATGGGCAAGAGCGATAATAGCGATATATCTGATGATTGGATGGGGAAGTGGGATGAGAGCGATAGATCTGGTGATATGGCTGCCCAACTATCGGATTTATCGCTTATATCCCTTCTTCCATTCAAAGCCCATTCATCGGATTTATCGCTTATATCGCGTTTATCGCTTATATCCCTTCTTCTAAAACATCCCTTCTTCCAATCCTTTGGCGGGGGGTTATAGCGCAATGTACACGACGCCGGGATTGGGGCTGCGCTTGGCGGCGGGGGGAAGGACCCAGAGATCCGGGAAGGAGAGAGCCTCGAACGAGAAAGGATCCCCGGCGTACTCGCCGTCAAGATATCCCCTTATGTGGTTGAGCCTCGCGTACTCGGCGCACTTTGCAAGCACGGCCTCCTTGATCATAGCCGTCCCTCCGGTGGAACCGTACCCGGTAACGACCGAGACGACCGAACCGGAGCCGCGCTCCTGCGAAACGACCCTTTCAAGAAGCGCAAGGGCCTCGTCGACTCGCATCCCCCTTCTATGCAGATCGTACTCTGCCAATGTCTTCCCCTTGGGCATATCGCCACCTCCGAAAAACCGCTATGCGCGCGGATGCGCCTCGGCGTAGATGTCTTTCAAACGCTCTACGCTCACGTGGGTGTATATCTGCGTCGTCGCGACGGACGCATGTCCGAGCATCTCCTGGACCGTCCGCAGGTCGGCCCCGGCGTCGAGAAGGTGCGTCGCGAAACTGTGCCTCAGCTTGTGGGGCGTGAGATCGAGCGGAAGATCCGCTATCGCAAGCCACCTTTTCATCCGCCTCTGCGCATCCCTCGGCGAAAGCGCCGTGCCGTGCGAATTGAGGAATACGGGCGCATCGTCGCCCGATTCGCCCACCTGCGCCGCCGCCTCGCGCATGCGCTTTAGCGCGTCGACGGCAGGCTCCCCGAGAAGGCACAGCCTCTCCTTCGAGCCCTTGCCGATGACCCTCAGCGATGCGCTGTCGAAATCTATCGAGTGCCATGCGAGGTTAGTCGCCTCGCTTATGCGGCATCCAGTCGAATAGAGAAACTCGAAAAGCGCCGAGTCCCTCAGGTACACGTACTGCGCAACGGGGGCAATTTCTGCGCCGGCCTTCCTCCGCTGCCTAAGCTCGGTAAGAGGCGCCTCCAGGAAGCGTTTCACGTCGGCGGCGGAGAAGACCTTCGGAAGAGGCTTCTCCTGCCTGGGGCCGCGTATCGCCCCGAACGGATCCTCCTTGACAAGCCCTTCCCTCACGAGATAGCGGAAGAAGCTTCGCATGCTCGCGATCTTGCGCCTCGTCGTGGATGGCTTTGCACCCGCGCGTGCGAAGGCCATCAGATACCCCTTCGCGTCCTCGCCCGTAACGGAGCCCCACGGATACGGGCCCGGCGCGCGCCGGCCCCACCTGAACGCCACGAACTGGGATATGTCCTGCTCGTAGCCGGCAACGGTGAGGTTGCTCGCGTTCGATTCGCCGAGCAGATGGCTGCGGAACGACATGACGAGGGCATCGTCGCGCGCCGCCGGATTTGCCGCCGGAGCCGGCATCAGCCCTGGCGCCTCGCCTTCGCGCGGCGCATCCTGCGGGCGTCGGCGCGCGCTGCGGCCTTGGCGTCCGCCTCGGCGCTCGCCTCGATGCTGAGCGTCTTCTCCCGGCTCGGGGCCTTGTCGATCTCAAGCCTTGCGGCGATCTTGTCGAAATCGGGGATCTGGTCGCGGTAGTTGTAGAGGATGCGCCTCAGGGCGTGCGCCTGCCTCGGGCTCAGGGACTTCCTTCTCGCGTACTGCTCGCCGAGGCTTGTGGCGAAGTCCTTGTCGTTGTAGACGCGCCTTCCGCGCTTCAAGGGCTCCTTCCACTCCTTGATGTGCTGAACGAGCGAAAGGAGCTCGGGGACGGCGGGATCCGTCGGGGCCGTCTCGAACTCGCCTCCCACGTACGGCGCGAGGCGTGCGCGGACGGCTTCGCCGTCGGGGAGCGAACCGGAGTTCTCGCCGACGCTCTTCGCGAGGATGATGAACTGCTTCTGCGTGAGAAGCCTTCCGCGGTCCACCTGCTCGCGCAGGCTGTTGAGGAACGGGTTCTTGTCCATGCCGCCTATGCGGTCTATCGTATGGAAGCACCACTTGACCAGCTCTTCGCTCGGGGCGTTCTTCACCTTGTCTAGCTCAAGCCCCCAGCCGAGGTCTATAAGGCGCATCTCGCCGTCGGGGATCTGGTCGCGGTAGGCGATGGCGAGCTTCACGAGTGCCGAAAGCTGCTTTTCGCTCACGGGACGGCCTTCGGCGATCTGCTCCTTGACGCTGTCGACGAAGAGCTCGTCGGAGAAGGTGCGCTTGCCCATGGTGACAGGCTCCTTCCACTCCTTGACGTTCGAGAGAAGGTCAAAGAGCGCCGTGAACTTCTCCGTCGGGGGCGGCGGCTCCTTCGCGCCCTTGAGCCACTGCTGGAACTTGCGGAAGAAGCGGCTTAGCATCGCATCGCCCTTCTCGTCGCCCTCCTCGACCTTGTCTAGCTCGGCCTCCATCTCGGCGGTGTAGCCGACATTGAAGAGATCGCCCATCTTCGATACGAGCCAGTCGTTCACGTCCATGCCGCGCTGCGTCGGCACGAGCTGCCTCTCCTTGCGCTCGGCGTACTGGCGGTTTACCAGCACCTCGATCGTCGCGGCATAGGTGGACGGCCTGCCGACGCCGTTCTCCTCAAGGGCCTTGACGAGGCTCGCCTCGCTGAACCTTGGCGGCGGCTTCGTCTGGCGCTCTTCGCTGAGCCAACGGCCGGCGATGAGGCTGTCGCCCTCCTCTAGCGGCGGCAGCGCGTCGACCTCGTCGCCATCCTCGCTCTCCTCGGTGACGGCCTTGCGCTTCTGGATGCAGCCCGCGCCGCTCGCCCTGAGCCAACCGTCGAAAAGGACGGTCGTCATGCTTGCCGTAAAGAGGTACGAGTGCCTGAGACCGGGCTTCTCCGCCTCTATCTCGACTGTCCTCAAGGAAAGCTTCGCCTCGCCCATCTGGCTTGCCATGAAGCGCTTCCAGATGAGATCGTAGAGCTTGAGCATCCTGGGTTCAAGGTCCATCGCGCCCGGGAGCTTCGTGACGTCCGTCGGGCGGATCGCTTCGTGCGCGCCCTGGCTTCCCGCCTTGCTCCGGTAGATGTTCGGCTTCTCGGGGAGGTATTCCTTCCCGTAGCGCGTTTCGATCAGCTTCGCGGCTGCGGCCCTCGCCACATCGGCGACGTTCACGCTGTCGGTTCGCATGTACGTTATAAGGCCTTCCTCGTAGAGCTTCTGCGCTATGGACATCGTCACATGGGGCGTATAGCCGCATGTACTGGAGGCGGCCTGCTGCAAGGTGGACGTGGTGAAAGGCGGCGGCGCATGGCGCGTCTTTGGAAGGTCCTTCACCTTTACGACCCTCAGTCCGGAGCCGTCGAGGTCGGCTATTATCATCTGCGCCTCAACGGCCGTGCCGATCTTGGGCTTCGCGCCGTCGTAGCGCGAGAGCTTCGCCGTGAACGGCTGCGAGCGCGGCTCCTTGCGCGCCTCGACACCCATGACGAAATACGTCTCGGGGACGAACGCCGATATCTCGCGCTCGCGCTCCACGAGTATCCTCAAGGCAGCGCTCTGTACGCGCCCGGCGGAGAGGAACCTTCCGTAGTTCAAGTACTTCCAGAGCATCGGGCTCACCTGGAAGCCGACGAGCCTGTCGAGGATGCGCCTCGCCTGCTGGGCGTCGACGCGCTTCATGTCTATTTCGCCCGGGTGCGCGATGGCGTTCGAGACGGCGTTCTTGGTGATTTCGTTGTACGTTACGCGGTAGACCTTCTTCCCCTTGGTGGCGGCGGATAGGACTTCGCTAAGGTGCCACGCTATCGCCTCCCCTTCGCGGTCAGGGTCGGGCGCGAGGTATATCTCGTCCGCCGATTTCGCGGCCTTCCTCAACTCCTGGACAACCTTCTCCTTGTCGTCGCTGACCTCGTAGGTGGGCGTGAACGTCCAATCGCCGGGGTTGGCGCGATCCTCGTCGATCTTAATCGAAAGCCCGCCCTTCTTCGGCAGGTCGCGCACGTGCCCCACGCTGGCAAGAACCTTGAAGTCGCCGCCAAGGTACTTCCCGATCGTCTTGGCTTTGGCGGGAGACTCCACAATCATAAGTTTGCTCATTTGTGCCCTCCAAAAGATAACAGTCCTAATCTACAACAAACTTGTGAAAATTGCAAGCGCGCTTCGCGATTTTTATCAGATCGGCGGATCAGACGGGGGCGCGGACCTGGGATATGTCCTTAAGGCCAGTTGCAAGCATCACAAGCCGGTCGACGCCGAGGGCGACGCCACCGGAGGGGGGCATAAGAGAGAGGGACGAGAGGAATTCCTCGTCGAGGGGATAGTCGGCCTCGCCGAGCGAACGGCGCAAGGAGCGAGCCTCCTCGAAGCGACGCCTCTGCTCCGCGGGATCGACCAGCTCGGAGAACGCATTCGCAAGTTCCATCCTATCTACATAAAGCTCCCAGCGCTCCGCGACGCGCGGATCTTCCGCCTTGAGCCTCGAAAGGCTTGCCGCCTCCTTGGGGTAATCCATCAGGAACACGGCGCCTTCCGGGATGTTGGGCTCGATCTTCGTTGCCATATCGAAATCGAACCTGTCCTGGTCGAACGATTCAAGCGGATTCCATCCCGCCCAGCGTACGTACGCCTCCTCGACCGTGATGCGTGCAAAAGGCGCTTCGATTCCGAGAATCCCGCCGACAAGCGACTCCATGTCTTCAAGGATGTCCAGATACCCCGCATTTGCGCGGTACCACTCAAGCATGGTGAACTCCTCCGAGTGGCGCCGCCCCCTCTCGCCTTCGCGGAAACACGGCCCTATCGAGTAAATGCGCTCCATGCCCGCAGCGAGGAGCTTTTTCATCTGAAGCTCCGGCGACGCCCTCAAGAACCAGGCGCCGCTCGCGGGGCAGTCTATATGGGGCTCAGGGGCGGGCGCAGGGATCCTGACGGCCGTCTCCACCTCCACAAAGCCGCGGCCGTCGAAAAAGCGGCGGATCTTCGCGAGGAGAGCCGCCCTAGCTCTTAGCGCATCGGCGATCATGGGCCTCCATGCCTCTCCCTGTGCCTGAATTCGTAGGGCCGCTCCGGGAAAGGCTGCGACCAAAGCCCCTTCCTGGCCGAGCGCGCCTTGATCTCGGCCTCGATGTATTCAGGCGTCTTGTCGAAATGGCTGTAGTGCCAGGCATAGCCTTCCGCTACCATCCTAAGGTTTATGTCCTCACCGTCAAGGTATACGACGCCAAGGATCCGGCCGTACTGGTCCTCCGTTTCGTACCTGACGACGACCTTTTTCGCGCTTATGAGCGACTTGAGGAACTCTTTCGACCTCTCGCCGAACGCCTGCCCCGATTCTGGCGCATCGATCCTGTTGAGCCGTATCTTGTATTTTCTGGTACCGGTTGGATTCCGGGAGGGAAGCTCCCTCACCCATATCGTATCGCCGTCGCTGACCCTCGTGACTATGCCGTGAAGCTCCTTCAGCTCCGCTTCGCCGGCGGCCTTCTTCGCGTGGCCGCCTGCGCGCCTCGCATCCACGGGCACGATTGAATCGAGCGCCGAGGGGACCGGCTTTTCGGGGCGGGTGCGCTCCTCGGGCGGACGGTGGTGCGTTACGGCCGAAGCAGAAAGCGAAAAGGCGGCCAAAGCCACTGAAAAGATCTTCTTTAGTTTGTCCATTCTACGATCCTGTCACTTGCGGGACGAACCTCGATGAAAGCCTGCGAACCATCCGCGAGACGAGCCATACCGCTCCCGCCGCAAGCGCCGTGGACGGTATGGCGACGGTCAGGATGAATCCCACCTGAAGATAGACGAGGGCCGAAACGGCCATCCCGACGGCCCTGCCGCGCTCCTGCGGGCCATGCTCCGCCCCAAGCGGCGCAACGGCGGCCATCCACGTCGCCGCCGCCGCCAGCGCGCCGATCAAGGGAATGCACATGGAAGGAACGATCTGGGGAACCTCAGGCGGAAGAGCGATGAACGCGAGAAGCGGCATAAAAGCCGTTATTGCCCCAAGATACCGCCACCACCCAAGTGGCTTTGACGCCGACTCCTCATTGAGCCCAAGAAGCGTTACGGCAGATATGTACGCCGTCCAGCCGCCTGCCATAATAATGACGGCTGGCGTCGCGCCATCTGCGCCCAAAGCCGCAAATGCGCCAAGCATCACCGCAGCGCCCCTACATAGCCCCATAACTACAATTCCCAATAGCGGAAGGCGGGTTTTAATGCGATTATAGAGGATTACCAGAATTGCAACGGCGGCAAACGGCAGCACCGAAACTGGGGACTGTCCCCAAACTGCAAGGGACCAGAAGGCCGCCGAAACGGCAAGAAGCGCCGCCCTTGCGACAATTGCGGAGTTGATCCCTATTAGACCTGAGGCAAGCGGCCTTAAAGGTGATTTCGCCTCGTCACGGGCCTTGTCCACGATATCGTTGTCGGCAAGGCCGAAAAGGTAGAGGAAGGCAGCCGCAAGGGAGGCTCCTAAGACTTCGCGCCAGCCGAACGAAGAGCTCCAGGCAAGAAGCCCGCCTCTGCCGCCGAGACATCCTGTCGAAAGCGCCGCCACTACCGCCCCCGCGATCGCGTCGCCGAAGGCCGTGCCGATATTGGGGAGCCTCAGGAAAGCGGCCCACGACCTCAGGCCCATCACCTCCCTCAAAGGCTCCATCACGAAAGCGCGCGATTTCGCCCTTGGATGGGGGACTGCAAGACCGGGCTCGTCTAGAACCTCGTCTCCAAAGAAAATAAGGTCTATATCGATATTCCTCGGGCCGTTGCGGACAGTCCTTACACGGCCCAGATCGTCCTCTATACCATGCATGAGACGCGAGAATTCATGCACCTCAAGTGTCGTTTCAAGAAGGACGACCTGGTTGAGGAACTTCATATCCTTGAACTCGGCGGGGACGTCCACCGGCTCCGTTTCGCGTACGCGGCTTTCCCGGACGATCCTCGTTCCAGGGAGCGCTCCAAGAGCTTTCCTGGCGGATCCGAGCCAAAGCTCCCTGTCACCCTCGTTCGAGCCGAGGGATACGGCTAGAAGCGTTCCTTTCACCCGGCATCGCCTCCAAAAGCCTTGCGCTCGCGCTCCTCAAGCTGCTTTAGCTCGTCTGGCTTGGGATGCTTGCGGAAGCAGTTGTAGTTGAGCGCCCATATGCCCGGATGACGCCTTATGATCGATTCCAGCTCGCCCGTTATCTCCTGGGTCCTGAGCCAGATGTCAAGCCCCTTCGACCACTCGAAGACTTTCGTCACCTCGCACCTGTAGCGCCCGTCCTTGAGCGGACGCGACCACGCCACCGCGACGGGCGCGTGGGATTTGGCGCTCAGGAACGCCGGAGCCGCGCTTACGGGCACGGGGATGCCAAAATACCTGACCCAGAGCCCGCCGTTCTTGGGCCTGACGGCCTGATCGGTGAGAAGCCCTATCGCGCCGCCGTCCTTGAGCGCCTTTAAAAGCGGCATGAACGCCCCGTCGGCGGGTATTATGTTCTGCCCGATCGACCTGCGGCTTTTCATAAGAAGCTCGGTCATGCCGTCGCTGCCTATGGGCTTGGCGACGCTCGTCATAGGTATGCCCTTTAGCTGCACGAGCTGGCTCAGGATCTCCCAGCAGCCTATATGGCCGCTTACCGTTATTACCGGGCGCGTCATTGAAAGGATCGCATCCGCCCTGACGGAAAGCTCGCCGGCGAAAGCCGCGCGCTCGCGCGCCTTGCGGCACGTCCAGAAGACGTGGGCTAAAGTTCGCGCCATGTTGCGGTAGCTCCCCTTCACTATGGTGCGCTCGCGCGCGGCGGGAATCTCGCGCCCGTACATTATCTTAAGGTTCCCGTGCGCACGGCGCTTGCCGCCGGAGTCGAGGGCATAGCCTACCGCCGCCATGAAATCGGCCACCTTGAATAGCGCCCTGTGCGAAAGATGCGAGAGGACCGCTATCGCAAGCCACACGCCGAACCATTCGAAAGGACGCCTAATAGCGCGCTTGACGCGCTTCATGCGCCGCCTAAGACTGGGCTTCTTCGCTTCAGGGTCTACCTGCGCCATGTCGTCTTCCATGTCTGCCTCCCTCCTGAAGAAGAATATCTTGAGCCGCCGCGGCCGTAGCCGCCGCCATAGCCACTGCTGCCACCGTCATATCCACCGCTGCGCCCGTAACCGCCGCCATAGCCGTCACCGCGCCCGTAGCCGCCATATGACGGATACGACGTGAAGCTGCGCTTCTCGCAAAGCGCATCGGGGATCTCCCGTGCGAATATGCTGGGCTCGCACGGCATCATGCCGCCGTCGGACGTCTTGCGGACCATCGGGGTGAGCATGTAGAGGATGTCGCGTGCGCGCGTCACAGCGACGTAAAAGAGCCGTCTCTCCTCTGATATGTTCCCGTCCTCGATGCTGCGCTTGCTGGGGAATATCTCCTCCACAAGCCACGGCAGGACGACTATCGGCCACTCCATGCCCTTCGCCTGGTGGACGGTGGTGAGGTACAGATGGTCCTCGGCCGGGGCGAGCCGCCCCTTTGCATCGAGGTTCGTAAGAAGCGCGACCTCCGCGAGGAATCCCCTAAGCCCTTCAGGCGCGGAGGCTATCTGCGAGGCGACTTCGTCGATGTCCTTGAGCCTGTCCTCGGCTTCGTCGGGCTCGAACTCGTGCATCAGGTGCTCCCTGTAGAACGAGTCGACGAAATCATTGAGGAGCTCGCCCTCTTCGCCGTCCTTCATGTGGCCTGACGCCTTCTCGAACGCAGAGGAGATCTCGCCCCAGGCGGACTTTGCCCGCGCAGGAAGCATCGCTTCAAGATCGATTCTCGCAGTCGAGCTCATGCCGTTGAAGGACCCGCCGAACTTCTTCCATATTCTGGCCGCTCCGGCGTCGCCTACGCCGGGGAGCATCGTAAGAAGCCTCATGAATGAAAGCTCGGCCTTGGGATCGACCAAGAGCCTCAGGTAGGCGAGGACGTCTTTCACGTGCAGCTGCTCGAATACGCCTATTCCGCTCGTGATCCTAAAGGGGATGCGCGCTCTTGTAAGCGCCATCTGTATCTCGATGGACGCATAGTGGCTTCTGTAGAGGATCGCGATGTCCTTGAGCTTGCGCCCGCCCTCGACGAGCTTCTTGACGAGCTGCACTATCATCTGCGCCTGCGCCGAGCCGTCGTAGATCGTGTAGAGCCTCGGCAAGGCGCCAGACTCCCTGCGCGCCGGCCTCAAGGTCTTCTCGAAGGCGTGGCTCACGTCCTTCATCACGGTATTGGCCACGTCGAGTATGGGGCTCAGGCTTCTATAGTTGCGCTCGAGCTTGAGGATGCGGCAGCCCTCCCAGCGCTCGGGGAAGCGCATTATGTTCTCGTACTGCGCCCCGCGCCACGTGTAGATGCACTGGAAATCGTCGCCGACGACCATGAGATTGCGGTGCTTCGCGGCGAGGATGTCGGTGAACTCGGCCTGGATCGTGTTGGTGTCCTGGTATTCGTCCACCATCACGTGGAGGAAGTGCTCCTGGAGAAGGTCCCTTACGCGGGGGCACTCCTTAAGGAGCTTTAGACCGTTAACGAGGAGATCGTCGAAATCCATTGCCCCCAGGTCACGCTTGCGGCTTTCGTACATCCCCGCCGCGGCCATGACCTTCTCGATGTCTATCGCGGCCTTCGACTGCATGATCTCAAGGTATTCGCCAAGGGGGCGCTGCCTGTTGGCTGCGTCGGAGATCCACTTGAGGACCGTCTCCTTCTTGGGCCACTCCTTGACGCTCGAGCCTTCCTTCTCGGCTGCATCCTTTATGCACGACTGCATCAGCTTCTTCTGGTCGTCCTCGTCGAGTATCTGGAAGTCGCTCTTGTACCCGAGCTCCGCGCCGTAGCGCCTCAGGAAGCGCGCGCAGACGCTGTGGAACGTGCCGCTCCAGATGCCGTCCACGCCGCTGCCGAGAAGATGCTCGGCCCTTTCAAGCATCTCCCTTGCGGCCCTGTTGGTGAACGTCAGAAGGAGCATCCTGTACGCCGGAACGCCCGACTCGACGAGATACGCGACCCTGTGCACGAGCGTTCGCGTCTTGCCCGTCCCCGCGGCGGCGAGAACGAGCAAGGGGCCTCCTGGAGCCGTCGCCGCGGCGCACTGCTCAGGATTGAGGACTTGCGCGAAATCGATCATCAGATATCGAGATTCCTTACGTTGAGGGCGTTCTCCTCGATGAAGCGGCGGCGCGGCTCAACCTCGTCGCCCATCAGAAGCGAGAACATCTGGTCGGCCTTGACGGCGTCGTTCATCTCGACCTTGAGCATGTGGCGCTTGGCGGGGTTCATGGTGGTGTCGTAGAGCTCGTCGGCGTCCATTTCACCGAGACCCTTGAAGCGCATTATGTTGAGGCCCTTCCTGCCGCGCGCGCGCACGGCGTCAAGCAGCTGGACTAGCGTCGAGACGCCCTTCACCTCCTTGTCCTCCTCGACGGAGGCGATCGTAGGATAGGTGGCGGGGGTTCCGTCGGGGAGCGCGGGCGTAAGCGCGGGATGGCCGAAATAGTCGGCCTCCGTGAAGCCCATCCCCTTGAGGCTCGTCATCTCCTTGCGGAGCATCGAAACGCCGCCTCCGACGCTCGCAGGGTCGTCCAGGAGGGACTTGGCGTCGAATCCGCGCTCGGCGACCATCCTGGCGGTCGTCTCGATCTCGGCGAGGAGCCTCAAAAGGTTGCGCGCCTCCTCCGGCGTAAGGGCCGATCCGTCCGCGCGCCTCAAAGTCATGTCGTCGAGCCCGAGGGTGAGGAGGCGCTCCGTAAGTTCGCCGTCGGTAAGGACGTACTCCACCTTCTTCTTGCGCTCGACCTTGTAGAGCGGCGGCTGGGCGAGGTACACGTAGCCCTTCTCTATAAGCTCGGGCATCTTCCTGTAGAAGAACGTGAGAAGGAGCGTTCTTATGTGCGCGCCGTCGACATCGGCATCGGTCATTATGACGATCTTGTGGTAGCGGGCCTTGGAGATATCCCACTCCTCGGCGAAGCCGCAGCCGATGGCCGTTATGAGAGTGCGGATCTCCTGGTTGGCGAGGACGCGGTCGATGCGGGCCTTCTCGACGTTGAGCACCTTGCCCCTAAGAGGGAGGATCGCCTGGGTTGCGCGGTCGCGCCCTGACTGGGCGGAGCCGCCTGCGGAGTCGCCCTCCACGAGGAAAAGCTCGGTCTTCGCGGGATCGCGCTCGGAGCAGTCCCTGAGCTTGCCGGGGAGCGAGAGCCCGTCCATCACGCCCTTGCGCCTCGTCGATTCGCGCGCGGCCCTGGCGGCCTCGCGGGCGCGGCAGGCGAGAAGCGTCTTGTCGATCACCGTCTTCGCGACGGCCGGGTTCTCCTCGAAGAACGTCATCAGCTTCTCGCTCACGATGCCGGCGACGATGCCGTCGACCTCGCCATTGCCGAGCTTCGTCTTCGTCTGGCCCTCGAACTGCGGCTGGGGGACCTTGACGCTCACGATGACCGTAAGTCCCTCGCGCATGTCCTCGCCGGTTACGGTGTCCTTCTCCTTGATGAGCTTCTGCTCGGAACCGTACTTGTTGATCGTGTTCGTGAGAGCGCGCCTGAAGCCGGAGAGGTGGGTGCCGCCCTCGATGGTGTGGATGTTGTTGCAGTACGTCTGCTCGATCGTCGTGTACGTGTCGGTGTACTGCATCGAGATCTCGGCCATGATCGTGTACTTGCCGTCGAGGCGCTCCACCTCCTTCTGCCCCTCGAAGTGGATTACGGGGGAGATGGCCGTCTTGTTCGTGTTCAGGTACTCGATGAACGCGTCGATGCCGCCTTCGTAGTGGAAAGTCTCCTCGTGGCCGTTCTCGCTCTCGTTGTCCTTGAAGTGGATCCTTACGCCCCTGTTGAGGAACGCAAGCTCGCGAAGCCTCGCGACAAGCGTCTCCCACTTGAACGCGCGGCAGGTGAAGATCGTATGGTCCGGGAAGAACGTCACCTTGGTGCCCGTCTCCGCGCCGCATTCGCCCACGACTTCAAGCGGCTTCGTCACCTGGCCGCGCGAGAACTCGATCCTGTGGATCCTGCCGCCGCGCTTCACCTCGACGTGCATCCACTCGGAAAGCGCGTTGACGCAGCTTACGCCAACGCCGTGGAGACCGCCGGAGACCTTGTAGTTCGAGCCGTCGAACTTGCCGCCCGCGTGGAGGACGGTGAGGACGACCTCGATGGCGGGCCTGTGCTGCGTGGGGTGCATGTCGACGGGGATGCCGCGCCCGTTGTCTGTCACGGTGAGCGAGCCGTCGGGGTTTATGGTGACGTCGACCTGCGTGCAGTACCCAGCAAGGGCCTCGTCGATGGAGTTGTCGACAACCTCGTACACCAGGTGGTGGTACCCGCGCTCGCCGGTGTCGCCGATGTACATGGCGGGGCGCTTTCTGACGGCCTCCATGCCCTCAAGAACGGAAATGTTTGCCGCATTGTATTCGCCATTCTGGCCATTTGCGGCGGTTGCCTCGCTATACTCGGTTGTATCGTCGGACATCTTCTTTTCCCTGTTTGGAATAAACAAGTATATTATATCATATTTCGCGCGCGCACGCGAGAAAATTCGCCCTTGGTTGAGGTCCGGCTAGAGAAGATCCAGTGATGGAGGCGGGAGAAGAAGCGATTCGCGCGAAAAGGCGGGAGGCTGCCCGGCTTTCCCCTTTTCGGGCGGCTCGGGATCGAGGGCGATGTCCTCGCCCGCGGCGGACGTCGGAGGGGCGAAAAGCGACATGGAAAGCTCGTCTCCTATGGCCGTAGGGATCCCCCTTGCGCGCGGCTCCCTTTCAATTTCGTATCCTGGGTTATCGCCCTCTGCGAGGGAATCGACGCCATCGAAAAGCCCGTGCCCGGAAGAATCGTGGCTGAGGGCCGCCGCACGCACCTGCCACGACGCCCTTGCGTTCGCCAGCAGGGCCGCGCACTGCGCCTCGTCGAACTTGACGAAACTCGCCCACGGGGCGGGACGCGCCGTCTCGAGCCGCTCCTGGAATATCGCCTTCCTCGGAAGCTCGCAGGCTATCAGCACGGCCCCCGAGACCGTGGCTGCCGCAGGCCACAGCTCGCGCACGAACGTTTTGAGGCTCATGGCCTCTTCTCCGCTATCTGCACGTGCTTTACGCCGCTTTCACGGGCAATATCCACAAGGCGCATCATCTCGCCGCCCGTGATGCGCTTGTCGGCCATTATGAGAAGAGTCCCTCTCCTGTCGCGCTCGGCCCTCGCGGAAAGCGCCTCCTTGAACGTATCGAGGCTTGCGGGGTCGCCCGGGACGTACCTGGCGTCGTCGAAGAAGACGAGCGTCTCCTCCCCGCCGGAGGCATCGCGCGGAACGGGCAGGACTATGGCCACCATCGAGGCGGCCTCGCCGTCCACGGCACTTCCGGAAGGAAGATCGAAGACGATCCCCGGAGAGCTCGCATACCTTCCAGATATGACGGCGAAAAGCGATATCGCAAGCGCGAGCGACACCCATGGGGCGGACGCCGATATGGGGCGCATCCACCCGGGGCCGTGCTTCCATATCCCGCCGGAAGTCTGTCTGCGCCACTTCCAGGCACAGATGGGCGCGCTCACGACGCCCCTCCCTCGCTCACGGCATCCTTTCCGAGAACGGCCAGCATCTCGCTCGCGGCGCCCTCCATGTCGGAGACGACGCGGTCGAGCTGCATCGAGAGGATCGAGTGCATTATGGCGCTCGGGATGGCGACGACAAGCCCCGCAGCCGTGGGGAGAAGCGCGCTTAGAGCGCCGCCTATCACGTCGACGCGCATCACTATCTCGACGGGCCCGAGCGCTATCAAGGTGCGCATAAGCCCGAGGAAAGTGCCAAGAAGACCGAGAAGCGGAGCCGTCTGCGCGATAAGGGCGATCGACGCGATCCGGCGCTCAAGGCGCGACGCCTCCGTGCGGCCGGCCGCGTCGATGACGTCCCTGAGCCTTTCGTGCCCGAGGGACCTGTGCCTCACGGCCGAAGCGACTATCTTAGCCACGGGTGCTGCCATTTCGTCGCATATCGCAAGAGCCTCGTCCGGGTGGTTCTCGGCAAGGACGTTCTGCACACCCTGTATGAAGTCTGCGCAATCTATGTGCGCACGCCTGAACATCATGAAACGCCCGGCGAAAAGAACGATCGCCGCGACACCCATAACCGCCAGAAGCCAGAATACCGGACCTCCCGCCATGCTCCAAACGCCCATAGACCCCTCCTTTGACGCCGCATCAGAGGATGCGGCCCCTGCTGCGGATGGCGTCTATGCGCCGCTGGGCCTCGTCCCGCGCGCCGACGCCGCTTTTAACGACAATCCTGAGGATCTGCACAGCCTGCGAATCCTCTCCAAGCCCTTCATACCTGTCTGCAAGGGCGAAGGCCGCCCTCGAGAACGCCATGCGCGCGGAGGCGTCGAACCATATGCCCGCCTTGCGCGCATCGTAGTACGCCATGACGACATTGACGTAGTACTGCTCGGCCGCGTCCGCCGCGCGCCTCAGCTTCTCTAGCGAGCGCCCGATCTTGAAGGCTATCTCAAGCTTCTCCGACGGGCTCGGGACTCCCTGCCCGAGCGCCATCCTGTACTGGGCGAGAGCCTCCTCCCACCGCTGGGCGTTGTCCGCGCCCATCGCGAAAAGCGCATCGGCCTTGAGGACTGTAAGATGCCTCAGCGCATCAGGGTCCTGCTCGTTGGCGATGGCCCTGTCGAGGACGAGAACGGCCTCGTCGTAGCGCGCCAGCTCCATAAGCGCCTCGCTCTGCACGAGAAGCCCGCGTTTTATCGCAGGCGAATCCGGGGCCTTCTTCATGGCCTCGGCCACAAGCTCCACGGTCTTGCTGAACTCGTTGCGCTGAAAGGCGCTTCTAGCCGCCCACACGTAGGCGTCGGCCTTGAACTCCATCTCGCGCGCCATCTTCGCAAGCTCCGTGAAGCGCCTCTCGGCCCCTTCCCAGTCGCCGGCGTTGTAGTCCATGCGGGCGAGCCACATGACGGAATGCTCCTTTAGAACGGGATCCTTCGTCGAGGACGATATGGCCTCCACCTCGCTTCTCGCCTCGTCGTCGCGCCCTTCGCCGAAGCGGCAGAGGGCCCGCATGAAGCGCATCGTCTCGGCGCGCTTGGGGTCCGTCGCCTCGATAATGCGGAACTCAGCTGCCGCCTCCTCGAACCTGTAGGCCTTGTAGAGCGTCCTTCCACGCCCGGCCCGCGCCCTAAGCTTCACGCTCTCTTCGGCGTTCGTGGACATTATGACGCTTTCGTAGGTCTTTAGGGCCTCATCGGTGCGGTTCGCCCTGGCGGCGCGAGAGGCGATGTTTATCGCGCTTTCCGCGGCCCACTTGTCGGAGCGACCCGAAAGCTCCGTCCAGATCCTTGCGGCCTCGTCCTCGCGCCCGTCCTTTGCGAGCATGTCGGCGGCGGCGAAAAGCCCTCTCGAACCGAACGCGGCGGGATCCGCCAGGGCAGCCTCGCTATATCTCCTTGCGGCCTCCTCGAGCCTGGACTCCGCCTTGAGCGCATCGCCCTGCTTGTATAGGCAGCGCGCCTTGTCGGACGCCGAGGTGTAGTGCCTTACGGCAAGCGCGAAGACGCCCGCCGCCTCCGAGTTGCGCCCTAGGCCCTGAAGCGCCCACGCCCGGCCCTCCAGGGCGGATGCGTCGTCGCCGGCGTCGGGATACGCCTCAAGGTATCTCTGGTATTCCGTCTGCGCGCCGCCAAAGTCGCCGAAATCGAGAAGCGTGTCCGCGAGCCTGAGCTGCGCGTCGCGGGCCTCCTTCGTGTCGGGGGCCTCGGTTATAAGATTGCGTATCCGCTTGAGGCCCTTGGTGCGCGTCTGTGCTACGGCCATCTCGGAAAAACCGAGCTCAGCCTGTATGGCGCGCTTGAGCTCCGGCTCGCGCGCACGCGCAAGCCCGGCGGAGAGGATGGCCACCGTGTCGTTCGCCCGCCCTTCCTTGCCGAGGCATTCGCCAAGCCTTCTGGACGCCTCCGCGAATACGGTTGAGTCGGCCGCCTCGCCAAGGGACACGATCGCGTTCCAGGAGGCCTTCGCCTCGTCCATGCGCCCTCTTGCGGCATGGATCTCGCCCATCAGAAGGCGGGCCTTGTCGGCCGTCTCGCCGCGCTCCTTGACGAACGGGGCGAGCCTTGATGCGGCGGCATCATAGTCTCCAAGCCCGCAGAGGGTCCTTGCAGCGAGAAGCTCGCCCCGGCCGCGCCACGTGGAATCGACAAAGGGCCTGGAGAGGACGGATTTCGCGTCCAGGCCCCTATTGAGCTTCACGAGCATCCAGCCGTGCCAATAGCGCATGGCGTCGCTCTCGGGCTCGTTGGAGGTGAGCTGGTCGCGCTCGATCCTGTCGAGGGCCTCCTTGAAGCGGCCTTCGCCCGCCATCGCCTCAATGGCGATGAAGCGGGCCTCGTTCTTCATGCCGGAGTCGGTCGTGTTGGCAAGAGCCGAATCGGCGCGCGCGAGGGCGACATGCCATATGCCGTCCCTTAGCGCGCGCCTAGCGACCTCCAGATCCGTCTCGCTCTGGCCGTCCGCGCAGAGGGCGGAGGCCCAGAGCGCGGCCGCCAGCGCGGCAACAGACCTTGATGGCAGCCGCAACCCCATCATGATACGCCTCAGCGCAGAGCCGCCTGCGCGGCGGCGAGACGGGCGATCGGCACGCGGTACGGCGAGCAGCTGACGTAGTCGAGGCCGATCTTGTGGCAGAACTCGACGGGCGACGGATCGCCGCCATGCTCGCCGCAGATGCCGCAGTGGAGACGCGGCCTAACGCCCTTGCCGAGCTTGATGGCCATGTCCATGAGCTTTCCGACGCCGTTCTGGTCGAGCTTGGCGAAGGGATCGTTCTCGAAGATCTTCGCGTCATAGTACGCCGTGAGGAACTTGCCCGCGTCATCGCGCGAGAAGCCGTACGTCATCTGCGTGAGGTCGTTCGTGCCGAAGCAGAAGAACTGCGCCTCGGTCGCGATCTCGTCGGCCGTAAGGGCGGCGCGCGGAATCTCGATCATCGTGCCGACCTTGTAGGCGATGTTGACGTCGGCGTGGGCGATCTCCTCGTTGGCCGTCTTGACGACGATCGACTTGACGAACTTGAGCTCCTTCGCGTCGGCCGTCAGGGGGATCATGATCTCGGGCTTGACGGACCACGTCGGGTGCGACTTCTGCACCTTTATGGCGGCGCGCATCACGGCCGTCGTCTGCATGACGGCGATCTCCGGGTAGGTGATCGAAAGGCGGCAGCCGCGGTGGCCCATCATCGGGTTGAACTCGTGCAGGCCGTCGATGATCTCCTTGATGCGGGCGACGGGCTTATGCTGCGCCTGCGCGAGGAGGGCTATCTCGTCCTCGGCGTGCGGCACGAACTCGTGGAGCGGCGGGTCGAGGAAGCGGATGGTGACGGGCTTGCCTTCAAGAGCCTCGAAGAGCTGCTCGAAGTCGTCCTGCTGGTAGGGGAGGATCTTCGCGAGCGCAAGCTGGCGCTCCTCGACGGTGTCGGCGCAGATCATCTCGCGGAACGCGGCGATGCGGTCGGCCTCGAAGAACATGTGCTCGGTGCGGCAAAGGCCGATGCCCTCGGCGCCGAGCTCGCGGGCCTTCTTGGCGTCGCGCGGCGTGTCGGCGTTCGTGCGGACCTTAAGGCGGCGGAACTTGTCGGCCCAGGCCATGATGCGGCCGAACTCGCCGGCGATCTCGGCGTCGACCGTCGGGATGACGCCGTCGTAGATGTTGCCTGTGGAGCCGTCGATCGAGAGCCAGTCGCCCTCGTGGTAGACCTTGCCGGCGAGGGTGAACTCGCGGTTCTCCTCGTCCATAACGATATCCTGGCAGCCGGAGACGCAGCACTCGCCCATGCCGCGCGCGACAACGGCCGCATGGCTCGTCATGCCGCCGCGCACTGTGAGGATGCCCTCTGCGGCCTTCATGCCCTCGATGTCCTCGGGGCTCGTCTCAAGGCGCACGAGAACGACCTTCTCGCCGCGGGCCTTCCATTCCTTCGCGTCCTCGGCGGTGAAGACGATCTTGCCGCAGGCGGCGCCCGGGGACGCGGCAAGGCCCTTGCCGACGACCTTCGCGCGCTTGAGCGAGACGGCGTCGAACTGCGGGTGGAGGAGCGTATCGAGGTTCCTGGGCTCGATCATGAGCACGGCCTCCTGCTCGGTGCGCATGCCCTCGTCGACGAGGTCGCAGGCGATCTTGAGCGCGGCCTTGGCGGTGCGCTTGCCGTTGCGGGTCTGGAGCATGTAGAGCTTCTTGTTCTCGATCGTGAACTCCATGTCCTGCATGTCGCGGTAGTGGCTCTCGAGCGTCTTGCAGACGCTCGTGAACTGCTCGAACACCTCAGGGAGGACCTCATGCATCTTGGCGATAGGCATCGGGGTGCGGACGCCGGCGACGACATCCTCGCCCTGCGCGTTCATGAGGAACTCGCCCATGAGGCGCTTCTCGCCGGTGGCGGGGTCGCGCGTGAAGGCGACGCCGGTGCCGGACTCGTTGTTGAGGTTGCCGAAGGCCATCATCTGGACGTTGACGGCCGTGCCCCAGCTGTAGGGGATGTCGTTGTCGCGGCGGTAGATGTTGGCGCGGGGATTGTCCCAGCTGCGGAAGACGGCCTTGATGGCCTCGAAGAGCTGCACCTTGGGGTCGGACGGGAAGTCGCTGCCGATCTTGGCCTTGTACTCGGCCTTGAACTGGGTGGCGAGCTCCTTGAGGTCCTCGGCCGTGAGCTCGACGTCCTGCGTGACGCCCTTCCTCTCCTTCATCTCGTCGATGAGCTTCTCGAAATACTTCTTGCCCACCTCCATGACGACGTCGGAGAACATCTGGATGAAGCGGCGGTAGCAGTCCCACGCCCAGCGGGGATTGCCGCTCATCTCGGCGAGAGTCTGGACGACCGTCTCGTTAAGGCCGAGGTTGAGGATCGTGTCCATCATTCCGGGCATGGATGCGCGCGCGCCGGAGCGGACGGATACGAGAAGCGGGTTCTTGGCGTCGCCGAAGCGCTTGCCGGCGGACTCCTGAAGCTTGTTGACGTAATCGAGAATCTGCATCTCGATGTCCTTGCCGATCTTCTTGCCGTCCTCGTAGTAGCGGGTGCAGGCTTCCGTGGTGATGGTGAAGCCCTGCGGGACAGGAAGGCCGAGCGCGCTCATCTCGGCGAGGTTCGCGCCCTTGCCGCCGAGGAGGTTTCTCATTCCGGCGTTTCCTTCGGTCATTCCCGCGCCGAAAAAGTAGACGTACTTCGTGTTCTGCTGAATCATTTTCTCTTCTTTCTTTTGTTTGCCGATTTCGCAAGTGGGCAATAGTCTACCATGATGCGATTTGCGTGTCAAGCCTGCCTTTGCGCCCGGCGTTCCCTGAAGAAATCGACGATCACCTTGCGGCATTCGTCTTCGAGGATGCCTGAGACCGTCTCTGGATGGTGGTTGATCCCGGGGTGGGAGAAGATGCCGAACTCCGTCATGCCGCCGCGCTTGGGGTCCGAAAGGCCCCAAATGACGGCATCGGTGCGCGCGAGCACTATAGCCCCGGCGCACATGGGGCACGGCTCCTTGGTCACGTAGAGTCTGGTGCCGGAAAGCCGCCACACCCCGAGAGCCGAGAAGGCCTGGGAAAGCGCTAGCATCTCGGCGTGCGCCGTCGCGTCGGCAAGGCCCTCGGTCATGTTGTGGGCGCGCCCCAGGATGCGCACGGACGACGGGTCCGCGTCGGGGGAGGATGGGGTTTCGACTATCACGCAGCCCGTCGGCACCTCGCCGTCCTCAGCCGCGCGCTCAGCCTCCCTTAGCGCCATGCGCATGAAGAATTCGTCAAACTCCCTTGAAACGGGCATCTTGGAACCCCCGGTGTCTGGCCCCGTCAGAGGAACTCCAGCATCGCGCCCGTCACGTCGGTGAGGCTGGAGACCTTAGCGCGGATCTCCTCCTCCCTCGGGCCGCATGCGATGAACGGCACGGGGTTTCTCGTATGCCCTCGCTCGGACATGTTCTCGATGTTGCCGTGGTCGGCCGTCATCACTATCGTGACCCCCGCCGCGAGCGTGAACCTAAGAAGCGCGGCGAGGAAGCGGTCGTACTCGCGCAGCGTCGCGCACGCGCGCTGATAGTCCATCGAGTGCCCGGCGACATCCGTCTGGAAGTACTCGAAAAGCGTGAAATCGTTCTGGAGCGTTATGTCGAACAGGTGGCCGGCCGCGTCCTCGGGGCGGACGACGGGAATGTCAGGCCAGCGGTCCTGTATCGTCTCGCGCGTTATGTCCTGCATGACGGCCTCGTCGTCCATCAGGTCGTCGACGGTGGAGACGGTATCGGGCGCGGTAAGGGCCATGACAGTCGTCACGCTCTTGAAGCGGTGGGCGCGAAGCTCCTCGGGATCGTCTATGAGGTACGCATCGGCGAATCTGACGCGCCTGCCCTTCGCCTTGAGCGAAAGGAAGATGTTCCCGTTCTCTATGAGCTGCCTCAGGCCCGGCCCAGGGAAGCCTTCGCAGTGGCGGCCCATGTAGGCGCTCGCGTTCACGCCGGTGAACATCGTCGTCTGCCCGGTGGCGCTCTGGGGAAGGCCTTCCACGCCGAGGCATGCGTCTATGGGCTTGCCGTGCTTCTCTATGAGACGGCACAGCGTCGGACAGACCTCGGCGTTCACCGGGTTGTCCGGCGCAGGGGCCCTGAGGCCCACGCCGTCAATGAATAGGAAGAGTATCTTCACTTCACAACGTGGCACCAGCCGTGCACGTCCTCAAGCTCTCCGTACTGGATGCCCTGGACAGTCTCGTACAGCTTCGTGAGAACGGGATGGACGCTGTCGGGGCCGCCGAACCTCATGACGTCCGCGCCGCGTGTTATCTCCCAGACGGGCGTTATGACGACGGCCGTTCCGAGGGCGGCGACGGCGTCGAAGGAGGCGATCTCTTCGTACGGGATCTTGCGCATCTCGACCTTCATGCCGAGATCCTCGGCTACCGTCCTAAGGCTCATGTTGGTGACGCTCGGAAGGACGCTCGTGCTGTCGGGCGTGACATAGGTGCCGTCCTTCGTGATGCCCATGAAGTTCGAGGTGGAGAACTCCTCGACGTACTTGTGCTCCTTTGCGTCGAGGTAGAGCTCGACGGGCCAGCCTTCGCTCTTGGCCTTCTCGTGCGCGAAGAGGGAGGCGGCGTAGTTGCCGCCGACCTTCACGTCACCCATGCCGTGAGGGGCCGCGCGGTCCCAGTCGTCGAGGATGACGGCCCTGACGGGCTTCATGCCGCCCTTGTAGTATGCACCCACGGGCATGACCATCACGAGGAAAGTGTATTCGCGCGCCGGGGCCACGCCGATCTGCGGGCCGGTGCCTATAAGGAGCGGACGTATGTAGAGCGAGCCGCCGGTGCCGTACGGCGGCACGTACTCGATGTTAGCCGCAACGACCCTGTCGATCGCATCGATGAACATCTCCTCCGGCACGGGCGGCATGACGCAGCGCCTCGCCGTCCTGAACATGCGCCGGCCGTTCTCGTCTGGCCTGAACACGGCGACAGTGCCGTCCTTGCGGCGGAACGCCTTTATGCCCTCGAAGCACTCCTGCCCGTAGTGCAGGCAGCTCGCTCCTATATGCATCGTGATGTACGGATCCTTCACAAGTTCGCCCTTGCTCCACTCGCCGTCCTTCCACGTATAGCGGATATGGCAGTTCACGTCGCTGAAGGCGAAACCCAGCTTCGACCAATCTATGTTAGGCATCTCAATCCTCCCGGAAACCTGCACTCCCATCAACCGGTGGAGCGCACGGGTTTTCATTTGCAACTAGTATACCCTAAAGAGGCTGGATTGTCAAAGATTTTCGCGCCTCAAGAGACCGCGCGTTTTTTTGAAAATCTTGGCTTGAACTTGGCGGTCCGTTATGGTATACTATCTGCCGCTTGACCCGAAGAGGAGAGGTGGCAGAGCCTGGTTGAATGCACATGACTCGAAATCATGCATACCTACGGGTATCGGGGGTTCGAATCCCTCCCTCTCCGCCAATGCGTCAAAACCGTTTTTCTGCGCGAGTAATTCAATGGCAGAATAGGAGCTTCCCATGCTTCTTACGGGGGTTCGATTCCCCTCTCGCGCTCCACTTCACCGTCAGCAAATGAACGAACGAGCCATTTCCGTAGTCATGCCATTCAGGGACGGCGGGGAATTCCTCTCCGGCTCGATCGGCTCGGTCCTTTCCCAGAGCTTCGGCGATTTCGAGCTTATTGTGGTGGACGACGGCAGCGGCTGCGAGGCGGCGGCAGAGGCCGATCGCCTTGTCTCGGGAGACACGAGGGCCAGAGTCATCCACCTTGAGCCGCGCGGTGTGAGCGCGGCGAGGAACGCGGCGCTCGACGTGGCGCAGGGCAGGTACGTAGCCTTCGTCGATTCGGACGACACCCTTGAAAGCGATTATCTCAAGGATCTCTTCGACCGCTCCGAAGAGACCGGCGCCGACTACGTGGTAGCGCCGTACACGATCGAACGCGAGGACGGGGCGGAAAGCGCCGTGCCGCTCAAGGGCGAATACATGTTCAAGACGAACGCCGCGATAAGGGACGGGTACCTTCCGAGGATCTTCGGGTATTCGATGGACGATGTCCGTGAATGGTACGGCGGCAGGCCCCTCTTCTCCGGGCGCGAAACGGCCGGCGTATGGCGCGGGCTTTTCAGAAGAGGCGTCATCGAATCGTCGCACATAAGGTTCGACGAATCTATCACCCTCTACGAGGATGCGATGTTCCTCGCGGCGTTCCTCCTAAAGGCGGAAAAGATGTCGTCTACCTTGAGGCCCCTGTACCGCTACAGGCTGAGGAGTTCGGGCTCGATGCTCGGCGAGGCAGGGAGAAGAAGGCTCGTAAAGAACAAGCTTGCCCTTCTCAAGGCGAGATGCGCTCTCGACAAGGCCGAGGGCGGGAGTCTCTTCAGGCTTTTTGCGGCGTCGTGCGTGTTCTCGCTTCTCGAATCGGCGAAGAGGCTTGCGCTCCACCCTTCAAAGGATGATCTTGCGGCCTTTAAAGAGTACATGCGCCATCCCGCGACGCGCGCCGCCCTCGCAGATTTCCCCCTTTCGCCCAAACATCCCCTTCTCGCGCTCGCCGTATCCGCCGCCCGCCTTGTCAGCCGCCGAGCTTTTTGGCGAGATCCTCGACCCCGGTATGATGCCAGCCGTCGACTGAAATGAAGCGCCCTTCGCGCGTCACAAGAACGAGTATCCTTTTGCGCTCCCACTTAGTCCAGTCCGCCACCTTCACGTCGGAAAGCGGTATCTCGCGCCCGCCGGTGAGCGAACCCCACATCTTTTCATCGTCCCACTCGAGCGTCTCGTGCGCCGAGATCCTCGCCCTCAAGGCTATTATCAGCGATGCTATCACAAGAAGCGCCGCCGAACTGTACTGGAACGATATGCTCGTCCTGTGCTCGCCCGGCGCCACAGGCACGTTCGGGTAGACGAACACCGCGTCGTAGAGGAACCAGAGCCCAAGAACCATGAAAAGGATCGCGACGCCCAGGTGGCGCGTCATGTACTCCCTGTTTACCGCTATCTTCATCATCCCTCCCTGCCTTGACGGTGCATCCAGATGCCCATCGCCGTTATGATCGCGAATCCGGCCGCGCTGTACAAGTCCGGCGCCTGTCCGAGAACGAGCCACCCCAGAATCGCGGCGAAGATTATGTTGGTGTAGTCGTATACCGCTATCTCGCGCGGCGGCGCGAAACGGTACGCGGCCGTTATGCCGAACTGCCCGATGGTTGCGCTGACGCCGGCGCCGGCCAGGATTGCAAGCTGCGACGCCGTCATCGGATTGAAGTCGATGACCATGAACGGGACGGAGCACAAAGTCGAAAACACCGAAAACGTGAAGACTATGAAGCTCGCATCCATCCGCGAGCGCCCCCTTGAAAGCGCCCTCAGGCAGGCGTATGCCGCACCTGCCGCCAAACCGCCGAAAAGGCCCATCAAGCGCGGGAAAAGGTCTCCCGTCAGGAAGGTGGGCTTTACGATGAACATCGAGCCTATGAACGCGCCTATAAGCGCCGCCGCGCTTTTCAAGGTCATCCGCTCGGAGAGGAACATCCATGCGAAAAGCACGGTAAAGAACGGCGAGAGCTTGTTGAGCATCATACCGTCGCCGAGAGGGATGTGGCTCAGGGCGTAGAAGTTGGCGAAGATGCCGGCCGAGCCGAAGAGGCACCTTAAAAACAGGAGGCCACACTCCTTTGCGCCGGGCAGCGAGACGAATATCCTCTCGCTCTGCGCGCGCCTCAGAAGAATGCCGCCGGCGACGAACATCGCCACAAGGTTCCTGAAGAAGCTCTTCTGGAACGTGGAGATTTCGCCGCCGAACCAGCCCCTGTAGTCGCTCAGGGACACGAAAAGCCCCATCATCGCAAACCCGAAGGCGCTTGCGATGATGCAGGCTATTCCCTTGTGCCTGTCCGTCAAATGGCGCTCCAGGTCAAGGGTTCACGGACTACGCGCGGAAGTACGCCTCGTAAGCGCGCATCGTATTCCAGCAGTCGAGCTTCGAGGCGAGCTCGCACGGGGCGTGCATGTTGAGAAGCGGGGTTCCCATGTCGATGACGTCCATCCCGAAGCGCGCCATGTACTGCGCGATCGTGCCGCCGCCGCCCTTCTCGGCCTTGCCGAGCTCGGCCATCTGCCACGTGACGCCGGCGCCGTCGAGGATGCGCCTCACCTCGGCGACGAACTCCGCGCGCGCGTCGCTCGAACCGGACTTGCTCGCGCCGCCGGTGTACTTCGATGCGGCCGGGCCGCCATGGAGCTTCGCAGAGTTGTTCGTGGAGTCGAGATCCTGGAAATGCGGGTCGCTCGCGGCGGTCACGTCGGCGGAGAGCATGCTGCTCGCCTCAAGTGCGCGCCTCACGATGATGTTGCGCGTGTCGCCGCCTTCGCGGTCGATGAGCTCGGCGACGCTGTTCTCGAAGAAGCTCGACTGCATGCCTGTCGCACCCATTGAGCCGATCTCCTCCTTGTCGCAGAGAAGCACCATCGCCGTCTTCTCGGGGATCTCGTCGCCGAGCGCGAGAAGCGCGTAGAGTCCGGCGTATGCGCAGACGCGGTCATCGTGGCCGTAGCCGGCGATGAGGCTCCTGTCGAAGCCGATCTCGCGCGGCATGCCTGCGGGGACGATCTCAAGCTCGGCGGAGAGGAAATCGTCCTCCTCGATGCCGTATTCGCTCTTGAGGATGTCGAGAAGCGCGGCCTTGACGCCGTCTTCCTTCTCCTTGCCGTTCTCGTCCTTGTACGGGGCCTTGGGATAGGTGGCGGCGATCACGTCGAGATCCTCGGCGGGATAGAACTCGCTCACCTTCTTCTGCTCGATCTCGCGGCCGAGGTGGGGAAGGATGTCGGAGATGAGGAACGCGGGGTCGCCCGGCTTGTCGCCGATCGCGAAATCGACTTTCGTTCCGTCCCTCTTGACCACGACGCCGTAGAGGGCGAGGGGCCTCACGAGCCAGTGGAACTTCTTGATTCCGCCGTACATGTGCGTGTCGAGGAACGTTATGCCGCCCTTCTCGTAGAGCGGGATGGGCTTGAGGTCGAGCCTGGGCGCATCGGTGTGGCCGCCGACGACCCTGAGGCCGGTTGCGGTCGGGGCCTTGCCCACAACGGCCGCCATAAGCGTCTTGCCGTGGTAGCCGCGGTATACCTTGTCGCCCGCCTTGAGGCTCGGGCAGGAGGTGATCTCCTTGAAGCCCTGCGCTTCAAGAAGCTCGACGGCCTTCTCATATGCGCGCCTCTCGGTCTTGGCGTAGCCGAGATAGTCCATGTAGCTCTTGGTGTAGCGTTCGAGCGACTCGCGCTGAGCATCGGTGAGCGCGTCGGGGCCCTTCACTTTCTTTTCATCGGACATAGCATTCCCTTTCATGCGGATGGCGGAGCAACCACCAAGCCTGTTGTTGTACGTGCATATTCTACCAAACCTGCACGGTAAAAGCAACTACAGCCTAAGGTTTTCGCTCAGCAAGTGGCGACGGCCGCTTGAGATGGTAAGTGGATGGAGGCGCAGTTCGGGGAAGCACGCTGCGCAATGCTCGGCATTATTGCGGATGGTGGTGTGCTGGCTATGTGCGGATTGGCTTACGCGATTGGTATTCGAGGCTTTCCGGTCTCCTTCGCCCCTGCGAGCGCCCGGGCCCGTAAGTTTATGATATGAGAAAGTTTTTCGGGCCCTCGCGCGGCCTCTTGCGACTT
>JAZTWW010000041.1:0-4901 GCA_045636065.1 Kiritimatiellia bacterium | reverse complement strand
GACTTTGGATGAGTAAGAGGGATGAAAGCGATGGGATGCCGCGGGCTCATTCAAAGTCCATCCAGTGGATTTATCGCTTAGATCGCTTTTATCGCTTATATCCCTTTCTCAAACCGATCCCCTCCAGATTCCAAGTGGGTGTTGGCGAATCTGCAAATGCAAGCGCCTTCGGCGGACCACGAAAATTGTCGGGCGGCGAATCGCGCAAGCGCGCGATTGCCCGCGCCGCATCCCATCCCTGCCTGAAGGCTGCCACTCGCCATCATTTACCATTCATTGGCTGCACATCTGCCGCAGCCTTCGCGGGATGGTCCGCGGCGCATGCAGCACTACGTGCTTTCGCCGCCCGCCAAACACGAAAACCCGCTTCGCGGGACAAGAAAACGCCCGCTACGCGGGCTTTAAGAACGCGGCAGAAAATGTTTCCCGCTCTCATGCCTCCTATACACCCACGCGGCATATCCTCGCTTCCACGACCATGCCACCACCCTCACCCGAGCGGAGCCAAGAGTGCCACCGCTTCGAATTTCAAGCTGCAAAGGACCAGCAGTTTGGCGCGAAGCGCAAGCGGAGGCAATGTCCTCGGCCGGGAAACACCGAGGATTGTTTTTCGCGCGACCCAATTGCCCTTCAGGGATGGGAGCGCGAAAAACAACCGGAGGTGAGGGTCACGGACGAGGAGCATTGCGCAGCGTGCTTCCCCAAACTGCATCTTCCAACGCAGCGAATCCCAAGCGGTTGCCGCCCATTGCGGAGCGAGCACCGTTTGACAGGCACCCGCACGCACAAAGAACGCGAAACTAAGCAAAAAATGATGAGTCCCAAAAGTATTCAGTATCCAACAGCCAGTATCCAGCAGCCAATATGACAGGATGGGCTGCTAAATACTGGATATTGGATACTGGATACTGGATACTGAACACTTCCAACGCATCAAAACCCCGTTATAATCCCCATTTAGTGAAGGAAAGCGAGATTTTGATGCGTTGGCTCACAGCCTCACCCCACCTTGGGGAGCTTGGCGAAGCTTGCCTCAAGCTCGGCGTCGGACGGGATGTAGTCGGTCATGGTGCCGTCGTTGAAGGCCTTGTACGCCGTAAGGTCGAAGTAGCCGGTGCCGGTAAGGCCGAAGACGATGTTCTCGCTGCGCCCCTCCTCCTTGCACTTGAGAGCCTCGTCGATCGCGACGCGTATGGCATGGCTCGACTCGGGCGCGGGGAGCGTACCTTCCGTGCGCGCGAAAAGCTGCGCCGCCTCGAAGACGTCAGTCTGCTTGACGCTCACCGCCTCCATAAGGCCCTGGTCGTAGAGCTCGCTCAGCGTTGCGCTCATGCCGTGGTACCTTAGGCCGCCCGCATGGCTCGCGGACGGAATGAAGTCCGCTCCTATCGTGTACATCTTCTGGAGCGGACAGACGCGGCCCGTGTCGCAGAAGTCGTATGCATACCTGCCGCGCGTAAGGGACGGGCAGCTCGCGGGCTCGACGGCGATGAACCTGCAATCCGATTCGCCCCTGAGCTTCTCGCCCATGAAAGGCGCTATGAGCCCGCCAAGGTTGGAGCCGCCGCCGGCGCAGCCGATGATGACGTCCGGCTTGACACCGAGGCGCTTGAGGGCGACCTGGGTCTCAAGACCGATTATGGACTGGTGGAGGAGAACCTGCGCAAGGACGCTTCCAAGGACGTAGCGGTAGCCCTCGCGCGTGACGGCGGCCTCGACGGCCTCCGAGATCGCGCATCCGAGCGAACCCGTCGTTCCAGGATGCTCCTCGTTGATCTTCCTGCCGACGGCCGTCGTCATCGAAGGGCTCGGGGTGACGTTTGCGCCGTACGTGCGCATCACCTCGCGGCGGAACGGCTTCTGCTCGTACGAGCACTTGACCATGTACACGAGGCAGTCGAGCCCGAAGAAGCTGCACGCCATCGAAAGCGCCGTGCCCCACTGGCCTGCACCCGTTTCGGTCGTGACGCCCTTTAGGCCCTCGGACTTCGCGTAGTACGCCTGGGCGATGGCGCTATTGAGCTTGTGCGAGCCGGAGGTGTTGTTGCCCTCGAACTTGTAGTAGATGTGGGCGGGCGTCCCCAGGGCGCGCTCAAGGAAGTAGGCCCTTATGAGCGGAGAGGGGCGGAACATCCTGTAGAAATCCTGCACGGGACCGGGGATCTCGAACCACGGAGTCGTGTCGTCAAGCTCCTGCCTCGTAAGTTCGCTGCAGAACACCTTCTCAAGTTCGGCCGCTGTGACGGGCTTGAGCGTGGCGGGATTCAAGAGCGGCGCGGGCTTCTTCTTCATGTCCGCGCGGACGTTGTACCACGCCTGCGGCACATCTTTGGAGTCTAGGTAGAACTTGTACGGGATCTCGTTCATTCGAATCTTCCTCTCTGGAACTGGTTTGAAAACGAGATGATATTATACATGTTTCTATTAATAGAAACAAGGATTTTTTTCATGATTTTTAGCGAAGCGCCGAAAGTCAGCTGCACGAGGCGACGGAAATCGCCCAGAGGATGCCGAAAACGAGGTGGACGGCACCGCTTCTGCGCTCAAGCCCGAACCAGACAGGGCATGACGGATCGGCCATGTAGGCCCTATCCGCCGACCTTACGGCCGAAAGCGTAAGCGGGAGCGCAAGGAAAGGAAGGAGAGGAGCGAGCGTTGAAAGATCGAAACCGAAGCCGGTCGCTGCGAGATAGATAATGTTCGCGACGAAAAGGAGAAGCGCAAACACGTACGGCGCAAAGTGGAGAGCCTTGAAAAGCTTGAGAGCCCGGCGCGGGCCGAGGATCGTGGCGGCCGTCTTTATCCCGGCGGCGGCGTCGGAGCGGATGTCGCGCATGTCGTTCCCGTGCAGGATAGCGGCCACCTGGCATGAAATCGGGAGCGACGAGACGAATGTCATCGCAAGGAGTATCGCAAGCCAGCCTGTCGCTTTCAAGGGCGACATCGCCCACATGTCCGCGAGATCCGCGCATATTCTGGGGATGCCGGCGAAAATGAAGCCGGAACATTCCACCCAGCCCATAAGAAGAAAGACTAACGGCACTCCAAGTCCCCTGTACTTGAACTTGAAGAGCGTAGCGTAGTTGATCGCACCCATAAACCCGATCATCCCAGCCGCAAACGCAAGGACGTTGAAGCGGTATCCCCAACCGAAGGGATATATGAAAACGGGGACCGAGAGGACCGCCCCGACGACGATCGCCGCAACGGCCGCCTTGAGTACGCCCGCCCTTGAGACGAGCCCTTCCCTTATCTGCGGTGTGGATACGTACGCGCCTTCGACCGCATCCACACCGCTTGCGTCGTCGCCGTACGTGTTAAGGAGATTGCACGCTATCTGGAGAAGCGCCGCCGAGGCGAACGCCAGATAGAGCCTTCCGCCCCAGCCGTACCAGGAATCCGGCGGAAAGCTCTTGAACCTGATCGCCAGCGCGAAGAAGAACGGCACGAAAGTCGCCGTAAGGCTCCACGGCCTAAGAAGACGGAACCACGCCCCGGACATACAACCCCCTTGGGCCGCACTACGCGGTCTTGATGATACCGGTGCAGGCCTTGAGGACTCCCGCCACGTTGGAGAGGTCTGCGGGGACGATCATGGCGTTGTTCTCGCGCGCAAGGTTGCCGAACTGCTTGAGGTACTCCTGCGCAAGCTGCATGTTCACGGACGCGAGGCCTCCCGGGGCGTTGATGGCCTCGGCGACCTTGAGAAGGCCCTGCGCCTGCGCCTCGGCGACGAGCAGGATCTCCTTCGCGCGGCCCTCGGCCTCGTTTATCTTGCGCATGCGCTCGCCTTCCGAGAGGGCGATCGCCTGCTGCCTCTCGCCCTCGGCCTTGTTGATCTTGGCCTGGCGCTCACCCTCGGATTCGGCGATCATCGCGCGCTTCTCGCGCTCGGCGCGCATCTGCTTCTCCATCGCGTCGCGGATCGTCCTCGGAGGGGTTATGTTCTTGATCTCATAGCGCGTCACCTTAACACCCCACGGATCGCTCGCCTTGTCGACGGCAGCGACGACTGCGGCGTTTATGGAGGTGCGCTCCTCGAAGCTCCTGTCGAGATCGAGCTTGCCCATCTCGGATCGCATCGTCGTCTGGGCGAGCTGGGTGGTGGCGAAAAGGTAATCGCCTATGCCGTAGCTGGCCTTGGCCGGATCCATCACCTGGAGATAGAGGATTCCGTCCACGTCGACGGCAATGTTGTCTTTAGTGATGCACTGCTGCGGCGGCACGTCAACGGCCTGCTCCTTGAGCGTATGGCGGTAGGCGACATTGTCGATGAAAGGTACGAGGATGTGGAAACCCGCATCGAGCGTGCAGCGGTAGCGGCCGAGACGCTCGATGATGTAAGCCTGCTTCTGCGGCACTATAACGGCCGTCTTGATGATCGTCACGACGACGATGAAGGCCACCACTATAAAGAAAATCCCTGCTCCGCCCATTGCCAGACTCCTTTTCCGGTTCCGCACGGCCGCACCATGCAACCTTGGAACGATGCTATTATACCAAATCGCGCACAGAATTGCCACACACTTTTCACTTTTGGTGCAGTGCTTCGGCTATGGCGGTGGCTGCGCGGGAAAGGAGTTCGTATGAGTGCGATGCCATGACGGCCACCCTGAGCCTCGCCTTGGATCTCGCGACTGTAGGATAGCGTATGGCGGGGATGAGGAAACCTTCACCTGCAAGCGCCCTTGAGATCTCTACGGCGCGCGTCTCGTCGCCTACGGGGATAGGCACTATCGCGCTTCCCGTAGATGTGGCGATTCCCTCCTCAGCAAGACGCCTCACGAAATATCGCGTTCTTGCGGCAAGCGCCTCGACGCGCCACGGCTCGCTTTCGACTATTCCGAGCGCCGCATCGGCGGCGGGCGCCGCGGGCGCACCGGGGGCGGGCGGGGATATGG
>JAZTWW010000040.1:0-15759 GCA_045636065.1 Kiritimatiellia bacterium | reverse complement strand
TCCCCTTCCCCCATCCCCCATTCCCCTTTCCCCATTCCGCTCCCCCCAAGCCCAGCGTCTTCACGGTAAAATCGCCGTCGACGCAGGCGATGATCACGTCACCAGAGGCGGGGCGGAGCGAACGGTCGACAACGAGAAGGTCGCCGTCCTGGATGCCCGCGCCTATCATAGAGTTTCCCTGCACGCGGACGAAGAACGTCGCCGCCGGACGCTTGACGAGAAGTTCGTTCAAGTCGAGCGGCAGCTCCTGATACTGCTCCGCCGGCGACGGGAAACCCGCCACCACGGAGCCGGACACTTTCGGTTTGGAGACCATCTCTTAGACCCCTTCCAGCAGCCTCTTGAGCCGCTGCATGCGCGCCTTTACACCCCGACATCGAGCTGGTAGGACTTGTCGCCACCCATCCTTTCGGTATCCCTGATAATGGCTTCCATTATAAGCTGATCGGCCGTGGGCGCGTCGCCTCTCAACCACGCCGGCAGCATGCCCCTGCCCAGATCAATGGTGCTGACGTTGAGCTCGCCGGTCGCGATCTTGCGCGAGTCGTTCCCGAGCTGCAACTTTTCTATGGTCGAGAAGTTGTCGTCGAATATCTTCTCGGCGGCGGCGGCGCCGTTGAAGAGTGTGCCCATCACCACCTTAGCGAACGAATTCGGCACGGGGAATCTGCCGGCATACAGCTTCTGGGCCGTGTTGGAACACGTCTGCATCTGCTGGCGGACGGCACCGGCGAACGAATCCACGAAGGTTTTGATTGCGTTGGCCTTCTCTTCATCTGTGGTGGCGGCGTTCCATTGGCGCTCGAAGAGAAGGTGAAAACTGTTGATGTCGGAAATCAGCTTGGGCATGTTGTCCGGATCGAAGTGACGGATGAACAGACCGGCAATACGGCGGACCTCGACCACCTTGTCGGCGGCGTTCTTGATGCTATCCGTAATAGCCGTACGGTATTCGCTGCCTTCACTGTCGACACCGCCATCGAAGCTGCCGTACTGGTCCATCTTGAGGACAAACGCCGGGACCTTGATGGTTTCGAAGCTGGAGAAGTCGCCTTCCGGGGCATCGGGGTAGTACATGACGTTCTCCATCTCGACCAGCTTCCTTCCGGCCTCGGTCGTCTGGAGCTGCTGGATTTCGCTGAAGAGGTCCAGAGGATCGGGCGCGAGGAGCTTATCGGGGGGCGGGCAGTCCTTCAGCGCGTCTATGGCCGCGCGAGTCTGGTTCATGATGGCGTTCATCTCGCCGATAGTGTTCTGGAAGCGCGTCATCGACAGCACGAAGCAGTTGATCTGCGGAGGAAGCTCGAGCCCGAGCTTCTGAAGCTCAGAGAGCGCCCCCTGCAGGCGGTAGCAAACGTCGAACGAGAATTCCCCCTTCGCAAGGATGGAGTCGAGAATGGCGACGACCTTCTCCTTGTTTGCCTTGAACGCGGCCTTGCCGTCGTCCGAGAGAAGATTCTCGAAGCCCTGCATGAAGAAATCCCTGTCGCGCAGCGTCGCGCCGAGGATCAACCGCAGAAGCTCCACACGCTCGTCGAGCTTCACCTTCTGGCGTTCGACCTGTGCCGGCAAGCCGTTCTCGTTCACGACCGTAACCGTCTCCATCACGGGGTCGCCCTGTTCATCGGTCTCGTAATGGGTCTTGAGCTCGTAGAGGTTGCCGAAGTCGATGAACGTGATGTGATTGCCGTAGCTGTCGACCATGAGATTGCCGGCATGGGCGTCTCCATGGAACTTGCCGGAGCCGAGGATCGCCTCGCTGAACCAGACGCTCGCCGCCTGCTGCAGCTTCATCTGGGTCTGGTAGAGCCTGTCATACTCCGCAATGCAGAAGACGCGCGCCTCGTTTATGTCCGCTTCGCCGACACCGTTCTTGAATATCGGCTTCCTCGTCTGCGGGTTCCATTTGAGGCGTCCCGTGATCGCGTCGCGTTCGAAGACTGGCGAGAGAGATCTCTGTATGTTGCCGCGCATTTCGCCGAAGGACTTGTCGGCCGTCTCGCCGTCGGCGAGCGTGCATACCATGGCGTTCTTGGAGGGCGCGACGATCGGCGATATCTTCATGGAGCCTACGTTCGGCGCAATCGCCCTGTAGGGATGTTCCGGGTTGTGCTCGACATCGTAGAGGGCCGCGCCCTCGTTCACGTTCTGCGCTTCGTTCATGAAGTCGAACTCGGTCATGTACTGCGCAAGCTGGCCCTGCCATGTCTTGAGCATCCCTGGGCCGATCTTCTCGGCGGCAGCGGAGAAGACTTCGGCTTCGCGCTTCACCTTCTCTTCGGCGTCGTGGCGCATGATCTTGACGACCATGTCCTCCTTTTTCTCCTCGCCGTTGTCGTCATAGCGGAATTCGCAGAGGAAAGCTTCACCGACGGACGCCGCGCCGAGGGATTTCATCAGCTTGATCGACTTGATCTTTCCGTTGGAATCGTCGATCATCTTCATGAGATGGGCCTGCACAAGCTTGCGCGGAATCGGCGCGAGGCGGCTCTTCATGTCATCGAGCGCTTCGGCGAACTCGCCGAGCACGTTGCGCGGCAGGCCCTGCATCATCTTCTGCAGAAGAGGGCTGGTGCCTTTCAGGATCGCGCCGGTGAACTTCGCGTCGGACTTGGCCTTCGCGGTCTTGAGCTCATCGCCCTGAAGCCCGGCGAGATTGTACGTGTCGGCGTACCTGAGGGCGGCCGCAAAGGCCGAGCGCTTGTCCCCCGACTTGGTCATGCTTGTGAAGTAGTCGCTCAGCACCTGCTTGAAGAGGGCGATCTGGCCGGGTGAAGCGGAGTCTGTCGCCGCGTCGTCAAGTATCTGGTTCAGGTTCTTGTTGTCGAGCGCGGCCTTGATCTCCTCCGGCTTCATCTTCGCGTAGGGTTCGACCGTGAAGCCGCCCTGGGCGTTCTTGGCGGCGTTCGTATCGATCTTGAAGACCTTGTTGATGAAGGTCTGGATGCTGACGCAGCCTTTGTTCGCCATGTTCTGGATGATCGGCTCGAACTTTGCCAGAACAATGCCCGGAAGCTTGCCCTTGTCGCGGATGAAAAGCAGGAACCTGTCTAGGAAATCGGGCTTGACCTTGGCCTCGTCGAGCGTTTCGTTCTCGTAGGCCTTGGCCCATTCCTCCGCCAGGAGCGCCTTCATCTTGCCGAAGCTATCCTTCACGATCGGCGCGATATCCTCCGATACGGCCGTATCGATGATCTCCGGCGCCTGCACGATCTTTGCGAGTGCGGCGACTCTCCTGTCGTCCGCGAAAAAGCTGCGCATCGACTCGCCTGGGAGGTTCACGACTACGTCGGAGACCATCGTATCGTCGGAATAGACGAGATCGGCGATGAAGTTCTTGACGTCCGCGGCCGTCATCGCGAGCTCTTCGCGCGGCACCACTCCGACAGGCGGCGCCTTGGGGGCCTGGACATCCCCAACGACTTCGGCAATGTCGGCGACGATCCTGTTCTCGACCGTCATCTCGTACGTCCTGCCGTTATCACCATTCGATTTTACGATCGGCATGCCGGCGACACGGGAGAGCATCTCCTTCGTCGCGTCGTCGAGTCCGGCGTTGTTCTTCACGAGCTCCGCGTGCAGGCGGTCGAGATCGGCCTTGGTCGCTACCTTGCCATCCAGCGCGAGGGTCGCGACATCTACGAGCGTGCCCGTATTGTAGTTGCCGCCCATAATCTCGTCGTAGGCGATCTTCATCTGCCCGGGCGAGCCCGTCTTCTTCATGAGAACGACCGTCGCGAACGAGCGCGTCAGAGAGGTGCGGTCTTCGCCGGTCAGGAAGCCCTCCACATCGCGGGTGAAGACCTTGTCGAGCATAAGCTTCACGTTGTCCGCTCCGAAGACATCCACGTCAAGCGCGGCGCGGGCGATCAGATCGTTGACCAGCTGGGTCACCGTCTTCCTCAGATTTACCTTGGTCGCCAGCGTCCCTTCGCCAAGAATCGCATGCAGCTTTCCGTCCGGATCCTTCACTAGCTTCGCCTTCATGCCGAAGAAAGTGAAGGAACCGGTCTCGTTGACATTCGCGTCCAACAGCGTCATCGCCTGGCCGAAGAGTGTCATGAACTGGTTCTTGACCGCAGTCTTCGCCGCTTTCTGCTCGTTGACGGCGTTCGTCCCATTGAAACGGGTGTCGATGGCTGCGCACGCCTTGGCAAACGAGACGTCGGTCGAAAGGATCGAAATCGCGTCGGTGATGTCAAAGGAGACGCTGGCTTTAGCGGCGTTGAATGCGGCTGTATTGACGCGGTCGCGCTTCTCGGCATCGGAGCCGGAGAGATTCGTCGCCTTGAGCGCCTTTTCGGCGTCATGGAGGGATATCGCGGCCGCGCTTTCTTCGGTGAAGCCGCGGCCATACTTCGCGTAGTCGTTGAGGATCGCGCGGACTTCATGCCTGGACAAGGGCTTGAATCGCGCTTCGAGCATCTTGGCCCTATCGTCCACGTTCGCGCCGGCGTACACCTCGGCGTCGATTCCGAGCCGCCTGCGGATCTGGTTTATGGCATCCTGCTTTACACCGCCTGCGCGCAGGGCGTTTATGAACGCTTCCTTGACTTCCAGGACGCGCTCCGGCGAGAGGACGACATTGTTCAGCTTGATCTTGTGGACATGGTTGTTGACCTTGGTGAGCTGATTGAGGACATTGCCCTGCTCGTCGGTCTTGAAATCTACTAGGCCGGCGTTGAATTCGCCGCTCGCGATCTTGTTGAACTGCGCAAGAGTGATGTTAGGTAGTGCCATAGCAATTTCTCCTTAGCCCTTATCCGTTCAGTCTACACGCAAAAAACGGAAAAGTTACAAGGCGCCAAAAACAGATTGTCAGTAGTAGATATCCTTCGACTCGACGAGTATCTCGTTGCCCATGCGGTTTTCAATCTCCCCGTTGAGGTTTTCGAACTCGTCCCGGATATCCCGGAGCGTTTCGTTCACAAGCACAAGGGCGTTGATCAGCTCTTCGGACTGCATCGCCGCCAAAGCGTTGTTGAGGTTCTCGATGAGGCGCCTTACGCCGCCGCCATCGAACACATCCTTGAGCGCCGTTTTGGCGAAGTCGCGGTAGCCCGCCGCCTTGAGCTTCCTGTCCAGCTCCGTGATTTTGTCCGTAACCCGCTCAGGAAGGTTTTCCTTGCGGATTCCCTCGGCATTCTTTGACGTGAACTTGGAGCTGAAGAGCGATGCGCCGTGGGCGATCGACTCGCAGATGTCGCCGAACTCGTAACCGCGCGTCCTCATCTCCTCAGTGCGGGAATCGGCCTTCTTGGAGAACTTGGCATGGATCGTATTGATGAATACGCCGTAGGTCTCGCACTTGAGGTAAAGTCTGCGGTTGGGGCCGCTACCCCGGTCGACGTCATTGAGGTGGTCGCTGTCGGGAATCGAGAAGTAGTGGAAGGTCCGCATGCCGTTCAAAAGCCCCTTCATGCCCGGCGCCACGTCGTAGCCGCGCGGCATATTGAGATGCCCGTCGATCTGCATCGACTGGTAGGGCTTGGCGTGCGTCGAGGTGCGCTGGTAGAGGCCGGGAGCCGTGTCGAGCCAACGGGCGATGTTTCCGTTGGGGTCGGAGATCGAGAACGCGCCGCGATAGATGTACTCGCCCTTCTTAAGCGCCGCCACGTGTATCGCCACCGTAAGCGCGGTTATGTTCTCCCGCGACGGCTCGAAACGGTTGATTTTGCCGGCATAGAGCGCCTTCAGAATGGTGTTGCCGCGGTTGACGCGCGCCGCAAGGAAGCGCTTCAGCTCCGAAATGGAGCGCGGACGCTCCGCCTCGGGCGTATTCATTACCATCGCCTCGAAGTGCCCCTTGCGCAACGTGATCTTGGTGCCCAGGATTGAAACATCAAGCGTCGCGGGCAGATCAGCGGAGTCGAGCGGCTTGCCGTCCGTGCGCGCTTCCGGCGCCGGCGGCACATATGTCTTGGCGACCTTAAGCCTATCCTCCCCCAACGTCATCGCCATGTGTTCCTCTGGATGGGTGAGCTTGATCACATTCTCTTCGGAGAGGGCCTCAAAGGCTTTTTCGTGGCCGGCCACCGGCACCAGGATCTTGGTGGTCCCCTGCCCGTCCACATGGACGACAGTGCCGGGGGCATTGCAGGTCATCGCCCTTAGCCGGTCCTGCACCTCCTTGGCAAGCGGCCTGTCGCAGTAGTAGACGATGTTGTCGCCCTCCAGATGCGCGCGCCATGGAACGCGCGACTCGGGAAGCACCTCCAGGTGCTGCAGCGCCACCTGCCCCTTCTTGCTGACCCAGGTTGTCGGCGAGGTAAGCTTCTCCAGGTTGGCCAGCGTCTCTATTGCGTCGTCGCGGTTTACCTGAGGGGCGAACTCATTTAGGTCGTCGTTGAATTCAAGCTGCATGCCGGCCACCCTCATCAATTTGCCGATCGACTCGTTGAACTCCTTCTCCTTGGCGCCGATCTCGGTGATGATCTTGTTGCGCAGCGCCTTCTCCGCGTCGGAGATTCCGTCTTCCTTGGGGTCGAACGCCTTGCGATAGTCGTCAAACACCTTCTTGAACGCGCCGGATCTCTGGAGCTCGCGCATTTCGAGGACACCCTTGAATTTGGCAGCGCGCGTATCGTCGTCGAAAACGGAGAAATTCTCGAAGCGGGGCTTGGTGCTAGAGCCGTAGGTATCTTTGAAGGAAAGGTCGTCTGAAATCTCCAGATACTTGCCGTTGCCCTCCAGCGAGTGGCCGGGATCGATGGCAAAGAACTTGCCGTTCACGAAGCCCTTGTTCTGCCCGCGCCTGCCGACGGCGTCGCGATCGGCAGTGACGAGGAAGAACGCCTTGAACCGGCCAAGCGGCTCCGGCTCCGCGCCCTTCGAACCATCCTTGTTCGTCGGGGCTACGGCTCGGCCGTCCTTGATCATACCGTCTTCCATGTCCTTGTAGCCCTCGGCGAATTTCGCCGCGAGCATCAGCTTGGGGTGGCCGTCGGAATACTTGCCGCGGACGATCTGGAGCTCCTGCGCGGGGACTCCCGCAACGCGCGTAAGGTCGTTGGCGAGAGCCTCGGTGACGGCGCCCGCCGAGATGGAATCCGCGGAGGACGCCGTCTGCAGACGGTAGATCTGGCCGAGCTTGCGGTTTTTGATGCGCTCAGGGCGCATGAACGAGCCTGCGTGCGCGGCATCCTTGGTGAAGACGCGGTCCCCTTCGTTGTAGTCGAGCTTCACGATGCCGCGATCGTTGAAATGCTTGAAGACGCTCGACATCCTGTAGAGTTCGCTGTCGGTGCCGTCCGCGTTCTTGGGCCTCACGCTCATCACGGCCTCGCGGATCTGCGTGAAGAACTCCGTCTTGATCTTCTTGAGCATGTCGGCCTTTTCGGGGCTCATGAGATCCTCGATTTCGGACAGCGAATACTTCTCGAAGATCGCTTCGCCGAGATCCCGCACCTGATCGGGCAGCTTGATTTTGGCGTGTGTATGCTTGATGGCCAGGCCGATTATCAGCTCCGCGGCCGCCGCCATGCCGTACTTGCTGGCACGGCCTTCGCGCAGAATCGCCGCGCGGTCAGCGTCCGGCGGGATGGTTGCCATATAGCTTTTCGTATCGTTCTGCGTCCAGTCGTTGCGGTAGATGAAGCCTGGCTCGACGCCGTTCGTCTTGAGCTTCTCAAGGATGATCTGGCTGTCCACGCTGCGGTTCACGCTCATGCCTACTCCGAGGATTCCAGCCTTGATCTGGTCCTCAATCGAGGTGTCTCCGGCCTGGAAGGTCACTTTCAGGTTCCTTAGCCCGGTCGCCTCATTTGGCTTGGCAGGGATCTCCTCCGCGATGGCGCCGCCTATCTCATGTGTCGAAACGTCCACGGCTCCGTTTTTGGCTTTGGCATCCGCTATGGCGCGGTCGATACGGTCCGAAGCCACCTTGATGATCTCGTCAGGGCTCTTGATTCCCGCCAGGTCGATGCCCTTGAACCTATTGTCCTTCAAGTCTGCACGCACCAGCTTCTGCATTTCGGCCGAGAGCAGCAGTATCTTGGGCGAGGTGTCGAGCTGGCGGATGATCTCTCCCGTCACGCGGGCGGCCTTGACGGAAGTCAGATTGGAGAGCACCTTCCGCACATCCGCCACACGTAGCGACTGGTGCAGCTGGTTGCGCGTGCCGACGTACGTATCGAACGCGTGGGAGCCGAACACTCCATATTCCTTTTCCAACGCCGCCTTGAACGCGGCCATCGTCGCGTCATTGGTCTTGGCACCCTGCGAGAACACGTAGTTGCCGAGCTTCGCGACGGCATCGGTCTCCTCGCCTTGCACAGCTATGTCCCGCGACGTCACAAAGGCGGAGTTGGCGACTTGGCGGAATGCATCTATACCTAATGGCATTTTACCCCCTATGCTGCAAAGGTTACGCTCTTATGTGATGGCCGTTCAGGAAACCGTCGATTCCATGCCCGCCAGCGCCATGCTCAGCCGGCTCCATCAGTTTGTCTCCAATCCGCTCGCATCATGAATCGCAGAGCTGGAGTATCTTTTCAAGCGTCGAAACGAAGTCGTCCACATCCTTCGCGACGGTCTCGAGATCGAAAAAGTAGTTGTAGATGACCGTTTCCGTCTCCGCCTCTAGCGTAAAGTAGCCGCCAGACGTATCCTTGCCGAAGAGCCCCCCGGCGAGCAGATCGCGGTAGACCTCTTTAGTCGCATCCTTGGGCAGCTGAGCCACTTCTACAAAGCAGAGGATGCGCCCCGTAGCCTCCACGAGCTGCAGGTTCACGTTGTACTTGTCATCGACGCGCACCGTCACAAGACCAGATTCGTCTGCGGAAAAGGCCTCTATTCCGGTTTCCTTGCGCAACTGCGCCAGAAAGTCATTGTAATCTTTCATTTTCATGATCCTGTCGCATCTCCCTTCTTGGCTCCCAAGCCGCAAACTCCAGCATAGACGGCGCTATGAAAGCGGCCCAGGCATGAAGCATGATTGCCGCAAGAGCCGCAGACACTATCAGCGTTATTCTTCACAAGGACAAATATTGTATAATATTTTACCCTGTTCGTCAATACATTCAGCTCATTCAGCCCGTCCGCCCAAGGTCCTTTACAACTCTCGCGGGGACTCCATTTCCCGCTCCCCCTTGAACGCCGCAAACGCGCACCAGCCTATCTGCTTCTCGCCAAGACGTGGTCGCGGCCGTCGGGGGCATATACGCGGTGGATGAATGACCCCGGCTCCGTCTCGACGGATTCGACGCGGACCTCCTCCCCTGCGAGCGTCTCCGACTTGAAGACTATGTCAAGTTCATGGCACGGCCCCACAGCGTCCGGACGGCCCTCCAGCAGCCATTCGATGTAATGGACGTTGTTGACGTGTCCGTTCAAGTCGATATCGCCACGCCGTGCCCGGAACACAAGCGCATCTGAAGCGGCAACGCTGCATTCCCAGCGCAGCTTAGGGAACGGCTCGTCCCCGAAGACGGGCTTCCTGACAGTGTTCGCCGCAGCAAACACGTCTTCTGGAATGGCGACAACTTTGCGGGATGCGAGATCTATGAGCATCCATTCACTGGTGGCGCGCCCGAGTTCCTCGCCGTTCGAGTCCGTCAAGACGAAATCGCGCCATGCGACAATCCTGCGTCCGCCGCGAGGGAAAGTAAGTATCGAGACCGTCTCGCCCCACTTCGGGAACCGGGACATCTTTACCTTCATGTGCGTAAGCACCCATGAAATATTCTTTCCGGCTGACTCGAAGTTGGATTTTGAGAATGCCAACGCCTCTGCGTTCAGGCTTGCCGCCTCCTGCAGCCAGTTGCAGACGGAGGCCATGGTAGCCGCTCCGTCAGGACCGCACTCGTACGTCCTGACAGCCCAAGAGTACTCTCCAAACGTGTCGCCCATTACACCTGCCGCGCCTTCGCCGCCCATGGCGGGCGGTTCGGCCATGGGTCCATTTTCGGCTATACGGGCGGGATTTATTGTTATGCTCATCTATCGCTCTCCTCTCCAAGATGATGATATTATATAATATTTCGCCGATTTCAGCAAATGTACATCATTTCCTTGAACTCGCAAATTTCAAGATGGTTGGCTACGGCTTAAGGATGAAATCAGCAAGCGCCGCCGCCAATTCGCGGCGGCAGCCCATCATCGAATGGCCGCAACGATAGGTCTTGCGCTCATGCCGGCCTACACCTTCGGGCAACGCCGCCCAAAATTCGTCGAGCGGCTCGCCGGGAACTACAGTTTCATATTCACCAGTAGCCAGGAACACCCTTCTGCCGTTTAGTGAACGTGCGGCATTGGTAAAACGCATGGCGGCGGCATTTTCGCAGATATCATCGACCACCGCCTCGTCGGAGGCACGCTTCAGCACCGCAAGCCCTTCGCCGCGCAAAAACGCAAGCATCCTGTCCTTTGACATGACAGAAGCCATGTAACCGATATCGCAGGGCGCGATAAGCGCTACGCCCTTGACGCCCGGGGCCCTTGCTGCGGCGTTGACCACGCTGTTGCCGCCCATCGAGTGGCCGATAAGGAACACGGAGTTCGTGTCCGCGCCATACTTGGCGGAGAAGTCTACGCCCATAGCCCAGTTCGCCAAATTCTCCGCATCGCGGATGCAGCCGCTCACCGTGTACTCCCCTTCGCTGCCCCAGGCGCCCCGATGATGCGGGATCACCACGACAATGCCGGCGCTGCAAAGGTCGTGCGCAACGTCATCCCATCTTGTGAAACCCGCGAAGCCGTGGCAAATTATCGCACACGGACGCTTCCCTCCGAATTGCGAGGACGGCACGAGGACTTGTCCGTAGATCGTGCTGCCGTCCGAATCGAACGCAAGCGCGTCAAGACGAGGAAGTTCCGCCTCGTTGGAATAGCCAGCATCCGTGAAGCGTGTCGCACATCCGCATACTAGCGCCGCGAAAGCGATGGAACAGACAGCGATTATCCGCGCAAAGGTTTTCATTGGTTTTGTGTCACAGGACCTCACTTCTAGTAACATTGTTCACCTCGCTATCTTCCAGCAGAGCCAGGCGGAGAGCGTCTTGGAATCGAAGATCGTACCGTTGCGGATTCCATCCTCTACCTCTTCCCCGGTAAGAACGACCGGATACACATTCTCGTCCGGGTCCTGGTCTTGGGCATGTGGTGCCTCGGAAAGCTCCGCGAAGTAGAGGTGGATGCGCTCCTCGCAGTAGCCAGGTGTGCAGATGATGGTTGTGAGGAACTTTATGCCAGTAACCTCGTAGCCGGTCTCCTCCGCCGTCTCGCGCCTCGCTCCTTCAATCGGGTCTTCGCCGGATTCGAGTCCGCCTGCGATAACCTCGATGAGCGCCTCTTCCGCCGCCTTGCGGTACTGTTTCACGAACACGAACTTCCCGTCGGGTCGGCGGGCGAGGATGGCGACTGCATTGCCGTGGCGTATCACCTCGCGCTTAGCCTTGCGCCCGTCGGGCAGCTCGATGTCGAGAAGATCCACGCTGATGATCTTTCCCGTGTACTTGCGTTCCGTCGCAAGCGTCTTTTCTGTCAGATCTTGCATATCAGCCTTTCATGAGTTTTTCGTAAATCTTGGCATCGTATCCCGAGAAACAGCAAAAGATAACCTCCATCGCCTCCCCTCCGCGTCTCTGCGTCTCTGCGCGGGATAAAAACGCCATAACCTCTCGCACGGCGATTTCGGCAGCGTCTTCGATGGGGTAGCCGTACACGCCAGTGGAAATACACGGGAACGCTACGCTCCGGCAGCCATTCTCGGCGGCGATGGCAAGCGAATTGCGGTAGCAGTCCGCCAACTTTTCAGGCTCACCATGCCGCCCGTCCCTGTACACCGGCCCGACCGTGTGGATCACGAACTTTGCGGGAAGCTTGAATCCCGGCGTGATCCGCGCCTCGCCAGTCGGGCACCTCACGCCAGGTCTCACTTCGGGCACTTTAAGGCAGGCTTCAAACAGTTCTCTACCGGCCGCCCGGTGGATTGCCCCGTCGACGCCCCCTCCGCCAAGCATCACCTGATTTGCCGCGTTGACGATTGCATCAACAGCAAGTTTCGTTATATCGCCTTGCACTATCCGCATCATGGCGCATCCTCCACCCGCTCTGATCGCTTTTGTCGTTTTACCTACTTTTGAGCTGTCAGCAGGTGTTCGATCTCCGCCCCTATCGCTTCTGGCGTGGCGGTTGGATGGAAACGCTTAAGGACATTCCCCTCGCGATCAATGAGGAACTTCGTGAAGTTCCATTCAATGTCGCCAGGCGCCTCCGCGCCTTTAAGTCCGTGCTTCGCCAGGAGTTCCCTGAGCCCTGCTATGTCCTCGTCAGTCGCATCATCCTTCGGACGAACCGCCTTGAGATACACATACAGCGGCTCTGCGCCTGATCCGTTCACTTCGATCTTGGCGAGCTGGTCGAATGTTGTATTGTACTTCAGAGTGCAGAACTGGTGGATTTCATCGTCGCTGCCAGGTGCCTGGTGTCCGAACTGGTCGCAGGGGAAATCGAGGATTTCAAGTCCTTTGTCGCGGTATTTTCCATAGAGTTTTTCCAACCCTTCATACTGCGGCGTGAATCCGCACCCCGTAGCGGTGTTCACGACAAGGAGAACCTTCCCCTTGAACGATGCGAGGTCCAGCACCGTGCCGCCTCTTCCCTTGACTTTGAAGTCGTATATGGTTGCATTTTCCATTGTAGCCTCCTTGTTTGGTTCGCAGTTTGCAATTCCCGTCTCCCCGCATCCGGCAAGAATGCTTGCAGCCGCGATTATGACGAAACATCCTATTGCCACTGGCGTTTTCATTTCTCAAGCCTCCAACCGTTGTCGTTGTGATAGATCATGTCGATCTTGACGGTAACATAATGTGTGGAGCCTTTCCGGAGTTATCGCTAAAGGCTTTCGCGGAGGATGGAGATCACCTCGCCGCGGGTCAGCTTCTTGTAGCCGCCGTCCAAAAGGAACGTCGCGTCGGCGATCTTCTCCAGCATCGCCTCGGTCGCGCCGAGTTCGGTGATATTCATCGCAACGCCAATCTCGCGCATCCACGCCTCAAGCGCGGCAAGCCCTGCATCGGCCAGCTCATCATCGCTCTTGCCGTCCGCCGCCACACCCCAGACGTTCACCGCGAAGCGGGCGAACTTCTTGAGTCCGTACGGTTTGACAAGGCGATAGTAAGGAAGAGACACCGCCGAAAGCGTCATGCCGTGCGTGGCGTCCGTGAGCGCGCCGACAGCGTGTCCGATCATGTGCACTTCCCAGTCGGTCGTCTTGCCCATCGCGATGAGGGTGTTGAGTGCCCACGTGGCCGTCCACATGATGTTCGATCTGGCTTCATAGTCCTCGGGATTCTCAAGCGCCTTGCGTGAAGAGACGACGAGCGAACGCATCAAGCCCTCGGCGATGTAGTCGCTCGTATTGTCATCCTCTCCGCTGAAGTACTGCTCTAGAATATGGCTCATGATGTCGAAGAACCCTGCGACCATCTGGCGGCGCGGCACGGTGAAGGTGAATCGCGGATTGAGAATGGAGAACTTCGGGTACACAGCCGGGCCGAACACCTTGCCGACTTTGATGTTGGCCTTATGGTTGGATATGACGTTGCCGCCGTTCATCTCGCTGCCGGTGCCGACCATCGTGAGGACGCTCCCCACGGGAATGATGCGGCATGAAGGCTCTTCAAAACGCACGTAGTATTTCTCCCACGGATCCTCCTCGCACCACGCTGCGGCGCTGACCGCCTTGGCGTAGTCGATGGTCGAGCCTCCGCCGACGGCGAGAATGAGATCGACATTGTTCGCCTTGGCCTTAGCCGCGCCTTCCAGCATCCGCTCAAGCGTCGGATTCGACATTACACCGCCATCCTCGACAATGGTCTTGCCAGCCGCCTTAAGCGCCGCAACGACCTGGTCGTAGATGCCGTTCTTCTTCACAGACCCGCCGCCATAGCTGAGCTGCAAGACAGGACCGTAGTTCTTAAGCTCCCCCACGAGCGCATCCATCGCGTTTTCGCCGAAGTGGAGCTTTGTGGGGTTGTGGAAGGTGAAGTTTCCGTTCATGGTGATTTTCCCTCATTTAGATTTCCATTTAAAGTTCAGTCTCGCGCAGAGGCGCCGAAACACTCAGATTGTCGTTTTTAATATGTTACTTTCGTTACTTGGAGTTTTGGAGTTTGAGAGTTTTCCTCATACTCCAAAACTCCGCGTATCGAAAGCGATTCTATCAAGCTCGGTTGAATTTGTCCTTGGGCTGCTTGCAGCGCGGACAGCGCCAGTCGGCCGGCAAATCCTCGAACGCGACGCCATCATGTTCGGCGGGATCGTAGACATAGCCGCACACCGAGCAGATGTACTTGCCGGTCGGCGTCTTGAACACGATTTCGCCGGGCGGAATGACCGCAGGCGGATTGGCGAGATCGACCACGCGGTGCTGCTCAAGGCTTTCCAGCGCCTCGGGCGTGTGGGTGCCGAGCCAGACGGTCGGACGAGCGGCGCAAAAGGCGCGACAGCGGTCAAGCGTTTCGCGTGCAGCAGCCTTATCGTCAAAGACCACGGAAAGCTTGTTGCGGTAGAGCGCAACATCCGTGTAGGTGACATCGCCATGAATGAGGTAGAAGAGTCCGTCCGCCTCCACCGCCACAATGCAGTTGCCGTTCGTGTGGCCAGGCGCGGGCAGATAGGTTACGCCCTCGGCGATGCGCTGCGAGGCGGGGAACTCGTAATAAGGGCCATCCTGGAACGTGGCGACGGTCGGCTTGAACGGCTTGATCTCGTCCGTCTCCGCTTCGGCCGCGGAGCAGATGATCTGGGCGTTCGGAAAGGCGCGCAGTTCGCCCGTGTGGTCGGCGTGCTTGTGCGTGATGAGGATCTTCGAGACTTGCTCCGGTTTGTAGCCGAGATCGGCCAGCGCTTCGAGATAGGGCTTAAGGAATTTGCCGAGATAGATTGTGGCGTCCTTGTCGGGCGCGGCTTCCGGGAACTCGGCGGGAAGACCGGTATCGACGAGTATCACCTCGCTTCCGGTGTCGATCACCCAGTTCTGCAGGCAGGAGCGGTATTTGACATTCGGGTCGAGGCCTTCCGCGCCTTCGCCGCCCAGGGCGAACGGCTCGGTCATGAATCCGTTTTCAGTGAAACGGACAGGCTTTATAGTTATGCTCATTTTGTTATCCTTTCTTGGTCGGTAGATGTTCGTTTGTCCTTCAAAAGCAGTTTTGCAAGCGGCACCGGCATCGCGCGAACGAGGAAATCCGCAAAGTCCTCCACCGGCATGGGATCCGGCTCGGCCAGCCACAATGCCGATTCATGGATGTTCCCCGCAAAGTAATGCCGCATGAGCCTCACCGTGTCGCCCGAAATACGCTTGACGCCGCGCCGCACGATAAAGTTTGATGCCATGCGGCAGCAATGTTCGATGTAGGTCTCGCATAGCCGCTCTTCCCAAGACCGTTCGATGAACACGCCCTTGAGCAGGCTGCGGTCGTCGTAAATGCGGCGAACACTGTTGAAGATCCAATCCCGGCATGTCCGCATGGGGCAATCGCCCTCCGGCAACTGCAGCGCACGGTAGTCCTCGGCGACAAGGCGTCTTCCACAGCATGTATGTTCTTTACATTTTCCATGATTGTGAAGATATTGTATCATACTCATGGGCGACAAGTCAATAAACGATTTGTTCTGGAGTTTACCCATTTTGGGAAACTGCTGCGTCTTGGCAGGCATCTGCGCGACATTGAGGAGAAAAAGTCGCCCCTCTCTGGACGATTTTAGGGTATAATACCCAGCGCCAAAATCAACCACCCAAAAAGGAGCGACACC
>JAZTWW010000039.1:0-16401 GCA_045636065.1 Kiritimatiellia bacterium | reverse complement strand
CGTCTATCACATCCACATTCCGCCTCCCTTCCGGTGGAAGCAACGCTTCCGGCAGAAGTTCAGCGCCATTTAAAGCACCATCGTCTCTCAAAGATCGGGCCGCCTCTCGCGGGGCGACGGGTGTGTAGTATACCAAAAAGCAGATTCGAATGCAAGAGGGAAAATAAAAAAATTTCATACCCTTGATTTGCCTTGCGTTTTTCCGTGAAATGGTGTAAAATGCAGTCTGTAAAAACAAGCTGCTGCTTTCGAAGGGAGTGTTTATCATGGACAACCATAGGGAATCGTCGGCGTTCGTCGCCTTCCTCTGCAAGGGATGCCATCAGGAGATCGAGGCATCGCTCGACATGGTCGGACAGGTCGTGGAGTGTCCCGCGTGCGGAGAGAAGCTTGTCGTGCCGCTTCCGGAGCAGGGGCCTACACCGCAGCAGCTTGGCGCAATGAAATCGAGGACCATCCGCATCGAGCTCGGAGACATGTAAGGGCAGATGTCGGCAGTGCTAATAGTTTCCTCCGCGCGCGCGAAGGCCGATGCGCAGGAGGTGCTGCGGCTGCAGGACATAGCAGGCGCCTACCTTGCTTCGGATTGGGCGGTCGATCTTCTCGTTCCCGGCATAAACCCTCTTATCGCCGCCGCGCTCGATAGGCGTGTACGCATATTCACCGTGCCGCGCGTCCCAGGCGGGCCACCTCCCAACCGGCCCGGCTGGAGAAGGCTCGCAACCACCCTTCTCATGTTCTTCCGCGCTACGGCGCTCGCCAACAGGCGCGACTACGACATTCTCTTCGGCATCGACGACGGCGCCGCCGTCGTGCGCGGCGTCGACCGCGCCACCGTAAGGCGCAACCCGTACATCGTCGAGGTGCGCCATCCTGTAAACGGCATGCCGTACAAGGGCCTTGCAGCGAGCATGTCGCGCAGTCTCGAGCGCGGCGCGCTCAAGCACGCTTCGGCGGTGATCGCGCCGGACCAGTCAATAATGGACACGTTGGGCGCGGCCGTACCGAAGCCGCGCACGGGCATCATCCCCGATCCGCACGCGGAGCTTACGCCCGAGGCGTTCACATACGGGGAGTTCACTGACTCCATAATGCGCATATGCGACTATGCGATACGCGCAGCCAAAGCCGAAAGGTCGGGCGAATGAACTTGAAGAGCCTAAAGAGCGGCGCAAAGAGAAAAGGCCGCAAGTCGAAACCTTCGTCAAAGGGCAAGGGCGGCGGTATTCTCGCGAAGCTGAAGCGCGCGGCGCGCTGGGCGGCGGCCATAGCGGCCACTATCATAATCGCATCCACCGTCACGGGGATGATCGTCATGCGAGGCCCCATAAACTCCATCCTCGACATGAAGGCGCGCTGGCCTGCCATCGTATGGTGGCCCGTATCATACTTTGGCGACCGCGCCCTCTTCCTCACCGACGCTCTCGGGCTTACGGGAAGCGATACGTTCTACAGCTACGACATGCCTCCGCCCTCGGGCGAGATATTCTTCGCGGGCGAGCCCGTAAGGGTGTCCGATCCCGCGCCGCACGATGTGAAGACGATCATAAGGGGCGACTTTGCGATAGGCTGGAGCGCGCAGCTGCGCCATCCGGTGTGGGTGGCCTACCACGTTCCCGCGGAGGAGCGCTTCCCTGTCGGGAAACGCCCGTCCTTCCGCGAGGACCGCGAGGCGAAAAGGTGCCCTTCCCCCAACCTCTACACGAAGTCCGGCTACGACCGCGGCCATATGGCGCCCAACTGGGCGATCTCGACGCGCTTCGGCGAGGACGCGCAGAAGGCGTCGTTCCTGATGACGAACGTCTCGCCGCAGAGGCCGAACCTCAACAGGGGCGCGTGGCGCGAGATGGAAAGGCTCATATCGGACTTCTGGACTGCAAACTACGGCGAGATATGGGTTGTAGTGGGGACAGTCCCCTCCACCTCGGGGGCAGCGCAGACTTTACCCGGATCTGACGTGGACATACCGGCTGCCTACTACATGATAATCATTGCCGAGACCGTGACCAAGAACGGCTCCGAGGGCGAGCCTTATGAGGTTAGGGCGCTTGCAGTCAAGATCCCGCAGAACGTGCCGTGGAACGCTTTTCCCGTCCACAACATCGTGAGCATCGACGAGATAGAGCGCGAGACGGGATTCGATTTCCTGCCTGAGCTTCCTGGGTTCATCCAGACGCCGCTTGAAGCCGAAACCCCAACGCGCCTGTGGCCGGTCAAGCTTGCCGACATCCCTGGCCTCATCCTTATGCGCATAAGGGGCAGGTAAAGGGGCTTTACCCCACCACTATCTCTTCCTTGGGATACCTGACGGACTGGGGATCCTCGCGGCCCGCTACGAGTAGGACTATCGTAAGCGCGCCAAGACGGCCTGCGAACATGCATACCATGAGAACGCAGCGCCCAAACGTGGAGAGGCGCTGGGTCGTGTCGCCTATCGAAAGGCCGGTAGTCGTAATGGCGCTCGTCGCCTCGAAGAGGATGCGCTCAAAGTCAAGCCCCTCGTGCCCGATCTCGGAGACGAGCAGCACCGCCGTCGCCACGGCGAGCGCGGCCGCGTAGAGGAAAGTTATCACAATCGATTCGCGGATTATGTCTATAGGGAGCGTGCGCTTGTGGACTATCACGTCCTTGCGCCCGTGGTATATGGCCGAGAGCGTGCAGATGAGTACGAAGAAAGTCGTCATCTTGATGCCGCCGCCGGCGCTCCCGGGGCCGGCGCCGATGAACATGAGAACGCCGTCGATGAAGCGCGTCGCGGGGTGGAGCGATTCAAGAGGCACGACCGTAAAACCCGCAGTCCTCGGCGTGACGGAATGGAAGAACGCTACGGCAAGCCTGTCGCCCGCGACCATCTTTGAAAGCGTGCCCACCCACTCGACGGCAACGAAGAGGACGAACGCCGCAAGCGTAAGGTACATTGTAAGCCTGAGCACCACGCGTGTGTGCAGCGAAAGCCGGCCGCGCTGAACAAGGCTCCTCTGCCAGAACTTGATCGTGCAGATGTTGTAGAGCGCCATGAACCCGAGTCCGCCGAGGATGATGAGCGTACCCATCACGAATATGGCAGGCCTCGACTCAGCGACCATCATAAGGCTTCCCGCGTCGCGGCTGAAGCCGGCGTTGCAGAACGCCATGACGCTGTAGAAATACGCGCGGAACCACTCGCCGCCCTCGGCGAGGAGCCCTTCGGGAAGCGTGTAGCGCAAGACGACCGTCCCTATCGCCTCGATGGCGAGAAGGCTCGACACCACCCAGATTATAAGCCCCTTGAGTCCTTTGACGCCAGCAGCCCCGTATGCGTCGGAAAGCGTGAACTCCTCATGGAGCGAGATCCGCCTGCCCACCACGACGAGGACGAACGTTCCGAGCGTCATTATGCCGACGCACCCTACCTGCACAAGAAGAAGGAGAACGGATTGCCCGAAGACTGTGAGATCTGTCCCGGGGTTTATTACCGTAAGGCCAGTTATGCAAACGGCCGAGCAGCTCGTGAAAAGCGCATCCATCGCAGGCATCCAGCCGCCGCCCGTGTTGGAGCACGGCATCGCAAGAAGGAACGCCCCCAGGAAGATCGCGACCACGAACCCGGCGGGGATGCTGAAGCGGCCTCTCACCGTCTCACCGCCCTTTCCTTTAGCCATACGCCCCATATCGCCATCTCGTAGAGAAGGCAGAGGGGAACGGCCATGATGAGCTGGCTCATCGGATCGGGGGGCGTAAGGACCATGCCGAGGAAGAAGGCGACCACTATTGCGAACTTGCGAGCGCGCCTCAAAGCCGCGCTCGATATGACGCCAAGGCACCCGAGAACGAAGAGCATCAAGGGAAGCTGGAAGACGAGCCCAAGCCCAAGAAGCGCCTTGAGGACTATCGAGATGTACCCTTCAATGCGGACGGTCGAGACGGGAAGCCCCACCCAATCGTTCACGGCGTCGAAGAACGAGAGCGCCACCGGGAGCATCTTCGCGTATGCAAGGGCGAACCCGGCCGCGAAGCCGACCGTGCCGAATACGAGGTATGCAAGTATGCTCGCCTTTTCGCGCCGCGTAAGCGCAGGGAAGACGAACTTGAGAATGAAGAACGCAATGAACGGGAAGGCAAGCGTGAGCCCGCCCCAGAGAGCTATGTCGAGAACGGTCGAAAAGCCGCTCGTGAAATCGAGCCCTTCGAGGGTGAGCCTGCCCGTCTTCTCAAGCGCCGCAGCCGGCGCCTTAAGCCAGGAGAGTATCGTCGGCGAAAGGATCGCGCACAGTATGGACGACACCGCCCAGCTGAGGAGCGACGACACAAGGCACGATCTCAGCGCAACGAGGTGCTCCAGGATCGGCTGCGGCGGATCTGAGCGCTCCTCAAGCATCCGGGATCTCCCCCTGCTCTGGAGGCGGCTCGTCGATCGACATCAGCTGCCTCTTGAACTCGTCGGCCATGCGCCTAAGGCGGCCGAGCGCCCTCCCGGCGGATCTGACCGCCGAGGGGAGGTTGCGCGGCCCCACGACAACAAGCACGACGGCGAGCAGCACCAGCCACTCGCCGCCACTGACGGAATCGAAGATGAGCGCAAGCGTCATCCTGAATGCCGCCCTGGCCTATACTACCTCTGGTAGAGGGCGAACTCGCCGCGGCGGTTCTTCGCCCAGACCTCTTCGCCGCTTCCCGGAACGGCGGGCTTCTCCTCGCCGTAGCTCTTCTGCTGGATGCGGTCGCCGGAGATGCCGAGCGTAACGAGGTAGTCGCGGATGGAGATCGCGCGCTGCTCGCCGAGGACGAGGTTGTACTCGTTGGAGCCGCGGTCGTCGCAGTTGCCCTCGACGATCACGACGCGGTCGGTGCGCTCGCGGAGGTGGTCCGCAACGGCCTCGATCTTGGCGAGCTCGCCGGGCTGGAGGCTGTTGGCGTCGAATCCGAAGTAGACGGGCTCGAAGCTGACGTCAGTGACGCGCTGATAGAGCTTGTCGAAGGAAACCTCGGTGGGGGGGACGATCGAGCCGTCGCCGCCGAGCTCATCGGTCACGCTGAGCTTGCCGAAGTCGCTGTCGATGTCGCTGCCGACGGCAACAGCCTCTGCACCCTCTCCGGCACCGGCGGCGTTCGCCGCATCTTCGCCGTAACGGCATCCTGCCAACGCGAGAACCGCCGCAACGGCGGCCACTAGTGAGTATCTCATCTGAAGCCTCCTTTTTATTTACTTGTTCTTATGGCGCTGAGCCTTCATGCGCTTGTCGTATTTGTGCTTGCTCATTTTTTTGCGCCTTTTCTTCTTGATGGAACCCATCTGGTGCCTCCTTTTCCGGTTTTGATGCTTGTTAGAGTTTTATGCCTTTTTCGATTTCGGCCGCGCCAGCCTGCGCGGCTCAGAAGATGATCTTGTTGAGCGGAAGCTCGATTATGCCCGTGCCGCCCCTGGCCTTGAGCTGCGGTATGAGATCGCGCACCTGGCTCTCCTCGACGACCGTCTCGACCGCGTACCAGCCCTCGCCGTTGAGCTTGTTGACCGTAGGCGCGTGCAGGGCGGGGAGAATCCCCACGATGTCCGCAAGGTTCGCCTCGGGGGCGTTCACCTTGAGAAGCACCCTCGACTGCGCCGCAAGCGCGCCCGTAAGGAGCGTCTTGAGCTGCTCGAGCTTGGCGCGCTTGGCCTCGTCGGCCCAGGCGGCCTTGTTGGCGATGAAGCGCGTGGTGGAGGTGAGGATCGTATCGACGATGCGAAGGTTGTTCGCCCTAAGGGAGCTGCCCGTCTCGGTGAGATCGACGATCGCATCGACGAGCTCGGGGGCCTTGACCTCGGTGGCGCCCCAGCTGAACTCGACATCCGCCTCGACGCCGTGATCCTTAAGATAGCGCTTTGTAAGCCCGATGGCCTCGGTAGAGATGCGCTTGCCCTGAAGGTCGGCGACCGTCTCGATCGGGGAGTCGTTCGGAACGGCGAGCACCCACCTCACCGGGTTCGACGTGGCCTTGGAGTAGCTGAGCTCGCAGATCTCGACGACATCGCTGCCGTTCTCGTAGACCCAGTCGTAGCCGCAGATGCCCGCGTCGAGAAGCCCGAGCTCAACGTAGCGGCTCATCTCCTGCGGCCTAAGAAGGCGGCACTTGATCTCGCTGTCGTCGATTGAGGGCGTGTACGAACGCGAAGAGCACGAAACGTTGAACCCCGCGCGCTTGAAGAGCGCGAAGGTCGCTTCCTGCAGACTTCCTTTAGGTAGGCCGATGACTATCGCCATTGCAATTCTTCCTTGTGTGTTCAAAAGAAGTGCTATTATACCAAAAATTCGACTCTAAATCAAGCTCGCTACGCCATTGCGCGGAAATAGTCGGCTACGCGCCTTACGGAATCGGGCACGGGGGCCGTCGAGAGGTACGCCGCGAACGAATCCCTGTCGGCAGGATCGAAGCCGTGCATGCCGTTCAAAGGCTTAATTCCCATGTCACTCGGGCAGAGCTGGTATCCGGCGTCGGCGAGGAATATGGCGTCGCCGAACTTGCAATCGTCGCGCCAGATGCCGTGGTAGCGCATCTCCTCCTCGGTGAGCCACCGCCCCGGGAAAGAGCTGAAAGCCTCCTTTACGCGGTCCTCCACAGGCTTTAGCCACCAGAAGCGCGCCATTGTCGAATCGATCGCGCTCGCGTAGTCCTCTCCCCACTTGAGCCCCGCCTCCAGAAGAGCCTTTTTCGCGTCGATCGTGCCCCTTAGAGGGGTCATGCCGTGGTCGGATATGACAGTAAGCTCAAAGGAACGCCCCGCCTCGGCAAGCGCGCGATGAAGCCCCCTTATCGTATCGGCGTAGCGCTCCACCTTGGGCCTCAAAACGGCGTCATCCCCAACGAAATCGTGCTCCAGCGCGTCGAACGCCGCCGAATAGACGAAAGCCCTCTCGACGGCGCCCTTCCTGAAAAGGTCCGCCGCGATCCTGAAGTTCTCGTCCTCTGGGAGACGCCAGTTGGAGATATGGTACCTGTACCCCTTCTCGCTCCAGACGTCGGCGAGGTTCTTGACGGGTTTGAGGCCGCCTTTCGCGAAAAGGTCCGTCTTTTCGCAGTAGTCGAAGAAGCCGAGCCTTTCGATCGGCATTGCGTAGAGCTGGAAGTAGCCAGTGAAGCCGTAGAGCCTCTTGACCAGCTTTGAAAGGACATTCCTGACGCGGCCCCGGCTCCAGAACGAGCGCGGCCTCAGGAAAGGCGCAAGAAAGCGCATCGCCTTGAACGGGCTCTTACCGGGCGCGTAGTCGTAGAACGCAAGATGGCCGTGGACGGCCGGGCGCTCGCCCGTCAGTATCGTGGGGATTGCGGTGCAACTGTAGCCGAACTGCATCTCGATCTTCCGCCTGTGGGGGAGAAGATCGGCGAGAAAGCCGTACCTCTCGACCTGTTCCCACCCAAGAGCGTCAACGAAGACGAAAACCTTGACCTTGATGTCAGCCTTGCCGTTTTCCATTCAACCTCCGCCTCGAAAACACCATGGCCGAGAGAAGCGCCGTGAATGGCGCCACGAGGACAATGGCGAAAGACCCTACGAGCGTTTTGGCTATCTCCGCCGCGACTATCGGCGAATTGGCGAAATCGACGGGGGACCGGCCCTCGGCCGAGAATACCATAAGAAGCGAAAGGTATCCGCCGGAATAGGCGAGAAGAAGCGTAGTCGTCATCGTGCCAACGGTGGCGCGCCCTATCCTGAGGCCGCTTCTGAGAAGTTCAACGAAGCCGAGCGACGGATTGTGGCGCGAGACTTCGTCGAGGCCGGCCGCTATGTCCATGGAAAGATCCATCATGGCCCCGCTTCCGGCTATCACCGCAGCCGCAATGAAGATGTCGGCGAGATCGAGAGATGGGTAGCCCGAATAGACAAGCGTCTGGACGAAGGGAAGCGTCGCGCCGTTTATGTCCATGGCTGCGCCAAAGAGGTGCGCAAGGCCAAGCCCTGCTGCGACTCCCGCTATCGCGCCGCCGAATGCGCCAAGGGCCTTGCCGCTGAAGCCGCCTACAAGGAGCATTATGACGGCCGTCATCGCGCCGGTCGCCGCAAAGGCCACCCAAGGCGCACTCCACCCGGCGAGGGCGAGAGGAACGACGATCTTCCAGATGGCGGCGCAGCAGAATATGAAGCTTGAAAGCGCATTCATCCCGACGGGTCCGCCGAAGGCGACGAGCAGCACCGCGAAAACGGCGAACGAGATGAGAATCGGCCCGACGCGCCAGTGGTCCTGCGCCGAAAGGACCTGCTGCTCATCGCCTGAGGGAGGCGAAACGAGTATCCTCTCGCCTGGCTTGAAAACCTTGTCAAGCTCCATCTGGCCCCTTACGGCATTGCCGGCGCGGAACGTCTTGCCTGAGAGGGGCCCTTCAAGGATCTCCACTTCGAGAGCCTGCGTACCGTACTTTACGTGCCCCAGAGTCCTCAAGTCGGAATCGTCGACGGAAACGACCTTTGCCAGCTGGCTCCCCGTGGAGGACGGGGCCAGAAAACCGGAAAGAGCCAGAACGGCCACGGAAGCGGCGAGAAACGCCGCCGATCTCAGCCATGCCAGGCGCTTTCCTGTGGCAGACGACATGTTCCCCGTCCAGCGCATCGGCGTGCTACCTGCCGCGCACGATGTCCTTTATGAAGATGGCGATGTCCGTGTTGTCGAGAAGCCCGGAAAGGCGCTCCGATCCGGGGCCCGAGGATGTCGTAAGGGCAGGAAGCCCCGTATGGGAGCCCGATGTCCAGCCGACGCCCGCCTTCTCCTGCATAAGCCGCCTTGCCTTGTCGGTAAGACCACCCTCCTTGAAGTGGCGCTTGAAGCTGTCGACGTCCTTCTTCACGACGACCATCGGATCATCCTTTATATCGCCCTCGAACTTGAAGCCGAAGCATTCGGCAAGAAGGCTCTTGACCTCATCGAACGTGCAGCCTCCCTCGCGGTTCTTGAGGGCATGGTAGCGGTCCTTGAACGCATCAATGGAGCAAGTCTGCGAGGCGAGCCTCTCCATGTAGAAGGCGTAGCCGGTTCCGGCGAAACCCATGGACATGCCGCCAGTCTCGTGGTCGCCCGTCACGATGACAAGCGTCTCGGGGTGGTCCATCTGGAAGTCGAGCGCCACCTTGACGGCGGCATCGAGCTCAAGGATGTCGCGCATGTTCTCAGCGGCCTCGTTCGCGTGCCCGGCCCAGTCTATGCGGCCGCCCTCTACCATGAGGAAGAACCCGGGGCTGTCAGTATCCATGTTGTGAAGGCGCTCGATGGCGCATTCGACAAGCTCGGGAAGCCTCGGCGAGGAGTCCTTGCCGTCTATGGCGTAGGGCATCGCCTGCTCGCCGCTCCTCCACCATACGGGGTTGGGGCCTTCCTTGTCCTTGAGTTCGTCGAAGCCTTCCGGCCCTTCAAGGACGAGCCATCCCTTCTCGGCGGCGAGATCGTAGAGGTTCCCCTTGTATCCGGGCGAGTCCTTCTTTTCGTTCGCGCCTGCAAGGCCGCCGCCCATGAAAAGGTCGAAGCCGCTGTCGAGAAGGTCAAGGCCGATGCCGTACAGATCCGAACGGTGGCTTCGGTGGGCGTAGAATCCGGCGGGCGTAGCATGGTTTATGGTTACGCTCGTTATTATCCCGACACGCATCCCGGCCTTCTTGGCGACCTCGGCGCAGCTTTCAAGCCTTTTGCCGTTCTTGTCCACTCCTACGGCGCCGTTCACCGTCTTCTCGCCGCACGCTATGGCCGTAGCGGCCGCAGCGGAGTCCGTCACGAGGCTGGAGAGAGAACACGTTCTCGTCGCGGCCTGCACGGGCATCGTGTTCATCGCAAGGGGCCCAAGGCCGGCCTTGCGTGAGAACTCCTCGGCCACCATGCGCTGCGGAACGCTCATGCCGTCGCCGATGAAAAGTATCACGTCCCGATGCTCGCGGGCGAGCGCCGCAAGGGCTATCATCGCCGCAGCCGCCAGAACCGCCGTCTTCTTCGACATCAGAACACCTCCTTGGCCACGCATCACTTTGCAGCCGCGAGAAGCTGCTTCGAGTACGGGTGGCTCTGCTCCTTGAAGAACGTTTCAGGGTCGTCGGACTTCTCGACTATCGCCCCGTCCTTCATCACGCAGAGCTTCGTGGCCATCTGGTAGACGACGCCCATGTCGTGCGTTATGAAGAGAACGCCGGAGTTGTTTCCGTGAAGCCTCTTCATGAGCCTCAGCACCTGCGCCTGCACGGTGACGTCGAGGGCCGTCGTCGGCTCGTCGGCGATGAGCAGGTCTGGATCGAGCATAAGGGCCATCGCTATCATCACGCGCTGGCGCATGCCGCCGGAAAGCTCGTGCGGCAGGGCCTTGAGCCTCAGCTCGGGATCGGGTATGCCCACGCGCCCGAGCCAGTCGATGGAAAGATCGCGCGCGGCATTCCTGGAAATGTCGCGGTGAAGAAGCACGGTCTCCATGAGCTGGTTGCCGACGCTGTGCAGCGGCGAGAGCGCGTCCATCGGGTCCTGGAACACGACGCCTATGCGCCTGCCGCGGACGTGCCTCAGTTCCTTCACCGGCATCGCCGTCAGATCGATGCCGTCGAGGAGGATCTGCCCGCCCGTCCTGTGCGACGGCGGGGACGGCAGAAGCCTCGGTATGCTCATGGCGCACGTCGACTTGCCGCTTCCCGACTCGCCGACGAGGCACAAGGTCTCGTTCCTGTCAAGCGTGAAGCTTACATCCCTTACGGCAGGCGTGAGCTCGCCTTCCTCGTTCTCGAACGCCACCGACAGATTCTTGACTTCCAAAAGCATGTCACTCTCCCCTTCCTACTCAAGACGGCTCTTGCGGCGCGGATCGAACGCATCCCTCAGGCCTTCGCCAACGAGAACCGCGAGGAACATCACAATGAAGAGCGTGCCGCCGGGGAACGCCACAAGCCACCACGCGAACCTGAACTGCTGGGCCTCGTTGAGGAGCTCGCCAAGGCTCGGCGTGAGCGCCGGGAGGCCGAACCCGAGGAAGTCCAGGGCCGCCAGGGATCCGATCGCCCCCATCAGGAGGAACGGGAAGAGCGTCACGAGAGGCGTCAGCGCATTGGGGAGGATGTGGCGGAAGATTATCCGCGCGCTCCCGAGGCCCTGGCACTTCGCCGCCTCGACGAAAGGACGCCCTCTCAGCCTCAGGAACTCGGCGCGAACGTAGTAGCTCACGAGGATCCAGTTGAAGAGCGCGTAGCATATGAGAAGCGTCGTGAAGCTCCGCCCGAGCGTGGAGCCTATGAAGATCATGATGTAGAGGAACGGAAGCGTGCTCCAGATTTCGGTGAAGCGCTGCATGCAGATATCGGTCTTGCCGCCGAAGTAGCCTTCCGTGGCACCGATCACAACGCCGCCGAACATCGCCCAGAAAGTGAGGACGAAGCCGAAGAGAAGCCCGATCCTAAGGCCGTGGACGACGCGCGAGTAGACGTCGCGCCCGGCGGAGTCGATCCCGAAAGGATGCCCCGGTACGGGCCTGAAGGGCCAAGCTACGGGATCTTTCACCCTCTCCTCGGAAATTATCTTCGTGGGCTCCTTGGGCTCCATGAAGACGCGCGTATAGCCGTGTTCGGGATGGGGCGTCCTGGTGATGTTGTAGTCCGCCTCGTTGACGTCCTTCGGGCCTTCCCAACCGTAGACGGTGCCGTCGTCCGTGATGTTGTACCTGACGGTCCTGATGTCGTACGTCGTGTAGACGGTTTCGTTGCGGTACTGCTCGAAGTCGTCGGGATTCATGACCTCCTGCGGCCCGTAGGGGCAGACGAGGTCGGCGAGGAGCGAAAACAGGAAGAGCGCCATGAACCCGAAGAGCGCGAACATCGCGCGCCTGTTCTTGCGGAAAGCCTTTAGCCTCTTCTTCGTTGCCGGTGATATTCTCATTGTCGCCTCACTTCTTGGAGAAATCGATCCTCGGATCGATGAGGAGGTAGAGGAAGTCGGAGATCAGGTTTCCGACGAGCTGTATGCATGCCGTTATCGACAAAAGCCCGAGGAACACCGCGTAGTCGCGCCCGAGAAGCGCGTCAAGGCCGAGGCGGCCCATTCCAGGGATCTCGAAGACCATCTCGATGATGATGGAGCCGGCGAAGATGACGCCGATCATGCCGCCGAAGCCCGTCGCGATCGGGACGAGCGCGTTCCTGAAGGCATGCCCCCAGATGGCGCGCGTCCTCGTGCCGCCCTTGGCGATCACGGTCCTCACGTAGTCGGAGGAGATCTGGTCGAGAAGCGAGTTCTTCATGAGCAGGGTGAGCATCGCGAAGCTCGTCATCACGTAGCACGTCACGGGAAGCGCCATGTGCCAGGCCCTGTCCTTGAACCACTCCCACCATGTCGGATCGGTCGCGAAGTCGCTTGATATGCCGCCCAGGGGGAAGACGTCCCAAAGCCCGTCGACCGTTCCGCAGAAGCACATCTTAAGGACCATCGCAAGCGCGAACGACGGTATCGAATACGCGAAGAACACTATAAGGCTTGATACGGCGTCGAACGTCTCTCCGTGCCGGAGCGCCTTCGCGATTCCAAGGGGAATGCATATGAGGTACTCCAGGAAGAACGCCACAAGCCCGAACCAGAGGCTCACCGGGATGCGCCCTTTGATCAGCTGCCACGCCGTCTTGTTGGGATAGTCGTAGCTCGGCATCGTAAGGCCCATCCTGTGGTTCACGAGCCAGTCCCAGTACTGCTCGTATATGGGCTTGTCGAAGCCGAACTGCTTGATGAGGGCGTTGCGGTAGTCCTCGGTGACCTGCATCTGCGCCTGTGCGCCGCCGGCGGGCCCGTCGGAGCCCATGGCGCGCTGGCGCATCATCCTTATCTCCACGGGGCCGCCCGGGAGGAAGCGCGTCAGCGAGAAGCACAGTATCGTTATGCCTATGAAAGTCGGAATCATCAGCAGCAGACGCCGCGCGAAATAGGCCCATCTTTCCATCACTTCACCTCCTCGCCGGGTGCGGCGTCGCCGCGGCTTTCAAGCGCGCGCGTCACAAGGCTCTCGTCCCAGTCGACATCGCCGACGGCGGGGAGGAACGAGCCTTTCGCCATCGATTCGCCGAGTTCGCGGTCGGCGTCGGGGTCGTACCACCAGTAGGAGACGGCCGCCTCCTCGCGCCCATACATGCCAAGGGGAGCCTCGGGCATGCCGAAGCGGTTCCAGTACAAAAGGCGAGTCTTGTCCGTATTCCAGAGAAGGATGTACGGGACGGTTGCCGCAAGGCGCTCGTCGATGCGCCTGTAGACCTCGTTGCGCTCCGCGGCCGAGAACATCGTCTTCTCGGAGGCGATCATCCTGTCGATCTCCTCGTCCTTGACGCCGCAGACGTTGCCGCCGCCCTTGCGGTCGCCTTCCGCCGAACCCCACATCATCTCGGGGTTCCTGAACACCGTGCCGACGTAGGCCGCCCACGTCATGTCGAAATCGAACGCATCCATCGTGCGCATCCACTCGGCGAAGTCCTTGCGGACGATCTCAAGCGAGATTCCAAGCTCCTCCAGCTCGGGCTTGTACTTTGCGAGGAACTTCTCCTCGCTCGCCGCGCGCGAAAGGAAGCGTATGTGGAAGGCCTTGCCGTCCTTCATCAGCTTGCCGGTCTTTTCGTCCTTCTTCCAGCCGGCCTCCTCCAGGAGGGCCTTCGCCCTCTTAGGGTCGAATGGCCAGAGGGTGTTGCCGTTCGGGTGGGCGCTGTCGTAGAGGTCGGTGTAGTAGCTCGAAAGGAGGAAGTACGAGCTGAACATCATCGTGCGGTTGATCGTATCGCGGTCAAGGAGAAGCGCAAGCGCCTGCCTTACGCGCACATCCTTGAAAGGCTCGCGCCTCATGTTCATCGCAAAGCCCTGGAAGCCGATCGGGCACTTGTTCTGCACGGTCCTCTTCACTATCCAGTGGTGCGCGAACGGCTTGCCGCGCGTTCCTGTGGCCATTATGTGCGCGGTGTAGACGGGGTAGACGTCGATCTCGTTCTTCTTGAAGGCCTCGAAGGCGTTCTCGTTGTCCTCGTAGTACTTCATCTCGATGCGGTCGAAGTTGTACACGCCCTTCATGCACGGGAAGGAGGCGCGCCACCAGTCGCTGCGGCGCTCGAAGACGGCCCTCTTGTGCTCATCGACGTGCGCGAGCCTGTAGGGGCCGCTCACGACGGCGTCCACCAGGTCGAGGGCGGCGAACTTCTTGCCCTCGAAGGCGTGCTTCGGCATCACCTCGAAGAACCCTACGTTCATCAGCGCGCGCCAGTCGTCAGGCTGGCCGTCCTTCAGGTGGAAGCGTATCGTGCGCTCATCGACGATCTCCGGCGGATCGTACTTTGAGAAGACGCTCACATAGGGGCCTGCGTCGCTCGCGGGGTCAAGCACGGTTTCGACCGTCCATTTGACGTCCTCCGCGAGAACGGGCTTCCCGTCGCTCCACTTCGCGCGCTCATCTATATGGAACGTGAAGGAGCGGCAGTCGTCCGACACCTCCCACCAGTCGGCGAGGCCGGAGGAGAACTCCGTGGTGATCGCGTCGGAGCCGAGAAGCGTCTCGTACATGAGAGCGAACGTCATGTGCGTATACGTATTGTTGTCCGTATACGCATTGTAGCTCTTGGGCGGCCTTGAGCCGTTGAACCGTATACGCCCGCCCTTGAGCGCATGCGGAGAAGCGAACGGATCGGGCGTAATGTCATCGTTCGGGTGGAATACGGCGCCGGAAAGCGCCATCGACCCGCCTGCAGCAAGCAAAATAAACAGTTTCTTCATCGCGTCCCCCATACTACCATATCCTGACGGCTATATCAATAGCAAATCTCACCGGACTGTGGCCGCTATGGGCGGGGGGTCAGAAGGCCGTCATTATCGCGCGGGCCCAGAGGTAGGACTTCTCGAACTGGTTGAGGCCGTAGCTCTCGTTCGGGGCGTGGATGCGGTCCTCGCTCTGGCCGAAGCCGACTATAAGCGGCGCGGCCCCGCTCACCTGGGCGAGAACCCCGACGATCGGAATGGACGCCCCGTCCCAGTGGAAGACCGGGCCGCGCGGATCGAGCTCCGAAAGGACGTGCGTCGCGAGCCTGAAGACGGGCGACGAGAGAGGGAGCCTTAAGCCGGGCGCCGGCTCGGAGCCATCCTCGATCGAAAGCGTGAGGCCGCGCGGGCAGCGCTTCCTCAAATGCTCCTTGACGGCCGACATGACATGCTTCGGGCTCTGCCCCGGCACAAGGCGCATCGATATCTTCGCGAAGGCCTCCGTCGGTATGACCGTCTTCGATCCCGGCCCGCCGTATCCGCCGTGTATGCCGTTCACCTCGATCGTCGGGGCGAAACTCATCCTCGCGACGGAAGAAAGCCCCGCCTGGCCGCCCACGGGCTTTACGCCCATTGTCCTCTCCAGGGTCTCGTCGTCCGGGGCAGACTGCGCAGCCGCCGTGCTCTCCTCCTCCGTGGGGGGGATGATGCCGTCGCAGAAGCCCTTGACGGCAATGGACCCGTCGGCATGGTGGAGGCTTGCGACAAGCTCCGCTATCCCCTGGGCGGGGTTCGGTGCGACTCCGCCGAATTCGCCGCTGTGAAGGTCGATCGACGGCCCCTTGAGCCGAACGGTGAAATGCCCTACCCCCCTGAGGCCGGCAACTATGGCGGGTCTAAGGCCCTCGGCGGCATTGGTATCGCAGACAAGCATCACGTCTGCGGCGATCTTCGATCTTATCTCCGGGGCGATCACCGTAAGCGCAGGGCTGCCGCTTTCCTCCTGCCCCTCAAGGAGGATCTTAATCCTCGGCAGGCTCCGCCCTTCCTCTATAAGGGACTTGACGCCGTTGAGGAACGCGAACCACTGGCCCTTGTCGTCGTTTGCGCCGCGCGCGTATGCGCGGCCGTCATCCTTGATTGTAAGCTCGAAAGGCGGCGTTTCCCACGCCTCGATGGGATCGGCAGGCTGGACATCGTAGTGGCCGTAGAAAAGGATCGTCGGGAGGCTCTCATCGCCAGGGCGCTCGGCGAACACTACAGGCGGCGCGCCTTTGGCGTTTTCGCTCGCTATAAGCTCGGATTTGAAGCCGAGCGGCGCAAGCCAGTCTTTTATCCAAAGTGCGCATTGGACGCACTCCTTGAGTTTCATCGGATCCGCGCCGACGGATTCGATGGCTATCAGTTCCTTCCATTCCCTGACTATCTTCTCTAGACGCGATTCAAAACCGGTGTCCATCCTTTGTCCCTCTCCATTCCTTGAATGCCCGCCTCATGCAGTCGCACTCGGCAAATCGTGTCCAATTCTACCACATTCTCGGAAAAAGGTCAAAGGGTGGGCGCCGTAGGCGCCGGGGTAGAAATGGTAAAATCTAATGGGGCAGCAAAAAAGAGAGGAAGGCCATGGGGGCCATTGAAGAAAGCAAAGGGATCAAAACACCCCCTAGGGGGTGGCCGGCGGCGGAAAAGAAAAACGCCCACGGCAGCGCCGGAATCG
>JAZTWW010000038.1:0-3710 GCA_045636065.1 Kiritimatiellia bacterium | reverse complement strand
GTTATAGTGAATGGTGAATAGGTTTTTTGGGGGGGTAGTGTGGGGAGTGAATGGTGAAGGGGTAGGTGGATTGATGAAAATTTGGATTGATATTGTGATATGATTATGGTATACTATCAAAACTTTTTCGCCGGCATAGCGTAGTGGTAGCGCAGCGGTTTTGTAAACCGCTGGTCGGGGGTTCGAATCCCTCTGCCGGCTCCATCCCCACTTAAGGAATCCATCAGGTTTTCCGCAGGTGTCCGCCAATTTATATTGAATTCTACCAGTTTATATGGTAGAATGGCGCTCATGGAAACAACACCCAGCCTATACGAGCTTTTCAAGCGCAATAGCGCCGAAGCTCCAGAAGCACCCGCCTTTCTTATCTCCGCCGGCGACAGGAGCCTTCCGATAACATGGGCTCATTTCATTCGCGATGTCGAGCACATCGGATGGGCGATCAGGACGTTCCTCCCCAAGCGTGCCGTTATCGGCCTTCTCGGCGAGAATGCGTACGAGTGGATAGTCGGGCACGCTGCGGCGGTGTTTTCCGGATCCATTGTCGTTCCTATCGATCCCACGCTCACACCAGAGGAGATGGCAGAGCGCCTCAGGTTCGTCGGCGCGAAGTTTGTCGCCTACTCCGCCCTCTATGCGGAAAAGGCCAAAGCCACCAGCAAGCTTCTTCCAGGCGTTCCGTTCGGAGGCTTCGGATCCATAGAGGCCGATCACATCCTTGAAACGGCAGAGAAGAAGCTGAGTGCCGGCGCCCCGTCGATATTCGACACCCCGCCGGATGAGGATGCCGTCGCCATGATGGTCTTCACGAGCGGCACCACAAGCCGTCCGAGAGGCGTCGAGCTTACGCTGAGGGCCCTGTCGCAGTTCTCCGAGTGCGCAATGCGCTCGATGCCGGTTTCGCCCGGCCAGAGAAGCCTTATGCTTCTTCCCCTGCACCATATATTCGGCATTGCCGTCGCCTATCTTTTCCTTTCGCACAGGATCGCGATGGGCGTATGCCCCGATTTCCGCCGCCTCTTCGATGCCGTGCAGCGTTTCAGGTGCAACCACCTCTTTCTCGTTCCTGCCCTCGCCGAGATCCTTGAGCAGAAGATCGCAAGGCGCGGCGCGAGCACGGAAGCCGTTCTCGGCACGAAGCTCGACTGGATCGGCACGGGAGGCGCGCCTCTTTCGCCGAAGACGCGCGAAGCGTTCACCTCGCTTGGCGTAAAGATGCTCAACATGTATGGGCTTACCGAGACGTGCGCACTCTTTTCCATGGAGCCGTACGATGCCCTGCGCGAGGGAACGGTCGGCAGGGTCGCTCCGCTCTCAGGCGTCGAGGCGAAGGTGAGCGAGGAGGGCGAACTCCTTCTGCGCGGCCCGAGCATAATGAAGGGCTACTATGCGGAGCCCGAGCTTACGGCGAAGGCAGTGAAGGATGGCTGGTTCCATACGGGCGACATGGGCACCATCGATGCTGACGGCTACGTGCGCATAACGGGCCGCAAGAACCGTACGATCGTCCTTTCGAGCGGAAAGAAGATTGCCCCCGAGGAGCTTGAAGAGAAGCTTCTGCATCTTCCAGGCCTCAAGGAGGTCATGGTCCGCGGCGAGGGTGAAAGCCGAGTCCTTACGGCCGAGGTCTTCGCCACCGTCAGCGAAGAGATCGTCAGGAACGAGATAAACGCGCTAAACCTCAAGCTGCCTCTCCACAAGCGCATCCGCGCGATCGTCATGAGGTGCGAACCGTTCTCGCGAACCGCCAGCGGCAAGATAAAGGTTTGAGGCCGTTTCTCTTGCCTACCGGGCGCAAATTTAGTATACTATCACCCTATTCCAAACGGGAAAAAAGGAACTGAAATGAACAGCGATATCGTATGCATCGGAGCCGGCTACATCGGCGGGCCGACAATGGCCGTCATAGCCCTCAAGAACCCCGGCAGGCGTGTTGTCGTCGTCGACATAAACAAATCCCGCATCGACGCCTGGAATTCCGACAATCTGCCGATATACGAGCCCGGTCTCGACGAGGTCGTCAAGGCCGTAAGGGGCAAGAACCTCTTCTTCACGACTGACATCAGAAGGGCCATCGAGACGTGCGACATAATCTTCGTCGGCGTCAACACCCCCACCAAGATGTTCGGCCGCGGCGCTGGAAGGGCGAGCGACCTCCAGTACTGGGAGGCCACCGCACGCGAGATATCCACGTATGCTCAGGGCGACAAGATCGTGATCGAGAAGTCCACGCTCCCCGTGAGAACGGCGGCCGCGATGGATTCGATCCTCAACTGCCCCAGCGCGACAAGGCCCGGAAGGCGCTTCACCGTCCTTTCGAACCCGGAGTTCCTCGCTGAAGGAACGGCCGTAAAGGACCTTCTCACGCCCGACCGCGTGCTCATCGGCGGCCCCGAGACCGACGAAGGCCGCGCCGCCATCAAGGAGCTTGTGGACATCTACGCCGGCGAGGGCGATGCCTGGGTCCCGAGGGAGCGCATCCTCACGACGAACGTCTGGAGCGCCGAATTGACGAAGCTCGCGGCGAACGCGATGCTCGCGCAGCGCGTCTCGAGCGTCAACGCCCTCTCGCAGCTCTGCGAGGCGACGGGCGCGAACATCGAGGAGGTCGCCCGCGTCATCGGCGCCGATACGCGCATAGGCCCCAAGTTCCTCAAGGCAGGCCCTGGCTTCGGCGGCAGCTGCTTCAAGAAGGACGTCCTCAATCTCGTCTATCTCTGCGAGAGCTTCGGCCTCAAGGACGCCGCGGCGTACTGGCACCAGGTGATCGCGATGAACGACTCGCAGCAGCACCGCATCGTAAGCCGCCTCTTCACGGCGATGTTCAATACGCTCGCCAACAAGAAGATCGCAGTCTTCGGCTTTGCGTTCAAGGCCGATACGGGCGACACGCGCGAAACGCCCTCTGGCGTCGTCGTAAGGCTTCTTGCAGAGGAGCACGCGAGAATCGCCGTCACCGACCCCAAGGCGCTCGTCAACGCTAAGAACGACCTCAAGGACATCATCGTCGAGGATCTGGGCGGCGAGACGCCGATCATCGCCAAGGCGGGCGGCGTGACGCTCGTCGAGGATCCGTACAAGGCCGCCGAGGAGGCTGACGCCATTCTCGTCATGACCGACTGGAAGCTCTACGCCACTCTCGACTGGGAGAGGATCTACGCATCCATGCGCAAGCCCGCTCTCGTCTACGATGCGAGAAACTGCATCGATTCCGGGATGCTGAGGAAGCTCGGCTTCAAGGTCCTCAACGTCGGCAAGTGAGGCCCTGGCGGGACCGATGGAAGTAAAACTGCCCAAAAAGGCGCTCGTCACTGGCGCCGCCGGGTTTCTGGGGTCGCACCTCTGCCGCCGCCTTCTTGACGACGGCTACGAGGTTACGGCCCTCGACAACCTCTTCACCGGCACAAGGCGCAACATCGAACCGCTCCTTGGCGAGCGCCGCTTCTCGTTCGTCCTGCACGACGTGACGCAGCCTTTCTGGGGGCAGTTCGACGAGATCTACAACCTCGCCTGTCCGGCGAGCCCGGTGCACTACCAGCACAACCCGGTCGAGACGCTGAAGAGTTCCGTCCTCGGCATGATGAACATGCTCGACCTGGCGCTCAAGACCCAGGCGAAGGTGCTGCACACCTCGACGAGCGAAGTCTACGGCGATCCGCTCGTCCATCCGCAGGTGGAGAGCTACTGGGGCAACGTGAACACCATCGGCG
>JAZTWW010000037.1:0-39196 GCA_045636065.1 Kiritimatiellia bacterium | reverse complement strand
GAAGAACTTGAGCTTCTTGTCGATGATGGCCTGCTCGACCTCGTCGGGCATGTGGTTCCAGATGTCGGCCGCCGAATAGGGCGAGGCGAGGAGGAACGTCGAGCCGGGCTTCGCGGCCTTGAGCATGTCGTACTTCTCGAGGTACGGGAAGCAGTGGCACGCCGTGAAGTCGGCCTTGTTGACGAAGTAGGGGCTGCGGATCATCTCGGGCCCGAAGCGGAGGTGGGAGATCGTCACGCCGCCGGACTTCTTGGAGTCGTACTCGAAGTAGCCCTGCGCGAAGTTCTCGGTGTAGGAGCCGATGATCTTGATGGAGTTCTTGTTCGCGCCGACGGTGCCGTCCGCGCCGAGACCCCAGAACATGCACTCCTTGCGGTCGCCCGTGGGGACGACGAACGTGTCGTCGCCGAGGATGTAGCGGCCGGAGACGTCATCGACGATGCCGACGACGAAGCGGTCGAGAGGCTTCTCCTTCTCCATGTTCGCGAAGACGTTCGCGCACATCTGGGGGGTGAAGTCCTTCGAGCCGATGCCGTAGCGGCCGGCGAGGATCTTCGGATACTTGAAGGAGACGACGCCCTCCTGGATGCCCTGGCCGATGGCGGCTGCGACATCGAGGTAGAGAGGATCGTTCGCGCCAGGCTCCTTCGTGCGGTCGAGGACGGTGACGGTCTTGACCGTGGCGGGGAGGGCCTTGACGAAATCGACCATGGAGAAGGGACGGTAGAGGTGCACCTTGAGAAGGCCGACCTTCTTGCCCTCCTTGACGAGGGCGTCGACCGTCTCGTGCAGGGTGTCGCACCCGGAGCCCATCGCAACGACGACGTACTCCGCATCGGGCGCGCCGACGTAGTCGTAGAGCTTGTAGACGCGGCCGGTGAGCTCGGCGAACTGGTCCATGTACTTCTGGACGATCGCAGGCGTCGCCTCATAGTACTTGTTGCACGCCTCGCGGCCCTGGAAGTTGATGTCAGGGTTCTGGGCCGTGCCGCGCATCGTGGGATGCTCGGGGTTGAGGGCGCGGCGGCGGAAGTCGGCGACGAAGTCGTCGTTGATCATCTTGCGGATCGTGTCGTAGTCGATCTCGTCGATCTTCTGCACCTCGTGCGAAGTCCTGAAGCCGTCGAAGAAGTGGAGGAAGGGAACCTTCGCCTCAAGCGTGGAGGCGTGGGCGATGAGCGCCATGTCGTGCGCTTCCTGCACGGAGTTCGAGCAGAGCATCGCGAAGCCCGTCTGGCGGCAGGCCATCACGTCGCCGTGGTCGCCGAAGATGCACAGGCCCTGGCAGGCGAGCGAGCGGGCGCTCACGTGGAAGACGCTCGGGGTGAGCTCGCCGGCGATCTTGTACATGTTCGGGATCATGAGCAGCAGTCCCTGCGACGCCGTGAACGTGGTCGTCAGCGCGCCTGTCGCGAGCGACCCGTGGACTGCGCCGGCGGCGCCTCCCTCGCTTTCCATCTCGACTACGGTCGGGACGCTTCCCCAGATGTTAGGCTTGTGCTTGGCAGCAGCCTCGTCGCACCACTCGCCCATGGGAGAGCTCGGGGTGATGGGGTAGATGAAACTCGCGTCGCTGCAGGCGAACGCGATCTCTGCAGCGGCGCTGCAGCCGTCAACCACGATCTTTTTGGCCATTCTCTGTATCCTTAACTTGCTTTTAAATTAGCCCTTGAAAGAGACACCGTCCGATACCGCTTTGAAAGGCTTCGAAAATTCTGGAATATTGTACCCTTTTTCACGCCCAAACGCAAGCGGAATTTTGCCGCTTGACTTTTTCGCCCCATTATGGTATTGTACGGTATAGCTTCCGCCGTGGGGGTGGAAGGACGGACGGAAAGGAGTTCACCATGACCGATCTGACAAGACTCGCCGCAGACCGCCCGCCGCTGAGGATAGGCATCCTCGGCCTTGGCCGCGCCACGTTCCTTAGACACATGCCGCAACTGAGGCTCATGCCGCAGCTCTTCAGGATTTCGGCGGTGTGCGATCTCTTAAGGGAGCGCCGCACGCTCATCGAGCGGGAATACCCTGACGCGCGCCTCTACAGGCAGGCGGCCGACATAATAGACGACCCGGACATCGAAGTCCTTCTCGTCGCGACGCCCACGGCCGACCACGAGGCGCACGCGCGATCCGCCCTCGCGCACGGCAAATGGACCGTCCTCGAAAGCCCGATCTCGACGACGTACGACGGCGCGTCCCTTCTCAAGGCCGCAAGCGCCAAGGCGCGCGGAAGGCTGATGCCGTACATCCCGGGGCTTTTCGCGCCGGAGCTCGCGCTCGCGAAGAAAGCCATGGCCGATCCAAGGCTCGGCGAGGTGTACGAGATATGCGTGAACCGCTCCGACTGGATCCGCCGCAGCGACTGGCAGAGCGTCAAGCGCTGCGGCGGCGGAGCCGCGTGGTACGCCGCGCCCGACGCGCTCCACCAGGCGCTCGCCCTTCTCGGTTCGCCGCCGAGCAACATGTGGAGCGACTTGAAGCGCGTCGCCTCCCTCGGCGACGCGGAGGACTACGTGCGCATCATGTTCAAGACGCGCACGGCCGTCTCCGCGTCGGTGTGCGTCAACGGCGGCGCCGTCGCCCCGTATCCGCCGGCCATCGAGATAAAAGGGTCGATGGGCACATTCACCGTCGCAGAGGGCGCCGCATCGGGGACTCTCAGGGTCGTCGATCCCCAGAAGCCGCTCGCGCGCCGGCGCTCCAGCGTAAGGACGCCCGGCCTAGGGGACATGCACGAGGACGTGAAGTTCGTGGATATCCCGGTGCAGCCCGAAGAAGGCGCCGAAGGGGCCGCCGCCGCCTTCTGGATCGCCGCATACTCCACGATCCGCTCGGCGCAGCCCTTCCCGGTCGATCTCGACGCCGCCGTCGAGGCGATAAGGTATCTGCAGCTGGCCAAGAAATCGTCGCAGTTCGCGAACTGACTTTAGGAGGCGCAAGGCAAGGAAATGGAGATATTCGATACGCACGCGCACTTCACCGGCGAGAGCGGCAGGATCGCAGGGATCCTTGAGCGCGCCGCGCTCGCCAATGTGACGCGGATAATGGCCGTAGGGGGGAATGCCGAGCTGAACGCCAGCGCCGTCATAGCCTCGGGGATCGACCGGGGCGTCAAGGTGCTGACATCTCTCGGCGCGGACCGCGACAGCGTCTCGGCGGGCATGACGGGGAAAGACCTGGACGATATTGCACTCTCCGTAAGATCGCTCATCGCATCCCAACCGACAAGGCCCGCAGCCCTGGGGGAGATCGGGCTTGATTTCCACTACTCCCCAGAAACGGCCAGGGAGCAGGAGGGGCTTTTCGCGAGGGAGCTCCAGCTTGCGGACGAGCTTGGGCTTCCCGCCGTAATACATACGCGCGACGCCGACGAAAGAACGCTCGGAATCCTCGACGAGGTGCCGTGGCGCCACAGTTCCAGCCGCGGGATAATCCACTGCTACACGGGCGGCAGGAAGTTCGCGGGAGAGCTTCTCGACAGGGGCTTCTACGTAAGCATCTCGGGGATAGTGACGTTCCGCCTCGCCGACAACGTAAGGGATAGCGCCCTCTACATACCGGACGACAGGCTTCTCGTCGAGACGGACTCGCCCTTCCTTGCGCCGGTTCCGTTAAGAGGCAAGGAGAACGAACCGTCGTTCATAGTCCATACGGTGGAGTTTCTCGCAAAGCTCAAGGGGATGGAGCCTAAAGCCCTTGCGGCCCTGACGACGGCGAACGCCGCAAGGCTTCTCTGCTAGAGGGCGGGGCGAAAGAGCCCGCTCTTCCATTCGCCGATCTCGCGCGTGGCGATCTCCTCGAAGCCTATCGCCTCGTAGGCGGCCTTCACTTCGGGATAGAGCTCGGTGAGGATGCCGCTCAGGATCAGCCTTGAACCGGGCCCTTTCACGACCATCGCGGATATTTCATCGGCAAAGCGTATGAGTACGGGCCCAAGCACGTTAGCCGCAACGACCTGAGCGGGCGGCTCGGGCTTCACGAGATCGCCGAGGCGCATGCCGATGTCGACGCCGTTCCTGCGCGCGTTCTCGACGGCCGATTCGACGGCTTCGGGATCGTTGTCGAACGCCCTGACGCCATTGAAACCGAGAAGCGCGGCGGCTATCGCGAGAATTCCGCTTCCCGCGCCCACATCAAGGAACGTGCGGCGGGGATCGGCGGCCGCTTCAGCCGCAATGAACTCGAGGCACGCCCTCGTCGTTCCATGGCGGCCCGTTCCGAACGCGAGACCGGGATCGAGGATAAGGACCTTCTGCCCTTCCTGCGGCTTGAACGACTCGACCTCCCACTCAGGCACGACGGCGAGAGCGTCGGAGATGACGTCCGTCTTGAAATGCTTGCGGTAGGAGAGCTTCCAGTCCTCGTCCGGGAACGTCCTGACGGACGGCTTGAGATCCACGCCCACTATCCTGCCCGCATTGACGAGCGCCTCGATGGCCTTTGGCGCATCGGCCTCGTCGGGGAAGAATATCTGCATGGTCGTCAAGGCGTCCTCGACGTCGCGGTACGAGGACAAAACGAAATCCCCTCCGTCGAAAACCTCGAAGAGGGGATTCACGAACCGATCGTCAACCTGGGAGAAGACGACTGTCATGGCTCAAGATCAAGCCTGCTCTGAAGCCGAGCGCTTTGCGACCATCTTCTTGACGACCGCAGGACGCTGCACGAGAACGCGCACGTTCTCTGCGCCCATGATGGCGACCTCATCGGCCGGAAGACCCAGCTTGACGAGCCTGCGGCGCTGCGCCGCGCTGCGGCGGGCCTTTCCCGCCTCCGTCTTGCACGGACGGACGTGTGATTCCTTGCGGAGTGTACGACCTGTACCCATTTTGAGACCTCATTCTTCTTTCTTGAACAAAAATTGAGCGCATATTATCTCATATTTGCGCCGAAAATGCAAGCGGAAAAAGCAAAGCCCGCCATTTGGGGGCTTTCAGCCGCAAATCCATCAGACTTCGGCGAACTGATCCTTGCCCACTCCGCAGATCGGGCACACCCAATCCTCGGGAAGATCCTCGAACGCGACACCATCATTCTCGGCGGGATCGTATACATAGCCGCAAACCTCGCACCTGTACTGCTTCATGGCAGCGCCTCCTTCTTTCCTTGCTTTTCCGCTTTTTCGCAAACTCCGCATCCGCCAATGGCGCTCCTGGCGGGACTCGAACCCACTACCCGCTGCTTAGAAGGCAGCTGCTCTGTCCAGATGAGCTACAGGAGCAGAAAACCGCACTGTCGGCGCGAAGACAACCGTTAAAGTATATCAAAAGGGCTTAGAAAAAGCAAGCACCCCGTCAAACTATCTGGAAGTTGAGATACGGCGTGCGGCCCAAGGGGCGGGGGATCGACATCTCCTCGACATGGCCGTCGCCCGTCATGCGCACAACGACACGCCCCTCAAGCCTGTCGGTGCGGCTCCAGGCCGCCACGAGCCCGGCGACGAGGAAGCGCTCGCACAGCGAGAGCCTTGGGACGAGCGCCGTCGGCCCCGGGACGTTAACCGGCCTGAAGAGCGTCTCGCCCGGACCGCGCATCGCCTCGAGCTTCGCATTGTCCCCCATGTCCCGGCCAAGAATCACCCCGCTCCCGCCCGGGAGCCTGAACCTGCGCCCGACGGCAAGGAGCTCCACAAGCCGCCTTGAGTCAAGCCCCTCATGGACCATCAGATCCTTGAGCTTGCGCCCGAACGCCTCCTCGGTGAGCTTGCATCCGCCTGCCGGGCTCGGGTACTCCTTTATGCCGAACTTCCCGGCAAGCTCCATCTGCCTGTCGCGCCGGCGGCCGGAAAGATCGAGAAGCCTCTCGCGGGCGACGATCCCTTCCCTCTCGGGAATCGTCGGCTCCAGAAGAAGCGCCGAAAGCGGCCTCAAAAGCCTCCCTTCAAGCCCGCTTGAAATCTCTACCGCCCTTAGGCTGTTGGCGTTCTGGCTCATGGGGCGCTGATTGAGGACTTCGCCCGTCGCGACGAAGTCGTACCCCTTCTCCGCCATCATCGCCCCGGCGCGGCGTATCATGGCCGCATGGCAGTCTATGCACGGGTTCATCGCCCTTCCGAAGCCATGTGGGGGATTCTTTATGAGTGCGATCTCGTCGTCCGTGAAATCGACGACCGTCACCGGGATTCCGAGCTGCTTGGCAGCCTTAAGCCCCTTCTCCGCGCCGAAGAACGGCGTTTCAAAGACGACGGCCTCCACATAGGCTCCCGCATCCTCGCATACGCGCACCGCAAGCTGGCTGTCCAGCCCGCCGCTCATAAGAACAAGCCCTTTCGCCATGCCGCCCATCGCCATCCACCTTTCCTTGATCTAACGGCCCCTCCATGCAACGGCCATCCTCGCCTCCCTCGCGAACTCCTCGCGCGAAAGCTCGACCATGCCGTTGGCGTGAAGCCACCTGAGTCCCTTCTTGTACGCGCCCTTTGCGTTCTGGGAACCCCTTGAAGCCGCATCTGCGAGCGCCGCCACATTGCACTTCGTGAGACGGGGATGCTCCCAGGCCCCGCTTGCATCCTGGCTTGAGACAATGCCCTCCACGGCGCTTTCGAGCGCGCTCCCGGAAAGGGACCCGATCGCAAACGCCTGCCTGTACGCCCCGACCGTCCCCCGGGCGCCGTTGACGGGAGATGGCGTTTCCACTGCCGCGGACGGGATGAGCGCCAGGGCAAGGGCCGCCGCGGCTGCCGTTGCAGCGAACGCGACCGCGAAGCGCTTAAACACCTTGCGGCGCGCCTCAATCCGTGCGACGCCGGCCATAACCTGCCTGACGAAGCCCTCGGGAAGCTCCGCCTCGGGAGCTGCTCTGAGGCGCGCGAGAAGCTCCCCGTCCACGTCAAAGCCGAAGTCCGTCATGAAAGAATCTCCTTCAATCTGCGAAGCGCGTTGAACATCCTCGATTTGACAGTACCTTTAGGGATGCCGAGGATCTCCGATATGTCGGCGTACTGGAGCTGCTGGAACACGCCCAGCTCGACGACATCCCTCAAACCCTGCGGCAGGCGCGAGACGGCGGCCCTTACGTCGTCGCCCGAACCGGGATCCGGGCTTTCGGCGGCAATGGTTGCCTCGGCGTCTGCGGCATCCCCGGCGAGAGTGTCTGCAAGCCTCTTCCTGCGCGCTTCATCGCGGAAGTGGTCGACGGCCACCTGCCCCGCCAGGAGAAACAGGAACGTTGTGAACTTCGCGCTGGGGCTGTAGCGGCCTCTGTAGCGCCACAGCCTCAGGAACGTGCGTTGCGCAAGATCCTGCCCGTCTTCATATGAAACGCTTTTGCGCAGGAAGAAGTTCAGGAGAATCTTTCCATACCTCTCCACAAGCACGGCGAAGGCCGAATCGTCGCCGGCCTTCGCGCGCATCATCAGCTCGCAGTCGCCCGGGGCGCCCTCACTGGAGTTCATCTAGGTACGCCTGGTAGATGTCGGCCTCGGCGTTCTTGCCGGAGTTCCTGAGCGCGAGGATGTACATCTTCAGCGTCTCGACGTTGGAGAAGTCGTGCGACAGCGCCCTGGAGAGGATGACCGTGGCGTTTATCCAGTTGCGCGTGCTGACGGCATACTTCGCGGCCGCCATGTACGTGGACTGGCTTGACGGCTTGAGGCGGTACGCCTGCTTGAATATCTCAAGGGCCTCGGGATCCTTGAGATCGGCAAGCTGCCTTGCGTAGGCCATCACGATCGCGTGGTTGAGCGGGTCAGCCATATAGGCCGACTTGAGCTTCTTGCGCGAATTGGCCATATGGGTGTTGTACGCGGTCTTGTTGGCCTTCTGCGAGTTGGCGCGCGATGCGAGGTTCGACGCCTCCTGGAAGAGCTTCTCGGCATCGGCCGGACGGCGCGTCGAGGCGCCCGGGATGCGCGCCTTGTACTCCTCGAAGCTCGCCTTGAGCTCGGGGATCTTCGTTTCGCGCAGCTTGGCGGCGCGGCCCTCCTCAAGGCCCGTGCAGCCGAGAGCCGTCTGGAAATGGCTCAGCGCCGCAACCTCATGGCCGACGTTGCGGCAGTAGAGGCCCATGTTGTACCAGGCGTTGGCGTTCCTGAGATCGAGCTTCAAGGCGCGGGCGAGATCGAGTCTCGCCTTGTCGCTCTTCTCGTCGAGGCCTATCTCCACCACGGCCTTGTCGACGTACGCCGCGCTGCGGATGGCCGGCGGGAGGTCCTTGTCCTCGATGACCTTGTTGAACGCTTCAAGGGCGCGGTCGGTATCGCCGGCGACGTATGCCGTCTCCCCGGCGAGGATCATGGCCTCGGCGCTATCGGGGGCGAGCTCCAGCGCGCGCCTTGCGGCCTGGTCGGCGTCGGCCGGCTTTCCGAGCCTCAGATCGTCTATGGCCTTCTCGATCATCCGGGTAGATGTGATCTCCTCGGCGCGGGCGGCGTCGCCCTGTGCAGCGGCGGGATCGTCCCCGCATCCCGCCGTAAGGGCGAGCGCGACGGCCATAAGCGCGGTCTGGGCGTTGAACCACGTGAATCTATCCATCTGCAAAATCCTTTCACCTGCAAAATCCGTCTACAGTATACCAAAATTGCCACGGGCAATCAAATAAAAACCGTTCTCCAATTGCGTCATTCCTGACACGGAAACAGCATAGCTTATCACCGGCGAAAGGACAGGATCTCGCGGGCGGCGAGGCCGAGGGCGGAGCCGTCCGAATGGAGCCTCGCCATGACATCGCCGAGATCCCTGCGCGCAGCATCACGCGCCTCCCCGTCGGAAAGCCACCCGAGGACGATCTCCGCGACGGCCTCGGGGGTGAAGCGCTCCTGCAGAAGCTCGGGCATCGGGCACTTGACGCCCGCCTTTTCGGCTATTATGTTCGCAAGCCCCACATGCTTTACGCCCGTTATCGCCCGCCTGAGGAAAGCCGCGAGAAGCGGGCCTACGACATAGACGAGAACGGTCGGCACGCCCGTGAGAGCCGCTTCAAGCGTCGCCGTGCCGCTTGCGACCACAGCCGCATCCGACTTTCTCAGGACATCCCTCGCGCCGCCGTCCGTGATGGCCGCAAGATCCTGCGCGCCGCCGTCCGCGAGCGCCTTCTCGATAAGCCGCCTCGCCTTCGCGTTCGCCGCCGGTATCGTGAACGACGCCCCACCCGGCCTTGCGGCTATAAGGCGCATCGCCTTCACAAGCCGCGGCATGTGGCGCATTATCTCGCCTGCGCGGCTTCCGGGAAGTATCGCCACGGGCGGAGCGGCGCCTCTCTCCCCTGCGCGAGCTCCGTTGCCTTCCTCCCTGAAGATGTCCACCATCGGATGGCCGATGAACTTCGCCGAGAAGTCCGCGCTTTCATACTCCTTGAAGATCTGCGGCTCGAACGGGAAGAAGCAGAGAAGCCGCGTCACCTTCCTGGGGATCTTGGGTATGCGGTTTTTGTGCCACGCCCACACCTGCGGACAGACGATATGCACCGCCGGTATCCCCTTCGATTTTGCGTAGGCGTCCAGCCGGAGGTTGAGCCCGGGATAGTCGACGCTCACCACGACGTCCGGCTTCCACGTGTCAATGAGCGAGAGCATGGTGCGCTTCACCTTCATGAAGAAGAATATCCTCTTCAGCACTTCCCATATCCCGAATACGCCCAGATCCTCCGTCCTGAAGAAATCCTGGTACCCCTTGAACTCGACGGGCTCCTTGGCGGCCGTCTCGATCTCGCGCCTAAGGCGCCTTGCGTAGACTACGCCGCTCTCCTCGCCGGCCAAAAGAAGAATCTTCATGATCCGTTATCCCCCCAAAGCCTGCGGATCATCCCGACAGACTCCTTCAACTCCGCGCACGTCACCGGTTCGTGCGGCTCGAAAACCCTAAGGATGTCCATCTCGGCCAATGGCTTGAGGGCCGCGAAGTCCACATTCCCCCACCCCGGCTGGCGGTGGTCGTCCCAGACGTCCTTTACGTCATTGAGGTGCATCCCGCAGATGTGGTCCTTGAGGCGCATGGCCACCTCCGTCTCGCCGGCGCTCCACTTTCTAGACGCCCTCACGCGGGCATGGCCCGTATCGAACCAGAGCTTCACAGGCGCACCCTTGAAATCGGCCATCAGCCGCTCGGCCTCGTCGGCGTCGGGGAACCCCTCAAGCCTCGGCAGGTTCTCCAGCCCTATCACGAGACCGAGCCTTTCCAGATCCGGCACAAGCTCGGACATCCCCTTTCTGAAAAGGTCGTACGTCCTTCTGCCGCGCTTGACCCTGAGCTTCGTCGCCTTCGTGAAGAGGTTGCCGAAAAGCGTATCGAGCCTCACGTACCCGGCGTGGAACACGACGACCTTCGCGCCAAGGTCGGCCGCGCAGCGGAACGTCTTTCTCAGGTAGAACTTCGCGAGCGCGCGCTCGTTCGCATCCCTTGCCGTGAGCTTGAAAAGCTCAGGGTGGCCGTGCGGCGCGCCTATCGGCACGGGGCAGTACGCATGGACCGAATCGACCGGCATCTCGTCGAGCCGCAGCTTGAACCCGTCCAGCTGCTCGCTTGTCGTGCGGAACCCGAGCTCAAGCGCATCGAAGCCCATCGAAAGAGCCTCGTCGACGATCTCTTCGCCCGTTGAAAGGCGGGAATTGTTGAAATTCGTCGATAGCGCAAGCCTCATGCCGCGAACCCTCCAGCTACTTGATGAGACTCAGGAACTCACTTCGGACCTTCTCGTCCTCGCGGAAGCTTCCGAGCATGGCGCTCGTCACCATGAGCGAATTCTGCTTCTCCACGCCGCGCATCATCATGCAAAGGTGCCTGCACTTGAATACGACTCCGACGCCCTCCGCCCCGGAAAGCTCCATGACTGCGTCCGCGACCTGCTCGGTGAGGCGTTCCTGGATCTGGAGGCGGCGCGCGAAAGTGTCGACTATCCTCGCAAGCTTAGAGACCCCGAGAACCTTGTTCCTGGAGATGTAGCCTATCGCGCACGTCCCGTAGAACGGCAGCATATGATGCTCGCACATCGAGTACACCTCTATGTCCCTGAGGACGATCATATGGTTCGCGCCAGCCTCGAAAACGGCGTTGTTCAAGACTCCGCGGGGCGTCTGACGGTAGCCGCGCGTAAGGAACGCAAGGCTCTTGGCGACGCGCATCGGCGTCTTCTTGAGCCCGTCGCGCGTCGGATCCTCGCCCAGCGCCACGAGGAGCTCTTCCACCAGCGACGCTATCCTGTCGAAATCCGGCTCGGCCGGCTTGATCTCGGTCTTCTTTTTCATAGGCCAATTATACCATATTTTTTCCTGGTGTGGAAGCCATCCTGTCCCTGAACGCCTTTTCAATCTCCTCGAAGCCCTCGCCGGGATATTCCCGGGCGAGCTTCAGGATCTCCTCCAGCACCCTTTTCTCCTGCGAGGGATCGGCGTACGAGCGCATCATCATCGCAAGGAGTATCTGCCTTTTGAGGTTGAACCTCCCGCGCCCCTCGGCCTTGCCGAGGCCCAGCGCGCTCCAGTATATCGAGTGTACGAGAGGATCCTTCCAGTCGGCCGCGCCGTAATCCCTCTCAACCGCATCCATGAGGCCGCGCTCCAGCCCGATCGAGGACCAGTCGCCCGATTTGGCGGCGCCGTCGACGGCCTTTGCGAGCTCGGCGCGGTAGTACGGCGAGGCGTCGTCAAGGTTGCCGCCTATCTTCGTGAGGTAGAACCAACCCAGCTCCTTGGCGATCGCAGGGTCTCCGGGGTTTATCCTCAAGGCGTCGACCTTCAGAAGATCCATCCCCGCCTTGACCCAGCGCCAGCGCTCGGCGGCGGTGGGCACGGATGCGGAGACGTTGTACGCGAGGTTCCACGCGGCATAGCTCCACACCTCTGGCGTATGCGGCTCAAGGTGCGTCAGGTACGCGGCAAGCTGCGCAAGCTCGGTGTATTCGCCCTCGTCCTGGAGCCTGTCGGCCTTGAACCATACGACCTCGGCAAGGATCCCCCTAAAACCGCCCATAAGCGCCATCGCGAGATCTACGCCGCCAAGTCCCGAGGACTGCCCGTCCCGGGAGGCGGCCGCCCCTGAGCCGGAGGCCGGCGCACGCGCCTGCAGTCGCCACGCGGCGCCGGAGAGCGCCGAGAGCGCGCACACCAGCGCGCACACCTTGAATCCGCGTGCGCCTTTCATAGGAAGCCGTTCTCGGCGAGCATCTCCATCGTAAGGCCGCCCTGCGGCGCTTCCTGATCCTCCTGGCCGCCGTCACCGCGCTCTTCAGCTCCGCGCTTTATGGCGTAGCGCCCGAGAACGTCGCTCTCCAGGTTGACGAAATCCCCTACACGCCTCTCGCCGAGCGTGGTGCATGAAGCCGTGGTAGGTATTATGCACACCTCAAGCCAATCGTCCCCGAGGGCGCTTACGGTCAGGCTCACGCCGTCGACGGCTATCGAGCCCTTGACGACGCTCGCGGCCGCTATCGTGCGCGGGCACTTGATGCGAAGCGTAAAGTCGCGCCCGGACGGGGTGCGCCTGACGACCATGCCGCGCCCGTCCACATGGCCCTGCACGACATGGCCACCGAAGCGCGCTCCGGCCTTCATCGCCCGCTCCATGTTGACCTTCATGCCGGGCGTCCAGCCGCCGACGCCCCCCTTCTCCGCCGTTTCGGCGAGGACATCGGCCGTGAAGCGGGTCCTGTCGCAGTCGGCCACGGTGAGACAGACTCCGTTGACCGCGACGCTCTCGCCCTTTTCGAGGGGAGTGTCCCACGGCTCAAAGGAGAACTCGACAACAAGCCCCGAACCTCGCGAGATGCGCCTGACGGCGCCAATGCGCTCTACCAATCCTGTAAACATGTCACACTCTCTATCTCAATGGCCTCTGATATGGGCCCATCCCCTATGACCTTCGGTGCAAGCACCGCAATCCATTCATCGACGAAACCGCCCTTGGCGAGCGAGGTCGCGAGCTTGTACCCGCCCTCGCAGAGAACGTGCATAACGCCTCGCCTTCCGAGCTCGCGCATGGCCGTGGCCGCATCATCGAATACGAGCGTCTCGTTCATGCCGTCCGTGAAAATCCTGGCGTCCTTCGGGAGGTCCCCTGACCTTGAGACGACGACGCGGATCAAGTCGGGATTCGCCGCGCCGTGGCTAAGGAGCGAGGGATTGTCCTTCCTCACCGTCTCCGCCCCGACCATTATCGCATCCACCACCTCGCGAAGGTGGCCCGTCTCGCGGCGAGCCCGCTCGCTTGACACCCACCTGGCATCGCCGCTACGGTCGCATATCCGGCCGTCGAGGGACATCGCTATCTTTACCGTCAGGTACGGTATGCGTTCAAGCGCGAGTTTCCTGAAATCCCTGATGTTGCGTGCGGCCCTTTCAAGGAGATCCTTGGGGCCTTCAAGCCTGCGGCACGGTATCCCCGCGCGCGCGAGCGCGCCAATGGCGCAGCCGGCGTTCTTCGGGTTCGGGTCGTCGATGGCATATACGACCTCCTTTATCCCGGCGGCGGCGATCGCGTCGGTGCAGGCCCCGACGCGCCCCGGCTTCGAGCAGGGCTCAAGCGAAACGTAAAGCGTCGATCCCCTTGCGGCCTCGCCGGCATCCTTGATCGCGGCCACCTCGGCATGGTCGCCGCCAGCGCGCATGTGCCAGCCGCGGCCGACCACCCGCCCGTCCTTGACCGCAACGGCCCCCACGATAGGGTTCGGGCGCGTATGCCCCTTGCCGCGCAGCGCGAGGTTGAGGGCAAGCTCCATGTAGCCGGCGTCGTTCATCGGGCAACTCCTCAAGGCGGGCGTCACTCGCCGGGGACGAACGCCCCTTCGCCGAGCTCCTTGGCGCGATCCTTGGCGAGCCTGTCGAGAACACCGTTGACGAACCTTCCGCTGGCGCGCACGGAGAAGAACTTCGCGAGATCGACAGCCTCGTTGACGACGATTGGCGCCGGTATGGCCGGGCAGTTCAATATCTCCCACGCCCCGAGCCTAAGGACATTGCGCTCGATGGTGCCGAGACGGTACATGCTCCAGTTCTCAAGATATTTCTCGAGCTTTTCGTCAAGCTCCTTGCGGGACGACCACACGCCCTTGACGCGCTCCTCCGCGAACGAGCGCATCTCTTCGAGGCGGGCACGCGCGGACGCCGAGCCGTCAAGCAGTATCTTGTGCGATCCGACGGCGCCGTCCTCAAGCGCCATGCGCTCCTGCTCCTCAAGAAGCGTCCAATGCTCCGCAAGGACTTCACTTGACAAGTCCTCGGGGTTGAGATCAAGGGAGCACAGCATCTGCAAAGCCCATTCCCGTCCGTTTCTGCGTGTGGCCGTCATATCAAAGAGCCTCTTTCATTTGTGGAGACGCTATTATATCAAACGCGGCCGTTTAAGTCAAATTCGCAATCCGCCGATCGCATTGCCCAACACCACGGAAAGGCATGCTACGGCGAGGACGAGCGCGAAATATCCAAGGACCTTGACCATTACGTCGCGTTCGCGCCCGGCAAGGCCGACGGCCGCGCACCCGAGCACTATCGACTGCGGGCAGACCATCTTGCCGATACCCGCGCCCATCACGTTCGCGGCGGCGAAAAGGAGCTTCTGCGCCTCGCTCGTGCCGACCGAAGCCTGGAGTGCGCCAAAGAGGACGTTCGAGCTTGTCCCAGAACCTGTCACGAACCCGCCGAGCGAGCCTACAACGCCCGAGACGGCAGGATACCCGGCGCCCGTGGCGGCGATAAGCCCGTCGGCAAGCATCTGCGTCATCCCTGCAGCGCCCATCACCTTCGCAAGGGCCAGCACTGCGCAGATGGTAAGAAGCGCCGGCGAATAGCGTACGAGCGTCCTCCATGCGATCACGGCCATCTTTACGGGGCGGATCCTCTGGCAAAGGCCTCCTGCGGTGGCGGCTACAAGGATCACAAACCCGGGCGAAGGACGGGCGGATCGTGGAATGCACGCCGCGAGGCCCAGCGCCGCCACAACGAAGGCGAAAGGCATCCATGCCCACGCCTGGCGGCCTAGGTCTATGCCCTTGCGGTTGCCGATGGCGGCGAAGACCGCTATGACGGCGATGCCGCCGGCGATATTCGGAAGTTCGCATCCCATGAAAGATGCGACGGCAAGCCACGGCAGCAGGAAGGCGGCGTCTGCCGCAAGGGCGAGCCGCCAGCATTCCCTGAGGCCACGCCACCCGTCCGCTATGACTAGGATGAGAAACGGCGAGAGCGACGTCGCGGCAAGCTGGAGAAACGCGATTTCGGCGGTGAGGCCAGGAAGATCAAGCCCGGTCTCGCCGGCGAGAACCATCGTAGGAACGCCGACGGACCCGAACGCCGTGGGCGTGGTGTTCGCGACAAGGCAGCAGAGGACGGCTTTCATGGGATCGAATCCTATGCCGACGAGTATCGCGCACGGGATAGCGACGGCCGTGCCGAAGCCGGCCATCCCTTCCATGAAGTTGCCGAACCCCCATGCTATAAGAAGCGCCTGGAAGCGGCGGTCGCCCGAAAGGGACGAGAGTCCGCCCTTTATCTCGGTTATAGCGCCCGATTCGACAGTGAGGGCGTAGGTGAAAAGCGCGGCCACTATGACAAGGCCTATCGGGAAGAGGCCGGTCGCCGCGCCATTTGCGGCGCATTCGGCCATCTTGCCCAAGGGGAGCGAAAACGCGAAGAATGCCTCCAGAGCCCCTGTGGCGAACGCGACAAGCGCTGCGCACCACGCCGGCAGCCTAAGCCAGACGAGCGCGACTACCAGAACGGCGATTGGAAGAGCCGACAATGCAATCATCATGTTCCATCTCCTTGCGTTTCCTCGATAAGCGCTATCCTCGACCACCTGCCCGAGAGCCAGCGCCAGACCGTCAATACGGCGCATATGCCGCAATATGCAGGCATCGTCAGCCATAGAGGCTTTATGCCCGGCACGAAATGCATTATGGCCATGAACGACGGCATCCAGAGGAACAACCCTATACCGCCGTAGGCGAGCATCACGAAACGCGTGTCGCCGGCCCCCTTGAGCGCGCCTGTTATAACGATGTCGGTGGCATCGAAAAGCCCCCAGGCGAGCAGTATCGCCATAAGCTCCATGCCAAGCGCACGGAACGATTCGCCGTCGAATCCGCTTGCGCTCGAATGGAACGCATCCATGAACGATCCGCCAAAGGCCAGTATGAGAATCGCGAAAAGGGCGAAATAGGCCCAAGCGATGAATATGCAGTTCCACCCGGCACGTCTGGCGCTCTCGCGGTCCTTCGCGCCCTGGTAGTTGCCGACGAGCACTCCGGCGCCCTGCCCCATGCCGCACAGCGGAGCGAACGAAAGGTGGTTTATGGAAAACACTATGTTGCTAACCGCGAGGCTCATCGCGTCAAGACGGGAAGTCATCATCACGAAGATCGTGAACGTCAGGCAGTCTATCGATATCTGAAGCCCGCTCGCGAAACCGAACTTGAGTATGCGCCACGAAAGCGACGGGACGAACCTGAAAAGCCTTTTCACCCCCGCCTTCTTGAATGTGGCGTCGAACGGAAGGGCCGTCGCCAGCACCGTGCAGGTCAAGCCTTGGGCAAGGACGCTTCCAAGGGCCGCACCTTCTATGCCCATTGCGGGAATGGGCCCCATGCCGAATATCAGAATCCAGTCGAGCGGGATGTTGACGGCATTCCCCGCAAGCATGGCCGCACCGGCTAGACGGGTTCGTCTTATTCCGGAGAAATAGCCCGCAAGAACGGTTTGGGCGATGCTGAGCGATGCGCCCAACATCATTATCGAGAAATATCCGCGCTCGGCCTCCTGAACTTCCGGCGAGGCCCCTGCAAAGGCGAAAAGCCTGGTGCCGACGGGAACAAGCGCAAGGCATAGCGGAGCCGCAGCTAGCGAGAGCCACAGCCCCTGCCCCAGGCTCCGCACAGCCCCACGCGGATTGCCCGCACCGTGATACTGCGCGACGAATGTCCCCGAATACGCCACCGTAGCCATCAAGGTGCCAATGAAGAACCACCCCAGCATTCCGCCCGGGAGACTGCCTTCGATCGCCGGTGCGCTATAGTGAGCAAGAAAAAGTCTGTCCACAAACTGGTTTATCGCAGACGCGCCCATGGCAAAAATGAGCGGAATGACGACGTGCAGGCACTCTTTCATGCCTCCGCCGCAACCTATCGCCTTTTCACCATGTTTTTTCATCGCCGCCAATTATACCATCATAGCCCGTTTCGAGTCAGGCGCGGCGGGAGGGTTGGGGGGAGTGGCGGTGGGTACGCTTGGAGCGGATCTCCGGCCTTGGAGGCCTGTTGTATACGCGCGAGTGCGGCGGGATGGACTCCATAAGCCACACATTGCCGCCGATCTCGCTGTCGTGGCCGATCGTCGTATCGCCGCCGAGGATCGTCGCTCCGGCGTAGATGACCACATTGTCCTCCACGTTCGGGTGGCGCTTTACGCCCTTTACGGGAAGGCCCCTGTCGTCCAGCGGGAACGAAAGCGCGCCGAGCGTAACGCCCTGGTAGAGCTTCACGTTGCGCCCGATGACGCACGTTTCGCCGATGACGACACCGGTTCCATGGTCGATGAAGAACCTCTCGCCGATCGACGCGCCTGGATGGATGTCGATGCCGGTGCGCGAGTGGGCGAGCTCCGCCATTATCCTCGGTATGAGCGGAACCTTGAGCCTGTAGAGGACATGCGCAATCCTGTGGACTGTTATCGCGTACATCCCGGGATAGGCGAGTATCACCTCAGCGGGGCATTTCGCCGCGGGATCGCCCTCGTATGCCGCCGCGATGTCCGTCCTTAGAAGGCGGCGCACCTCCGGAAGCTCGGCGATGAACTTCGCCGTAAGCCCTGCGGCATCGGCCTCGGGCATCAATATGGAGATCTCCTTCTGAAGATCGGCCGCTATCCTGCCGAGATCGCCGTCTATCTCACCGCCCTGCCCCTCGGAATATATCTCCGGGTAGAGGGCCGCAAAAAAACGCCTCGTTATGACGCCAATGCGGTTGGTGAGTATCATTTCGCCTTCCTCCCGAGACGGCAGACAACTCGCTCCGCCCCCTGGTTCTTCAATCCAAACCAAAGCAGCAGACGCCCGAGGAACGTCTTTGCCTCGATCCTGGTCTCGAGTATCTCAAGTCCGTTCGCCTTGCACAGCTTCTTGAAATCCCTGAGCGTGAAGAAGTGGATGTTTGGCGTGTCGTACCATTCGTACGGCAGCTGCTTCGCGACCGGCATGCGCCCATGGAGCGCAAGCTGCGTCCATACCGTCCACTGCCCGAAGTTCTGGAAGCTGACGATCGCCTCCTTCGCGACCCTTAGAAGCTCTCCTATAAGCTCGTGCGGCTTCTTTAGGGCCTGGAGCGTCTCAGCCAGGACGACCTGGTCGAAAGCCCCGTCCGGGATCATGGCGAGGTGGTCGTCCGCATCCTCGAAGAGGACGTCGTTTCCTGCGAGCATCGCCGTTGCAAGGCGGCTCGGATCTATGTCGAGACCGACGCCCGTAACGCCCTTCTCCTGCCTCAGGGTCGAAAGGAGCTGCCCGCTGCCGCAGCCTATGTCAAGAACGCGCGCCCCTTCCTTGACCATATCGACCACGCCGGCGTAGTGCGACCTCTTGGCCTCGGTGAGATTCATCTCGCGGGCGCCGAGGAAGCCCGCCACGAACATGGCGAGCTCGCTTATGTGCGTCAAAAAGCCGTCATGCCCGACCTTCACGTCAAGGTGGACGTAGCTCACGCGACCGTTGGCCTTCATCATCGCAGTCGCTATCGCCTGGCTCTGATCCTCGCTGAAGAGCCAGTCGCCGCTCAGGGAGACGAGAAGCAGCCTCGCCTTTATGCGCGCACATGCGTTCTCGAGCCCGCCGTAGTTGACGGCGACATCGAACTCGTCGAGCGCCCGCGTGAGATGCAGATAGCTGTTGGCGTCGAAGCGGGCGATGAACTTCTCGGCCTGATGGTCGAGGTAGCTCTCGATCTGGAAGCTGGTCGCGAAGTTGCGGGCACGCTGTAGGACATAGTCCGCTCCCTTGTCGATCCAGCTCTGCTGGAGGCGCCTGCCGAACTTCTGCTGGAGGAGCATGTACGAAAGGTACGTTATGTGCGCAAGCTGGCGGGCGCTGGAAAGGCCGTGCACGGGGCCTTCGCCGCCGTAGTAGTCGCCGCCTCTCCAGTCGGGGTCATCCATGATCGCATGGCGCGCGACGATGTCGAAGCTCAACGCCTGAGGGCTCAAAGCGGGGCCTGAGGCGACCATTATCGCGCTCTCGACCTCGTCGGGATAGCGCGTGAGCCAGTCGATCACCTGTATACCGCCGAAGCTCCCGCCCACAAGGACGGCTATCTTCGTGACGCCAAGCTCCCTTAAAAGCGCACGGTAGACGTCGACCATGTCGCCCATCGTGATGATGGGAAAGCTGCTTCCGTACGCCTTGCCGGTATCGGGGTTGATGCTTGAGGGGCCAGTCGTACCCTTGCAGCCGCCCAGGACGTTCGCGCATATGACGCGGTACTTCGTTGTGTCGATCGCGCGCCCCGGGCCGATCATCCCGTCCCACCAGCCGGTGGGGACGGCATCGCCCTCGTGCATGCCCGCGACGTGCGCATCGCCCGTAAGCGCATGGCACACGAAGACGACATTCCCGTTGCCGGGCACCTCGACGCCGCACGACTCCCACGTGACGTCAACCCGCTTGAGAACGCCGCCCGAGGCGAGCTTGAAGCCCCCCTCGGGTAGAGTCAGCGTCGTCACATGGGGTGTGACGACGCCGACGCCGGAACTTGTCCTGTTCTTGTCCGCTTTAAGGTTCCTTTACTGCTCGTCGCCGTCGCCTGTGTCGAACTCCGGCCTCTTGCCGCGATAGAACCACATCATGATCGGGGTGGCGATGAAGATGGAGGAGTACGTGCCGGCCACGACACCGAGGAGCATGACGAGCGCGAAGTCGTAGATCGCGCCGTCACCGAACGTGAAGAGCGCGAGAACGGCGAAGAACGTCGTGACGCTCGTGATGACCGTCCTGGAGAGCATGCCGTTGATCGCACGGTTGCAAAGCTCCTTGAAAGGAGTTCTGGAATCGCGCTTGAGATCCTCGCGGATGCGGTCGAAGACGACGATCGTGTCGTTGACGGAGTAGCCGATGATCGTCAAGAGCGCGGTGATGACGATGAGGCTCACCTGGCGGCCGCAGAGGCTGTAGAGGCCGAGGGAGATGAGAGCGTCATGCGCAAGGGCCATGATCGCGCCGAGGCCGAACCCGAACTCGAAGCGGATGCCGACGTACGCGAGAATGGCGATGAGCGAAAGGATGACGGCCCACGTGCCGCTCTTCTTCAAGTCGGCGCCGACGACGCTGCCGACCTCGTCGTTCGTGGAGAGCGTGAAGTTCGCATCGGGCGCGGCGGCGGTTATGAGCTCGGTCACCTTCGCGGCGACGTCAACCCTGCCGTCCTCGGTGGAGGCGACATCCTTGCCGTTCTCGGTGGTGAAGCCCGTCTTGACGAGGACGGAAGGCTTGCCGCCGGTCATGGCGCTCTGGAACTGGATGACGGCCGCATTGTCGAACTTGGCGAGAGCGTCGCGCAGAACGGCCTCGGAGGGCTTGTGGCCCTCGTCGTAGTGGTAGACTATCGACGTACCGCCGGTGAGATCGACGGCGAGGACGCTCGCCGGCTTGACCCACGCGCGGATGAAGAACGTCAGAAGCGTAACGACGATGATGACGAACGAAGCGAGTATCGTCTTCTTGCCGTACTTCACGAAATCGAAGTTCGGGGCCTTGAAGAACTGGCGCATCTTGAAGGGCTTCGAGGAGTCGGGCCTGCTCGCGAGATCGAGGACGATGCGCGTGACGACGACTGCCGTGAACATCGAGATGATGACGCCAGCCGTGAGCGTTATCGCGTAGCCTCTCACGGGACCGGTGCCGACGATGAAGAGGATGGCGCCTGTGAGGATCGTCGTGATGTTGGAGTCGAAGATTGCGGTGAACGCGCGCCCGTAGCCGTTCTTGATGGCGGTGCCGACATTCGCGCCCTTCTGGAACTCCTCGCGGATGCGCTCGAAGATGAGGACGTTCGCGTCGACGGCCATGCCGAGCGTGAGAACGAGACCAGCTATGCCGGGCATCGTGAGAACGGGGAGAAGCGTCATTCCGCCTTCGGTCGAACCGGCGTCCTGCGCGAAGACGCCGAGGACGTTCGAGACGAGAACGAGCGCGGCCGGGAGAAGGACGATGTCGAGGAAGAGGGCCGCATCGGCGACGAGACCCATGTACCAGTAGTAGATGAACATGAATACCGCCACGAGCAGGAAGCCCATCACGGCCGCGACGATGCCGGCGCTGATAGCCTCATCGCCGACCGTCGGCGAGACGTGCGACTCGGAGAGGATCTGCAGCGGTGCGGGGAGCGCGCCGGCCTTGAGCTCGTTGGCGAGCTGGCGGGCGGACTCGAACGTGAAGTTGCCGGAGATCTCGCCGCGGCTGCCGATCTCGGAGTTGATCACGGGCGCGGAGACGAGGGTGTCGTCGAGGATGATCGCGAGGCGGCGGTCGATGTTCTTGCGCGTCACCCTGCTGAAGATATGGCCGCCCTCGGCGTTGAGCTGGAAGTTCACGACGGGACGGTTGAGGTTGTCCCTGTCGGGATAGGCGTTGACGATGGAGTCGCCCGTGAGCTCGGCCGTGCGCTTGATGAACACGGGCCTGTACGTGCCGTCGCCGACCGGCTCGAGCATGAGCCTGTAGTAGAGAGGCGCATGGAAGGAGGCGACCCTTGCGGCGTGGCCGGGCATCTTGGAGACGGCGGCGAAGTTCTCGGCCCTCTTGTAGACGCTGCCGATCTTCTCATAGCCTTCGGGGGCGCCCTTCGCGTCCGTGAGCTTGCTGACGAGCTGGTCGTTCTTGGGGTGGACGAGGCAGAACTGGAGGAATGCGGCCTTCTGGATCGATTCGCGCGCCGCAAGACGAGTCGCATCGTCCGCACCGGGGAGCTGCACGAGAAGGCGGTGGTCCTGGAGGCTCTGGATGACGGGCTCGTTCATGCCCATGCCGTCGACGCGGCGGCGGACGACCTCGACGATGCGCGAGTCGCAGTTGTTGAGCGTCTCCTCGATCCTCGCATCGACGAGCGCCCTGTCGACCACGCCTTCGGCGTTGGTCTGGCCCTTGTCGACGAGCGAGGCCGTGATCGTTTCGGCAAGCTTGTCCCTGTCTACGCCGAGCGTGAAGGATGTGCCGCCTTTCAGGTCCAATCCAAGGCGGATCTTGCCCTTCTGCACGACCTTGCCCTCGTCATCCTTGACGTCCGAGACGGGGAGCGTGACATATATGGAGAATATGGCCACGACAGCGAGCGTGACCCACTTCCACAGGTTGTTACGGAACGATTCTGTGTTCATCTTTGCCTCTTGAATCCTTTTCTGCCAGAAAATGAATGCGTATTATACGATAATTTGGCCTAAAAATCAAGTCCCAGCCCAGGATAATCCAAAGTCGCGAAATAGTCGGCGACAGTTTCGGCGCGGCGGATCATCCTCACAGAACCGTCCTCCTTGAGAAGAAGCTCCGCGCTCCTGAGCTTGCCGTTGTAGTTGAAGCCCATGGCGTGGCCGTGGGCGCCCGCATCGTGGATGACGACGAGATCGCCCCTCTTCATCTCGGTGAGCTCGCGCTGGACGGCGAACTTGTCGTTGTTCTCGCAGAGGCTGCCGGTCACGTCGTAGACCCTCTTTGCGGTGCGGTCCCTACCCCAGTCGCCGGGCTGGCCGACGACGGTTATGTGGTGGTATGCGCCGTAGAGGGCCGGACGCATCAAGTTCGCCATGCAGGCGTCGAGCCCGGCATACGTGCGGTATGTCTCCTTGATATGTCTGACCTTCGATACGAGATAGCCGTAGGGGCCTGTTATGCACCTGCCGCACTCCATGCAGAGCCTGAGATCCGGATGGCCCTTCGCGATAAGGTGCGTTCTGTACGCCTCCTCGATACCCTTTCCGACCGCCTCAAGATCCATCGGCGACTGCTCCGGCCTGTAGGGGATGCCTATGCCGCCTCCAATATTGATAAAATCGAATGAAATTCCAACCTTTTCGCGAATTTCGACGGCGAGATCGAAAAGCAGCTTTGCTGTATCGATGATATACTGCGCAGAGAGCTCGTTCGAGGCGACCATCGTATGGAGGCCGAAGCGCTTCACGCCCTTCTCCTTCATTCTGGCGTATGCCTCGAAAAGCTGATCGCGCGTAAAGCCGTACTTCGCCTCCTCGGGCTTCCCGATTATGGCGTTGCCGCCCTTGAGGGGACCGGGGTTGTAGCGGCAGCAGAGAAGCTCGGGCAGGGAGCCTGTCACCTTTTCAAGGTAGTCGAGGTGGGTTATGTCGTCTAAGTTTATTATCGCGCCGAGCTGGCGGGCGGCCCTGAACTCGGAGGCGGGCGTATCATTGGACGTGAACATTATATCCTCGCCCGTGTTGCCGACGGCGTTTGCAAGCATGAGTTCAGGGAGGCTCGAGCAGTCGCTTCCGAAGCCTTCGCCCCTGAGAAGCTCCATCAGGTGCGGGTTGGGCGCCGCCTTCACGGCGAAATACTCCTTGAAGCCCCTGTTCCACGCGAATGCGGCCTTCAGGCGCCTTGCGTTGGCGATAATGGCCTTTTCATCGTATATGTGAAAGGGTGTAGGGAATTCGGCCGCGATCTCGGCCAGCCTCTCCTCGCTTACGGGAAGCGTCTTCTTCGACATCTCAGTTTCCATACGTATCCATTCTCGGGTATACCCGCTCGATGTGGGGACAGTCCCCCCAGCAGACGATATTCTATCAAAAATCCCCCTTCTTTGCAAACGCGCCGCTAGCGACGGCGCAGGGCAAGGGCGGTAAGGGTGAGCATCGCCATGGGGAAGAGGACGAGCGAGACCGAGACCGTACCATAGACTTCGCCCAAGGGGATGCGGATGCGCTGGGAGAGCGATTCCGCCGGGGACGGCGCAAGAAGCCGCCCCGTCGTGGAGGCGACGGCCCTGCTTATCGCCATACCGGCTTTAACCGCGCCCAGATCCTTGGCCCTGTCGGGCTGCGAGGCGACTATGCCGGGCGTCATGACGCTCGCAAGGAGGATGACGACCGCCGCAAACACCGCCACGGGCCGTGAAAGCGCCGAACCGAGGAAAAGCCCGAGAGCCGCGAGCGCCGCCGCCATCGATATGGCCATGACGGTTGCGAGAACGAGATTCACCGCGAACGGCCCGCCGTCGGTAAGAAGCGCGATATCCCTCCTCGGCCTCAGGACGAACGGCTCCTCGCCGAGATTCAGGATCTTAAGGCCATCGCCCGCCTCCTTCCCGCCTGCGCCCTCAAGCGGCACCTCAAGGACCCTCTGCGTCATGTTGGTGAAGACCGCCGAGCGCCCGGCGAAATCGACGCGCCCCCTAAAATCCATGTAAAGCCCGTATATGTTCGTGAACTTGAGCTGCACGGCCTCGGCATCCTCAAGCCCGGGATCGAACGGCAGCACGACTGACGATCCGGGGGTTAGGACTATCCGCCTTTCATTCTCGAGGGCGGCAAGATGGCTGAGAACCCGCTCGCGCGACATCGTCTTCAGCACCTGAGGCGTATCGGGCGACTTGAGATAACCGTCTATCATCCTCTCCGCCACCGATTGCGCGCTTTCAAGTACGGGGCGCGAAACGATCCTCGATCGCCCGGCGTCGAGCCCGGGCCTGGCCCAAAGGAGGGCCGACGAGAAGACAAGCGCCAACGCCGCAAACACCACGAGCGCAAGCCATCTGCCAAGCGCAAGCGGAAACGTCCCCGCAGGCCTTACAAGCGTAAGCTGGAGCCTCTTCGCATCCCTTTCCGCAGGAAAGATGCCGGCCGCCGCCACGAGCGTTCCGATAAGGACGATCGCAAACGGCGCGCCGAAGGCGATCTTCACGACCATCGCCGCTTCGGCCTCGGCGCTGCCGTCGCTTCTCGCAAGCCCCGGCAGCACGGCATGGGCAAGCGCAACGGCCCCAAGCATGAGCCATAGGGCCTTGCCCCTCACGAGCGCGCGGATGGCGAGAAGAAACGACTCCTTCACCTTGCAGCGCCCCTTTCCGGCGAGCCGACTGTCTTAGCGAAAAACTCCTCAAGGGGAATCCTCGGATGGTCTATCGCAACCGGATGCCCTGTAGTCGACTCGAGACTTTCTGCGACGCCCTTAGCCTCGTTTTCCCCGAGCCCGGAGATGGAGAAGCGGGTGATGGTCTCGCGCGTCAGAAGTTCGCCCGTCTTCCCGGACGCCGCAACCCTCCCCTCGGAGAGTATCGCTATCTTTCCGCAGACATCCTCGCTGTCGCCGAGCAGGTGGCTCGTCATAAGGATCGTTACGCCCTTCGCCGCAAGAGACCTTATAAGCTCCTTCACCTCGCGCGTCCCTATCGGATCGAGGCCGCTTGTAGGCTCGTCGAGAACAAGAAGCTCCGGCCTCGCCACTAAAGCGCCCGCAAGCGCGACCCTTCTCGCCATCCCCTTCGAGAACGAACCGACGGCCCTGTCGGCCGCCCCCTCTAGCCCGACCTCGGCAAGGAGCTCCGCAACCCTTGAACGCGCTTCGCCGCGCTTCATGCCGGAAAGCCCCGCATAGTAGAGAAGCGTCTCCCTGGCTGTCAGGAAGGGATGCAGGTACGAAAGCTCCGGGAGGTACCCGAGGCGCGATCTGGCCATGCGCGAATGGGGCTCAAGCCCAAAAAGCCTGACCTCCCCCGCAGTGGGCCTCAAAAGCCCCAGTATCAGCTTTATGGTCGTCGACTTGCCGCTTCCGTTCGGCCCGAGAAGCCCGAACACATCGCCCCTTGAAACGGTAAGGTCGATCCCCTTCAAGGCCTTTGCAAGCGGCCTCAACCAGAAATCGCGGAACGTCTTCTCGACGCCCTTAAGCTCAATTACAGCCTCGCTCACGAAATCTCCCTCCGTTCCATAAGAACAGCTCCAGCAACGGTCCAAAGAAGCGTCAACGCCCCACCCGCCGCAACGGCCCTCAAGACATCGCGTGCGCACGGAGACGATCCGTGCACAAGCGAATCAACGAGCCAGAAGGACGCCATGTCGGGCAGTATCGCCGGCAGAGGGAATATGAACGACGCAACGACCGCAAGCGAGAGCATCCCGAGCGCGGCCGCCATCTCAAGCCTTACGGCAAGGGCCGCGCCAAGCGCCGTAAGCGACGCAGCGCCGGCGAAAAGGGCCACCCACGCCCCCGAGAGGCGCGCAAGCTCGGTCCATGCGCCGTCGGCGAAATGCGCGGCGACGGCGAATGCCGGAATCTGCACGAGCGCCGTCCACACGGTAGCCGTCCTCTTGAATCCAAAGCCGAGGAAACGGTTTGCGAAAGCCGCCGCGACGAACGCCGTCACGCTTGCGCCGATCCCAAGCACGAAGCCGGGTGCCCACACGGCGACATCCTGGTAGCCTTCCGCGGCAAGATCGGCTCCCGCGACAGATGTGACGGACGAAAGGGCCGTCGCAAAAAGCATGCCTGTCGCGAAAAGCGCGAACGTGGCCAGCACCCCCGCCATCTTGGCGGAGAAGAAGAGCGACCTTGAAACGCCGTGCGCGAGAGCCGCCGACGCCGTTCCGCACGAAAGCTCGCGCGAGATTGTCCTGGCGGCGGCGGCGGCCGAGAAAAGGACTCCAAAGACGAGAAGAACCGAGAATCCCCCCTCCCTCGCAAGCCTTCCCGCCTCGCCCATGCGGTGGAACTGGAGAGTCGGCACCAGATGCACGGCAAGCGATGCAACCAAAAAGAGGAGCGGCGTAAGCGGCTCCTCCATTGTCTCCCGCGCCGATACAGACGCGAGACGGAAAAACGGCCCGGCTGTCATTCGCGCGCGGGCTCTACGGGTGCGGGCAGATTGCCGCGCATCCCCTCGCGCTCGGCTGTGACGCCGAACCTGTTGGGATCGTCAGTTCCTGCGACCTCGCTCCAGAGCATCCAGGTCGTGAGGCCGAGGATGACGAGAGCCGCGATCGAGACGACGAGCGAAATCATCGTGAGGAACTTGGGGCCCTCGCCACCGCCGGCGGCAGGTGCTGCGGCGATTGGCTTGACGGCGGAGATATCTGGAATGTCGCCTACCGGCTCAAGCGTTGGCACATCATCGCCGCCTGCGGCCGCAGGGGCGGCCGGCTTCGAGATGCCCAAAGGCTTCTTGGGAGCGCCGATCGTAGGACGCTTCAATGCCGCGCCGCCAGGGCGCTGGAGCTTGAGCGTCTTCTTCTGGGTGATGTCGGAAGCGGGCTCGGCGGCGGCAGGACCCGCTGCGGGAGCCGCAGCAGGCGCGGCCGCAGGGCTAGCGGAGAGGCCGGCGGGCCTCTTCAAGCGGATCGTCTTAAGAGGCGAGGACGAGTTGACCGGCGCAACGCCGATCGCGCTATCGAGGGCGATGCGCGATGTCTTCGTCTTGGAGGCCTGCGCCTGCTGGGGCGTAAGGAGGCCTTCGGCGATGACGGCCGTCTTCTTGAGAATCGCCTCGTGGGGGATGACACCCGTGACGGCCTTGAGGTTCGCAGTCGCCTTCTTGAGGGCAGCCGTGGAATCAAGCTCGGGTTCTGCGGGCTTGGCGACGGCGGCCTCGGGAACGGCGGCGGGCGCAGGCACCGGGCCGACGGGCTTTTTAAGGGCGATTGGCTTAAGCCTTAGAGTGGCGGGCTTTAACGGGGAAGCGGCCGGAGCAGCAGGAGCCGGTGCGGCAGCAGGAGCCGGTGCCGGAGCGGGAGCCGGAGCTGGCGCAGGTGCCGGTGCGGGTGCAGGAGCGGGCGCAGGCGTGGGGGCCGGTGCTGGTGCTGGCGCAGGAGCGGGCGCAGGCGCGGGAGCAGGGGCCGGTGCGGTCGCCGCAGGTGCAGGCGCGGCAGCCGGTGACGGCGCAAGACCGGCAGGCTTCTTAAGGCCGGCAAGTGTAGGCGTCTTAAGCCCTGGCTTGGGCGGGAGCTTAAGCCCGCTTGCGAGACCAGGCTTCGGAGGAAGCTTGAGCCCCGGCTTTAGACCAGGTGCAGGCTTGGGCAGATTAAGCGGCTTGAGCCCCGGCTTCGGAGGAAGCTTGAGCCCGGGCTTTAGACCACCTCCCAACATCGGCTTCTTGAGACCGCCGAGCGTGGGTGTTTTCAAAGCCGCCGCAGGCGTTGCCGGAGCAGACGCAGCCGATACGTCAACCTTTGGAGGAACCGCTCCACCCTCTTCAGGCGAAATGGGCGTCATCTCAACTTCTTCTGCCATAACCCGACTCCTTTCGATCTATATCGACCGTGTTTATCCTCAGACCGACATGACTTCAGCTTCTTTGGCCTTGAGCTCGGCATCTATCTTGGCGATGCCCTGATCCGTTGCCTTCTGGATCTTTTCAAGTCCCTGATCGCGCTCGTCCTCGGAGATCTTCTTGTCCTTCTCGAGCTTCTTGATCGCGTCGTTTCCGTCGCGGCGGACGTTGCGCATGGCGACCTTCTGGTCCTCGGCCTGCTTCTTGGCGAGCTTGACGATCTCCTTGCGGCGCTGCTCGTTGAGCTCGGGGACCGTGATGCGGATCACCTTGCCGTCGTTCTGGGGCGTGACGCCGAGATTGGCCGCGAGAATGGCCTTGTTGATCTCGCCGAGGACCGTAGGATCGAACGGGGCGATCTTGATCTGGCGCGGCTCGGGGGTGGAGATGGTGCCGAGGTTCTTGATGGGCGTGGGGCAGCCGTAGTAGTCGACCCTGATTCCATCGACGAGCGCAGGGCTTGCCTTGCCCGTCCTCAAACCTGCAAACTGCGCCTTGAGCGCATCGAAACTCTTCTGGATCTTCGTCTCGGTATCCTTAAGGACTTCGCTTACTGTTTCCATTTCGACTCTCTTTCTTGCCTTATGAAATCCGCTTCAGCTCCCGGAGCTGACGAGCGTGCCGACGGCCTCTCCCTTGACGACGCGGGCGAGCGCGTCCCCGTCGAAGAAGTCGAACACGACTATCGGGATGTTGTTGTCCATGCAAAGCGCGAACGCCGCCGCGTCCATCACCTTGAGGCGCTTTTCGAGCGCCGTCTCGTACTTGAGCGACCCGTAGCGTTTGGCGTTCGGATCCTTCACCGGGTCGGCCGTGTAGATGCCGTCCACCTTCGTGGCCTTCAAAAGCGCATCGGCCCCGATCTCGCTCGCCCTCAAGGCGGCGGCGGAGTCGGTGGAGAAGTAGGGGTTTCCGGTGCCGCCCGCGAATATGCAGACGCGCCCCTTCTCAAGGTGCCTCAAGGCGCGCCTCTGTATGAACGGCTCGGCGAGACGCGGCATGTCTATCGCTGTCATGACGCGCGTGGGGACGCCCTGCGCCTCAAGCTCCGCGCTCATCGCAAGCGCGTTGATTATCGTGGCGAGCATGCCCATCGAATCGCCTGTGACGCGGTTGACGCCCTTCTGTGCGCCTGAAAGGCCGCGGAAGATGTTGCCGCCGCCAAGAACTATGCCTATCTCCACGCCTTCGGAGTGGATGGCCTTCACGCGCTCCGCCATGAAGCGGAGACGCGCGGCATCGATCACATCCCCGCTTTCGGTGTTCTTGAGAACCTCGCCGGAAAGCTTGAGCAGGATGCGACGGTATTTCAGTTTTTCATTCACGCTATTATTTTACCCTTTTATCGGCGCGCGTGCAAGCCAAAAAAACAAAATTGTTCATTTTCCCCCTTCGCGGCGCTCCCTGAGCGCGCGCCCCACATCGGGCACGGCGGCGAGAAGGCTTCTCGTGTAGTCGCTTGACGGGCGGGAGAAAACATCGTTCGAAGGGCCGAAATCCTCGAAAAGGCCGTTGTGCATCACGGCGATCCTGTCGCAGACGTTCCTTACGACGGCGAGGTCGTGGGCTATCAACACGACGCTCAGCCCTAGTTCGCGCCTCAAGTCGCGCATCAGGTTGAGTATGCGCGCCTGGACGCTCACGTCGAGCGCGCTTACCGGCTCGTCCGCCACAAGCACCTCGGGCCTTACGGCGAGCGCCCTCGCGAAGCTCGCCCGCTGGCACTGGCCGCCGGAAAGCTCCCTCGGGTACTGCCTTAAGACGGCCTTTGAAAGCCCTGCCGTATCGAGAAGCCATTCCGGCTTGAGGCCGCTTCCCGAATGGCGTATGGCCTCTTCGAGCGCATCCCCGACCGTCATCCTCGGGTTGAGGCTTCCCGATGCGTCCTGGAACACCATCTGCACGGCGCGTCTGTACATGGCGCGGCCTTCGCGGTCAAGCTTCCATATGTCGCGCCCCTTGAACTCCACCGTGCCGGCGCTCGGCCGTTGAAGGAGCATCACCGCCTGCGCTATCGAGCTCTTTCCGCTTCCGCTCTCGCCGACTATGCCCAAAGTCTCGCCGCGCGCGAGGGAGAACGTAACGCCCCTTACGGCATGCACCTTGGCCCCGCCCTGCCTCTGGTACGTGACATTGAGATCCTTTGCCGAAAGCACCGTCTCGCCGGCATCAGCGTCCGAAAGCCGCATATACATCCCTCCGCCTAAACGTCTATCCTGACGATCCTGCGTATCACAAGCCATCCAAGGATGACGAGCGCCGCAGCAAGCGCCGTAGCGACGATTCCGCCGGCGCTCGTGAAAAACGGGATCATAAGCCCAGGCTTCATCACCGTCAGAGCCACGCCGAGTATGACCGGCATGAATGAAACTACAAGCCCCTGCATCCTCCCCTGCGCGGTGAGCGTCCTCACGCGCCGCTCGATCCTCATGCGCGCGCGTATCGTCTCGGAGATCCTGTCGAATATCTCGGTGAGGTTTCCGCCCGTCTTGCGCGCTATGTCTATCGATGTCGCCACGAGCGTCATGTCGTCGCTTCCGATCCGCGCCTCAAGGCTTGCGAGTGCCTCGTCGAAGCTCATGCCAACCCTCTGCTGGCGCAAGACGAGCCCAAACTCCTGCGATATCGGCATCTCGCCCGTCTCCACCACGCTCTCGAAAGCCTGCGATATGGAAAAGCCCGCCCTAAGGGCGTTCGACATCGCCGATATCGCGTCCACCAGCTGCGAGTCGAACTTGAGCCTGCGCCTTTCCTTTAGAAACGCCGCGTACCGGCCCGGGATGGAAAACGCGAGAATCCCCGCCGCAATGCCGAGCGCAAGCCCCGCTGCGGTGGAGACGACGCTCGTGAAGCTTAAAAGAGGAATGAAGAAGAGGAAGAACGCCGCAAGCGCCCCGGCGAGCCCCAGGCGGGCCAGCTTCGCCGGGGGAATGAAGAGAAACGTATCTTCAAGGGCGCGGCTCGCCTCGGCGCCCATGCTCTTCGCGTACGCCTCGGCTCCCTCGTTGAGAGAGCGCGCGGCGAGCCACGCGAAAGCGCCGAATGCAACGCCAGCCGATGCGATGGCGAGCGCGTATATGGCGGACGTCTCCGTCAAGCGCGGCCTCCCGTCCGCTCAAGGCGGATGTCGCGCACAGTCGCGGGATCGAAGATCGCGGCGTCGAGATGAAGCCCTCTCGACTTGAGCGTCTCGTAGAATGTGGGCACGGCTCCTGTCGCCTTGAACGAGCCGAGGATGCGGCCCGAGGCGTCAACACCCGTCTGCCTGAAGCTGAAGATGTCCTGCATGACGATCTGGTTGCCCTCCATGCCGGTCACCTCGCTTATGGCGACGACCTTCCTCGTGCCGTCTGACATGCGGCTTTCATGGATTATTATGTCGACGGCGCCTGCGATCTGCTCGCGTATGGCACGGCTCGGAAGGTCCATGCCGCTCATGAGAACCATCGTCTCAAGGCGGGAGACGACGTCGCGCGGCGAATTGGCGTGTACCGTCGTGAGCGAGCCGTCGTGGCCCGTATTCATCGCCTGGAGCATGTCGAGTGCCTCGCCGCCGCGGCATTCGCCCACGATTATCCTGTCGGGGCGCATTCTAAGGCTGTTCTTTACGAGATCGCGTATCGTCACGGCGCCGCGCCCTTCGATGTTGGGCGGCCTAGCCTCAAGCCTAACGACGTGCGGCTGCGCGAGCTTTAGTTCCGCCGCATCCTCTATGGTGACGATCCTCTCCGATGAGGGTATGAACCCGGAAAGGAGGTTTAGGAGCGTCGTCTTGCCGCTTCCCGTGCCGCCGGCCACGACGATGTTCTTTCTCATCACCACGCATGCGCGCATGAATTCGGCCGCATTGCGGTTCCACGTGCCGAACCTGACGAAATCCTCCACCCCATACATCCTAGACGAGAACTTTCTTATCGTGATCGTGGGCCCCGTAAGGGCGAGCGGGGGGATGATGGCGTTGACGCGGCTTCCGTCGGCAAGGCGCGCGTCGACGTAAGGCTGGCTTTCGTCTATGCGCCGCCCCAGGGGGCTTACGATCCTCTCTATGACGGCCATGACGCTTGCATCGTCGGTGAACTCGAGGTCGCACGGCTCAAGCTTTCCGCCGCGCTCGACGTACACCTGCCTCGGGCCGTTCACCATTATCTCCGTGACAGAATCGTCGGCGAGAAGCTCCTCCAGCGGCCCAAGGCGCATCGCCTCGTTGAAGACGTCCCTTTCAAGCCGTGCCGGGTCGATCCCGGCAGGAAGCCTGCCGGAGGATACGACCTCATCTATGATCTCCTTTATCTTGGCGATCGCCTTGGCCTCGAGATCCTCGCGGGCGAGCCCGGAGACGGCGAGGCGCTTCATGTCGAGCCTGTCTATGAGCGCAGAGTGGATCTGCGCCCTCGCAGAGCGCATCACGGCGGCTCTGGGATCGGCCTCGCGCGGCGCGTGCGGCTCGTCGAAGTACGGCACGGCCTCAGCCTGGTAGGGCTCTTCGGATGGGCTCTCGACGGAATCGGCCGGACCGGCCGCCTCGTACTGCGGCGAGACCCTGAGCATGCAGCTTCCTATGGCGACGACGGCATCGGATGAGAGTTCGCACGGCGCGTCGATCGGCTGGCCGTTCACTATCGTTCCGTTGGAGCTTCCAAGATCCTCGATCGTCGCCTTGAGGCCGCGAAGCATGAGAAGCGCGTGGCGCTCGCTCACATCCGGATACGGAAGCATAAGGCGGGCTCCGGCCGAACGGCCTATCATATACGTCCCGTCGTCAAGCGTGCGCGTCGTGGCGCTGGCCGCACCGGGCTGTACGAGATGCAAGACGAACGCCATGGGTGCCTCCTCCTTCAGGGGCGGCTCTGGAACCCTGGCGACATCCTCTCCTGACGAAGGAGATTCAGGGATTCTATCTCGCCCTTGATCTTCTGGAAATCTATCTGCGGAAGCTCCGTCTCGGCGCTCGTGTCGTTGCGGTTCCTGAGCGTGAGCGTGAGGCGGCCGCGCATCTCGCCCGCGAAAACGAGCATCTCCGCCTCGCGCGGCGTCACTTCAAGGGTGACGGTCGTGTAACCTGAATCCTGCCGGGCTCCAAGCCCCGCTCCCATGGTCTGCAGGGAGGACTTGCCCGTATCGCTCCCCGTGGCAAGCACGAGGACGTTCTGGAGAATCGTGTATGTGACCATGGCGCCCGGCTGCACGCGGCCGGATTCGTCAGGGAAGGCGAACGTCCCTATTACGTCAACATGGTCGTTGGGGCGGACCATGCCGCTAACCGCGGCGGCTCCGCTCGCATTTATGGAAATGGCGCGCATCTGGCGCTTTATGTCGGCGGCGAGCCCCGTGGAAACCGGGTTTCCGCCTTCGATGTCGCTCCAGAACACCACATCGCCGCGCCTGTGCGCTATGACGGAACGGCGCCCGAGAACGAGCATCTTGTCGGCCTCGACGAGGGCCTGCCCCCTGAGGCCTGCCTTGGGCACCGTCATGACGCCTAGATCAGACGTCGAGAGGACGGTGCCGCCAGGCACGTCGCGCTTGAAGCAGAGCACGTCCATTTCGCCATACGCACTGCGGAGATCCGCCTTCATTCCGGCGAGTTCCGCATCCTTCGCGGCCAGATAGAACCGCGTAAGGACCGCCGCAAGGATTCCTGCGGCGATGGCCGCGAAAAGGACGAGCTTCTGCTTCATCGCGACTTCATCCCGCGTCCGTTACTGGACGGGAACCTGCTCCGTCACGGTCTCGTAGTGGCCGGGCTGCCACACGCGGACGACGCCGGCGCCGCTGGGCTGGTCAACATACTTGCCCTCGACCCAAACCTGGCGGGTGCGCGTTATGTACTGCGGCTCGACGACCACAGGCTGCTGCACCACGACGGGCTGCTGGATTACAGGCTGCTGCACCACGACGGGCGCGGGCTGCTGCACCACGACAGGCTGCTGGACGACGACGGGATCGGGCGTCGAGTCGGCGAGGGCGGTAGCGAGAAGGCCCGCGCCAAGGATGCCGGCGCCGATTGCAAGGCCGTTGTCGCTGTGGTGGTGATGGTGGTGGTGGCCGTGACGGTACGGAGCCGGAGGACGGTGCCCGCCATGGTGGTGGCCGCGTGCGTACGCAGGCTGGAATGCGGCGATGGCCGCAGCGCAAAGCGCCATTACGATCGTCTTCTTCATTTCTCTTCTCTCTTTCTTGGGCTTCTTGAGGCCCCTCATGGCACATTGTGCCTTTGTCGTTTAGAATAATACATGAAATCCCCGCACAAATCAAGCGTTTTTTTCGCCGACGTGCCCCGGGCGTTCCATGTTTCCGCTACCGATGGTTGCGCCAACATTATGGTAAGGAGGCGCAAGCAGGCGGTTCTGACAGATCTGTCACCTCTTTTTCGGCTTGTTGCGCCTGAGGACGACGGCCGTGCGCGAGGGGAGGTACATCTTTATCTGGTCGATCCTGTTTGCGTCGAGGACGTACCAGTCGGAGAAGAACTCCTGGTCGAGCGAGATCCTGTCCTGCCCGCCGAAGCGCTTCTCGTCCGTCGTGAAGACGACCTTGTAGCTCCCGGGGGGCACCATCACGCCGTAGTCGGTATAGCTCGTCTGCGAGTTGAAGTTGAAGACGAAGACGAGATCGCCCCTCATGAAGGCGAGGACCTTGTCGGGGACGTTGTCGAGAAGCCTCACCGGCGCGAACCTGTCGAGAACTCCGCTTCGGGCGATGGTGTTCACCATCGTCTCGTCGAAGTCCCCGAGGCACTTGTAGTAGAGGAAGCCGTTGTCCCTCAAGCTCCACATGCGCCTTGCGTGGGCGTAGCTCCAGCCGTTGCCTTCGCGCGGGAAATCGACCCACTCGGGGTGGCCGAACTCGTTGCCCATGAAGTTGAGGTACGCCCCTCCCGAGGCGGCGAGCGTCGCGAGGCGCGCCATCTTGTGGAGGGCCACGCCGCGCTGGACGGTCAGATCTCCGCTTTCGCGGTCCATGCCCGTGTACATCGCAGCGTCTATAAGCTCGAATATGAGGCTCTTGCCGCCGACGAGCGCCTGGTCGTGGCTCTCCACGTAGCTAACGACCTTCTCGTCGGCGCGCTTGTCGGTGAGCTTGTAGTAGAGGTGCCCGACGCTCCAGTCCTCGTCGCGGATGTCCTTGACGAGCTTGAACCAGTAGTCGGGGATGCCCATCGCCATGCGGAAGTCGAAACCGAGCCCTCCCTCCTCGAGAGGGGCCGCACAGCCGGGCATGCCGCTGACGTCCTCGGCGATCGTGATCGCATCGGGGCGCACCTCGTGGATGACGCGGTTCGCGAGGGCGAGATACGTCCAGGCATCCTCGTCGACGGCCCAGTCGAAGTACTGGCCGTAGCCGGTGAAGTCCGTGCCGAGCCCGTGGTGGAGATACAGCATGGACGTGACGCCATCGAAGCGGAAGCCGTCGAAGTGGAACTCGTCGAGCCAGTAGCGGCAGTTGGAGAGGAGGAAGTGGAGGACCCCCGTCTTCCCGTAGTCGAAGCAGCGGCTGTCCCACGCGCTGTGGTTGCCGCGCCCGCCGGAGTGGAAGTACTGGTAGTCGGTTCCGTCGAAGCGGCTCAAACCGTCGCGCTCGTTCTTGACGGCGTGGGAGTGGACGATATCCATTATGACCGAAAGCCCCATGCCGTGCGCCGTGTCGATGAGGCTTTTGAGCTCCTCAGGCGTTCCGAAGCGGCTTGAGGCCGCAAAGAAGCTCGAGACGTGGTAGCCGAAGCTCCCGTAGTACGGATGCTCCATTATGGCCATTATCTGGACGGTGTTGTACCCGGCCTTCTTGATGCGCGGCAGAACGAGGTCGCGGAACTCGGCGTACGTGCCGACGCGCTCCTCCTCGGTGGCCATACCCACATGGCACTCGTAGATTATCGGCGACTTCGCGGGCACCTTGTATTCCGGATTCCTCCAGACGTACTTCTCCTTCGGCTCCCACACCTGCGCGGAGAAGAGCTTCGTCGACTCGTCCTGGACGACGCGCCTCGCGTACGCCGGAAGGCGCTCGCCCCTGCCGCCGTCCCAGCGCACCTCAAGGCGGTAGTACTGCCCGTGGCGGATATCCTTAAGGGGGATCTTCGCCTCCCATACGTCCGACCCCTCGATGCGGCGCACCTCGAACTTGGGGTTTATCTTCCAGTCCGAGAAGTCGCCGACAAGCCACATGCTCGTGGCGTGGGGCGCCCACTCGCGGAACGTCCAGCGCGTGCGGCCCTTGTGAAGGCCGTAGTATTCGTGGGCGCTTGCGAAGTCGGCGAGGCTCGCCGCGTTGCGGGACAGCTCCTGGGCACGCCACTTGGCGCGCTCCATCCTGCCGCGTATCGCATCCCGGTAGGGCTGGAGATACGGGTCGTCTAGAAGGCGGGGTGTCGTATTCATGGCGTTGTCACATCAGCTTGACGGTATCAGTTCTCGGGATTGAGGTAGAGATCGAGATAGTGGTCGAGCATGCCGGGGCTGTCCCAGGCGTCATAGTAGCCCGGGAACTTCTTGGCCGCATTGGCCTTGAGGTACACGAAGCACCAGCCGTCAGGGATGCAGATCGGATTCTTGACCGAGGTGGTGTACACCGTCTTGCCGTTCTTGGTGACCGTGCACTTGGTCGTCAGGAAACCGCCCTTGTCCTCGGTGTACGAAAGGTGCATCGTATACGCCTCGCCCTTGTAGAAGTAGTCGACTATCCCGCCGTAGCCGGAGCCGTACATCACGCCACCGATCCCCTTGGCGACGGGATCGGTCTTCCAGATGTTCTTGTAGAGGTGTATGACACCGTCCCAGACGATGGTTTCGCCGCCGTTTGCAGGGGCGGGGAGGACGAAGTCGAGCGAGAGCTTGTCGGCGTTGTCGTAGAGGGTTTTGTACTGGGGAGCGGTGATCGTTATCGTCGCGTTCGTCGTGGTGGAGTTGCCGAGCGTCTTGGAAACGCGCTTTATCGTAACGCTGTTGCAGACGGTGGGGCTTTGATCGTCTTCCGCCACGGTTTCGAAGCCGTCGGCGGTGATCGTGTAGGTGCCGAGGTTGTCCTCCCACTTGCCCGTGATCTTTCCTGCGGACGTGACGCTGATCGTTATGGTTCCGGCCTCATCCGGGGTGAACGGGCCGATCCCCGACTTGGGCTCGGGCTCGAAGCCGCCGAAGTACGTGCCGACGACATGCTCCGGGAGCGGGAACACCATCCAGTTTGAGGTGAAAACCTTGGAAACCTTGCCGCACTTGACGGTCAGCTTGACGGTCGAGGGGACGTATTGGCCGTTCTTGTCCTTCTTGGACGCCGTTGTCGCCTTGCCCCTTATGTACCAGGCACCGAGCTTCTTGTCGTTGACGAGCTTGAGCCCGGCGGGAAGGCCGCTTGCGGTGACGGTGAGCGAGCTGTTGAGCGACTCGAACTGGTACTGCATCAGCGGGGCGATCTCCATGTCGAACTTCTCGCCGACGTGGAGCATCATGCCGCCATCCATCCAATCGTCGAAATCGACTGGCGAACCGCCGTCGAGGACCCAGAGCGAGAGGGCGTTCTGCACAAGCGCGTTCTCGGCGAAATACGCTTTGATGTTGGTATCTATGTAGCCCATCAGGAACGAGAAGGTGGTGTTGCTCAACCCTTGGAGCTGACCGTTGTAGGACCAGTCGATGAACGTATATCCGTTCTTTGCCGTTGCCCTGAGAGTGACTTTCTTCCCGGGGAGGTACATTCCCGAGCCGGTGACGCTGCCTGCGCGCTCGCCACCTTCCGGCGCGCTTGTGAGATACGGCGCGGCGGTGACGGGATACTTCCTTGCCGTCCAGTGCAGATAGTACGTGACGTTATCCTTTACGACGGTATTTGCAGTCACTTTCGTGCCGCCCGTCGCCTTGGTGTACCATCCGTTGGGCTGCAGGGACACGTACCAGTATTTGACATCAAGCTCCGGTACGGCACCGAGCTTGGAGCCTTTCGTGACGTAGGAGTTCGTGAACACTTCATCCCCTTCCTCCGGATACGCGACGAAGCTCGCCGTGCAGATGGGGGAGCTGACGTCCTTGAAGGTGAGCCTCAGGTTCTTGTTGCAGTTCACGAACTGCGGGCTTGTCTTCGTAAGGACGTTCTTGAACTTGAGCGGGAGCGTTATGGAGGTGAGCTTGGCGCAGTCCTTGAAGGCGCCGGCCTCGATCGTATCGACGGTCGCAGGCACTATGACGGTGGTGAGAGTGGAGAGCTTGTAGAAGAGCTCGGCCTTGAGCGTCCGCACCGACACCGCGCCATGGTACGGCTGCAGTCCTTCGGGGACCGTTATCTTCGTGCCGTACAGGTTCGAACCGCTGCGGAAGGCGACGTCGGATCCATTGATCTCGTAGGACCAATTCATGCCGTCGATCTCATCCCAGCCAGTTATCAGCGCGCTGGCGGAGAGTGAAAGGAAGATTGCGGCTCCCGCCGCCAGAAGCGATTTGAATTTCATGGCACACTCCTTCTAGAGGAAAACGTCAAGTTGTCATTTTGCGTTAATTGTACCAAAAAAGGGCCCGCATGTCAAATCCCGGCGCAGCCAACGCATCAAAACCGATTCTTTCCACTCGTTAGGGCCAACGCATTGGAAACCGATCCTTCCCCTACGGGGCCCCTGGATCGTTTTCCATGCGTTGGAAGTATTCAGTATCCAGTATCCAGTATTCAGTATCCAGCAGGCCAATACGAATGGTCGTGGCGCGTTATGTGCCTTCCTTTGACTTTCCACGGGGTACCCATCGGACGCGCCCGATCATTCTTTCGTGCGCGGGCATCGAGCCCGCGCATGTTCGATGCGGACGCCCTAAAGCCGTGACTGGGCTTGCGCGATTGGAACTTGAGGCTTTCCGGTCTCCTTCGCCCCTGCGAGCGCTCGGGCCCGTAAGTTTATTGTTTGAGAAAGTTTTTGGGGCCCTCGCGCGGCCTCTTGCGACTTTCGCTGCGCGAAAGCTCCTCGCTTCGCTCGTCGGGCAACCTGATCGCCTTCGGCGACAGGCGAATCTACATCGCTGGGGCGAAGAGACCTGCAAGCCTT
>JAZTWW010000036.1:0-156558 GCA_045636065.1 Kiritimatiellia bacterium | reverse complement strand
CGCAAGCAGGCGATCAATCGCGGGCGCGGGGGATTGGGGACTGTCCCCAGTTGATGCGGGGATGCTGGTGGCGAAGAGGTTCGAGGTGTCCTGGCGGAGGAACTTGAGCGAGCGGCGGAGGATGCAGTCCTGCGCGAAGGCGTCGCCGTTTCTGGCCATGCCCATTGTGCACCAGGCGTATGACTCGGGATCCTCGGAGAGCCCAGCCCGGACGGGATTGTGCTCGACATAATCAATGCACCGCTCGAAGTAGAAGCCGGTATCGATGAGCGTTGACTTGAATCTCCCGCCCCATATCGTGCCGACATATCTAGTCCGGCGCCTGAACCTCATGCCGAACGTCTCCTTGAACGTCTTCACGAACTGGCTAAGGTCATGCATCCGGACAAGGTGCGAGTTGAACTCGGCATCCGCCTGCCAGGCGTGACCTGACGACCTGTACCTCCGCCAGCGAGCCTTGGCCGCCTCAGCAGCGTCCGATCCCTTGAGAAGCGCGATGCGCCTAAGGACCTCAGACTCGGTTACTGTCCCCTCCTCGGGCTTAACTACCTTGAGGACTATATGGAAGTGGTCGTCCATTATGGCAAAGGAGTCGACCTCGACGCCGCTGTACATGGCCGAGCGCTTGAGAGCGTCGTACATGTCGGCCTTGATGTCATCCTGCCTGAGCAGATACATCTTCCCGGTTATGCGGGACATCACGTGGTAGGTCATGTCCCAGTCAGCCTTAATTCGCGCCATTCTGGCCATAACGCCCCCTTTCTGCAGTTTTGGCCGAATGCGGGGCAGACGGCCGGTTATGCGCAGACGTGAGGGCGTCCGGCGCTGATACGAGAGATGATGCCGATCCCGAAATGGGATTGACACCCGGCTTGCCAATTGATTGGCTAACTGTCCGTTTCAATTTATTCGATACACTTTCCCGCCGAACGCCGCATATTGTACTACACTTCGTGGGCATCTTCAAGCACAAAATCGCCGCATGTCGATTTTTGCGCAAGATGGGGACAGTCCCCACTTGAAGTCCAATGGGGACTGTCCCCAGTGGGGCGAAGTTTGGTTGGGGACAGTCCCCAGATCGAGAGGTTTGATACACCCCGTCAAAAGCCCAGAAAAATGAAAAAACCTCGATATGCCGCAGTGCGAATAAGCCGGATTCTGTTCATCCCCCCTTTCGGGGGAACTCCGATCATTCATCTAAGCAATCAACCCGGGGATTCATCGCGCCGTGAGGCGCGAGCCGGACGGGCCGTCCGTTCATCCCCCTATTTGATCTTGCTCCGGGGAGGGCTTGCCTTGCAGACCTGCTTTCGCTCCGGTCCCGGTGGTCTCTTGCACCGCCATTTCACCCTTACCTCCCCGAAGGGAGGCGGTATCCTTTCTGCTGCGCTTGCCATCCGCGGCGTTTGCCACCGCGTTTCCGGCCTTGACGGCCGGATCCCCCGCCCTGCGGAGTCCGGACTTTCCTCACCCTTTTGGGGCGCGACCGGTCACTCCTGCGGCATATCGAGGAAATCAAAGCTCCCTGTAGAGTATGCGCCCGCACATAGTGCAGCGCACGAGGTCGTTGTTGTGCTTCACGGCCTGGGCGACGCTCGGGGGCTGCACGAGATGGCAGCCGTCGCATACGTCGTCGTCCGTAAGGCGCACCACCACGGGCCAGCGCTTCGTGCGCAGGCGCTCGTAGACGAGAAGATTCCTGGGGCCAACCCTGTTCGCCTTCTCGCGGCGCTCGACCTGAAGCCTCTTAAGCTCCTCGTCGACCTCCGCGAGGCGCTCGTCGAGCTCCTTCACGAAACCGCCTACTCCACCCTTCTCCACATCGACCTTGGCCTGGGCCTCTTCAACGGCCCGCCTCAGGGAGCGGACATCGGCATCAAGGGCCTCCGCGCGGCGCTCGCATGCGTTCGCCTCGGCCTCAAGCCTCTCGATCTCGGCCGACTGCTGCATCAGCTCCTTGTTGCTGGACGCCGTGGCGCTCGCTATCTTGAGCTGCTGGGCGCGCTCGCGGGCGCGCTCGGCCTCGACCCCGCAATCATCTATGCGCTTGAGCTGCGCGTCAAGCTGGCTCTGGGCTATCTCCAGATCCGCATTAACCCCTTGAAGCCTTGCCGTCTCCTGCGCCTTGCGCTGCGGAATATCGCGCGCTTCGCGCTCTAGATCGCGGATTATCGCATCCGTCTCCTGAAGTTCGATCAGCGACTGGACAAAATTCACTGCTTTACCCTTCCTTGGTCTGAAAAACTTTGGCATTATACAAAAAATGAGGCAAAGAGTCAAGAGCGCGGGAAATAAAAATCCTCTTGAACCTTTTGCGAAAATACACTATAATATAGGCATGTTTGAAAAACTGAAAAATCTTTTCTCCACCGACATCGGCATCGATCTCGGCACGGCGAACTCGCTCGTGTACATGAAGGACAAGGGCATCGTCTTGCGCGAGCCCAGCGTCGTGGCGATCGAGAACGGGTCGAAGAAGGTCCTTGCCGTCGGCGACGAGGCCAAGCGCATGCTCGGGCGCACGCCCGGAAACATCGTGGCCATCCGCCCGATGAAGAGCGGCGTCATTGCTGATTTCGACATAACCGAGGCGATGCTCAGGTACTTCATCGAGAAGGTCTGCCCCGTCAGGTTCATCAAGAGCAAGTACTTGAGGCCGCGTGTCGTCATAGCAGTTCCGAGCGGAATCACCGAGGTGGAAAAGCGCGCCGTGGAGGATGCGGGCCGCGCCGCCGGCGCACGCGAGGTGTTCCTCGTCGAAGAGCCTATGGCGGCCGCCATCGGAGTCGGCCTGCCTGTTTCGGAGCCTGCCGGCTCGATGATCGTCGATATCGGCGGCGGCACATGCGAAGTGGCGATCATATCGCTCGCCGGCATCGTCCATGCCCATAGCGTCAGGTTTGCGGGCGACGCGATGGACGAATGCATCATCAACTATCTCAACAGGGCGTATCACCTTCTCATCGGTGAACGCATGGCGGAAGACATCAAATGCAGAATCGGCTCCGCGTTCCCCACGGGCGAAGAACAGTCCATGGACGTACGCGGGCGCGACATCGTTGCGGGATTGCCCAAGACTTTGACGATTACTTCGCAGGAAATAAGGGACGCCCTACAAGGTCCCGTAAAAGAGATCATAAGCGCCGTGAGGACGACCCTCGACAGGTGCGAGCCGGAACTTGCGGCCGACCTTGTCGACAGGGGTATCGTCCTGAGCGGCGGCTCGTCGCAGCTGAGAGGGCTTGACAAGCTCCTCTCGAAGGAGACGAAACTCCCGGTGTTCCTCGCAGAGGATCCCCTTTCGGCGGTGGCCGAAGGCACGGGCGTCGTCATGGGCGAGCTTGATTTCCTGGCGAAGAACAAGAGGCACTAGGCGATCCCCCCGCTTCTGCGGAAGGGGCACTTGAAGAAGTTTGCAGGCATCATTGCGCTGGCGTTGGCCTTGGCGGCCGCCGGCATATGGGTTGCGGGCGGTCGCGCGATCGCCGCGGAGTCCATATACCCGGCGGAGCGGGCCGTCGCCGCATTCCAACGCGGGTTCGCCGCTCGGGCGCGCGCCCTCTGGCGGCGCGATTCGCTCGCTAAGGACAATATCGAACTCAGGCATCGCCTCGCCCTTCTCGAATGCGTAAGGGACGACAACGAAAGGCTCGCCGCCGAAAACGCCAGGCTGAGGGTGCTTCTGGACTATCCCGGAGTTGCCGCCGGCAGTTGGGTGGCGGCACCCGTCCTGAGCCGCAACGGCACCGAAGGCGTCAGGGGATTTCTCCGCGTGGGCAAAGGCTCCCTGGACGGCATAAAGCCCAATGCGCCTGTGATATCGCCCGAAGGGCTTGTGGGTCTTGTAGGCGAGGTGACCGCCCATACGGCGACGGTGCGCCTCATATCCGATCCGGCGATGCGCATAGCATGCGTAATCGAAACGGCGGAAGAGGACGGTCCCGTCAGAGGGATCGTTTCAGGGGCGGGATCCCAGACGGTTTTCGACGACGGCACGTCGAACGTGCTCTACTTTGTGAACCCGTTGCGCCTCCGGCACGTGAAGCGGGAAGCTTCGCCGCCGGAGGGGGCTCGTCTGGTGACGAGCGGACTTGGTGGGATATTCCCTCCAGGTCTGGCCATCGGCTACCTCTCGGATGGAGCGGACCTAGACGAAACGAAACTCGAACGCGAAGGGGTGGTGGCGCCGGCCGTCGACTTCGCGGGATTGGAGGACGTGTTCATCCGCCGTGAAAGCTAACGCCGTCCAGACCTGTTTCGTCGTCCTTTCGCTCGTGACGGCGGCCGCCATCCAGGACATGGCGCCGCAGTTCGCAGGCGTCAAGCCTCCCCTTCTCGCGACCTTGGCCGTAGCCGGCGTCGCGGCGGTGTGGCTCTCGCAGGCGGCAAGGATCTCGCTCGTCGTAGGTGCGGGCTGCATGGCCGATGCCCTCGGAGAGCTTCCGCCCGGGGCGATGGGGCTTTTCATAATAGGCGCGGCGGCGGCGGTGACGGCCGTCAGGCGGAGCTTCCTCGACGAACCGGCAGGCGCCGTTTTCGGGCTTCTCGTACTTGCGATAGTCTCGCCTCTCATAGAAGTGTGGCTATACATCTGGGGCAGCCCGGGAGCCGAGGGCGCGATCCTTTCAAGGGCCCTGGCGGCCATGGTCATAGGCTCTCCGATAGGGGCCCTGGCGTTCGCAGCCGTGGGGCCGCTCGGAGTGAAGCTCGGGCTTTCCACGGGAAGCGGAAAGGAGGCGCAATGAGAACCTCTGTCCGCTTCCTCGCCGGTCTCTCCGGAATGTTCCTGACGGGATTCCTCGTCCTTGCCGTGACGCTCTGGCGCGTCCAGATAACGAACGTCGGCACGTGGCGCGAGGCGCATCAGACCCAGGCGACCAGGCGCATCAGAACGAGCGGGCTCAGGGGGCGCATTCTCGACCGCGAGGGGCGCATACTCGCCGACTGCCGCCCTTCGCGCAACGTGATGATGCACCCCGAGGCGTTCAAGGGGGGCGACCCCGAGACGCGGGCCGAAAACGCCTACAAGGCGCTGACCAAACTCAAGGACTTTCTCGCCCTGGAGCCGTGCGCATCTGAGCGTACGGTCCTCTCGCACATGCTTAGGGCGAGCGCACTTCCGCTTGCCGTATTCAAGGATCTCGACGACGGGGCGCTCGCCAAATTCGAGGAGAACGCCTTCCTCCATCCCGGTTTCTCCATCGAGACGAGCGCGGAGAGGGAATACCCGTTCGGCAGGCTGGCATGCCACACGATAGGGTATGTCGGCAGGGACATGCCGAGCCAGGATCGCTACGAGCAGTCGTCGAGATACCACTTCCTCGAAAGGGAGCTCAAGGGACGTAGCGGCATCGAAGCCTACTACGACGACTACCTTGCAGGCGCACCCGGGGAGAGGCACGTGAACGTGGACGCGCTTGGGTACGCGCGCAGCGCATCTGGAGACGAAAGGCTAAGGGCTCCTACGGACGGGCCAGACCTTAGGCTCACCCTGGACGCAAGGATCCAGCGCGCCCTCGAAAGGGAGCTTGAGGGTGAGGTCGGCGCGGGCGTCGTCCTCGATCCTCGTGACGGGGCCGTACTTGCAATCGCATCCAGCCCGTCGTACGACCTCAATGACCTGGTCCCCTCAATGTCGCACGAAGTGTACGCCTCTTTGACGAACAACCCGGCAAAGCCGCTCATAAACCGCGCGATCTCGGGCCTCTACGAGCCAGGGAGCACCTTCAAGCCGATCACGGCGATGGCGGCAAGCGTCGCCGGAGTGCCGCCCACGGCCACATACGTCTGCACGGGCGTCTACAGGAAGACGCACTGCATGAACCGCTGGGGCCACGGCGAGCTTGCCTTAAGGTCGGCCCTGGAGCATTCATGCAACCCGTTCTTCCTCCACCTGGCGGATGTCGCCGGGACGAACGTCGTATGCGCGACGGCCAAGGAGTTCGGCCTCGGGTCGAGAACGGGAATCGACTTGAGGGGAGAGGCTTCGGGAAGCGTCGATCCGTGGATGATGCAGGCGGCGATCGGCCAGGGGCAGCTCCAGGTGACGCCGCTTCAGATGGCCGTCGTCACGATGGCGCTCGCGAACGGCGGATTCATCTTCCGCCCGTATCTCCACCACCTTGAAGAGTGGCAGCCGAAACCCATGCCGGTGCACGCGCTCGAGTTCGACGACCACACATACCAGCTCGTGCGCCTCGGGATGCGCGATGTCGTTGAGACGGGATCGGGAAAGCGCATTCTTACGAGGTTCGACGAGAACGGTACGAAGCATCCGCTTAACGTCAAGTGCGCAGGGAAGACCGGCACGGCCGAGCGCGGCATCGGCGCAAACAAAAGGAAGAACGCCTGGGTGATAGCGTTCGCCCCGTTCGACAACCCGACGGTGGCCGTGGCGCTCGTCATAGAGCAGGGCGATTCGGGCGGTCTCACGGCGGGGCCGAAGGTGCACAACATCCTCAGGGCCGTATTCGGCGAGAAGGGAGACGCGACATGAAACGTTTCCTCCTGAACTTCAACTACATCCAGCTCATCTGCATCCTGGCGCTTGTGGCCATGGGCGGCGTATTCATCCACAGCGCCGGCGAAGCGCGCGCGGCCGTCTTCCACGGGCTTTGGGTGCAGCATCTCTATACGGCGGGGGCGGGGCTTATAATGTACTTTGCGCTCGCCGCCACCGACTACAGGAAGATCCTCGATTTCACCGCGCTGCCCGTGTTCGCGATTTCGCTCGTCCTCCTGGTTCTCGTTCTCATGGTGGGCACGGACCATTTCGGCGGCAAAAGGTGGCTCTGGTTCTTCCAGCCGAGCGAGTTCGCGAAGCTGGCCGTGATAATGGCGACGGCGCACTTTTTCGGATCGGAGGACGGCCCCAAATGGAGATACACGGCAAAGGGGCTTATGGCAGGGCTTGCGATGATCGGCGTACCCGCCCTTCTCATCCTGCGCGAACCGGACCTCGGCACGTCGCTCGTCCTTGCGCCGTCGGCGATAGTGATGCTCCTTGCAGCGCGCGTCTGGCGCAGAGGGCTTGTGACGATTCTCATCCTCGGGGCTGTCGGCGCGGGGCTTCTCATAGGCACGATCGCGAGGGCCGAGACGCTTCCCAAGGCGGAGCGCGACGCCATCTACGAGAAGCTTCCCTTAAAGCCGCACCAAGTGAACAGGCTCAGGACGTTCGTGAACCCCGAATCCGACCCATACGGCAGCGGATGGAACCTCAAGCAGGCGAAGATCTCCATCGGAAGCGGATCGTTCAGCGGCAAGGGGGTAGGCAACGGGGACCACAAGCTCATGGGGTATCTCCCGCCGAGCGTATCGATGAACGACTTCATATTCGCCGTCCTCGCGGAGGAGTCTGGCTTTGCAGGTTCGATCATGATGCTGGCCCTTTTCATGGGGCTTCTTCTAGCGTGCCTGTGGACGGCCTTCAACGCGCGCGACGACAGGGGCAGGCTTGTTGCGATAGGCGTGGCGACGCTCATCTTCTTCCACGTGTACGAAAACGTGGCGATGAGCGTGGGGCTTATGCCGATAACGGGGCTTCCGCTTCCATTCATAAGCGCGGGGCGCACGTTTCTTGTGGTTCTTATGGCGGCGCTAGGCATGGTGCAGAGCGTCAATGTAACTTCAGGCAAAAACCAGACGGCTGAAAGGAGCTGAAAGGCATGTTCGGAAAGATAATTGAAAAGGTTAAGAGCGCGTTCAAGTCCAAGGGACGGCTGAAACGCGAGATAGTGGTGAACGTCGAGACGCTTGAGACCCGCGTCGCCGTGATGGAGAACGGGCGTCTTGAGGAGTTCATGGTCGAGCACCCGGAGGAGGAGAGGCTTGTCGGATGCATCTTCAAGGGGCGCGTCCAGAATCTGGAGAACGACCTCCAGGCGGCGTTCGTCGATATAGGGCTTAAGAAGAACGCGTTCCTCCACTACTGGGACATGACTCCGGACGCGGACGCCTGCCTCGACGATGACGACGACGCCCAGAAGGCGCAGAAGAAGCACCGCAGCGGGCGCCTCTCCAACGAGGAGATCGCCAAGCGCTTTCCGCCGGGATCGGAGATAATAGTGCAGGTGACGAAAGGCCCGATATCGACGAAGGGGCCGCGCGTAACGGCGAACCTCTCGATTCCGGGGCGGTATCTGGTGATGATGCCCGGCACGAACGTAAGGGGAGTCTCGCGCAAGATAGGCGACGCGAAGGAGCGCCAGAGGCTCAAGAAGATCCTCGACAGGCTGCTGCTCCCGGACAACGTGGGCATAATCGTGAGGACCGTCGGCCAGGGCGCGAGCCCGCGCGCGTTCGTGCGCGACCTCCGCAATCTCCTCGAAAGCTGGAACGGGATGCAGGGGAACATCAAGACCAGAAGGACCCCGTGCTGCATCTACCAGGAGCCTGGGCTTGTGGAGCGCGTCGTCAGAGACTGGCTCACGGAGGACATCGATTCCGTCCTCATAGACGACGAGAAGTCGTACGAGGAGATGCGCGAGGTGACGAGCAAGATCTCACGGCGCGCGCGCAACAAGCTCAGGCGCTACGACGGCCCGGACAACATCTTCGACTATTTTGGCATCGACAGGCAGCTTGAGGAGGCCTTCCAGAGGCAGGTGCACCTCAAGGGCGGCGGATACCTGGTGATCGACGAGACGGAGGCGCTTATAGCCGTCGACGTCAATACGGGCCACCACAGGGGGGCGGGAAGCCAGGAAGAGGCGATTCTCGCGGTCAATCTGGAGGCTGTCGAGGAGGTGGCGCGCCAGCTGAGGCTCAGGAACATCGGCGGGCTCGTCGTCCTCGACCTTATCGACATGAAGAGCCGCAAGCACCAGCAGCAGGTATACAAGGCCTTAAAGGCGGCCCTTAAGCGCGACCGCGCGAGGACGAACGTCCTTCAGATAAGCGAGCTCGGGCTTCTTGAGATGAGCCGCCAGCGTCAGGAGGAGTCGATCCTCTCGATGCTCTCGTCCACATGCCCCACGTGCAGCGGGCACGGTCTCGTGAAAAGCCCGATGGCGGTCTCCATCGAGCTTCAGCGCGAGCTAACCACCCTTCTAAAGAAGGCCGAGGCGGACAAGAGGCCTTTCATGCCGAAGATAGTAATCTCGCCTGCCGTGATGCACCGCCTGAGGACGGAGGATTCGAAGCTCCTTGCGGCGCTCCAGTCGCGCTTCAACACGAAGCTCACGTTCGTTTCGGAGCTTCACCGCCACCCGGAGAGCTTCACGATCCTGGATTCCGAATCCGGCGCCACAATGTATTCGCAGGGAGGCAACAAGCCGCCGGTGTGATGCCGCGGCCGTGCGGAATTGCCGGCATCAGGCCGGCTCTTCCGCGGAAAAGAGCGCATTCAGCTTCTCAAGCGTGATCGGCTTTATAAGAACGCCGGTAAATCCGTCCGTTTCGGAATGGCTGCGCGCCTCGACGTCGGCGGTGAGCAGATACACCGGAATGTGTGCGAATCTCCGGTCGGCGCGAATGCCGCGCACCAGTCCCAAGCCGTCCATCTCAGGCATCCAGAGATCGGTGAGGACCAGGTCTAAACCGGAATCGCCCTCAAGGATCGACAGCGCCTCGCGGCCGTTCCCGGCGACAACGACGTCTTTCACGCCGCTTTTGGCCAGCATCGCCTTGAGGACGGTGCGGTTTACCGGCGAGTCGTCGACTATCAGTACGCGGGAGGGGGTGCGCCCAAGATGCGCCGCCGCCCCTGTGCCGCTCTCTTTGGTCGCCGGAGACTCGACGGCCTGGACATTGCGCAGCTCGACCGTGAACGTGGAGCCGACACCCACCTTTGATTCGACGGTCAGCTCGCCGCCCATGAGTCGCGCGAGCTTCTGGCATATCGGAAGCCCCAGTCCCGTACCATTGCGGTGATTCCTGTCGACGACCTGCACGAACGGCTCGAGGATGCGCGCTATGTTCTCCTCGGCGATGCCTTCGCCCGTATCGGAAACGGAAAGCGTCAAGGTCCCGTCCCGCCAAAGGGCCCGGACGGTGATCGTTCCGCGCGCAGTGTACTTGTACGCGTTCGAGAGGAGGTTGAAGAGAATCTGGCGGATACGGTACTGATCCACATTGACGCAGGGCATATCGGCTATCTCGGACTTGAGCGCAAACGACTTGCGGGCGCGCGCGACCTCGCATGCGGCGATGACCTCCCTTGTGAGCGCCGATACGTCTGTCGGCTCCTTTACGATCTCAAGCTTGCCGCTCTCCAGCTTGGAGAGGTCGAGAATGTCGTCCACGAGACGCGCGAGCACCTTGCCGCTAGACCGGATGGATGAGATGTAGCGGGCGCGCTCCTCCACATCGCCCACGCCGCGTTCAAGCAGTTCCGAAAAGCCGATGATCGCATTGAGGGGCGTACGGATATCGTGCGACACGGACGAGAAGAAGAGGCTTTTGGCCTTGTTTGCAGAGCGCTCCGCCTCAAGACGCATCTTGTAGTCGTGCGCAAGCATCTCCTTCTGGTACTTCTCGTCGCGTTCGTCCTCGAAGACGAAAACGTGCATCAGGCAGCATCCGAAGAGGAAGCCGAGCGCATAGAACGGCAGCAGGGGGCTACCGAACTGGAATGCAACGGCCAGCGCCATCGTGACGCCTACAATGAACACCATCATGTTGCGCCTGTGAAGCGCGCCCTTCGCGTGCAGCATGGTAAGAAGCGTCAGCAGAGAGCTGAAAACGTTGAATACGATCAACAGGAGAATCGAGAGCGTACGCATCGGTCCTGTTATGAAAACGCTGTGCCCGTCGATGGTGAAGAAAGAGCCGTTGAAGTGGTTGACGGCCATCACGACCGTGAAGTACGCAAGAAGCCCGCGCCCCGACCATACGAGGTATTTGCGAGGCCAGCCGCCCATCTCAAGGTAGGCGACAACATAGCGCGTCCATGCATAGATCGTAAGCGCCAGTATCAGGAAGAAGACGACGGTATCGACATAGAGTGCGGTGAGCCATCTCAATTCGGCGAATATGCCCCATACGATATCGGTCATGAAGAATACGCTCAAAAAGAGTGCAAACAACCTGTATTCGCGCCCCCCAACGCGCGAGTTCACGTTTCGCCAATCGAACAGCTGCCGCCAGTTTATGATCAGATGCGTGACCAGCGCAATGCCCGATACGACCGAATAGAAATAGTAGTTATAGAAACACTCCTGCATAACACCCCTCCTGCCAGACGGAAAAACATGCAGCAGTATACAATATCACCAAGAAAAAAGCAAGTATAAGCCTCACCGGGCGGACTCGTCCTGTTGCGGGGCGGGATCGCGGCTCTTGCCGCTCCAGACGCTTGCAAGGACGGAGCCGGAGAAGTTCATCCAGATCGAGAACACGTTTGCGGGAAGCGCGGCGATGGCGCTTCCGAGAACGCTCATCGAAAGCGCCGCAGCCATGCCGCTATTCTGCATCCCCACCTCTATGGCGACGGTCCTCGCCTCGCTCTCGCCAAAGGGCAGCACCTTACCCAAAAGGCGCGTCAGCCAGTACCCGAGGATGAAGCCGGCTGCGTTGTGGATGATCGCCGCAGCGACGATCCTGACGCCCGCTTCGCGGAACGTATCGTGCCCCGCCGCAGTGAGCGCCAGGATTGTCCAGCATATCCCCGACATCGAAACGAACGTGAGGACGCGCCCGCACGTCCTGCCGTGCTCCTCGAAAAGACGCCTGAAGGCGCATCTGACAAGTCCGCCGGCGATCACCGGAACCAGCACGATCTTCATCGATTCTATCATGAGCTTCATCGCATCGATCTCGATGAAGCGACCCGCTAAAAGCTTCATGAGAAACGGCGTCACGAACGGGGAGAGCATCGTGGAGCAGCACGTCATCGTAACGGACAATGCGACATTGGCCTTGGCGAGATAGGCGACCACGTTCGAGGCCGTGCCACCGGCCACAGAACCGACAAGCACGAATCCGGCTGCAAGCTCGCCCGAGAAGCCGAAGGCGCATGCGAGAAGGCATCCTAAAAGCGGCATCACGACAAACTGCAGCACCACTCCCGTCAGGACCGCCCAGGGAGAGCGGACGACGGCAAGGAAGTCCTTGAGGGAAAGGGTCGTGCCCATGCCGAACATGATGAGCTGGATCGCGGGCACGATGAGCGTCACGAGCTTCACGCCTCCCCAGGACGTGAAAGCCCCCGGCCACGCGAACGCGGCCGAGGCGCACAGGACTATTGCAAGGCCGAAAGCCTGCATTTTCAGGAAACCAAGCACTTTGTTCATCTGAATCCCTCCGGGTATTTCAGCCTTTCATTGTCTACACCGGAACACCCGGAAGGTTACAGGCATGGCTACTTGAGCTCAAGCGCGGATCCCTCCACTTTTACGGTTGCACCGGGCGGATACTTGCCTGCCACTATGGCGCGGGCGAGCGGGGTTTCGAGATCGCGCTGTATGGCGCGCTTCACCGGCCTTGCGCCATAGGCGGGATCCCAACCGTCCTTCGCGAGCCTTTCCAGGGCCGCATCGTCTATCTCGAACGAAAGCTGCTGATCCTGGAGCCTCCTCTTAAGGTCCTTGAGCTGGAGCTTTACGATCTCCTTGATCTCATCCTCGGTGAGGCTCTTGAACTCAAGCGTCTCGTCGAGCCTGTTGAGGAACTCGGGGCGGAAGCGGCCCTTGAGCTCGGAGCGCTCAAGGTTGCTCGTCATGATGACGACCGCGTTCTTGAAGCTCACGGTCCTTCCGTGGCTGTCGGTGAGCCGGCCGTCGTCGAGCACCTGCAGGAGGATGTTGAAGACGTCGGGATGCGCCTTCTCGATCTCATCGAGGAGTATGACAGCGTACGGCTTGCGCCTCACGGCCTCGGTAAGCTGGCCACCGTCCTCGAAGCCGACGTATCCGGGCGGCGCACCGACGAGGCGGGAAACGGCGAACTTCTCCATGTACTCGGACATGTCGAGGCGCACCATCGCGTTCTCGTCGTCAAAAAGCTCGGCGGCGAGCGCCTTGGCAAGCTCCGTCTTTCCTACGCCCGTCGGGCCGAGGAAGAGGAACGCCCCCACTGGACGGTTGCGGTTCTTTATGCCGGCGCGGGCCCTCAGAACGGCGTCGCTTACGGCGTCGACGGCCTCGTCCTGGCCGATCACGCGCTCGTGGAGCGTCGCGGGAAGCCTGAGCAGCTTTTCGCGCTCGCCTTCGAGGAGCTTCGTGACGGGAACGCCCGCCCAGCGGCTCACGACTTCGGCGATCTCGTCTGATGTGACCTCTTCCCTCAAAAGCGCCTTTTCGCCGTTGGTGCGCGCGGCCTCCTCATGGCCCTTAAGCTCCTTTTCGAGCCTGGGGATCGTTCCGTACTTGAGCTCGGCGGCCTTTTCGTTGTCGCCGCGCGACATTGCGCGCTCAAGCTCCAGCTTGGCCGATTCGAGCTTCGTCCTCAAGGCCTGGGCCTCGCCGATGCTCTTCTTCTCGTTCTGCCACTGGGCCGTCATGGCCTGGGACTTCTGCTTGAGCTCGGCAAGCTCTTTCCTGAGATCCTCAAGCCTCTTGGCGCTCGCCTCGTCCTTCTCCTTCTTGAGGGCGGTCTCCTCGATCTCAAGCCTCCGCACGTGGCGGGTAAGCTCGTCAAGCTCGGCGGGGAGCGAGTCCATCTCGGTGCGGATCGACGCGCAAGCCTCGTCGAGAAGGTCGATGGCCTTGTCGGGGAGGAACCTGTCCTGTATGTAGCGGCTTGAGAGGACAACGGCGTTCACAAGCGCCTCGTCGCGGATGTGGACGTTGTGGTACTTCTCGAACCTCTCCTTGAGGCCGCGCAGGATGGAAATCGCATCCTCTTCGCTCGGGGGATCGACCATCACGGGCTGGAAGCGCCTTTCAAGCGCGGCGTCCTTCTCCATGTACTTGCGGTACTCGTCGAGGGTGGTTGCGCCCACGCAGTGGAGCTCGCCCCTCGCGAGCATGGGCTTTAGCATGTTGCCCGCATCTGTCGAGCCCTCAGTCTTTCCGGCGCCGACGATGGTGTGTATCTCGTCTATGAAGAGGATTATACGCCCGTTGGCGCCTCTCACCTCGTTGAGGACGGCCTTGAGCCTCTCCTCGAACTGGCCGCGGTACTGCGCGCCGGCCATAAGGGCCGTCATGTCGAGCGAGAATACGGTGCGGTCCTTGAGGCCCTCGGGGACGTCGCCCCTTACGATGCGCTGGGCGAGGCCCTCGACGATCGCCGTCTTTCCGACGCCGGGTTCGCCGATGAGGACCGGGTTGTTCTTCGTCTTCCTCGAAAGTATGCGGATTACGTTGCGGATCTCGCTGTCGCGCCCGATGACGGGATCGAGCTTGCCCTGGCGGGCCAACTCGACGAGATCGGAGCCGTACTTCTTAAGTGCCTCGTACTGCCCTTCCGGGTCGGCGCTCGTGACGCGCTGGTTGCCCCTTACGGCCTGAAGCGCCTTGAGGAACGCGCCGTCGGTGACGCCGGCCTCGGAGAGTATCTTCGCCGCAGGGGTATTGCCGTGCTTGAGAACGGCGAGAACCACGTGCTCGACGCTCAAGTACTCGTCCTTCATCTCCTTGGCGAGGTCCTCCGCCTTCACGAGAACCTGCTGAAGCTCGCTTGTGATGTAGATCTTGTCGGCCTCGACGGAACCGGTGATCCTCGGCTTGCGGTTTATCTCCTCCTCAAGCCTCGCGGTGACCTGGGCCGTTCCGGCTCCCATCTTGACGAGAAGGTTCGGCATAAGCCCCTGGGAATCCTTCATGAGCGCCCAAAGGACATGCTCCACGTCGATATTCTGCTGACCGTGCCTGACGGCCATGTTCTTGGCCGCCTCAAGGGCTTCGCGCACCTTCGTCGTATATTTTTCTGCATTCATGTTCAAATCTCCTTCCGCCCATATAGGGCATCAAACATGGAGCAATGCCATGCCAATGCCCGATATGCCAAAGAAGTGGGACATTATGGCACAGACGCGTGCAGATTTGGCACAATGGGGAATGGGGATTGGGGATTGGGGAATGGGGAATGGGGAATGGGGACTCAGGAGAGGAAAGAATCTTCGCAGCGCTTGAGGATGGCGCACATGGCCTCGGCGTCGGGCGCTTCGCGGAGATCGGAAAGTAGCGGCGTTCGCATCGCAAGAAGGCAGAGACGCCCGAGAACGTGGAGGTGAAGCCTGTGGTCGGCGCAGCACACGAGGAAGAAGAGGTCGGTGCCGTCCCCTTCCACGCCCGTACCGTAGTATACGGGCCTTAGCGTGCGCCCGAGCGCAAGGAAGCTCTCCTGGAAGAGGTAGGGATCGTGGTACTTCGGGTGCGGGAACGCCACACCGGCCTCTGTCGCCGTTGAAGCGGCCTCCTCGCGCGCCTGCAGCTCCGCAAAGAGAGTGAGCGGATCATAGACGAGACCCGTCGATTCGGCAAGATCCGTCATGTCCCTCAAGACTCCGCCCCTGTTGCGGCTCGTCATGAAAGGCGCGACGGCATTGGGCCTCAAAAGCCCGGCGACGTGGAAGTCCTCGCCCATCGCGCGCCTTCTGGCGGCTATCGCCGCACCGTGCTCGCCTGCGAGCTTCTTCTCGGTGAGCGTCATAAGCCGCCTCTGCGCCCACTCGTCGAGGGCGCGCTGCTCGAAGACGAACTCTCCGCCCTGGACGCGGGCGGGAAGCTCTCCCCGCTGCGCATAGTGGCGCAGCTCGTTCAGATCCATGTTAAGCTCGCGCGCGGCGGCCGACAGGGTGATGGAACGGTAGGACATCTTAGGCCTCACCAGATCTTGTTCTCGCACCCCGCCGCGAGACGCACCATGTTGGCCTTGTGCTTGTATACGACGAACGCCGTCAGGGCGGTGACGAGCGCGCACACCGCCGCCGGGGGCGGGACGGGGTTTAAGCCCGGGATCGGGAACCAGACGGCTATGCCGAGAAACGCCGCCGCGATTATCGATCCGACCGAGATGTAGTGTGATATGAGAACCATGAGAAGGAACAAGCCGAACGCCGTTCCCGCGAGGGCGGGGATTATGCCCATGAGAAGGCCGAAACCTGTGGCGACGCCCTTGCCGCCCTTGAACTTCATGAAGCAGGTGAACATGTGCCCCACAACGGCCATTACGCCTGTCATGAAGGCGAAATACTCCGCCCCCGCAAGCGACAGATGGGAACACGCGTACCTGTCCGCCAGAAGAGTCGGTATGAGGCCCTTTAGGAAATCGAGGATGAAAGCCAAGACGCCCCACTTCTTCCCGACGCACCTGAAGACGTTCGTCGCGCCAATGTTTTTGCTGCCTTCGTTGCGTATGTCGTGGCCGCGAAGCCTGCCTACGATCCAGCCGAACGGGATCGATCCTATAAGATACGCCGCTACCAAAGCCGCGGCCCAGATGCAGCAACCGTTCATTTAGCACCATCCTTTCCGATATACTCGCATGCCATCCTTGAGGCCGCGAGTCCATTTAGAAAGCACCATCCATACCATGCATGGCTTGCCGCCACACCGGCGAAAGTCGCGCCCCACAACGCGGGGTTGAGCGAAACGGTCGTCACGGCGACAAGCGAAAGGTAGAGGGCAAGCGGCGCGGCCATGGCCATGTCGAGCGCGCCGAAAGAGCAGCCGACGGCCGCGCGGACCGCAAACCATGCGGCAAGCAGAACGAGATACGCGAGAAACGCGCTCGGGACGAAGTACGCCGGCTTGAGGCTAGTCTTCGGATGGCGTTTCGCGAAATACCCTCTATGGCGGGCGTAGCGCCCAAGCTGCCTCAAGTGTGCGGCAAAAAGCGGGCGCCTGTGGTGGTAGACGAGCGTCCACGGATCGTATACGAGCCTCGCGCCCTGACCGTAGACGATATCCTCACAGAGAAGAGTGTCCTCCCCCGGCCAGAAATCGGTCCTGTATCCGCCGATCGCCTTGAGGATCGATGTGCGCACGAAGAGGTTGCAGCTGGGATAGTCGTCGATGTCGCGCCTGACGCGCCCGCCGACATACCTGTAGCGGTAGTTCCCGCTGACAAAGATGTTCGAGTAGACGCGCCCGCCCGCGTCCGCCATAAGCCCGTCCCCAGGCGCGGTGACTCCGGGCCCGCCAAGCGCGCCGATGGAACTTTCGGCGAAATACTTTGATGCGCTTTCAAGCCAGCGCGCATCGGGATAGGCATCGTCGTCTATGAAAGCCACGACATCGCCCTTGGCCATGTCTATTCCCGTGTTGCGCTTCTCGGCGGGGCGGACCTTCCCGGTAGGAACGACCTTGAGAGCAGGGACATGGCACCCTTCAAGGCCGTCGTCCTCCGAAACGGGCCCGTCGGGAAGGACTATCACCTCGAAGTTGCGGTATGTCTGCGCGGCGAGCGCACAAAGACACTGCCTGAGCCATTCGCCAGGCTTCGGGCAGGCTATGACAACCGAAAAGAACGGCGGTGAGGCCGCCCCCTTGGGCGGAACCTCCACCTTCCTGTAGTATTTGAGGATCCTTAGCCTGTAGAATACGGCCAACGTGTCGATCGCCATATCCTTCACGGTGCGCGGCGCAAGGCACCCGAAAACGGAATGGTACTTGAGCTCCACCGGCGCCTCGGCTATGACCGCCCCTCGTTCGCGCGCGATGGAGAGGACCTCAAGGTCGAAGGCGAAAGTCTTTACGAGCATCCTGTCGAACGCGTCTTCAAGGACGCTGCGCCTGAAAAGCTTCATCCCGGCCTGCGTGTCCGTCACCTTGACGCCGAGAAGAAGCCTCACTCCGGCGAAGTACACGGCGCTCACGAGCCTCCGGTGCCACGGGTAGTCAACTACGCTATCCCTGTGGCGCTTAGAGCCTACGACGATGTCGGCGCCTTTCGAGACGGCCTCGTCGAAGAAGCGCGGCAGGGTGGATATCCTTAAGTCCAGGTCCCCGTCGAGAAGGAGGATCCATGTCCCCCTCGATGCGGCGACGCCGGCCTTGAGCGCCCTTCCCTTGCCGCCGTTCTCCTGAAGGAGCACGGGGCGCACAGTCTCGGGGCGCGAGAAGGAGACTGATTTGAGCGCCTCGGCCGTACCGTCGCCGCTCCCGTCGTCGACCGGGACGATTTCGTAGGCGATTCCGGCCTGGTCGAGGCAAGTCGCCACTTCGAGGATGTTTTCGGCCGCCTTTTCGCCAAGCCGGTAGCAAGGCATCACGACGCTCAGGCATCCATTCCCGAGCGTCGTGACTGCCGATTGCCACCGATTTGCGTCTGCGGCCATCGTCTCCCCTTGTAAGGGCGTCAGCCCTGGGCTGCGGCGATGATGCCGGCGAAGCTGTCGGCCTTGAGCGCCGCGCCGCCGATCAAACCGCCGTCGATGTCCTTCTTGGCGAGAAGCTCGGCCGCGTTGGAGGGCTTCATGGAACCGCCGTACTGGATGCGGACCTTTTCGGCCGTCTCCGCGCCGACGAGCCTTCCGAGTATCTCGCGGATGAGAGCGTGAACCTCCTGAGCCTGGTCGGGGGTGGCGGTCTTGCCGGTGCCGATTGCCCATACGGGCTCGTATGCGATGACGAGGCGCTCGCAGTCGGCGGCCGTCACGTCCTTGAGACCGACGTTCATCTGGCGCTCGATGACCTCGTTGAGCCTTCCGGCCTCGCGCTCGTCAAGCGTCTCGCCGACGCAGACGATCGCCGTAAGCCCGGCCGCGATGACGGCGCGCGCGCGGCTGTTGACGGTCTCGTCCGTCTCGCCGAAGTACTGGCGACGCTCGCTGTGGCCGATGATGACGTACTTTGCGCCGGCATCGACGAGCATTCCCGTGGAGATTTCGCCCGTGTAGGCGCCGCTCGCCTCCCAGTGGGCGTTCTCCGCGCCTACGCCGACATGCGTACCCGCTGCGGCCGCAACGGCTGCGGGGATGTCGATCGCGGGCGTGCAGCACACGACCTCGACGTCCTTCGCGTCCCTGGTGGCCTCGGCGATCGCCTTGACGAGGGCGGCCGTCTCGCTGGGCTTGACGTTCATCTTCCAGTTGCCTGCAATGATCTTCCTTCTCATTTTCTCGTTTTGTCCTTTCATTGATCGTTTTGGGAGGTGGGCTCGAACTTCCTGAATCTGACGCCCGCCTCGCCGAACATGCTCTTTACCGTGTCGGCGAACGCGTAGTCGCCTCCGTAGACGACTTCGCATATGCCGGCGTTGACTATAAGCTTGGCGCACGTGAGGCAGGGCGAGATCGTGATGTAGATCGTCGAACCTGCCGTCGATACGCCGTAGTACGCCGCCTGGCAGATGGCGTTCTGCTCGGCGTGGACGCACAGGCATTCCTCAAGGTTCTTGCCGCTCGGGGTGTGGCCTGCACATCTCGGGCAGCCGCCCTCGAAGCAGTTCTTCACCTTTCTAGGCGTACCGTTGTAGCCGGTGGAGAGGATATGGTTGTCCTTCACGATAACCGCCGCGACCTGCCTGCGGGAGCAGTTGCTCCTTTTGGAGATCACCTCGGCGATGCTCATGAAGTACTCGTCCCACGTGGGGCGCGGATCGCTCTTTGATGCCTTCTGTGCCATAGCCTTGAGTATTTTACCAAATTCTGCGCGCGAATTACAGAAATTTCTCGCCTGAAACGCTGAAATCAGACGTTTGCAAACGCCTGCTCCAGGTCGGCGATGATGTCCTCGGCGTCCTCGATGCCGCAGGAGAAGCGGATGAGATCAGGCGGGATGCCGGCCGCCTTGAGCTGCTCGTCCGTCATCTGGCGGTGGGTGTGGCTCGCCGGGTGGAGGACGCAGGAGCGCGAATCGGCGACGTGCGTGACGATCTCGATCATCTTGAGCGAGTCCATGAGGCGGATCGACGCCTCGCGGCCACCCTTGATGCCGAACGTCAATACGCCGCAGGGGAGTCCGCCCTTGAACTGCTTCTGCGCCAGATCGTGGTACTTCGAGTCGGGGAGACCCGCGTAGTTGACCCAGGCGACCTTGTCGTTCGCCTTGAGCCACTTGGCGGCGGCAAGCGCGTTCTCGCAGTGGCGCGGCATCCTGAGGTGGAGCGTTTCAAGGCCGAGGTTGAGGACATAGGCGTTGAACGGGCCGGGGATGGAGCCGAAGTCGCGCATCAGGTGGGCCGTGCACTTGGTGATGTACGCGAGCTTCCCGAACGCCTTGACGTAGCTGAGGCCATGGTAGCTCTCGTCGGGTTCGACGAGACCCGGGAACCTCTCGGGGTATTTCGACCAGTCGAAGTTGCCGCTGTCGACGACTACGCCACCAACCTGCGCGGCGTGGCCGTCCATGTACTTGGTCGTCGAGTGCATCACGATGTCGGCGCCGAACTCGAACGGGCGGCAGAGAACGGGCGTCGGGAACGTGTTGTCCACGATGAGCGGAACTCCGTGGGCGTGGGCGATGCCGGCGAACTTGGCGATGTCGAGGACGACGCCCGAGGGGTTGGCCACGGTTTCGCCGAAGACGCACTTGGTGTTGGGCCTGAAGGCGGCGTTGATCGTCTCGACGTCGGCGTCGGGATCGACGAACGTCGATTCGATGCCGAGCTTGGCGAGGCTTATGGCGATAAGGTTGAACGTGCCGCCGTAGATGTGGGCGCTTGAAACGACATGGTCGCCCGCGCCGGCGATGTTGAGTATCGAGAAAAGCGTCGCCGCCTGACCGCTCGAGGTGAGTATCGCCGCGACTCCGCCTTCAAGCTGGGCGATCTTCTGGGCGACGGCGTCGTTCGTCGGGTTGGAGAGGCGGGTGTAGAAGTAGCCGGCCGCCTTCAAGTCGAAGAGATCGGCCATCTGCGCGGTGGTCTCGTAGCGGAAAGTGGTGGCCTGCACTATCGGCGGCTGCCTTGGCTCTCCGCGCTTGGGCTGCCATCCTCCCTGGACGCACAATGTGTTTGTAGTCATCCTTAAAACCTCCTTCTGGATAAATTTGCAATATTATACCACATTCGTGCCCTTCAGGTCAAAGGCTCTTGCACCATCGGGCCGTAAATGGTATAATATGCGCTTCCAAAAAAGGAGTATTCTAGAATGCATCCATACCGCACGCACACATGCAACGAACTCAGGAAGGAAGACGCCGGCAAGACCGTGCGCCTCTCCGGCTGGATGTTCCGTTTGAGGGACCATGGCGGGATTCTTTTCGTCGATCTGCGCGACCACTACGGCATAACGCAGGTGGTCGTCCATCCGAGCCGCAGCTTCTTCGCCCAGGTTGAGAAGGCGCACCTTGAAAGCGTCATCACGGTGACGGGCGAGGTGAAGCTCAGGGACGCGAACACAATCAACCCCGACCTGCCGACGGGCGAGATCGAGATCGAGGCGAACGAGCTTGTGATGGAATCGCCGAGCGCCGTGACGCCCCTCTACATTCCGGACGAGAATGCGCAGGAATCCGAGGACGTGAGGCTCAAATACCGCTTCCTCGACCTTAGGCGCGAAAAGCTCCACAACAACATCATCCTGCGCTCGCAGGTAATCAGGTTCCTCCGCGAGAAGATGTGGGAGAAGGGATTCAACGAGTTCCAGACGCCTATCCTCACGGCATCCTCGCCTGAAGGCGCGCGCGACTATCTCGTCCCAAGCCGCATCCACAGGGGAATGTTCTACGCACTTCCGCAGGCTCCGCAGATGTTCAAGCAGCTGCTGATGGTCTCCGGGTTCGACCGCTACTTCCAGATCGCGCCCTGCTTCCGCGACGAGGCCGCCCGCGCCGACAGAAGCCCCGGCGAGTTCTACCAGCTCGATATCGAGATGAGCTACGCCACGCAGGATGAGATCTTCGCCGTCGTCGAGGACGTCGTCTCGGCCACGTTCCGCAAGTTCTCCACGTGGTCGTGCAACGAGGCGCCGTGGCCGCGCATCAAGTACCGCGATGCGATGATGACGTACGGAAGCGACAAGCCCGATCTCAGGAACCCGCTCAAGTGGATCGACATGTCGGACTTCTTCGCAAGGGCGTCGTTCAAGGCGTTCGCGGCGACTGTAGCGGCGGGCGGTCTCGTCAAGGGCCTTCTCGTCAAGGGCATAGTGGGCGTAGAGGCGCGCGCATGGTTCGACAAGCGCGAAGCCTTCGTCAAGGAGAACGGCGGCAAGGGCCTCGGATACATCTCCTGGACTAAGGAGGGCGAGCTCAAGGGCCCGATCGCCAAGTTCCTCACACCGGAGCAGCTTGAGGAGATGAAGGCGCTCGCAAAGATGGAGCCGGGCGACTGCCTCTTCTTCATGGCCGCGCCGAAGGACGAATGCCACCGCCTCTCAGGGCTTGTGCGGACAAACATCGCCGAGCATCTCACGAATCCTGTATGCGAGCGCAACTGCTACAAGTTCTGCTGGATCGTTGACTTCCCGTTCTTCGAGAAGGACGAGGAGACCGGGAAGATCATCTTCTCGCACAACCCATTCTCCATGCCGCAGGGCGGGCTTGAAGCGCTCAACACGAAGCCGCCGCTTGAGATCGAGGCGTACCAGTACGACGTGGTCTGCAACGGCATCGAGCTTTCCTCCGGGGCGATCCGCAACCATCTCCCCGAGGTGATGTACAAGGCGTTCGAGATTGCGGGATACCCGAAGGAGACCGTCGAGCAGAAGTTCGGCGCGCTCCACAACGCATTCCAGTACGGTGCGCCTCCGCACGGCGGCATCGCCCCTGGCGTCGATCGCATGGTGATGCTCCTTGCAGATACGCCCAACATCCGCGAGGTCATAGCCTTCCCGATGAACCAGAAGGCGCAGGATCTCATGATGCAGGCCCCGAACTACGTCACCGAGCAGCAGCTCAGGGAGCTCCACATAAAGATCCGCGGCACGAACATGGAGTCTCAGGCCTGAGACCATGGCCGAGCGTGATGCACATCGCGCCGCCGCACAGACAAGCGCCCTTAAAGCTGCACACGCGGCATTAAGGGCGCTTCCTTTAGTTGCGTTCGGCGCATATGCCGCGAACTGGCTTTCGGGCATTCTCTTTGCGGCCTTCGGCATGGAGTCCCCTCCACAGCCTCAGGTGGCCATATTGATGGATGCCGATGCCGATATCACGCTTAAAGCCGAAATCTGCATCTCCGCGATTGTAATAGCGCCTTTATACGAAGAGGCGGTATTCCGGTTCTGCGCATACCGCTCGATCATGCGCCGGATGCTTGGATGGGGGCCTCAGACGGCCGCCGTCATGAGTGCGATCCTGTTCGCCGCCGTGCACCTGCACATCTACGCGCTGCCGGCGCTATTCTGGGTGGGCTATACGCTCGCGCGCCTGTACGGCAGCACGGGCACCCTGCTCGCCCCGATCTTCTGCCACAGCCTCTTCAACGCCCTCAATGCCATCCTCTGCCTCGCATTGGCGGTGTGAGGAGGGGATGGGTGGGACGGATCTTCGGGATTTCTGCCATCCTCCCCCTCCTCACGGTTTCGCCGGGAGGACCTTGACCCTGAAGAAGCCGGTGGGGGAGGTGCGCTTGGAGCCGGTGACGGTAAGCGTGCCGCTTTCAAGGGCGCGGTCGAACGAGGGTACGTCGTTGGCGAACGCATCCGCCCCGCCAAGCTCGTCCGCCACCTCGTATCCGTACCATAGCCCGCGCACGGCATTGGAGATCGTAACGCTCACCGTCTTCTCCCCGCCGTCATCCTCATTGATACTGATCGGTTCCCTGGAGCCGGAATCATCGAACTCGGGGCTCTCGACCGTATCGGGGTTGACCACGACAACGGCCCTATATGTCTTTTCCGTACCTTCGACGAGCTCCGCGACGACCTTGAGGCTCGCCGGATCGAGGCCGCAGGTGCGATCTTCGCCGGTAAGCTCCGGGGCGATGTCCGCTACATACTGATTGGCCGCCTTCTGGCTCTTCGCCTCGAACGTCACGACCCCATCCTCCGTAGATACGCCCTTGAGGCACGTGCCGTCGGCGGAATTGAATACGATAGCATCAAGATCCGCGAAACCGGCGTTGCCGACAATGACCTGGTCGGTGAGGCCGGCATCGTTCTCCTCTATGAAGGCGCGGCGGTCGGCCACGATGTATATGCAGTCGTTCGTATCGCAGACGGTGCCGGGCGGGAGCGTCCACTCGACCCCGAACCTGAGGGTCCATCCGCTCATGTCCACGACTTCATCGTTTGCGTTGTGGATTGCCACGATGCCATCGCCCTTCCGGGAGAGATCTATCGTGATATTGGGCGCAAGCTCCGCCATCGGGCTCTGGGCAGGCGGAATGCCGGCATTGAGGTTGGAGCCATAGCCTACGGCCCGCGAGGTATTGGTGACGGAGTGCGTCACATAAAGGTGGGTGCGGCGCGGCACCACGTACTTCGCCCAGATGTCGTAGATGCCATCATCCATTGTCGCGGGACGATTTTTGTCCCCCCAGACGTCGATGGCATTGTCGCTAGTATCGTTCGGCCACCTAGTCCTATCGAGCTCTGCGTCCGCACGCATCAGATCCGCCATCTCCCGCATCTTCACCATAAAGGGGACATCCCCTTCCGGCGTTCCCGGCTCCTTCAGCTCCTGATCCATCAGCGTTCTAAGACGCCGCAGATAGAGGCGGCGGAACTTCGAGGACTGCCATACGGCCTCGAATGCGTCGTTGCCGTAGTTGCACGTCGAAGACATCCCCTTCTGCTTCCAGCACCTGACGCGGTTCCCGCCGTAGAAGGGATGGCTCTTGAACCAGTCCTCGTTTGACATAAGCCCGTCGCGGGGACCATCAGGATTGTCGTCCCTGTCATGGACATCGCCGTAGTACCACTGCCCGAAGCTCAAGTTGAAGTCGTATCCAAGGGGCATCCATGTGCCGGTGCCGCGCGAACCGTCGCGGATATCGGGGTTGTCGTAATATACACAGATGTTCGCCCAGACATCGTCCATCTCCTGGGTGATGCGCGCGGACGCAAGGTAGTTGATCCATGCGGGGAGATCGAAATTCTTTACTACGAACTTCGTAAGATCGGCGTTGTCAAGCCCCTTCTCATCGGTTACGGCATCGGAAAGCGCATCATCCGATTTTCCGCTCACATCCTGCGCAGCGGTTATCCTGGAGCGGAGATCCCTCTGAAGGACTGTCACATTTGTTTCATCCTCGTCATCGGGCGTCTTCTTCTCAATGTTGCCTGCGGTCGTGGTTGAGCCGCTTTTCAGCGTCCCGACGTTCTTCCAGCTGTAGCCGAACTTGTCGAGTCCGTAGACATCCTCGATAAGTTCGTCGGTGAAACGCTCCGAATTGAAGGCAAGCTGGTAGAATTCGCCGTTCAAGTTGCACCTTACGGGGAAATCGAAGGGAACGCGGTTGCCCATCCTGCTCCAGAGCCAGAACGCGATCATCTGGCGCATGAAGCTCGGATCGGCATATTCGCTTATAAGCGATGTCTTGCGGATATCCTCGATCGTCTCTCCAGTCACTATATCGGTCATGGTAAGGGGATGCGCCTTGGCGAACCTCAGGCCGTGCCCCTTCTTTCTGAAGGACTTTGAAGTGTTGCCGCGAAGGTCTATGCGAACGTAGTCGTAATAGTTGGATGTGGACGAATCGTAGATGGCGACACGGGCATTGTTGGGGACGAGCGAAAGATCCTGTTCGGCAACGTCCTTGTCCATCTGCGAAAGATGGTACCCGGACGCAAAGAGGTGCCACGTTGGAAGCGTGCCGCTCATCTGACCGGCCTCGGGCTCGACTATCGTTCCATACCACTCGTAGCCGTCATCCCTGTTCCTGAAGCTCGGGCTCGTCCACTCGATGCCTTCGCCGTCAGTTATGAGGACCTTCCACTGGATAAGATGGCCGCGCGCCGGGAAATACGACGAGGGTATTCTCGCCGTGTAGCGGTCGCCCCAGTTGGCGTCGGAGGAGTCCTTTGTGGCCATGTCGACATCATTGGTGACTATGGTCGAATCGTCCAGGTCCCTGCGGTAGACGAGCTTCAATGATGCGATGACATCGGCCGTGCGCGGCTTGAATGAACCGTCGGGGTTCATGACGGCGTTGACGGGAAGGACGATCTCATAATCCGTCCCGGGGACGGCCGGAGGAACGGGAGAGGCAAACTCGTTTGGAAGTTCGGTCTTCTTCCTGTCCTTCTTCTCGTACACGGGACCGACATTGGGACCGATCCGGATAAGGCCGTCCGTCGATGGATTCTCTTCGCCTCGTGTAGGGGCAGGGCACATCCAGCGGCGGGTGCCCTCCCCGGCCCCGGCTTGGCCGACAATTATGGACCAGCCCTCCGGAAGGTCGCTCGGAACGACGACGGTATCGACGGCGGTCCCAGAATCCTTGTCGCCGCCGGGGGCATGGTACAGGCGCACATACGGCGACTTCTTGGGGTTGACCTTGTCGCCCCAGACGAGAATGCCGTTGAGAGCGTCCCCCATTATCATCGGCCTGCCGTCGAACGTGCCGTTCACGAATGCGCTTACATCCTTGTCATTGCTGTTGGAATAGCGCTCGGACGTGTAGAAGACAGTGCGAGAATGCGGCGGAACGAGACGCGACGGGAAATTGCCGTAGCCCTTAGGATCAGTCTTCTTGCCGCGGTTGACGCGGATGAAGCGGTAGTCGGCGAGATCCGCCCAGAGATCCGACGGGTTCTCAAGCTCGACCCAGCCGGATTCGAGGCCGTTTACGTCCATGCCTTCCAGATCGCCGTGATTCTGCGCGTCTGTCGGCTTGGGCATTATCTCGCTTATCCTGAGAACGCGCTCGTGCGATGGAAGCCCGGAAGTCCCGTAAAGGCTTGAAAAGGCGGCCAGACGGCCTGCAAGGTCGAGGTCTTTGCAGTCATCCATGAAACCGAAGGCGTCGAATACGTGCGCGGCATCATCAGAAATATCCTCATCCGGATCGAACGACGTATGGACCGCAAAGACCTTAAGCCCGGAGAAGAGGTTCAGGCCTTTGACATCGATTCCTGCGGTTACGGCTTCACCTACCTTTCCGTCGGAGTATTTTATCTTCTCCGAAGTCAGTTCCTCTCTACCATCAAGATACAGCTTCGTACCGCTGCCGGGATCATGCTCGAGCGTCCATACGTGAAGGCCTGTCAGATCAAGATTGGATATTGAGACATGATTTGTGGTTGTCTCATACCCCAGTGAGATTTTTCCATCGCCGTTAGAATACGCGAATACGCAAAACCTGGATTTCCCCTGCACAACCTTGACCGACGATATTACGCCTTTCCCGCCTTCGGGGATCTCGGCAAGAACGCTCACCCTTGCCATGGAGGCGCTGACTTGAGTCAAAGCCTGCGATACGGCGCCTCCGCTTGCCGGAATCTCGATCCCGTACGTCATCCCCGCTCCGGCTAAAGCCGCGTCAGCGGGACAGCTCCAGGTGCCGCCCGTATTCGAGCTTGTGCAATGCTGGATAAAAGCTTCGGCCGGCGACAGGTCCGCCAACGCCGCCAAGGCGAAGGCTCCCGCCACGATTGCGCACATGGACTTCACGGTCTTCCCGGACATAGAACCTCCCGCATTCAAACGGCTGCACGGATATATACGCCTCCGCGCGAGGCGGCGCGGCTACTTGCGGCGCGACTTCATCTCGTGGTATTCGGAGAAGCTTCCCTCGAACCACGTCGTCTTGCCGCCGTCCTCGAAAGCGAGGATGTGCGTCGCGATCCTGTCGAGGAACCAGCGGTCGTGCGAGACGACCATAACGCACCCGCCGAACTCCTGAAGCCCCTCTTCAAGGCTTCTTAAGGTTGCGACGTCGAGATCGTTCGTTGGTTCGTCGAGAAGAAGGAGGTTGCCGCCAGATGTGAGGAGCTTCGCCAGATGGACGCGGTTCCTTTCACCGCCCGAAAGGACGCCCACCTTCTTCTGCTGCTCCGGCCCGCGGAAGTTGAAGCGGCTCAAGTAGGCGCGGCCGTTCATCATCGTCTTCCCTGCAAGGCGCACGTACTCGCCGCCGCCGGTGACGGCCTCGTAGACCGTTTCGTCCGGCTTGAGCTCGCTGCGGTTCTGGTCTACATAGCTCATCTTCACCGTCTCGCCGATGGAGAGCGTCCCCGAAAGCGGCTTGAGCTCGCCCGTCATAAGCCTGAAGAGCGTCGTCTTTCCTGCGCCATTGGGGCCTATGACGCCGACGATGCCACCGCGCGGAAGGTCGAAATTGAGATCGTCGTAGAGGATGCGCCCGTCAAAGCCCATCTTAACATGCTCTGCGCGGACGACAAGGTTGCCGAGCCTCGGGCCGGCCGGGATGCGGATCGTAAGATCGTCCTCGCGGGTATTGACTTCGCGCGCAGCCAGCTCCTCGTACCTCTTGACGCGGGCCTGGCTCTTCGAATGGCGCCCGGACGGGTTCGTGTGGATCCACTCGAGCTCGTTCGCGAGGAGCTTCTGGCGGCTCTTCTCGGCCTTCTGGTCGCGGGCCATCTGCTCCTGCTTCTGCCTGAGCCACGATTCGTAGTTGCCCTTGTAGGGGTAGCTGAGGCCGTGGTCGAGCTCCAGGATCCATTCGGTGACGTCGGAGAGGAAGTACCTGTCGTGCGTGACGACGATCAGCGTCCCCTTGAAGTCCTTGAGATAGTCTTCAAGCCAGGCGACAGTCTCGGCGTCGAGGTGGTTGGTGGGCTCGTCGAGAAGGAGAACGTCAGGCTGCTGAAGGAGAAGGCGGCATATCGCGACGCGCCTTCTCTCGCCGCCGGAGAGCGTCTTGACGGCCATCTTCCCGTCGGGGCAGTGCATCGAGGCCATGGCCCTTTCGACCATGTTCTCGATGTTCCAGTAGTCCTTGGCGTCGATTATCTCCTGAAGGCGCTCCATCTCGGCGGCAGCCTTGGGGTCGTCAAGGTTGCAGCAGAGGTCTTCATACCTCTCGATCATCGCCTTCGCCTCTGCAACACCCTCCTCGACGACCTCCATCACCGTCTTCGAGTCGTCAAGCTCCGGCTCCTGCGGGAGATACCCGACCTTCGTCCCCTTCGCAACCTGCACCGACCCCAGAATGTCCGTATCAAGGCCGGCAAGGATCTTGAGGAGCGTGGACTTGCCCGCGCCGTTCCCGCCGATGACGCCGATGTGCGCCCCGTAGAAAAAGCTCAGGTTCACGTCCTTGAGAATCGTCTTTACGCCGACCTGCTTCGTGACATCTATCAGACTGAACTGGTATTCACCCGCCATACTGCACCTTCGGTTTTTAGCGCTCGATCTCTTCCTGGACGGCCGCCTGGGCGGTGTCGGCCGCGGCAAGACCGCCGCCCATCGCCTTGTAGAGCTTTATGAGCTGGAGCGTGATGTCGCCTCGCGCCTGCGTGAGGCTGTCCTCCAGGTTCAGCTTGGAGCGCTGCGCATCGAGAACGTTGTTGAAGTCCGCAAGACCGTTCTTGTAGAGGTCCTTGGAGATGTCGACGGCCGCTCCGGCCGCATCGACCGCGCCCTTCAAGCTCTCGAAGCGGTGGTACGCCGCCGTGTAGGCGCTGTAGGCGTCACGCAGCTCGCCGAGGGCCTGCTGGACGGTGAGCTCGTAGTTGAGCGTGGACTCCTCGACCTTGCTCTCGGCCGACTTCATCTCGGAATAGAGCGCGCCGCCCTGGAAGATGGGCCAGCTGAAGCTCGGGCCGATCGTGCTGTAGACCGCGTCGCGGTGGAAGAAGTCTCCGGCCTTGGGGCTGTCGAAACCGACGGAACCCGTGATGTAGAACTTGGGGAAGAGCATCGCCTTCTTTACGCCGACCTGCGCCACCTGGGCGGCAAGCTTCCTTTCGGCGGAGCAGATGTCGGGCCTCGCCCTGAGGACGTTCACGGGGATGGAGGAGAGCTTCTGCGGGGCCACAAGCCAATCGCGCCCTGGCAGCGGCCCAAGCCTCGCGTGCCAGACGCCCGGCATATCGCCGACGAGAATCGCGATGGCGTTCATGTACGACTCCTCCTGCGACTTCAAAGGCGGGATGGACGCGCGCGTCTGGTCCACGTTGTACTTCGCCTGGTTGACGGCAAGTTCGTCGCCTATGCCGCTTTCAAGACGGGAGCGCAGGATATCGTACGTCTCGCTCTGGAGCTTGAGGTTCTCGATGGCCGTCTTGATCCGGGCCTGGGTCGTTCTCAGATTGATGTAGGCGCTGCCGATCTCGGCCGTAAGCGACACGAGCGCGGAATCGACATCGAAGTACGCGGCATCCATCGCGGCGCGCGCGGATTCGTTGGCCCTTCTTGAGCCGCCGAAGAGGTCGATCTCCCACGTGGCGTCGAAGCCGGCGCTGTAGGTCGTGCTGTGGATGTTGCGCCCGCCCGCCGATGCGCCGGTGGAGGATTCCTTGTAGTAGCCGGCCCTCGTCATCCTGCCGCTCATATCGAAGTTCGGGAAGAATCCGCCGAAGCTCGCGACATACGACCAGCGCGCCTGGATGAGCCTCTGCTGGACGATCGCATAGGAGATGTTGTTGGTGACGGCCCGCTCTATAAGCTCGGTCAGGAGCGGATCGTTGAACTGCGTCCACCAGTCGCCGATCATCTCGGCAGTCACCTCGACGCGGGGATCCTTCTCTCCGCGCGCGATCTCAAGGCCGCCGCCGGCTTCGCGCTTGCCCGTGGTGTAGCCCGCATCGGCAAGAGGGGCGTCGAGGACCTCGACATCCTTCCTCTCATAGTCGGGGCCCACCGTCATCCATTTGGGCGTAAGGCTTTCACAGCCTGCAAGAGCCAGAATCGCAGAGACGAACGCCGCCGCGAATGTCGTATTTCTCATGATGCCTGATCCTCCGTTTTAGATTCCTCCGCGGCCCCGGCGCGGGCGCGCTCCTTCAAGGTGCGCCTCCTCTGGCCGACGGCCGAAATGTACGAGAACGCTCGTTTGACGTTTTCACGCCAGTACTGGAAGAGCGAATACAGCCCCGGCACGAGCAGCACGCCGAAGCTTACCGAGAAGAGCATCCCGAAGAACTCGGTAACGCCGATCGCGACACGGCTCGCGGAGCCTGCGCCCGTTGCCAGCACCATGGGAAGAGTCCCCAGGAGAGTGGTGAGCGCCGTCATGAGAACGGCCCTCAACCGCTCGCCTGCCGCAGAACCGGCCGCGTCGACGATTGAATACTTTTCCTTCTCCCGCCTGTCCTTGGCGAATTCGACTATGAGAATCGCGTTCTTTGAGGCGAGCCCTATGAGAAGAACTATTCCGAGCTGGGCGTACACGCTGAGCGAGAGGTCGAACGTCTGGAAGCGTTCCCACCCCGAGAGCCACTTGAGGCCCGTCAGCGCGCCGAGGACGGCCACGAATATGGAGAGCATCACAGGCATCGGGATCGTCCAGGATTCGTACTGGGCGACGAGGAAGAGATAGCCGAAGAGGATCGCCATGAGAATGAGCGGGCCGGCCGTACCTTCGTTGCGCTGCTCCTGGAACGTGATGCCGCCCCACTCGTATGTGAAGCCGGGGGTAAGCGTATCGGCGAGAATCTTCTTGATCTCGGAGATCACCTTGCCGGAGGCGACGCCGTTCTGCGTAAGGATAGTTATGGCGGCTGCAGGACGCATCTGGAAGCGGGTCATGACGCGAGGCCCGAGTTCGCGCTCGATCGTGCCGATAGCGCCGATCGGAACCATGTTGCCGTCTTCGCTGCGGACGTACAGCTTGGCGACATCCTCGGGCGTGGCGCGTCCGCTCCAGTCGGAGCAGACGGTGACGCGGTTCACCTGCGTTCCCAGGTTGACGTCGTTGACGTATCTGGAGCCGAGGTAGTTCTGCAATGTCGCATAGACGGTGGACACCGGCACGTGGTGCATCTCGGCCTTGGTGCGGTCGAGGTTGAACCTCAGGTGAGGCGTATTGGACTTGAAGCCGCTGAACGCCATCTGGATTATGTCAGGACGGCTGTTGAGTGCCTTGAGGACCTTCGCCTGCATAGCGGCGAGAACCTCTGGGTCTGTCGAATCGACGGCCTCAAGCCTCAGGTCGATGCCGTTTGACATGCCAAGGCCAGGAATCGCCGGAGGCACAAAGACGCGCCACGACGGCTCGGGGATCTCGGCAAGCGCGGCCTGCATGCTGAGCTTGAGCTTGGAGGTGTGCTGCTCGGGCTTCGTGCGCAAGGTCCAGTCCTTTAGCTGCACGATGAGCATTCCCTGCGACTCGCCGCGCCCGGATGTCATGGACATGCCGTTGACGGAAAGTACGCTCATCACCTCGCCGGGGAACTTCTTCTGGAGAAGATCGACGGCCCTTAGGCCCACATCGCGCGTACGCTCCGCCGTGGTGCCTTCGGGCATCTCCAGCGAGCAGAATATGACGCCCTGGTCCTCCTCCGGGAGGAACGAGGTGGACGAGCGCATGTACGTCCTCACGGTGAAGAGTATGGAAAGGACAAGAAGGATGAACGAGAGGAACCTGCGCCTCGCGAGGAATTTCGCGAACCTGATGAAGACGGCCTTGAAGCCGTTGACGAGGCTGTTGAACCACGCGAGCGGCCCGTGCTTGATCGGGCGCGTCTCTCTCAGAAGGAGCGAGCAGAGGGCCGGCGCAAGGGTAAGGGCGCAGAGGGAGGAGAAGCACACCGCGGCCGAGAGGGTTACGGAGAACTGCTGGTAGATGCGCCCCGTGATGCCCGACATGAAGCCGACGGGGACGAAAATGCCAAGCAGGACGAGCGTAGTCGCTATGACGGCGCTCGTAACGTCGCTCATGGCCTGGATCGTCGCCTCCTTGGAGTTGAGGCCTCTCGTCTCGATAAGGAACTGGACGCGCTCGACGACGACGATGCAGTCGTCGACGACGACGCCGATCGCAAGGACGAGACCGAAGAGCGTAAGCGTGTTTATCGAGTACCCGAGCGCCGACATGAGGATGAAGGTGGCCGAGAGCGATACGGGGATCGTAAGGCAGGGTACGAGCGTCGCGCGCCAGTCCTGGAGGAAGAGGAAGCAGACGAAAACGACGAGACCGAACGTTATCAGAAGCGTCGTCCTGATTTCGCGTATGCACATTCTCACGTTGGCCGTCGCGTCGTACGCGATGACGTACTCAAGGCCCTCGGGGAAGCTCTCCTGGAGGCGGTCCATCTCGGCGATGAGCTTGTCCATCGCGTCTATTGCGTTCGCGCCCGGCTTCTGCTGCACGGCGATCGAAACCGCCGTGGCGCCGTCGTACTGGCCGTCGAACGCATAGCTCTGCTCGCCGATCTCCGTTCTCGCGACGTCCTTGAGGCGGACTATGCCGCCGTTCGAGTCGCGGCGGATGACGATGTTGTTGAACTCCTCGACCGTCATGAGACGGCCGCGGGCGACGAGCGAGTACGTCTTTGCGCCGTACTTCTTTACGGGCATCGCGCCAACCGAGCCGAGCGACGCCTGGATGTTCTGTTTGGAGATCGCGTTTATGACCTCCTCGGAGTTCATCTTCTGGGCGGCCATCCTGTCGGGGTCGAGCCAGACGCGGATCGAGAGCTTGGGGCCGTAGACCGTAGCCTCGCCGACGCCCGGAACACGCAGAAGGACAGGCTGGATGTTGTTGTAGATGTAGTCGGATATCTGAAGGCGCGTCATCTTCCCGCCCGGACAGCGCAGGGCGAGAAAGCCGAGGAAGTCCGTCGACTGCGCTCTCACGCGGCCGCCGAGCTGCTTGACCTCCTGCGGAAGCTTGGCCTCGGCCTGGGAGATGCGGTTCTGCACCTTGACCTGGTCCATGTCGCGGTCGGACTCGACCTCGAACGAGACCGTGAGCGAGTAGGAGCCGTCGTCGCCGCATTCGCTCGACATGTAGATCATGTCGTCGACGCCGTTCACCTCGTCCTCGACGGGGGTGGCGATGGTGTTCATCACCTCGCGGCTGTTTGCGCCCGGGTACGTGTACGTGACGCGGATCTCCGGCGGCGTGACGCGCGGGTACTGCGATATTGGCAGATTCAACATGGCCATCACGCCTGCCATGCTGAGCACTATGGCGATGACCATCGCGAAGCGCGGACGCTCCACGAACGTTCTGGAGAACGTCTTTATCTCGTCAATCGACTTTCTTATGGAGAGCTTCATTTCACGCCCTCCGCTCATTCGTTGGAAGCGCTCTCGCGCTCATCGTACATGAGGTGTCCGGGGTCGTTCTCGTCGTTGGGCGTGGGGATGACATTCACGACCTTCATGCCTTCGCCAAGCTTGCCCGTACCGGATGTGACGACGGTGTCACCCTCGGCGAGACCGGAGATGACGGGAACCCATCCCTCGAACGTTCCGAGAGTCTTGACCTCGCGGGCGGTGACTGTGCCGTCATTTTTCACGAGCCATACGCCCTGCGAGCCGCCTGGAAGGTCGATGATCGCCGTCTGGGGAACGCACGTGTAGAACGGCGGGTTCTTGTAGTCGGCGACGAGCGTGAGGTAGGTGTTGGGGACAAGGAGCCTGTCGGGGTTGGGGAACGTAAGACGCATCGTTATCGAGGCCGTGGAGGCGTCCATGGTGCTGTCGTCGTAGGCGAAGGAGCCTTCGCCGCCGGTGTACTCGCTGTCGTCGGGGAGAATGAGCCTCAGGCGCTTGTCGATGGCCGACGAATCACCTTTCAAGACCGCATTGCGCCAGGCGATGTAGCTCCTGTCGGTGAGCGGGAAGGAGACGCGAACGGGATCGATCTGCACGAGGTGCGCGAGAGGTCCTTTCGAAGGGCTGACGTAGTCGCCGAGGTAAGCGCGGGACTTGCCTATCTTGCCCTTGAAGGGAGCCTTGACGATGGCATGGTTCATGTCGTACTCTGCGACGACGAGATTGGCCTTCGCCTGGAGAACCTTGGCCTTGGCGCTCAAATCGAGACTGATGACGTTGTCGAGCTCCTGCTGGGTGATGCCTCGCGCGTCGGCGGCCTCCATGCGGGCGCGGTAGCGGCGGGCGCGCTCCGCCTCGGCTTCGGCGGCCTCAAGGTCGGCCTTACGCTGGTTGACGATGGCGCTGTACCTTTCATTGTCGATTACGTAAAGTACGGCACCCGCCTCGACGATATCGCCTTCGGAGAACCTGACCTCCTTGATGTAGCCATCAACCTGCGGAAGAAGATCGATCTCCTGCATAGCCTCCGCGTGAGCCACAAAACGCTCGGCAAGATTGTAGGCGCGCATCTGGACATTCGTCGTGGAGACGGTCGAAGGAGGCATGACCATTGCAGGGGGAGCGGACTTCTCCTCAGGGAACATTTCCCGCGCAATCCAGCCTGCGGCAAGGCAAGCCGCAACAGTAAGAAGCCAGCCTATGAAGTTGGCTATTTTCCCGACGCCGGAACCGTTCTTCTCATCGCTCATTGCTATGACCCCTGTTCTCAGGTTGACCCTTTTTCGTGGGCGGGCATCCCATGCGGCAAAGCGACACTTCGCCGTAATGGGGTATTATACCATAATACCGGGATGTTAGCAACAAACAAAGAGGCCTCCATCAATGGATGGAAGCCTCTTCATGTGCGGCGGGCAGGCTTTTAAGCGACTGTCACCACCGCCTGCGGCTTAGGGGCAGGGAAAAGATCCCCTAAGCCTGATATGCTGCGCAATCAGAGAGCGGCAGGGACCTCGACGGCAGGCACCTCGACGGCAGGCACCTCGACGGCAGGCACCTCAACGGCAGGCACCTCAACGGCAGGCACCTCGACCACGGGGGCCTCGACCACGGGAGCGGCCTCGACGACCTGCTCGACAGCGGCCTCGACGGCAGGAACCGCCTCGGCAGCAGCCTCGACGACCTGCTCGACGGCGGCCTCAACGGCAGGAACCGCCTCGGCGGCGGCCTCGACGACCTGCTCGACAGCGGCCTCGACGGCGGGAACCGCCTCAGCGGCGGGTGCGACAGCGGCAGGCTCAACAACAGCCTCGGGAGCGGCAGGCGCGGCCTCGGCAGCGGCGCAGTTGGCCCTGCAAGCGAGAACGACACCAACGATGCTCACGACGATACCGACGACTGCGACGAAGCGGCAGCAGGCCTTGCGCAGACCGACGAGACCGAGAACGATACCGACCGCGCCAAGAACGATCGCGATCTTCGCGCAGCAGGACGTGAACGGGATTACTACGGCGGCAACGCCGAGCACGAGGGATACGATACCCATTTCTATGTTCCTTACACTTGCCGCCTTACTAAACGCCAAGACCCGGCGGCATGGCCGTCAGCGCTGCCCAGTTTGTTTTTGCATCCCGCCGAAAGGGCTGTTCAGCGGAAAAAGTTCTGCCATTCTACAACATTCTCCGCTTCAAGTCAATAGCCGCAAGGCGTAAATCCTCAAGACTTCCAGAATTGTCAATTACGAAGTCGCTTTTTGAAGCTTTGAGCTCCTGGGGCATCTGGGCGGCTATGCGCGAGTGGGCCTGCTCGGGAGAATACCCGCGCGTTTCCACCATTCTTTTGACTTGAAGCTCCTTGGGGGAGGTGACGCATACGACTTTGTCGAAATCCCCATCCCAGCCCGATTCGAAAAGAAGCGGCACGGCGCTCACCCCTTCAAACGACCTGAGCCTTTCCCTGACAAGGGGATGGAGTATGGCTTCAAGATCCCTGCGGGCACCGTCGCCGCCTTCCGAGAAGACTATCGCCGCAAGCCTGCGCCTGTCCACTCCTCCAGAGCTGTCGAGGACCCCCGTACCGAATCTCGCGGCAATCGCCTCGACGGCCGCGCCACCGGGAGCCTCAAGCTCATGGACCACATCGTCGGCATCTAGAACGGGAACGTCCAGTTCCCGGAGGAACTGGACGATCGCCGATTTGCCGCAGGCTATCGAGCCTGTCAGCGCTATCTTACGTGCAGCCATCAGTCGGCCATCACGGGAGTCGCGAAGGAATCCTTCGAATTGTCGTCGCCACGGCCCATCTGGACCTCGCGGCCGGCCGGATCGACGAGGCGCGCCGTCACGAAGATGAGCAGGTTGCGCTTCGTGCTCCACTCGCTGCGGCTCCTGAAGAAGCGGCCAACGAAGGGAATGTCGCCAAGGAAGGGAATCTTGTCCTCGATGGACTTGCGCCTCTCGGTGATGAGACCGCCCATCACGACCGTCGCACCATTGTAGATGGAGATGTGCGTGTCGATCGAACGGACCGAGAAGAACGGCTGCTCCATCGGAACATCGTAGTACGTGATGTTCTGGGGCTTGCCGACGCTTCCGACGGCGCTCGTAGCGCTGTCGATGGCGCTAGCCGCGAGCTCGGACTTCGTCTCGTCGTTCATGTTGACCTGAAGGCTCTGGAGCATGTCGGCGAGCGAGGTGAAGATTTCGCCCAAGCCCGTGAAGTCCTGAAGGGCGGAGGAGTTTCCGGAGTATGGAATCTTCATGCCGTAGTTCTTCCACGTGGGCTCCTCGATAACCTGCGGATGGAGGTCGAGGTTGATCATCGCACCCTCGGCGCTCACTTCAGGCGTAACCTGGAGGATGATGCCGACTTCGCGCATCGTGAAGTTCTGGGGCTCGACGACGGCGAGGATCGCGCTCTGGGAGCCGCCGTTTGAGCTGGAGCTCGAGCTGGAGCTCTGGAGCTGGACATCATAGTCGGTAGGATAGATGAACTCCGTGACGACCTTCATGATCGCCTCCTGGCCGGAGCGCGTGACCACCTTCGGCGCGGAGAGGAGGTCCGTGTCGCTTCTCTGGGAGAGCATGTGGAGAATCATCGAAAGGTCGGCCGTACCGAGGTAGGCGTTGATTCTCATGAACTGGTCGTTCGTGGACTTGCCCTCGCCGGAGATCGGGTTGCTCGTAGTCGAGAGGAAGCGCGTATTGGGACCGTACTCGGAATCGCCGCCGAACGCGCTGATGGAGTTGCGCATATTGACACGCTTCGAGGATGTGCCCGAGGAGCTGCCGCCGGTAATGCCGGAGCTGCTCTCGTAGGCATCGCCGGAGGCGCCGGAGGTGCCGCCGGAGGTGCTGGAGGCACGGCCGCTCTTGAGGCCGAGGAGCTTGCCTATGCCGCGGCCCGTGGAGAGCGTGTAGTCGCTGTTGAGGATCCACTCGAAGCCGAGAGAGTTCAGGTCCTCCTGGGAGACTTCGACGAAGCGCGTCTCGATCTCGATAAGGACTGGCGTGACGTTCAAGTCGGAAAGGGCCTGTTCGAGGACGGCCAGCTGCTCGGCGGTGTTGGTGACGCGGAGCTTGCCGATCGTCTTGATGTACATGATGCGGGAATCCTTTGGCCAGGCGACGCCCATCGTTCCGAAGAAGGCCTTCCAGCGCTTCTCCTCCTGCTGGGCGGGAGTGCCGCCGCCGTCATCGCCGCCGGCTCCGAATCCGCCGGACTCCTGGACGTCGCTCGCGGCGCCCTCGACCTTCTCAAGGAAGGACTCGAGAACGTTGTAGCTTCTCGTGATCAGCTCATCGGTTGTGACGTCCTTGGGCATAACCATGACGACGCTGCCCTGGACCTTGAACTTGAAGCCGGAGATCTGGCAGACGAGCTTGAGCGCCTCCCAGAGCGAGATGTTCGAAGCGTTGATGTTGGGGATCTGCGGAATCTTGTCGTTGGTGGGCTCCATCGACATATCCTCGGCCGCGGCGGCGCCGAAACCGGAGTCGTCCTCTTCACCCGTGAGCTGCGCACCGGCGCCGGTGAGCTGCTTGCCGAGGTCGAGAACGAAGTTGAAGCCGCGCTGATCCATGGGAAGCTCGGGGCGGTCGAAATCCTTGGACGCCTGACGGAAGTGGTCGACGGCATCGACGATCGTCGCAGGCGGACGGAAGGAGATCGAAGGAATGATCATCTCCTTCATGCGCCTTTCGATGTCCTGCTCGAGGGAGCGGTTGCTGTCGCTGAATCCAAGAGTCTTGGTCGTACCCTCGACATCCTTGAGTTCGGCCGCATCGACGGCGTACACGGGACGCCACGCCTTGCCGACATCGGCGATCATGCCCCTGTGCGTGACTTCGCGCTCGCGATCGATTATGATCACGCGGCGGCGCTCGATCCTATCCCTGAGCTGGAGGGCCTCCTTGTTGTAGGGGTCGTCGTTGAGGACGAGTTCGCACTGCTCAAGAGCGTTGTCGAGATCGGCGACGCCGAGGTAGTACGCGCTCTTGTCGAGACGGCGGCGGATCTTGTCGCGGGAGGCCTTGTACTCCTTCTGGTTGCGGCGGTGGACGCCGGCCGTTGCGGCGGACTCCTGCGCCTGCGCACGGGAAACCCTCTTGGCCTCGATGTCATCCCTGAGGCGGGCCGCCCTCGGGTGCTTCAAATCGACTGCTTCATGGACGTATTCGTCTGCACGGTCAAGGTCGCCGCGTTCAAGCCAAAGCTTGGCTAGCTGGTAGTTGGCCTCTCCAAGACCCTGGCGGATCTCGGTCTTGTACTTTACGATCCTGAGGTGCGAATCGGCGAGGCGGTAGCTGTCGATCGCCTCCTCCCACTTGCGGCTGCGCATGGCATTGCGGGCCTGTTCAAGTTCAAAGCGGCCCTGCCCGTTTATCGAGCGGTAGCGCAGCTTCTCGACCTCCATCACGTCTGCCAGGAGCTTCTCGTCCTCCGAGGCGACTGTGGCGGCCGGTGCGGGGGTGGTGGGGATCATCGTGGCGAGAATGGAGGCGGCAGGAGCCATCGCGGTGGAAGGAGCAGGTGCGACCGCAGGGGCGGGCTCTTCCGTTGCAACCTCAGGCTCCTCCTCGACGACTTCCGGCTCCTCTACAGCAGGTTCCGGCTCCTCGGCAGGCTCGGGCTCCTCGGCGACAGGCTCCGGCTCCTCGACAGGCTCAGGCTCATCCTCATCGATGGCGACAGGCTCGTCGGCAGGCTCGGGCTCCTCGACTGCGGGCTCGGGCTCCTCGACTGCGGGCTCCGGCTCCTCTTCAGGTTCCGGCTCCTCGACTTCGGGCTCGCCTACCGCAGGCTCGGGCTCGTCAACCGTAGGCTCGGGCTCGTCCACGGCGGGCTCCGGCTCCTCTTCAGGTTCGGGCTCCTCGACTTCAGGCTCGTCAACCGTAGGCTCGGGCTCGTCCACGGCGGGCTCCGGCTCCTCTTCAGGCTCGGGCTCCTCGACAACGGGCTCCGGTTCCTCTGCGACGGGCTCAGGCTCATCCTCGTCGACGGCAGGCTCCGGCTCGTCCTCATCGGCAACGGCTGGCTCGTCGTCTTCAACGGCGGCTGGCTCGTCGTCCTCTGCGGGTGCCGGCTCCGCCTCGGCGACTTCAGGCGCCTCTTCAGCCGCAAGGGGCTCGTCCACAGGCGATATGTCACTAAGCTCGCCTTCGAGTTCCGAAAGCATCGCCTCGCCTTCCAGCATCATTTCATCGAAGTCGTCCTGAGCCACCGTCACCTGCACCAAAGCGGCGCAGGCGAGGCCGAGAACACCTATGATTACGCTCTTTTTAGAGAAGTTCATTGAGAAGCTCCTTGAACAGTTTGCTCTTATGATACATCATTCTGCAGAAGAAATCAAGTCTCACTTTATAATTTTTTGCACTCCGCCCTTCACGTCCTGAAGGATGACTTCAGGCTGCTGCGGCGTTCCACCTATGGAAACGACGAGATATTCGCGGTTGTAGACGCGGATCGTGTCGCCTTTTACAACGGTGAAAGGACCGAATCCCCCGCGCGTAAACTCGATGACGCACTGGGTGTCGAGGGCCGTCGGCTTCTGCGCGTCGTCGCCTGCGGACATGATGACGCTGCGGCGGTCGCTCTTGCGTATGACCTCGATCGTCGAGACGTTGCGCTCCTTCGTATTGACCTTGGATCCAGCGATGGATTCCTTGGACGTCTTCGGGGTGTACGCGCCGACGATGTAGCCCGTATTGCCGATATCCTCGCCTTCAAGCACCATCACCTTGTTGCTGCCGCCGGCGGCGGACTTTTTGCCGCGAAGGATGAAGGTGTAGCGGAACTTCCCGTCCCTGATGGGGTTCGCCGCGTTGAAGACGAAGGGAAGCGTTGTCTGCTTCACCGCGCCGTTCAGGCGGAAGAACTCGAAGTAGTCGGGATGCGACTCGGGATCGTTGGGATCGGTACCGGCCTCGAACTCCTCAAGGGAGTTGTATCCGTCCTTGTCGAGATCGGCTCCGGCATCGGCGGGATCGGCCGGGTTGAGGCCGTACTTCAGCTCCCAGTCGTTGGGGATGCCGTCCTTGTCGGTGTCGGTTTCGACCTGCTCGGGCTCGACCTGGAGCGTGTGGCACGAGGGGCACTCCTTGAGTGCGCCCGGAATCGGCCTTCCGCACGACTTGTTCTGGCAGAAGACGCGCTTGCCGCTCGCGAGGAAGCTGCCGTGCTTGGGGTCTACATCATCAAGCTGCGGCGGCCCGTCGATCCACTTCATGACCTCGTCGGGGATGGCAAGGTCGGCCGGCTTCACGTTCGTTCCGCGAGGCGCACGCGCCTTGAGCGACTCGAGGTAGTCCTCGGCCGTCTGCTCGCCGCCCGTGCCGTCGAGGAAACCTAGCACGGAGAACACGAGCACGCCCACTCCCGCCGCAGACACGAGCCAATCCCAGTGCTCGGCGAAAAAGTTCTTCTTCTTGGCCATCAGCGCTCACCTCCCTTACCGAAATCGTAGACGCTGAGCTTGAGCGTCACCTGAAGCGGCACGTCGTTCTCAGGATCGGTGATGAGAACGTCCTTCTTCTCCTCCTCCTGCGCCACTTCCTCGCCGCCTCTGGGGCGCCTCCTGCGGACGCGCGGCTCGGCCTCCTTCTTCTCGCCGCCCGCGAGCTTCGACATGACAGTGTCGGAGACGGGCTTGAAGTTGATCGAGGTTATGACGACGAAGCGGAAGTCCTTCACGAGACCGTTGAGAACCCTCACGAGAGCCTGGGGACGCGCAAGGAACTCGAACTCGAAGTCGAGCGGACCGGGCCCGAGCGGGGTTGTGGCCTCCTGCTGCGCATCCTTCTTCGGCTTCTTGCCCTTGCCCGCATCGGCGGGCGGAGGCGCAGGATCCTTGCAGACGACGGTGCGCATCTCGGCGGCGCCAGCATCGGCGAGATCGCCCGCGAGTGCCGTCACGAAATCGAGCTGCGCAAGAAGCCTCGGAGTCTCCTGGCGCTGCGGGAGCTGCGCGTTCTCGGCGAGCAGCTTTCCGAAGCCCCAGTCGAACGCGGGGGCGCAGAGCTTGCCGTCGACGGCGCCGGGAAGCGCCCTGAGCTCGCCGACGCGGTCGATGAGCGTCTGCTTGAACTGGACGCCGCTCACCTCCTCGTACGACCTGTCGCCGCGCGCGGCGCGGTCGAGGGCGTCGACACGCCACTGGACGTACATCGCCTCATTGGTCTTGACGGCGTCGATGGCGGCATCGTTCGGGAAAGTGGGGCTTGCATAGGCGCTGTTGATCGAGTCGTCTGCGCTTGCGAACTCATCCTCCGCGCCCTGCCTTTCGCTGAGGGCCGAATAGTAGAGCCAGCCCAGCGCCGCCGCCGCCAGAGCCCACACGCCTGCGGCCGCTCCGGCCGTGGTTGCGTTCATCTTCACTTTGCGCCTCCCTTCCTGCCCTTCTGCTTCGGCTCCTCGACCATCTGTGATACCGGCTTGAAGGGTATCTGGAGCGTGAATTCCTTGACGTTCCCGAACTTGACAGTCGTGCCCTTCGGGACGAGATTGTTCGGCGCCTCGGCCGTCATGTTGACGGCGTCCGTCTGGGCGAGCGCATCCATGACGATCTCCTCGATCTGCTTGTCGCCGCTGTTGCGTTCGCGCCAGGCGGATTCGAGCCTCTGGACGTCATCGATCCAGCCGCGTATGGTGACCATCACCACATCGGGGGAAGTCTCGCTCCACTCGGAGATCCAGAGCCTGTTGCCGAGGATCTTGTCCTCAAGGCTCTTCCTTACGGCCTCTATGCGCCTGAGCTGGAGGGAGCGCGAGGCGAGCAGCCTCTGGAACGAGTCGCACTCCTCAAGGGCGGCCTTCTCCTTCTTCTGCGCGTCGGCGAGTCTGGAGGCGTAGTCCTCCCTGATGGAGGCGTTCTCCTGCGCGACGTTGAGCCTTGCGTTCGCGAAGCTGATGCGCGAATTCTCCGTGATGATCCCGAGACCGAGAGCGGCAAGGACGCACACCGCGCCGAAGACGACGAACGGTATGCGCTGCATGTTGCGCGCACGCTCTATGATCTCCTGCGGCATGAGGTTGAGCGCTATCGCCGCCTGACCGGTCATCCTCAAGGCGGAGCCTGCCGCCTCCGCGAGGATGTAGAGGTCGGCGTTGGCGCGATCGTCGCCTACTCGCGGACCGAACGCAACGATGTCGAACGGATTGATGTACTGCGTCTCGACCTGGAGTGTCTCGCTGAAGAACTGGTCGATCTGCGCAAGACGGCTCGTCTCGCCGGTGAGGAAGAGCCTGCTCGGCGCGCTGCCGCCCTGCTGGGAGCGGTAGAAGTTGATCGAGCGGGAAATCTCGGCGTGAAGCCTCGTCATCACGGCGCGGATGATCTTGGAGACGTTGTCGGCGAGCTGGTCCTCGTCCTGCGTCACGCCGCCCAATGCGACGTAGCCGCGCTCGGCGAGCACCGTGCGGGCCTCGTCCGGGGAAAGCCCAAGCTTGTTGGCTATGTCCTTGACGAGGTTGTTGTTGCCGACGGGTATCGAGCGGTTGTAGACCTTCTCGTCCTCGATGAGGATGAGGTTCGTCGTCTTGGGCCCGATGTCGAGTATGATGTTGCAGCCGTCGAGACCGGGGTTTGCCGCCCTGACGACGTTCGTCACCGCAAACGGCGCCACGTCGACGAACTTGGGCGTAAGGCCCGCGGATATCACCGCGTCCGTCACGGCGTTCACCTGCTCGCGCTTGGCCGCGACTATGAGCGCCGCCTTGTCGCCTTCGACGGTGTCGCCCGTTATCTGGAAGTCGCTTATTATCTCGTCGATCGGGAACGGGACGTTCTGCTCGACCTCGAAGCGCACCTGGTCGTCGAACGCGCCGCCTGCGACGGGCGCGAACTTTGCGAAACGCGGGAAGACGAGCTGCCCGCCGAGCGACACGACGACGGGGGCGGGCTTTATGCCCTCGTCGTGCATTATCGTCTGTATGCCCGTTGCGAGCGACGCCGAGAGGAGCCCGGGGTCGTCGCCTCCGGCCAGTTCGGCCGTCGCGTAGGCGCTGAGTGAAAGCGCGGTGCCGTTCTGCTGCCATTCGGCGAGCAGGGCCTTCGTCGCGCCCACGTTTAGTGTCAGGAAGCGTGCCATTACTGAACTACCTCGTAGTCATTGGGGTTCACGAGAGCGAAAATCGTCTTGGAGCGGTCGAGAAGGCCCTGGCGGCGCTCGATGAGAGGCTCGCCCTGCTTGTTGACGGCGCTGAGGACCTTGTCGTTCTCCCACCAGTTGTCGCCGAGCTTGAGCTGGGCCGCGCCCTGGTTCTGCGTGGCGAGGATGTCGCCCTCCTTGTTGGTGATCATCGCGGCGATGACGACAGGCTCGCCATACCTCTCAAGGACGCTCGGCGGGAGGCAGACGCTGGCCGCATGCGAGCCCTGGGGGATGTTGACGTAGGTGACGGAGGTGGTGTAGTAGCTGTACTGGGCAGGCGGCTTCTGCCCGGGAGCGAGCTTCTCCTTCTTCTCGGTGGCCTTCGTTATGTCGAGAAGGACATGCCACGTCACCGTGAGCTGGTCCTGCCACTGCGCGTAGGTGTCGTACTTCATCTCGAGGACGATCCACTTGCGCGGCTTCTTGAAGACCTGGCCCATGCCGCTGCCGGGAAGCGAAGGGGCGCTCTGGAGGCACATGTTCCCGAGACGCGCCTCCTGCGAGATGACGACCTGCGCGGCGCGTCCCTTTGCGACGGCTTCGCCGCCGTCCGCGCCCACCGGGCCTTTCTTCGTGGTGGTGGCGCCCGTACGCGCACCGGACATTCCGCGACCTGTCGTGGCGGCCGAAACCGTGAGCGCCGCCATTGTCGCAACCACCGCAAACACCATCGCCTTCTTCATCTCCCGCCTCCTTCTTTCCATTCCTTTTTTTGCCGCTTTAAGTGTCTCAAACCTTGCCTCTACAGGACCTTCATCTTGGGAAGATCCTGCAGATCAACGAGCCCGACCACCCGGCCGTCCCCGTCGCACACCGGCAGGTCGTCGATGTGCTTCTTCTCGAAAACCTTCAAAAGATCCGCCGCGTAGGCGTCGCTCCTGATGAAGAGCGGCTTCGCGGTCATGTACATGCCAACCTCGTCTGAGAGGATGTCGCGCCCCTCGGAGACATGGCGCCTGAAGTCGCCGTCGGTGAAAATGCCCTCAAGGCGGCCGTCCTCACCGGTCACGACGGCGCTTCCCGCACCGGCCTTCGTCATCGCGAGGATGGCGTCGAGAACCTTCGTGCGCGGCGTAACGGACGCGACGCGCTTTCCGGTGCGCATGACGTCGGACACCTTCATGACAAGCGCCCTTCCGATCGCGCCGGCCGGATGGTTGAGTGCATAGCTCTCCTTCGGGAAGCGCTGAGCCTCGATCATCACCATCGCAAGCGCATCGCCCATCGCCATCGTGGCGACGGCGGACGTTGTAGGCGCCATTCCAAAGGGGCAGGCCTCCCTTCCGCACGGAACGGGGAGGCAGATGTCGGCGAGCCTTCCAAGGGTGGAATCGGCGTTCCCGACTATGCTAACCACCTTGAGCCCGTGTCGGCGGACAGCCGGGATGAGGTTTATCACCTCAGCCGACTCGCCGCTGTAGCTCAGGGCTATGAGGATATCCTTTGCGGCGACCATCCCGAGATCGCCGTGCATGGCCTGCACGGGATTGAGGACTATCGAGCGCGTCCCCGTCGATGCGAAGATCGCGCTCATCTTCTCGGCTATGTGGAGGCTCTTGCCGACTCCCGAAACGACGACTATCCCCTCGCGCTCCATGCACGCGAGAAGGAGCTCGACCGTCCTGGCGAAGCTATCGCCCACCGAATCGCGGACCTTTTCAAGGCCCTCGATCTCGATGGAGAAGACCTCCTTCGCCCTGGTTATCATCGCCACTCTGGTCATTTCAGGGAATCCCCCAAAGCTTCACCTTTTCGACACGCTCTGCAGGAGCGTTACGCAGATCGTTCCGACGATATCCTCGGCGCTGCAGCCGCGCGAGAGATCGTTCATCGCCTTCGCGAGACCCTGGAGGTTCGGCCCGATGGCCGTGGCCTCGCCGAGGCGCTGCGCGATCTTGTAGCCGATGTTGCCCGCCTGGAGATCGGGGAAGATGAAGACGTTGGCGTTGCCCTGGACCTCACCGCCGGGGTTCTTGAGCGCGCCGACGGACGGGACGATGGCGGCGTCGAACTGGAGTTCTCCGTCCATCTTGATGCCCCTCTCGGCGAAAACGGGCCTTGCAAGCTCCACGGCCTTCTGCACCTTCTCGACGAGATCGCCTGCCGCCGAGCCCTTCGTGGAGAAGGAGAGGTACGCGACGCGCGGCTCGTTGCCGGTGAGCTCGCGGTACGTCTGCGCCGTCGCAAGGCCGATGTCCACGAGCTGCTCCGCCGTCGGGTTGGGGATGACGGCGCAGTCGCCGAAGGCGAGAACCGTGTCGCCCGAGGGCGTCGGACGCTTGAGATCCATGATGAAGCAGGAGGAGGCCGTCTTTACGCCCTTCTCGGTGCCGAGCGTGTGGAAGGCGGCTCTTAGCATGTCGCCCGTGGAGGCGATGGAGCCTGCGACAAGTCCGTTCACGCGGCCGAGCTTCACCATCATGCCGCCGAAGTAGATGCGCTTCGTGCGAAGAGTCTTCTGGGCGGCGGCAAGGTCGATTATCTTCTGCTTCTCCGCGGGCTTCCTGGACTCCTTGGCGTTCCACGCTTCAAGGTACGCAGCTTCAAGCTCGGCGTCACCCTGTGTGTAGTCGATAGTCCTGATCGCACGCTCCGCGAGCTTGAGGCCGCACTTCTCCTCGGCGGCCGAGATCTCTTCGGGGGTGCCGAGGACGACCGGCGTGCAGATGCCCCTGTCGACGCATGCGCATGCAGCCGTTATGACGCGGGGATCCATGCCCTCGGGAAGGACGATCGTCCCTTTAAGCTCCGAGGCTTTCCTTACAATCTCTGAAATTGCGCTCATTTCCTGATGCCTTTCGTTTTAAATCTTTCCGCCACCTCGGGAGGTTCACTTCTTCAAGACCCTCATCGTGTCGCGGGCTATCATAAGCTCCTCGTTCGTCGGGAGGACAATCACTGGGATCTTCGAATCCTTTGTCGAGATGACGCCCGTTTCGCCGTGGATCTTCGCGTTGGCCTTCTTGTCGAGCTTGATGCCGAGCGCGCCAAGGCGCTTGACGATCATCTCGCGGCCTTCGCTGGAGTTCTCGCCGATGCCGCCTGTCATTATGATCGCATCGGCCCCGCCGATGAGGGTGTTGTATCCGCCGATGTAGAGGGCCGTCCTGTGGCCGAACATCTCAAGCGCGGTGATGGCGTTGATGTCGCCCTTCGCGGCGCGGCCGCAGATGTCGCGCATGTCGCCGCCCTTCGAGCCGGTAAGCGACTCAAGCCCGCTCTTCTTGTTGAGGAACGTATCGAGTTCGTCGAGCGAAAGGCCCTTGATCTTCGCGATGGCGATCGCGGCCGAGGGGTCGATGTCGCCCGTCCTCGTGCCCATGATAAGGCCGGCGAGAGGCGTAAGCCCCATCGTCGTATCCATCACCTCACCGTTCTTGACGGCGGCGAGGCTTGAGCCGTTGCCGAGGTGGCAGGTGACGAGATTCACCTTCTTGACGGGCTTCTTGAGGTACTCGGCGGCGGCCTGCGTGATGAACTTGTGGCTCGTGCCGTGGAAGCCGTACTTGCGTATGCCGTGCTTCTCGTAGAACTCGGGGGCCACAGCGTAGAGGAACGCGCAGGCCGGCATCGTCTGGTGGAAGGCCGTACCGAACACGACGACGTTCGGGACGCCCTTGAAGATCTTCTGGCACGCCTCGACGCCGCCGATGTTCGGGGGCATGTGCAGGGGGCCGAAGGGAATGAGCTTCTTGCACTCCCTGAGCACCTTGGCATCGACCTTCACGCTGTCGGTGAAGACCTCCGCGCCATGGAGCATCCTGTGGCCTATGGCATCGATCTCCTTGAGGCTCGATATGACGCCCGTCTCAGGGTCGGATATCGCGGCGACGACGCTTCTAAGCGCGGCCGCGTGGTCGGGCGCCTCGACCTCGCAGGCGATCTTCTCCGCGCCGGCCTTCTGGTAGACGAGCCTGGGGCTATCGATGCCTATGCGCTCGACGAGACCCTTGCAGAGCATCTTCTCGCCCTTCATGTCGAAGAGCATGTACTTGAGCGAGCTCGACCCCGCGTTTACGACGAGAACCTTCCGAATTTCCTTGGCCATATCCTCTAACCTCTGTCTTTCACCTTTATCCGTTCAATCCTTTTTGGCATGGGCTTTCCAAGGCCCCTCTCACTTGGAGAGGGAGACCTTGAAGAAGCCGTTCGCGGGAGTGGCGCCGTCGACAAGGATCTCCTCCCTGGGAACGGTGATCGTCTGCGCCTCGCCGCCCACCTCGACTACGCCGGAGGCGACGCTCGTCCAGCCGTCCGTCAGGTTCTCGCGCCAGAGCACCTCGTACCTGACCGTGGCCAGAGCGGTGGGCTGCGCACCGTACACGACGCTAGCCGCCTGCGATGTGCCGGCCTTCGTCTCGGCGGAGACCTCGAGAACGATGTTCCCTTCACCGTCGAATGCAAGGCTCTCAACCGTCACTCCGTCCTCCGCGAGGTCGGGGCTGACGGCCGCCTGCACGGCAAGCGCGGGCGATTCGTACCCGGACGGATCGACGCCCATCATGAGAGCCGCGAGAGTCGGGTTGGACATCGCTCCGAGCGACATGCCGGTGAGCGACGCGGAAGAGCCCCTGACCCTGTTCTGGACCTTGGCCGAAAGCTCGGGGTTGACGCGGACGAAGTCGTCGAGCTCGGGATCGCCGTCGAGCGTGGCGGCGCCGCGGGTGGCGAGAGTGCCGTTGATAATCTCCCAGACGTCAGGCAGCCAGTCGCCGTCCGTATCGACATCCTCGATCCAGACCTCGCACTCGGGCAGAGAGGCCGTTATCGTGCTTCCGACAGTGATGGCCATCGGGACGAACGTCGTCGTGGCGCCGGACTTACCGATGCCACAGGCGTAGCCCCAGCTCTCCCAGACATCCCTCTCGCCATTGCCGTTCGTGTCGATGAACGACCTGACGTAGTAAGGCCCTGCGGAGAGGCCAGGTATCACGGCATTCACGGTGATGGAGCCGTTGGTGACGCTATCGATGTCGGAGACGACGACCTCGCCGGCAGGCATGCCGGTGAAGTCACCGGTCTTGAAGGCCTGGACGCGGATCTTGCCTTCGAGCTTCGTCATGTCGGCGCTGTCGCTGACGGCTGCGTCAGGCCCTCTGTACTTGACCTTGACCGCGAGTCCGCCGTAGCCGTTCTCGTTATTGGAGTTGGCGCTCATCAGGAACGACTTGGACGCACTGTAGGCCGGTGTCATGTACTTCTTGTTGTACATGGTCACGCGCCACGTGTAGTTCGAGTAGTTGTGGAAGAGCGCGGCCTTGCCGGAGGAGTTCTCCACGATGGACCCTGCGAAGAGCGGAGCCTCGTACCTGTAGGAGTACACGCCATCCACATCGCGGCGGCACGGCGGCGCAAGCTGGATGCCGGAGCTCCAGACGTTGTTGCCCTTCGCGTCGTCGACGAGGATGCTGAACGCGCTGTACGTGTTGTACTCGTTCATGGCGCCGACCTTCCATGTGAACGTCGGATGGCTGGCGTAGACTATCGCATCCCTGTCGTTGGCGGGCGAGAGCGGCGTCGGGGTGATCCTGGAGACGTCGAACTTGCGGCAGAAACCGCACTTGTAGCTCGCCACCTTGGCGCCCGTCGAATTCGGGACCGCCGTGTTGCCGAAGAAGACGCGGTACGTGGCGTTCGTCATGTTGGCGGCGAACGAGTTGCCGACATTCCACTGGACATCGTAATCGCCGGTCTCGGGATTCAGGAAGTCAGCCTCGGTCAGCACGGGACGGTTCTTGATGTTGATGATCTTGTCAAGGACCTTCACGGTGTTGTTGCCTGCGGCGACGCCATTGCCGAGCCAGAGCATGACCCTGACGCGCACCCAGGTGAGATCGGTGCCGGAATCGGACGAGCTGGAGCTGGAGCCGGAATCGGAATCGCCTGAGCTGTACGACACCGACTTGCCCGTGCCGTCGAGATTCTGCTCGTACTCGCTGTAAGGATCGGCGGTGAAGTCGACCACATCTCCGACGGATCCCCTGACGACAAGGCGGTCGATCCTGGAGGCGTCGGTAAGATCGGCGCGGAATGCGACCGCGCTCGTCGTGGTGAGCTCGACATTCACGTCGACGCCGTCCCAGCCGACATCGACGGCGGGAGCGAAGCCGTAGGGCTCGCCGGGCGTGAACGCACCATCGCCATCATCATCGCGGAAGACGATGAACGTGTTCTTGCCCTCCTTCATGCGGCCCTTGTCGGGCTGCGAGAGGTAGTAGCGGCCGTTCTCGCCCTGGTCGACGATCTGCGTGTACCATTCAACCTTGACGTAGGATGTCGAAGGATGGATGAGCGAAGCCACCAGGTTATCATCCTCGGAGGACTCCTGCGTGGAGACGGAGCCGCTTACATAGAAGTCGTCCTGGACGAGCCCCAGATCGAGCATCGCCTCGCCGGTCTCGTAGTTGACCTCACCCACGACCGTCGCGGAGAAGTCCTCGGACGTCTCGCCGGATTCGATGACGAGATCGCCGACGCTGCTCTCCTTGCCGTCGGACCCGATCCTCGGCCTGTCCTTGACATGGTTGACCCACTGCGCGTTCTGCGCCGAGCCTACCACAAAGTAGAGGCCGGAGGAATAGATCGAGCTCGAGGAGGTGTAGATCATCCAGTACTGCGTGTCCTTGAACTTCACGACGACGCTTCCGTGCGCTACCTGCCCCGGACCGAGGTTGAACGTCACCTTCCTGCCGGTGTTCCAGCCGAGGTACTTGCTGCGGTTCGCCGTTGCGGTCGTGCTGTCGGAGGACGACGAGGAAGAGTCGTCGCTCGCGGACGAGCCTATCGTCCACTCGGCGTCGGGCGAGTCGAGCAGGAGCAGATCGCCCCAGGCCTGGACGACGAGCGTCGAATTGGAGACGGAGCTCGTCGGGTCTGTGACCTTGAGCCTTACAATAGGCGTCGGGCACTCGCTTACGCTGTCGCCGTCGATGCCGAGGCTGTTGGCGGCGTTCGGGCTCGTCCCGGCGCAGGCCTCGGACCAGTTGCTCCAGCCGTCGCCGTCTTCGTCGCTCCTTGCGTCCCAGACGTAGCGGCTTGCGACGTCGATGTCGTAGAAGTCCTCCCAGAAGTCGTCGATCTTGTCATGGTCGGCGAACATGGAGCCGTAATAGAGCTGCCCTTCCTTCTGGAAGTAGTCAAGGACGTCCGAGTTGACGACCGTTCCGTCCACGGCAATGCCCGTCCTCGCGAGGGTCGGGTTCAGATGCGCGAACCTGAAGATCTCGCTGATGAGGTATTCCGCACGGTTCGAGAGGCCGTCGTTGTCGGGATCCTCGAGCGCGCCGGAGGCGTTTATACCGTAGAGCTGCTGCCACCAGTCGGGGAGGCCGTCGGCATTGACGTCAGCCTTGACGGTCATGTCGGGAGCATCGCCGGTGCCGTCGAGGTAGTCGGTGCTGGAGACGATGCCCGCGACGATGTCGCGCATGTAGGCTTCCCAGGCGGGGATCATAAATCCATCGCCGAAGTAGTCGACCATCGTGTTCCAGTTGTTGCCGTCCGTTCCCTCGAGACCGTATTCGGACTCGGCATAGGCTTCCCACCAGTCGGGAAGACCGTCCTCGTCGGCGTCGGGATCCTCGCCGGAGCCGTCGCCGGTGATCTGCCATGCGTCCATCGCGCCTTCGCCGTCCCAGTAGTCTGCGCAGCGCTTGGCGTACGCGCCGCCTACGGGGATCAGGTCGGTATTGCCGATGAAGCGGGTGCGGAGCTCGAATCTCCACTGGAGGGCCGCAAGCGTATTGGTGCCGGAGACGGTGTTGTTGCGGTCAACCTTGAGCTGGCGGTCGGAGAGGTAGTTGTAGTCGCCATAGGGAATGCCGCTGTTCGGGAAGGCGAACGCATTGGAGTCGGTCTCCGATGCGGTGGCCCAGCCGGCGAACTTGTCCGTCCAGTAGAGGCTGTCTGCCGCGGAGCCGTCGAGATAAGGCATATGGGCGACGGCGTTTCCGATCCAGGGCACGAGGTTGTCGTCATAGTAGACGATGCTCTTGAGCGCGAAATCCCTCCACCAGCCGACGGCCACGTCGTACTGGTTGCCGAATGCGTCTACGGCATTGTCCACAACCGAGCGCTTGAAGCCCGTAGGCACCGTCTCGACCATCGTATCCTCGATGGCGCCGGGGAGCGTCTGGAACGTGTAGAGCGCCAGGAGCTCGGGTGGAAGGACCGTCGTCGAGACGCCTCCGGTGGCGCGCGTAGCGCCGTTCGTCCACGCAGCAAAGACCTTCTGCTTGTTCGCGAGGATCTGCTCATCGGTGTAGCGCGCCCTGCTGGTGTAGTCGGCAAGGATCTCGGTGCCGGTTCTTGCGCCGTCCCAGATGCGGACTTCATCGACATAGCCCTGGAAGAAGTTCTTCATGGGCTCCGCCATCCAGGTTGCATCGCCGCCCCAGAGCATATTCATGTCCCTTACCTGAGCGCCGACAACGAGACCGCCTGTGTGCATGGAGTACGTGTCGACTCCGAAACCGGTCTCGTCGACATCCTGGACGATTCTCGTCACACCGTTCGCGGGCCTGAGCTGCGTGGCCGGGCTTACCGCCGCTTCGACACCGTCGACATAGAGCCTCAGCCTTGAGCCGTCGAAGGAGAGGGCGAGATGCGCCCACTTCTCGGCCGCGAGAGGCTTGGTGGCCTTGACGATGACGGAGGAGTCGCCAGTTGCGGTATCGACTGCGTCAGAGGAGTCGTACAGGCCGAACGGGCATCCGTCATCGGCTATCGCGACGCGGAAGTTCGCCCTCATGACACTCTCGGAATTGGCGAGCGTCGAGGCCGGATACATGAACACGCGCTCAAGGACGACCTGCTCTTCATCCCCGAGCTTGTCCTCGTCCGGCCTGACCCAGCACTCGACCGTGAACTGGTTGAGCGCGTCGTAGTTGCCGACGTAGGAGCTGCGGTTGAAAGTCTGGTAGCTGACGGCCGCAGAATCACCGCCCGGGAAGTAGATCGCCTGGCGGCGGTCGGGCGAATTGGCGACGAGAGGATCGCTCGTACCCTTGAGCGAGGACACGTTTTCGAGCTTGTCGCTCGTCCAGTCGCCATCCGAGTCGTAACCTTCGTTCTGCTCGAACGAGAAGCGGTACATGCTTGAGCTTCCATCGTAGGCCAGAGTCGTTCCGCCTATCGTCCAGGGATACTTGAGGGCCGACTTGCCGAGATCGCTCGATCCGAACATGGGATCGAATTGATAGTACATGGTCGTGAAGCTGTTGGGCTTGGACGTATCCGTGTACCAGAGCGGGGTCGGGTCGGAGTGCATCGGCCTCGGATCGGAGAGGTTGGGCTTGATCGCCTCCTCCTCGTTCCTGACACCGTCGCCGTCGGCGTCGAACTCGGCGCAACCCGTCACCCAGGGATATTTCACCGCATTGTACGAAAGCGCGTCAAGGATCCCGTCTACGTCAACCCAGGGGTTCTTGTATATGCTGAACCTGCTCGCGCCGCTAAGCGGATCTCTCGTGAGGTAGGCGATATAGTCGCGCCTTGTCGAATTGTCGAGGGTCGTTATCGTGGCAAGAAGCGGATCCATGCCATGGAAGATCTCCCAGAAGTCGTCCATGCCGTCGGAGTCGGAGTCCCACAGGACCGGGCTCGTCGTGATGTACGACCCAGCCGAGGTGGGTGCGAACATGAACCTGCGGCCTTGGCCGTTGGCACCTACGAATTCAGTGTAGGCGTAATCCCATGCATTTGGAGGTGTCGTGAAGTAACCAAGGGACTTGAAGTTGATCTGATTCAGGAGGCTTGCAATCTCATCCTCCTCGTAGGAGCCTTCCATCGCCTCTTCAAGAGCCGACTTGTATTTGGCTTCGTTGAAGGCGTTGAACTCAACGAAAGGAACCTCGGGCCCGCGCATGTAGATCTTGCAGTATATCTCCCAGAGACCGGGGGTCGTAGTGCTCTCCCTCTGCTCGACCCTCTGGCCCTCGTAGGGCGCAACAATCTCGCGCTGCCCCTCTTCGCCGAGTGCTTCCCACTCCTCCTCGGTGCCGGTCCAGATGATCTGCTCCATGTTGCGCAGGCACGCATTGAGAAGCGGTGTCGAACCATCGTCGAAGCGGAACTGTCTCAAGGACTGAGTGCAGTATTCCTGCCAGTTCATGAGACCGTCGCCGTCGAGGTCGTAGTTTGCGTCCTGGACTGTGGCGTCCATGCCGCGCAGCACGTACGTGCCGGAGGCCTGGATGTTTCCTTCGCTGTCCACGGTGAGGCCCTTGGCACGGACGTCGGCCACGGTAACATCCTCAAGGCTGGAGACGGCCGTGCCCTCCTCTATCGTATATGCCGCTCCGGCGAACGTCGCTTCCCAGCCGTCGGGGATGCAGTCGAAGTCGGTATCGACCGTGCAGGGGTTCATGCCGCCGCCGGCGAAGCAGAGTGACCCGTCGTCTTCCGTCTCACCCTTGATGTAGACGTACTCGCCCTCGCTGCCGTCGGAAATACCGTCGCCGTCCGTATCGGCCTTGTTGGGATCGGTCGGGAAGAACTTGTTGCGCCAGTCGGCGTTGAGGCCGTCGGCGATGCTCTCCACGCCGGAATATGCCGCCACGGAGTCGATGCCGGCGAACTCGCCGAGAAGATCGAGCCCGTCCCCATCGGTAATGGGCTCGTTCTTGTCGGACGTCTGCGCCGCAAGATTCGCTCCGGTCGCATTTGGATCGCCGCCTACATAGAGCGTCCAGCCGTCGGGGATGCCGTCGCCGTTGGAGTCTGCGCCATGCGCCGTCTGCTCGTGGACCTGATCGCTGTCACCATAGGTCCGCTCGAAGGGAGGAAGCGGCATGGTCGTGCAGGAGTTGAGGTCGAGCCCCTTGCCCAGGGCCTTCGTCATGTAGCCTGAAAGGAGCCATTCATCCTTTGTCGTGAAGGGAACGGTATCGGTCGCCTGGCCGGCGCTTATCTCCATCCACCTTGCACCAAGGTATCCATTGTACCCGCTGCCGTCGTACCAGCCGGTCCTCGGATCGAAGCCCTTGCGCGAGTAAACCTGGTTGTGGATGTATACGAGCGTGACGAAAGACGCTACAGGATCGTACTCGGTCCAATCGATTCCGGAGTTGATGCCGGATGCCGTCTTTGAGGCGGGGCACCAGTCGGAGCCGTACTTGAACACCTGCGTCTCGGCAGGCTCGTTCATCGTACCTCCCTCATCGCCGGCTCTTACCGCATAGTAGACTCCATCGACATCATAGATGGTGTAGGACATTATACCATATGCCTTAGCCATGTAATCGCCGTCGGGGTTGGCGTTCGGATCCTCCTGGCTGCCCTGCCTGTTCCAGTCAAGCGGGTTGAGGCCGCGCATTATCTCCCATCCGTCGGGAAGGCCATCGCCGTCGGAGTCGCAGTCCACGGGATTCGTGCCGATGAGGAATTCCTCGTAGTCGGAAAGTCCATCAGCGTCAAAGTCGGCCTCCTTGGCGTCCTTGAGGTAGGTGTTGGGGTCGAAGTGCGCCGCGATATCTGCGGGAGCGATTTCGATGTAGTCGCCGGTGGGATCCGTGGCGTTGAGCTTGCGGCCCTTGTTGCCCATGATCTTGGAGTTGTACCAGAAGTAGTATTCCCAGCCGTCTGTGAAGCCGTCGCCATCGGTGTCGGCCTTCCTGGGATCGGTCGGATTCTCGGGGCTCCAGGAGTTCGCGAGCATCCAGGCCTTGGCGGCTTCCCTGCCCTCTTCGGTCGCAAGGTCGAACTCCTGGCCGCTCGCGGCATTGAGCGCGGCCGCCTCGTCGTCCGTGAGATCGAGATCGGTTATCGCGTAGAGGTCGGTGCCGCGCATGTGGTTGGCGTTGACGGTCGAGAAGTTGAGGCCGTCGCCGTAGCCGCGCAGCTCCATCTTTGCGGTGAACTCGCCGCCGTCGGTGGCCCAGCCGCTGGAGACGTCAGGGATGAGGCTCGTGGCGGGTGTCGCCGCCGCAGGGAGCATATCCTCGTCGGCGTTGGATGCGCCGTAGTCGTAGAGGTCGCCGCCCTCGCCGTAATCGCCGTAGTTGGAGGTGACTCCCCAGCTGATCGCATAGTAGTCGGGGATGCCATCCGAGTTGATGTCGCCGAGGTTGTCGCTCGGGATCCATTCACGCGAGAAGACGGCCTCGTAGGAGCTGAGCTTGAACGAAGTGGCGTTCTCCTCGGCATCCGCGAGCGTTATGGACGTATCGGTGTTCCGGCCCTTGACGGTCTGGGGATTGGGCTTGCCGCTTATCGTGCTCGCACCCTCCCCCGTATCGAACTGGAGCCAGCAGTAGAAGAAGCTGTCGCAGCCGTCCTCGGGCTCGTACTTGTAGACGTCACCGCCATCAGCGGCTGTCGAGCCGGTAGGCCCGATCACGGAATCCTCTTCGCCGTAGGCGTAGCCGTGCGCCCAGAGGCCCGCATATCCCTGCTCCTTGGGGCTGTTGAACGTCCTGACCCAGCTGCTTGCGTAGGCGAAGGTCGCATCCCTGGGATCCACGCTCACGACGCCGGAGCCGAGACCGGGTGCGTTCCTGTACGTTGCGGAAAGTTCCGTGCCGCTGCCGACGCTCGGCCCGAGAGGATAGAGCTTAAGGGGCTTCGCCGGCTCGACGACATAGTTGAAGATGTACTGCGACGAGGTTCCGCCGTCCTTGTCCTTCACGGTAAGGCGGATCTCCTTATCGCCATAGTTGCTGAACTGCGTCGTGAAGACCGCGGCGACGAAATCGTCGTTCTCCGTCGCAGGCATGACCGTTTCAACCTTCTTGGAGTTGCCGGTCGAGGTCCACGTGAAGGTGAAGCCGCCCTGCGCGTCGGCGAGGATGTCGGAGACGTCGACCGTCACGGTGACGCTCTCGCCGATCGAGACGGTGTTGGTGACTCCGGGCATCGGATCGAAGTTGGAGACTACGGGCGCGATGTTGTCGATCTTGACCCTGGCCGAAGCGCCAGACATGTTGTAGATGTAGTCGACCGCCTCAAGTGCCGCGATCGATTCGGCGTCAAGCTCGGCCCTTACGGTGAAGCCCGTACGGCCCGTTGCGGCCGTGCCGTCCATCTTGACGGGATAGACGAACTTCTCCGTTTCGCCGGCTGAGAAGAGAAGCTCCGTCTCCTCGAACTCGAGCGCGCCGGTTCCGCCGTCGTTCTGGACAGTGAGGTTCACCTTGACGTCCACGGGCGGTGCAGGATCGAAGACCACGGAGACGCCGCATGCGTTGGCGTCATACGTCTCCGTCTCCTTGAAGTTGCTGGTGGCGGGGAACTTGACGATCTTGACGGTCGGCTGCTTGGAGACGATCACGTTGAACTCGAACCAGGACGACCAGACGTTCTGGGCCATGTCCTTGTCCTTCGCATGGACCTTCACCTTGTAGGTGCCGTCCTGCGGGAAGTTGAAGGTCGCGGGGTTGGTTGTCTTCGTGACGGCGGTGCCGCCAATCGAGAAGACCCACTCGCATTCGAAGTCGTCGCCGAGGTCGGCCTCGACATCGCCAACCATGAGGCTCAGCTCCTTCTCGATCGTCTTGGCGAGAGGATACTCGAACGTGCCGCCGTTGACCGTATGCTCTATGCCGCCGATGATGACGCCCTGTATCTCGGGAACCTCGTTGGAGACGTAGGCGTAGAACTTGTCGGCCGTGTAGGTGGCTACGATGTTATCGTCTGTCGTGGTGTCGTCGGAGGTGCGCAGCTGGACCTGATAGACGAGACCCGCCTTGGTGGCCGCAGTGCCATCGGGGAATGTGAGCGTGATCTGCGAGGGGGAGACCGTGTCGCCGCCAGGGATGAGAACGCCGGCGGTGAAGGCGGTCGTGCGGACGGCATCCTCGCTACCGTCGGAGACGGGCTTGAGGAACGCATAGAGGTCTCTCACGTACGCATCGGAGAGGACGACGTTGAAGCCGTGCTCGACGCTGTCGCTTTCGGTGCACATTATCCTGTTGGTCGTGGCGCCGTCGGCGGAGACGAGCCACACCTTCTTGCCGGGCTTGACGTTCACGATGAACGAACGGAAACCCTCGGTCTGACGGCCGCTCGCATTGTTTGTGAGGCGGAAGGTGGAGGTGTTGGTACCCTGATCGGAATAGGCGGCCTCAAGAGTGACGACACCGTTCCTGGCGGTGAGGTCGGTGCCGGCGAGCGTACCGCCGTCCCAGAAGGAGACGGTGTATTCGCCGTTGACCAGGCTGCGGTACATGTCGGAGATCGTGACATCGATCATCTGGTTGACGTTCGCCTCGATGGTGGCGCTTCCAAAGACGCTTTCGCCCTCTTCAGGCTTCACGATCACGGGCGGGATGGCCCTTACGAACATCGTGTCGGAGTGGGTGCCGCCGCTGAAGAACGCCGCGGCATCCTGCTCGACGACCTCAAGGTTGAAGGTGATGCCGTCGGCGGCCGTGGAGTCGTCAGCATAGAGCGTGTAGACGTTCAGATCCTTGTAGAGTTCGCCGGCGGCGAAAACGACATCGACGAACGCATCGGCCTGCTTGTCCCAGTCGAGGTAGGCGTTGCCGCCCTCGTTTGCTGAAAGGCCGATGTAATGCTTGGCAGGTTCCGCGCCGGCTCCGGTCGCCGGAGTGACGCGAACGGTCGTCTGCGAAGTGAAGGCGTCAGAGAGGGTGATCCTGAGATTCGCCGCCTTCTCCATATAATCGTACTTGGCATATATGTCGCACTGGTTCGTGCTCTCGCTGGCAGAGCTTGTCACCTTTGCCGTTACATCGGGAAGAAGAGGCTCGGTGCACTTCACCGTCGCCGTAAGATAGTTGAGGACCTCGTCTCCAAGAGAGGTATAGAGGAAGCCCTTGTTGGAGCTGACATATATCCTGGCCGTGCCGCCCTCGGCGACGCCGGCGAGGCGGAAGGAGGCGGATTTCTCGCCTGCGAGAATTGAGAGGGAGAGGAACACGCTGCCGTCGCCGCCCGTTTCGATGCCGGCCTGCGTGGGATCGAGCGTCACGGCGCCCGTGTCCTCGGGATCGACCCAGACGTAGAGCGTCATATCTTCGCTAGCTCCGCCGGGGATCTCAATGGCTCCGTCGATCAGCTTGGTGCGGCCCTGAGGAACGGTGCGCCAAATGCCCTCAATGCCGGTATCGCTCTCGGAGAAGCCGAATGTCCTTATGCAGATGTTGGCGTCGAAAAGCCTTGTATCGGCGACTTTCGGAACCTCCGTGGGGTCGATGCCGGAGGGAAGGCTGCCTTCATATATCGTGAAATCGGCGTAGTCGCCGTTGTCGAGGGTGCGGATGGTCCAGGGGTTCGTCGTGTCGCTTGCGTCCTGGGCGAGGTTGACGAAGTAGTAGCCGCTGACGCTAGTATCGAGGGTAGGATCGTTCCCCGCTCCGTCGGCCAGGCAGAATGGGACGGCCAGATCGCCGGGCTGAACCTTATAGGTGAAATTGACGTCAGTCAGATGGTTGGGGTCCTTCTCGTTCTTGGCGAGGGTAAGGTCGGCAAAGCGCAGAGAGCCTGACACCCACACGCCGATCTTGGGACCGTCCACCGACGAGGACCGGGCCGCAAGCATGACGGCAAGCTCCGCCTCCGTCATGATGCCGAGCTCGACACCTTCGTGGAGGTAGGTGTACAATGCCGAGAAATCTTCGGACGTATTCCAGTAGCCGGGATTGGAACAGAGTATGTAGCTCTTGTTCACCGAGTTCAGATCCCAGCTGTCGCGGTTGACATCACCGTTGAGGAGCGTCATGCGGAACGTGACGTCCTGACCGGAATGCGCCGGGGTTTCAGCCGAGAAACCGCTTGTCTGCACAATGCTCCAGATATCGCCGGCCGTTGCCGCTTGGGGCGCTAATCCGAGCGTGGCAAGAACAAGCGCAACCATCCCTATGGAATTTTTGAACTTCATTTTTGACCGCCTTCTTTTTTGGAATCCTCGACTTCCTGTCTCATCCTGCTGCCTAAAACCGCAAAAGCCTCGCGCTGCTTGGCTTCAAGCCTTTCGACAGCGACAAGGTTCTCCTCCCAAAGCGCCTTCCAGCGGGGGTACTTCCCGCTGTTGCCTTCGAGTTCCGCAAGAACGGCCTCGTCGGTGGCACCCTCGCCAAGCGCGGCTCTCGCCTCGGCGATAAGCTTCTCCATCTCCGCCACGATGCGCTTGCGTTCCTTCGACTCTGCAAGGTACGCAGCCCTGGCGGCTTCAAGATTCTCGAAATGCTTCGAATCCCTTAAGCGGGAATATTCCGGAAGTGCGGACTTCGGCTCCTCCTTTGGAGCCTCGACATCCGTGCGCGAACACCCGGCCGTGCAGAAAACGGCAAGGGACGCGATGAGAACCATCGCGCCCACAGGCGGCAAAATGCGCAGATACTTGAGCTTCGTCATTCTCCACCCTCCTTGAGGGAACATTCGACTTTGAAGAAATACGTCTCTCCAGGAGGCGATGCCACATGGTCGTACAGATTCGTCTGCAGGGATCCGTCCCAGGTGTCGCTTCCGAGCACGGCCCAGTCCCCCGTTTCTAGGAGCTCGCGCCCCATCACGGTGTACTGGCGCTCCTGCCCCAGGTCGGGGAGCCATGTGAGGCGGCAGGCGGTCGGATCCGATCCTGTAATATCTATATAAAGAGTGAAGGCGGCAAGGGGATCCGTCGGATCGAGCCCGGCAACATAGCAGTCGAGCACTTCCATGCCGTTGGCCGCTTCGGCGGTCGAGAGCTGTTCATATGTTTCCGCTGAGAGGCCTTCCCCGAAATATGCGGCAAGCCATTCGGTCGGGATGCCGTTTTCGGTTGTCGGAGGGACGGTTCCGGCCAAATAGACGTATACGGTAGTATAGACGGCACCCCCGGACGTGGACCACTCGCAGTAGATGCCCGCTCCTTCAGCACCCGTGAGATCGAAAATGTACGGGCTCACGTTCGCCGCGAGACACGCGGCGACCACGTAGCCGGAAGTTTCAGGCTCGAGAGCCGATGCATCGATGACAATGGGGTTTGACATGGTGGCGTCGGTCACGAAACCGGAATTCGCGTCGAGATAGTTCTCGGCGTCCACAAGCCTTATCGTGGAGCCGCCTGCCAGATCGAGCCTCAAGGACTGGCGGGACAGGCGCTGGGCGGAATCCCCCTGCATGTTGACCGCACGGACCGCATCGATGGAACCGGTGACCCTGAGGTACTTCCCTTCGCTGCAGGATATCTTGCCCCGGTTTGAGAAGTCCTTTACCGTGAGAGACCTTTTGAGAACCAGGGAACCTGACTGCGCGACGGTGAGGGACGCTCCGGAAGCGTCGCAGTCGGCGCCTGAAACGACGAGCGTGGCGTTGGAGACTATAAGCTCTCCGGTTCCCTCAACCGTACCCGACCTCAGCTCAAGGGTGCCGCCTCCGTTTCCGGTAACCATCAGCGCCTCCGCGCCCAGCGAAAGCGAATTCGTGATGCAGGTGCACCCTGAATTCACCTCCACGCCAGAAGCGCAAAGGCAGCCGAATGCGAGCGCGGACGCGACAATCCACGGACGCAACGACCGGAAAAAGATATAATTCCCCGTTTTCATCACCTCATATTATACTCCATTGCACTTTCCTTTGCAATGTTTAATTGCAAGAAGTTTAAAACCGGCGGACCTCCACCTCCTCCCCGTCGCCGCCGTACGGAGGGGGGCCGACCCGCGCGCTCCATCCGTCGAAAGGACCGTCGCTTTCGTCAAGGACCGAAAGGTATTCACGGTAACCGCTGCGCCAGATCATATAGGCTATAAGGCATGTCACAAGCCCCCAGCTGCGGCCGACAGTGAAGCGGTAGAGCCCCATTATGCCGAGCATGACGGCGAATACGCGCCCTACGACCATCGCATAGTACGTGGCCTTCGTGCGGCTCGTGAAGTTCGCCATGATGCTCCTGAAGACCCGGCCGCCGTCCATCGGGAAGCCAGGCAGGAGGTTGAAAAGGCCAAGCATCACGTTTGTGCATCCCACGTAGAGGAGCGCGTTGAAAAGCTCCAGCGCGTCGTTGGAGACCTTGAGGAAATGGTGGACGCCGAACTGCGAATCGAAGAAGAGCACCTTGCCCATCTTCCTTACGGTCCACAGGTCGGCCCCGGAGAAGGCGCTCCAGGCGTAGTTCATGACGCCGGAGAATCCGCCGTCGGATGCGATGAGCGACATGGCCGCGAAGGCGATCGAGGCGCACGCGAAGCTGACGAGAGGCCCTGCCACCGCAACGGTGAATTCCGCCATCGGGCGCCTCGGGATGCTCTCAAGGCTCGCGCAGCCGCCGAGCAGGGAGAGCGTTATGTCCCTCGTGAAGCAGCCGTAGCGGCGCGCCGTTAGCGCGTGCCCCAGCTCGTGCGCGACTATGCTCGCAAGAAGCAGCACCGCGTACACGAGGCCAGAGAAGAGGGAGCTGCCGCCAGTCGCGAAGAAAAGAAGCAGTATGGCCAGGCTGGGGTCCAGGTAGAGGGGTATGCCGAACACCTCGCAGAGGCGCCAGCGCGGAATCATCCTCAAGAACATCGTCACTTGCCTCCTGAACCGACCTGAACCATCGGACGGCTGGGCTTGACTATAATGCCACGCTTGTAGAACGGGACCCAGTTCTCGGCCCACGACGTGTCTTCAAGCGGCTTTGTGAAAAGAGCCGGATCCGGGACCACGTCATCGGCGGTGCCGCGCTCTCCGTCCGCGCCCAGGCTGAGGAGCACTGGTACGCCATTCGTCAAATCGGCCGGCGGCTCGTAGACGTAGGGCCTCTTCCACGGGTCGAACTCTATCTCGCGCCAGCGCTTTATGTTGGTGCGGCCGATGTTGATGTTCGCATAGGGGCCCATCCATCCGGCGTGTTTGCTCGACTTGGCGGCGAGCGCCACGACACCCTCCTCGGCGCTCGGCCATACGCCGCAGTGGTACCTGAACCTTCCGCACGCCTCGGCGAGCGCATCGACGCTGCGGCGCGCCTGGGCCGTCTTCTTGTCGACGCCCACTCCGCCCGCTCCGCCGCCGCCTGCAAGCTGCACGATCGCGCCGCCCAGCATCAGAAGGACCGCGACGACGATCACGGTGAACGCCGGCCCCTTGGGAAGCGACGGCGCGCGCGAACCGAGCTCGGCCTTCTTCCTGTCGTACTCGCGCATTATCTGGCGTATCTTCGCCTGTCTCTCCTTTGGCGTAAGTTTCGTCTTCATTCCACTACCTCCAGAACGATCTTCTTTGCAGGAGGCGGATCGTCCGATATGGATACGGCGGATGCGATAAGCGCTTCGGCCTCCTTGAGCGCACCCTCGCCGGCCGTGGACGTGAGGGCCGTCGCTAGGTACTGCCCTCTGACCACATAGTCGCCGCGCCTTACGGAAAGCTGGACGCCGGCCTCCGGGTCTATCGAATCGCCTGGCATCATGCGCCCCGCCCCGAGCGCAAGCGACGCCCTGGCCACAAGATCCGCATCTATGGATGATACGTAGCCGTCCCTTGCCGCCTTCACGGCGCGGCCCGATACGGTCCCCGTTCTCGCCGGGCGCTCGGCAAGGCGACCTCCCTGCGTGCGTACCATCGCCTCGAAACGCTTAAGCGCCGCACCGCCCGCAAGGTTCGAGCGGCACATCCCTCTCGCCTCTTCAACGGGTACGCCCTTTGCGAGCGACACCATCCTGGCGGCGAGTTCTACGGAAAGCTCCGCTACGTCGTTAGGGTACTGCGCGTGGCAGCAGAGTACATCTTCACCCTCTTTCCGGGGAAGTAGGACGTTGACGGCCTCATCCACCTCAAGCCTGTTGCCGACGGCATAGCCGAGAGGCTCCGACATGTCCGTGACGAGCGCGCACGACCTGCGGCCCGCGAACTTCGCGCCGGAGACAAGTGAGACTGCAAGGTCATGGGCCCCGCCGCGCGTCTTCATGAAGGCGCCGGCGCCGCACTTGACGTCGAATACGATCGTCCCGGCACCCTCGGCGAGCTTCTTCGAGAGAATGCTTGCCGTTATGAGGGGGATCGAGGCTACAGTCCCCGTCACGTCCCTCAAGGCGTAGAGCTTCCTGTCGGCAGGGCAGAGATCGGGCGTCTGCGCCGCGATGGCGACGCCGGCCGAAGAGGCGGCATCGACGAACTCCTTGGCGGAGAGATCCGTCCTGAAGCCTGGTATCGTCTCTAGCTTGTCGATGGTGCCGCCGGTAAGGCCGAGGCCGCGCCCGGCAAGGCTCGGCACGGCAACGCCGCAGCTTGCGGCGAGCGGGAGAGCCACAAGGGAGATCTTGTCGCCGACGCCGCCCGTGGAGTGCTTGTCGGCGGTGGGGACGCCTTTCGCGGCCAGCGCTCCCAGGTCAAGCTCGCCGCCGGACCTTCTCATGGCGTCCGTCAGCGCGGCCGTCTCGGCGACGGTCATCCCGTTGCAGCATACGGCCATCGCGAACGCGGCCATCTGGGCATCGCCCACTTCGCCTTTCGTATAGGCCGAGACGAGCTCGCGGATGTCATCCTCCGCAAGCTCGCCCCCTTCCCTTTTCCTTTCAAGAAGAAGTTTTACGTTCATTGTATCTCAATCGTGCCTATAGGCAGTTTGCTCTTTGGCTTGTCAAGTCTCAACGTGAGGATCTGCCTCTTCTCGGCGGCCGTGGCCCAGTCGGTGTAGACGGTGGCCGTGGCGGTGGCTGCGCCCGTGAGGGCGGTCTGGTGGGAGGCGTAGTAGTGCGTCAGGATGCGGAATGTGCCCGTCCCCTCCTTGCGCAGGTACTCCTCTGGGCCGTAGCCGGTCGTGACATCCTCGCCGACGAATCCGCCCGCGCCGGTGCGGCGGTGGCTGTAGAACGCCTCCTCGCCCTCGGGCTCCAGGACATGGATGTCGATGTCGGTCTCGTCCGCGTCCCAGGAGAGGACGATGCGGACCTTTACGGGGATGTCGCGCCTGTAGGCGGGATCGAGATCCGGGGGAACGGGCTTTTCGCCTTCGCCCCAGCTCTGGGCATCGCACCAGCCCATAAGGCCGTTAAGCTCCTCAAGGGATATGATGCTCACCTGGCGGTCGTTGGAGCGGCGGCCGCTGCGGCGCGACCAGTTCTGGAAGGCGGCGTCGTTGAAGAGCCTCATCGCCTCCTCAAGGCGGGCCTTGGCGAGGGTCTTCTCGCCCTTGGCGAAAAGCTCCTTGCCCTCCTCGGCGAGAACGAGAGCGAGATCGCGGCGGCTCTGGCCCTCCTCGGTGCGGATGGCGAGCGCCTTGCGGAAGCACACCACGGCGAGGCGATATTCGCCGGCCTCCCTGAGCCGCCAGCCCATGGAGCGCCAGATGGCTGCATCTTCGAGCTGGAATTCGGCCATGTTGGAGAGGATCCTCACGGCAAGGGCGCTTTCGCCCGCCTTGAAGAACCATCCCGCCGCGTCCATGTAGAACGCCGGGGCCTTTCCGTGCGTCTTGCGCTGGTTGAGGTACTCTTCATATGCCTTGCCCTCGGGCGCGGCCTTGAGCGCGTCAAGGTACGGGGCCTTGGGGTCCCATGCACAGATCGTTATCGTCGCTCCGCCGCTTCCGGCGGCTCCGGGATTTGGCGGGGCCTGACGTGGCGAAGCCTCCCTCGCGACCTCGGCCTCCTCTGCAACGGCGCCGCCCTCGTCTTCAGCCATGAAGTCGTCGTTGGCGACGGCCCTGGCGGAACGGAGGCTCGCAGACATTCCTGCAGGCGCGGCCCCGACCGGCTGCGCTCCGGCGGAATATGCCGCAGGGCTAGCCATTCCATCCCTCGCGAGGGCCCTTCTTGGGGATGCGTTGCGCTCGCCGAAGATTCCCTCGAAGAGACCGCTCTTGGGCGTCTTTCTGGGGGGGATCGGGTCCTTCCACCACTTTACGCGCTCCTCCCAGAGTGTAAGCAGATCCTTCTCGTGTTCGGCGCGCTTCTTGCGGTCGTTGATCGCATCGTCCTCTGCGGCGCGGCGGCGCACCCATTCGTCGTACCATACGGAGCCTTTAGGAGGCTCGATGCGGTGCTCGAGGTACTGCTCGACGTTTTCAAGGACGATAAGGCTCGTCACCGGGCTTGCAACGCCGTAGCGGCGGCCGAGTTCGAGGAATTCGTCCTTGCGGGCGTCGGCCTGCGAGGTGAGATCCTTTATCCTGTCCGCCGCCCAGGCTGTGGCGAGGAGGGTGCCCTCCTTCACCTCGACGCCCTCGGGTGCCGTTTCGCCGTCCTTTAGCTTCCTCACGGTGACGGTGCGGGGCTTCGGGTCGGGCCTTGAGGCGACGGTGACGGAAGGATCGCTTTCGTAGCGCGGCCTCTCTACGCCCAGAGTGTCGATCTCATCGGTGAAAAGAAGGACGCTTCCCGGCGCGCGCCCTGGATCGAGCGACGCGACTGCTGCGCCTATGTCCGTTCCGCCGTCGTACTTAAGCCCGTCGATGGCGGCAAGAAGCAGGCTGCGGCCCTTGACCGTGCCGACTTTTTCGGCGTCGTTGCGGAATGCGACCAAAGTCCACTCGCCGTCCTCGGGGAGGAGCTCAAGCCTTGCGCGCCACTGGGCGGCGCACTTCTCGGCGCTCGCGCTCGCGTCCCAGAGGATCGTTCCGGACTGGAAGCGGGATACGGCGTCGCGCCAGGTGGGGGCGGCGCCCGTGGCAGCGTCGGTGCGTTCCGCGACGAACACGTCCTCTCTGTCCTTCTCGCAGACGCACTTCGCCTCGCCATCGGCTACAGGAACTATGTAGACGACTTCGGCCTTGCGTGGCGTATCGGGAAGAAGGGGGAAGATCCTCGTCTTCCACACGTTCCCCGCGACATGCTCGACTATGCCTGGATCGACGCGCTTCGCCTTCTCGGATTCGAACGCCACGCGGGCCTTCTCTTTTGCGGTCACGACACCCGGCACCATGGAGCCGTTTATTTCAAGGGAGTATCCGCATACCGTCGCGTCGTCGGGGATGGTGACGCACCAGTCCCAGCTCATCTGGCGGCGGTTGGGGTTTGTGAATGTGGCTGTTACGGCCACCTTCCTGTAGAGGCCGTTGTCCTCAAGCGTACGCTCGGAGGATTCGACCTTCACTTCCGTCTCCTCCACGGGGGGAAGGACCTTAATGGGGACTACAGGCTCCGGGACGGGCGCAGGGATGCGCCCGACCCCGGGATCAATCGCCGGCTCGACCGGCTCCTGGGCCACGGCGCCGCAAAGCGCCGTGGCCGCGATTACAGATGCGAATACCCTCTTCATTTCCGACCTCTACTGCATTAAAGACATGTTTGCTGCTTTGAACGGCTCAGCGCCTGTGGGGACCGCCGTGCGCGGGCTGCGGCGCTGGCTTGGGCTGCGGCTTGGGCTGCGGCTTGGGCGCAGGGGCCGGCGGCTTTGCGACAGGGCCGTTGTGCGGCGCTGGAGCAGGTTTCACTGCAGGGCCGCCGTGCGGAGCATTGGGCTTGCGGACGGCCTTGGGGCCGTAGCCGGACCTGCGGGGAGGAGGGTTGTCATATTCGCGACCGTCGCCGCCGCAGTAGGAGCACCAGCCGGTGCCGTCGCAGCGGTTGCACAGCTTCTCGCTGAACCAGTGCGCCCTCCAACCGGTACCGCCGCACTTGTGGCATTCGCCGGTGCCGTAGCACTTGTGGCAAACCTTGCCCCTCGGGTGGTGACCATGGTGGGGCGGAGGCGGGGGCGCGGCAAGCACGGCTCCGCAGAGTACCGCCGTCAATATCATTGCAACCTTCTTCATTTCGCTTCTCCTTTCTTTGCAGCAGGCCAGAACGGATCGGTCCGCATTGAATCCTGCTGCAATTTTACCACACTTGACCTTATAAGGCAAGCCGATATTTTTTCAGGCCCGCCTACATGAGGTATAGGCGGACCTGAAATGCCGTTCTGACAAAAAAACGGACGCTCGGCGGTCAAACGCCGTTGATCTCGTCGAGGATCTTCTGGATCTTGGGCTTGCACCGGCCGCAACCGCCGCCGGCCTTGGTGAAATTCGTCACCTCTTCGACGGTCGTGAGGGAGTTTTCGGTTATGACGCGGCGCACCTCGTTCTCGCTGACGTTGTAGCAGGTGCAGAGAAGCTCGTCCTCAAGGTTGCGGTCGGCGTTCTCGCCTGTCTTGTAGTTCTTGATCGCAGCTTCAAGGGCCTCGCGACCCATAACGGAACAGTGCATCTTCTGCGGAGGAAGCCCGCCAAGGTAGTCGGCGATCTGGGCGTTCGTGATCGACTTGGCCTCCTCCAGAGTCTTTCCTATCACCATTTCCGTAAGGGCCGAGCTTGAGGCTATGGCGCTAGCGCAGCCGAAAGTCTGGAACTTCGCCTCCTTTATGCGCCCTTCCCCGTCAAGCTTGAACTGGAACTTGAGCGCATCGCCGCAGGCGAGGCTTCCGACCGTGGCCTCACCGTCCGGGTTCTCGATGGAACCCACGTTGCGCGGATTCCTGAAGTGATCCATCATCTTTTCAGAATAGTTCCACATATCTATATCCTCTTGTCAAGAACGCACCTTAAGGCCGCACGCGGGCTTCGACGCCCTCAATCCGCCGCCTTGAGGAGGAAATGGTTCTTCTTGCCGCTCCTTAGGACGGCCACGCGGCCGTCGACGAGATCGTCATCGCCGAAGACGCGCTTGTCGTCCGCCTTGACGGCGTTGAGGCTGAGCCCACCCTGCTGGGCCATGCGGCGGGCCTCGCCGTTCGACTTGAACATCCCGGCGGCGGCCGCCACCGAAAAGACGCTCTGCCCGACGATCTGCGACTTGGGAAGCGTGGCGCTCTTCACATCCTTGAAGACGGATTCGAGCTGGGCGGCCGAGAGGCCTTCTATCGAGCCGCCGAAGAGCACGTTCGTCGCCTGGAGGGCCGTCTTGAGGCCCGCCTCGCCGTGGATCAGCCTTGTAAGCTCCTCGGCGAGCGCCTTCTGCGGAATGCGAGATTCGGGATGGACCTTCATCTCGGCCTCAAGGGCGGCGATCTCGTCAAGGCTCTTCATCGAGAAGACCTTCAGGTAGCGGATCACATCCGCATCGGCGCTTCTCATGAAGAACTGGTACCAGTCGTATACGCTCGTCTTCTCCGCGGAGAGGAACATGGCGTTGCCTTCGCTCTTGCCGAACTTCCTGCCGCTTGCGTCGAGAAGAAGCGGGAACGTGAGGCCGTAGGCCGTCTTGCCGCGCATGCGCCTTACAAGATCGGTGCCGGCTGTGATGTTGCCCCACTGGTCGGCTCCGCCCACCTCCATCGTGCAGCCGTACGTGTCGTAGAGGTGCAGGAAATCGTTGCCCTGAAGGATCTGATAGCTGAACTCGGTGAATGTGAGCGCGCCCTCGCTCGCTTCAAGGCGCTTCTTGACGCTCTCCTTGGCGAGCATCTGAGGGACGCGGAAGTTTACGCCAATATCGCGCAGGAACTCGATGGCGCTGATGGACTTGTACCAGTCGTAGTTGTCGACGAGGATGGCGGCGTTGGGGCCCTCGAAGTCGAGGACGCGCGAAAGGTTCTCGCGGATGCCCTTGACGTTTTCGGCAACCTCCTCCACAGTGAGCATGTTGCGCTCGGCGGACTTGCCGCTGGGATCTCCGATGAGCCCCGTGGCGCCGCCGACGAGGGCGATCACCTTGTGTCCGGCGAGCTGGAGGCGCCTCAAGACAAGTATGCTTACGAGATTGCCGGCCTGGAGCGAGCTGTTGGACGGGTCGAAGCCGCAATACACGGTGAGGGGCTTCTCAAGCATCTTTCCGATTTCGGGGTCAGTCACCGACTCGACGAGCCCGCGCTCCTTGAATTCTTCCAAAAGGGTCATCTGAAACACTCCATCCTTGCTTCACCGCGCTCCCGGACCGCCCGGCGCGCGGTATCTGGATATTATATCAAAATGGGCCGCGTCTTGCAAATGCGCAAATCGGCCTGATGCCGCGCCGCGGGATCTATCTGTATCTGAGCCCGGGGACTTCGCGTGGATGGTCGCTTGTCCCCAGGATGGGAACGAACGTGCCGATCCATTTCCAGCCGCCGCGCTTGGGCAGGGTGAGCCTTACGGTGTTCGCCCCCTTCCTGAGGCGTATCGGGGTGGGCTTGCGGTACCAGTAGTCCTCGTCCACAAGCGGAATCTCCTTGGGGTTTCCCTGCGTGCCGGGATGGGCCCACCTTGGAGGCTCGATCTTCTGGCCGTTGAGCTCGATCGTCGCACCATGCTTGTTCCACTCGCCGATCTTGGGCGTGGGAGCGTCGCGCGAGCGTCCGTCGGAGCGTGAAAATCCGGTCATCCCGATCCATGCGCCGCATTTGATGTCGCGCGGGCTTTCTATCACCGTTTCAAGGATCACCGTTCCGTCCTGATATGGCACATAGGCGCTTTTCGGGAACCAGAAATGGCGCGGGTATACGGTCGCCTGCGGTATGTCGGATGCGATGGTCTTGCCGCTCTGGTCGGTCATGCGCCAGCGCATGGAAGTCTGGGCCACGTACGGGAAAGGATGCTTCGATCTGGCAAGCACCTTGTCGCGCTGCGCTATGGTCCGGCGCTCAAGGTCGGCCGCCAGGGCGAATCGCGGGTCGTTCGGAGAGGGAAGGCGCGCATAGAGATCCGGCTCGTCACGCTCGCGGCCGCGCCAGAAGTTGTCTGAAAGAAGGACGACGGCCGGATAGACTGCGTTCATGCGCGCGACATCTTCGGTGTCGGCGATGGCATCGTCGTGCCATACGCCGATGATCGCCCCAAGATGCTCATCCTTGCCGCCCCATCTGCACGGCTGCTGGTATGCGGCGACAGAAAGGAGCTCCTCCGGATCAACGTGGTTGATGTAGTAGCTGTTCTGCGAGTCGATGTACGCCGTCCTGTCGCCGCGCGGATCTTTCGCACCCATCCAGAGCTGCTTTATCCCCTGGCCGGGGAGCTTGAGCCCTGGCGACCATCCCATGAGGATGCGGCCGTTGGATGTTACCTTCGAGGCCCAGTAGTCGAGGTGCGACTGCGGAACCTTCTCGCCGCGCTCGCGCGCCTCGTCCGTCCCCAGATGGATGATGGGCATCTCCTCCTTGGGCGCGAGCGAGCAGAGTTCGTCTATGAGTTCGCCCAGGATCACCTTGGCCTTTTCGTCGGCGAGATCGCCTATGCCCGTCGCCTTCCTGAAGGCGAGGGTGTGGCCCGGCATGTCGAGCTCGGGGATCACGGTTATGCCGAGGCTGCGCGCATGGGCCAGGACCTTCTTGAACTCCTCCTGCGTGTAGAACTTCCCCGTCTGGCGGCTGAACGATTCGGTCTTCTGCAGTTCGGGATGCACCTTCGATTCAAGCCTCCAGCCGTAGTTGTCCGTGAGGTGCCAGTGGAAGACGTTCATCTTGTACTTGGCGAGGTGGCTTATGATGTCCATTATCGACGCCACGCTCTGGTAGTTGCGCCCGCAGTCGAGCATAAGTCCGCGGTACTTGAGCTCGGGCCAGTCGGATATCGTGCAGTCCGGGACCGGAATTCCGTCGGCCGCGGCAAGCGCCCTGAGCTGGCCGAACGTGATTTTCGCGTAGCGCTGGCCCTCGGCGTCTCCTTCGAAGCTTGGCTTGCCGTCCTTCACCCTCAGGCAGTACGCGCCCGGGCGGCCCTGCGGCGCCTGCATGGGAGCGGCGCCCGCACCCTTGGCGACGAACCTCGGCCTTGGCATCAGTTCATCGAGTATGCCGGCAAACGCCTGCACGGCCATTACTGCAACCACGGCCGCCACGATCATACGAGTTTCTTTCATGCCGATATTATATGGCATTCCCCCTCCCAAGTCAAGGCTCAAGCATGCTTGAAGGCGCGGCGGTCTGCCGACCAGGGATTATTTGCGGCTGCCGGGGCGGGTGTATTCGCTTACGCGTTTGCCGTCTATCGACAGCTGGTAGAGCTTGACCCAGTCCACGCGCATTTCCACAGGCAGCGTCGATTCATCGACCTGCCCGGCCCATTGCCCGCCAAGCTGCATGTCTATCATTAGGTACATCGGCTGATCCCACGGCCAGCGCTCACGGCTGTCGCCCTTTTTCGGATAGGAATGCGTCTCCTTCCCGTTAACGCGCCATACTATCCTCTCCGGCGTCCATTCAAGCGCATAGACGTTCCAGTCGCCAGGCTTTATCGGTCCCGTACCGCCGCGCGGCGGGTCGTTCGGATGACTCTGCGTCCATGTTGAATGCACCGTCTGGTAGACGAACTTGTCGCTTGCAAGATGCTCCATGATATCGATCTCGCCGCATGCCGGCCATATCCCGATCGGTTTTTCGGGCATCATCCATATCGCGGGCCACGCGCCCTTCTGGCCTTCGATCATAACGCGCAGCTCCACCTTGCCGTACTTCATGTTCATAAGGCCCTTGGTTGTTATGCCGCCTGCGAGAACGCGGCGAGGATCAGCCGATGTGTCGTCGTTCTTTACGCCCCTTACGATAAGTTCACCGCGCTTGACCTCCACAAGGTCTGGGCGAAGCGACAGATTCTTCTGCCAATCCGGCCCCGCCGGGTTGCCTTCCATCCTGCTCCAGAGCCTTTCGTTGAGGCGGGTACCGTCGAAATTCTCGGTGAACTTGAGTTTCCATGTCGGCTTAGGCGCAGCCCTGGACGCGCGTGCACGGGCGGATGGGGCAGCGAACACGGCATTAAACGCCAGCATCGCCGCCGAAACGGCAATGATAGGCGCTATGGCGCCATGGCGGAATTGTCTAGCGGGCCGCACCATACCAGATGGAATCCGTCAAGTACTGGGCTGCTCCGGAGGAACGTTCTCCGGGAGGTTGAATGCGTCGGCTGCGATATCGACGGCCTTGAGCAGGGCTTCACGGTTCTCTCGGATCGTCATGAGCCATGGGGCCATCAGAAAGCCCTTGAGGCGCGGTGCGCCGATATGTCCGCGGCAGAAGGGAACCAGGGCTGCCATGTTGTCCTCCGTGGCCCAGATCGAGCCGCACGGCACCTGATCGTAGAGCGCCTCTTCAAGGTCAAGGAAGGCCGATGGCCCCGCAACGCTCTCCGGCCATGCAGCGGCCATAATGCGGCTTTCCATCCGGGTGCGATCGCATATCTCATCGGAAAAGTCCGTCCTGTAGTACCAGTTGCTCTGCAGGACGCTCTTCGGCATCCTGCGGAGGAACTCTTCACGGTGATGCCACATGTAGTCGCTCCATATCCATGCGCACGCACCGTTCTTCTCCACCTCGCGGCGCAGGAAGTCGAAATCGTGCCACCAGAGCTCGCCCTGCCTAACGACCATGTAGGCGCTCCGCTCCTGCGCAATCGGCATCTCCTCGTCGTAGCCGAGATGGATGAAGCGCGGGTGGTCGAAGAGCTCGGCTATGTCGCGGATCAAATCGGCGCACACCTCATAGTAGCGCTTAGTCGAGACCATTCGGTGGTATTCCTTGAGCCATGTGTCGTGAGCGGTGGAGAAGTTCACCTTCGGAATCGGCTCAAGCCCAAGATCCCTAAGGCGCTTAAGCTCGGCTTTAAGCTTCCCGGCGCTCCACGACCCTTCCACCGCAAGCTCGGGATGGCTGGGGTAGACCACGCCCTCGCCAAGGGCGAGAACCACCATGTTGAACCCCTTCTCCGCCATTCTGGCCGTGACTTCGCGCCACACATCCTCGTCGAAGCGCAATGTGGCGGAAAGCGCCCGCTCCCTGTCGCGGTGGGTGACAGGCACATAATCGGGGTAAAGCGGCTCGGCGTGGAGATTGTTGCCGAGCTTTATCATCATGGCGCGGATTTCGCCGCCATGCGCCGCCGTCCCGGCCGCCAGAACGGCCGCCGCCACAATTGAAGATAGCCCTTGTGCAGTTTTCATGCGGCAATTATACTACACTCCGCCATTTCACGCAACAGCGAATTGACTGGCTTGGCGGGCGTGACGCATAAAAGCGCGCCGCCCGTGCGGACAGCCGGAAGGTCTGATGCATGTGTTTCTGTTCGGCGATAGAGCAATGAAAAACTTCCCCCATTATAGGGCTTCTGCATCAGACAAGATCATCCCGTCCGCTCCGGGCGGCGCGCGCAACCACTTGCACTACCGGCTCATCGCGCTTGCCGTGCCCCTTGCCCCATAACCGGCAAAGCCGCCCCTATCGCGCGGAGGAGCCGGCGGAGGCTCCCTCGGAATCCCGAAGGCTATAATGCCGAGCATCGATTCCAGGGCAAGCGAAAGCGACATCGCCTCCGAAATGGACAGCATTATCATGTGCCTTACGACATTGTCGCTCTCAGGAGGCTTCCTCGATACACCGAACACATACCCGGGAACGGGATCGATGGCGTGCTCAAGCCTTATGATTGTGACACCTTTCCCGCTCTGATGGTAGAGGCCTCTCCCATCCTCGATACTCTCCTTGATTCCCCTGAAGACCATTATCATCTCGGTGAGATCGCCTATGTCCAGTTTAACGGTGATGGAATTCTTCCAGTCAAACGTTGCACTGCTCGGCCGGCCCGTGAAATCCTTTCCCATCAGCGTCGCCTGAGAAGCGAATGTCGCATAAACATAGCCCGGGGCAGAACCGCCTGCTGGCGTAAGCTCCAGCTTTAGCGCACATCCGTTCCCTTTAAGGTTCTGATGGTAGAAGGCAAGCGACGGCTTGAGGCCGTACGGCACCCTCTGGTTGGCATTTTCATTCGTCTCTTCCATTTTTACTCCTTTCGATTTGGCCGGTTTCTCCCGACGCGCAACAGTTTAGCAGATACCTGGCGGAGAAAATACCAAACGAGTCTCATTCATTTCTCAATATTTGGACAGTTTTGATTGAGATTTTGGAGAGAATGGTCGTTATTGTCAAAAGCTGTTGATAACTCGTTGACAACTTCCATCGTTTTTTTCATATCTTTTGCTTGCCAAGGATTGGTGAGGTGTACGAAACCCCAGTAAATAAAGGGGAAAAGCGATATTCTGAATTATCAACAACGTCGCATAATGTTTGCGGGATACATTTGAAAACTGTTGATAATTTGAAGTTATATCAGTTGGGGCTCCGCAAAGGGCGCAGCCCGCTTCCGATGTGGGGCATAGGGGCGCAGTTTGGAGAAGCACGCAGCGCAATGCGTGGGCTGTCCTAGGTGGGTGCGGCGAGGCGAGGCTTACGCGCTTGATCTCTGAGGCTTTCCGGCCTTTTGTCGACACGGCGAGCGCTCGGGCCCGTAAGTTTATTTGTATGATAAAGTTTTTTCGGGCCCTCGCTCAGATTCGCCTTCGCCAAAAGAGTTTGTTCATGTGCGGATGTGCCGCACCGGCTCGGCGAAACGTCGCCGTGTCGAAAAGGCCTGCAAGCCTTATGGGGGTTCCGTTTGACAGCAACTAATCTCATGCCGGGCTTATTGAGGCTAATCTCGAGCCCGTCTTAACCTCCATCAATTCGCTTGTAAACCATTGTTGCTTGCGTTCCAGCCCAAACTGCTGCCTTGATGCGACTTAAAGGGGAAGCAGCTGCACAGCCTTGGCTCCGCTTGTTTGGGGGATTGAGGCATAGACAGGGAAACGATAGGATGCCGCCTGGCCCCATTTCTCAGCGTATTCACCAGAATTCTCACTTTAACCCCCCACGAATCCCCATTCCCCTGTTAATCCGCTTTCCAGCCGCTCCTTTCTCAGCACCCGCGCTTTATCGCCACTGATAAAAGGGCTATATCGGCCGGATTTACGCCAGGAATCCTGGCCGCCTGAGCCAGCGTTTCAGGCATTGCAGCTTTGAGTTTCTGCCTGCTTTCGTACCTAAGGGAAGGGACCTTGTCATAGTTGAGCCACGCCGGAATCAGCGTCGATTCCTCGCGCTTTGCCCGTTCTGCGGCTATCATTTCCTGCTTGATATACCCCTCGTATCTCGCCCTTATTTCAATCTGTTCGGCAATTTGATCGTCTACTTCTCCCATTCCGGATGGGGAGGACTCCGGGTACATCTCAATAAGCTTTCTATATGTCACTCCAGGCCGCTGGAGGGCGGAGAGGAGACTTGCGTTACCGTTTTTTACATGTGTTTTCGACATTCTCTCAAGCTCTGAATCGATAAATCTTGCGCTCTCAGATACCTTAACGAGCCTTGTTTCAGTGATGATGCCGATGCGCTTAGCATGGTTTATAAGCCTGTATTGCGCATTATCCTGCCTTAAAATAAGGCGTCTTTCAGCCCTGGAAGTGAACATCCTGTATGGCTCATCGGTACCTTTTGTTACCAAATCGTCGATCATTACACCTATATATGCATCTTGCCTGCTAAGCACAACCGGTTCTTCGCCTCTAGCGGAAAATGCTGCGTTAACGCCAGCCATGAAGCCTTGGGCGGCCGCCTCTTCATACCCTGTTGTGCCGTTTATCTGGCCAGCAAAATAAAGTCCCTCGATCCTTTTAGATTCCAGCGAATGCTTCAGCTCTCTCGCATCAATCGCGTCATATTCGATCGCGTATGCCCATGAAACGACCTCGGCATTTTCCAGTCCCTCGACAGAGTGGATCATTTCAAGCTGTATCTCCCTCGGAAGAGAGCAGGAAAGCCCATTCGGGTAAACAATTTTGCCGTCCAATCCCTCAGGTTCGAGTATCACATGATGCGAATCGACGCCAGCAAAACGGACGATTTTATCCTCGATGCTCGGGCAATATCTGACGCCTACACCGCTTATTTCACCTCCGTAAAGGGCGGACGACGATAACCCGCTTCGTATTATTTCATGTGTCGTGGAGTTTGTCAAGGTTGCGTAGCAGAGCATATTAGGCATTTTCCGGGCAACACCGTCATCATTCACACTATCCTTTACTTTTGCCACTTCAACCTTCCACATGTTACCGCATATACCCCCTTTAATCTTTTCTATGATTGGCAAATTCAAAGTCAATGGGTTATTCTGTGCCTCAGCAACATAGTATTGTATTGAGTTGAAATTACCTGATTTCCGGTCGAATCCTGGCGTGCATTCCATCTTCTTTTGTTCCATGTTCCACGTGGAACAAAATTCGGCGGCCGAACTAATGCCAGATTTCACGTCCTCTGAGCTGCCAATTCTTATCTCTTTATCCGAAGATTTATCACATCCAAAATCTAAACCTCCAGCCTGTCTCTCGGACTCTATATGATATGGCAACAAACCCTGAGTTTTAGCTTCAGATTCATCATCGGTATTTACATGCCGATGACCGCTGTATGGCTGTTCACGAGAAGACTCATACTCAGCAGTTTTAGATTCATTTTCTCTAATAGTATCATACTCTTCGTGGTGGCAACCCTCTTCTACAGAACACGCATATTCAGCAGCCTTAGATCTGTCTTCTCCGATGACATGCACTCCGTTGTGGCAATGAAGTTCAACAGAACTAGTATATCCAGCTGCAGCCGATACATAATTTCCAATTGTCTTGTCGTCATCGTGGTAATGCTGTTCAGCTGAACTCTCGAATCCAGCTATATCCGATCCTTTAACCTCGTCTCCATGAGCTTCATATGAGCAAGCGTCTGGATAGGTAAATCCCTGGTCCTGGCTGTTCCACGTGGAACAAAATGCTTCAACATTTGACCTATTGGGTACGCTGCTTTCTGACGGGGTGAATCGGTTGCCATCGTCCTGGTTTGACGAAATTGTATGAGTATTGTTTTTATTTTTAAGAAGTGTTTTAGTTCGCCATGAAAAGACTCTCGGATTCGAATCACCGCACATCGGCTTTAGTTTCGAATAATCTATACTAGATGCAAGAAGGCGAGGTGGCGTGCCTGTTTTAAGCCTGATAAGCTTAAAGCCCAATTCGGAGAGCGATTTCGACAAACCTTCGGATGAAGTCCGTCCGTCACCTCCGCTTGATTCGGATTGCTTGCCTATCCATATGCGTCCGCGCAAGGATGTTCCGGATGTTACGACTATTTTTCGCCCATATATTTTACCGTTCGACTTTGTCACAACTCCTATTGCCGTAAACAGCTCTCGCCGTTCGTTGGGTGGTAATTGGGTATACTCCTTAGTTGCAAGGGGGTCATCTGGACGTGCAAGGGGCTCATCGGGTAGGTTGCTCATTTTCTCATCTACGCTCTGACCACCGATGCATGATCCTTCATCTTCAGGGCCAGCTTCTTTGCCCTTATGATGGGATGTCTCGGGATCTTTGGATATCTCGGGATGATGGAATGTCTCTACCCTTGTACAGATGATCGACTCGACGGTATCCTCGAGCACCGATAGGTTTGACTCCGATTCAATAACCTTCTGCATCCGTGCGGCATACCTTAACTTGTCGCACTGTGCCCTTGTCGCCTGGACGGCAGGGCCCTTGCTCATATTCAAAGTCTTCTCCTGCAATGCGGTCATGTCGGCGTTGAACCCCATCTCACCACCCATTGCATCAAGCTCAAAGACAAGATGACTCTTGGCCAGACCGCCTATCGAGGGGTTGCACGGCATCCGCGCGATTGCATCCTTTCGCGATGTCACAAGGAGCGTTTTTCTGCCCATCCTGGCTGCAGCTAGCGCCGCCTCGGCACCGGCGTGGCCACCACCGACCACAATTACTTCATAAAGCGGATTCGTATTTGTATCCATGCGGGATATTATATCAAATATGGTCAGCTTGGGCAATATCCTTGTTCAATCGAGGCCTTTGCCTTCTACCATCAGCATTGCTTTTCCTCCCATCAAGTCCTTTGTTTGATCGCCAGGCCGCTTTACCTGCGCGATCCCCATATCACCAATTCAGGATAATGTAATCAACAGCGTTAATTTCAAATTGAACATGTTTTCTTCACCATTATCATTAGCATACGCCGTTTTCAATTATTGGTTATGCGACATAAAAAGCTGTTGATAACTTTCAAGAAAAATGGGATAATATAGACTCCGTTTTTCTGCGAAAGAGATTTTGAAACATCATGAAGCTTAAAAAGATTCTGATTGCGGCTGCGGCCGCCATGTTCGCCGGTGCACTTCTTGCCGGAGGGCATGGCGATGTTCCCCCATACCCGAACTTCGGCCTACCCCGCGTCGAAGAGATGATGTTTCTAGTACTGCAGATTGGCGTGATACTCTTTGCCGCCAAGATCGGCGGGTCGATAGCCACCATCCTGCACCTGCCATCGATTCTCGGTGAGCTTGGAGCCGGCATACTTATAGGCCCATGGGCCTTGGGCGGAATCGGGTTCTGCCCTGAATATTTCGGCGGCCTCTTTAAGGATGGTCTCTTCCATGGTGCGGCTCTTAGGGATCTTCAGGCGCAGGGACACTTGTTTGACGCTACTTCCCCCGCCTTATACGGAATAGCCACTTTGGCGTCGATCATACTTCTTTTCCTCTCCGGCCTTGAAACGAACCTCAAGATGTTCCTCAGGTATTCGTTCGTCGGATTGATGGTTGGCCTTGGAGGCGTTCTTTTCTCCTTCCTGTTCGGAGATCTTTGCGCGGTATACTTCCTTCCGATGTTCTTCCATGACGTCGCGTGGATCCAGGAACTTGGCGCCATGCCTCTTTCCCAGGCGATGATGCAGGCCGGGCCTCTATATATGGGTATCATGTCGACAGCGACCTCTGTCGGCATAACGGCACGCATTCTTTCCGAGCGCAAAAAGATGGATAGCGAGGAGGGCGTCAGCATCATGGCCGGCGCCGTAATAGATGACGTCCTAGGCCTCATCGTCCTTGCAATAGGCAACGGCATAATAGCCGCCAACATGGAGGCGAAGGCGACCGGCGCAGGTGGCGGCGTAGACTGGGGCGACATCGGAATGGTTGCCGTCAAGGCGTTCGGAGTGTGGCTTGGCGGAACTCTCATAGGAATCATATTCGCCCGCAGGATTTCGTGGCTTCTCAAGCTCGTCAAGAACCCCAAGGTGATCGGAACTCTCGCATTCGGGCTTTCCATGATAGTCGCCGGGTTCTTCGAATCGATGGGGCTTGCAATGATCATCGGCGCATACGTCATGGGTCTTTCCCTTTCGCGCACCGATTTGAAGCACCTCATCCAGGAGAATCTCGATCCAGTATACACGTTCCTTGTTCCGATATTCTTCTGCGTAATGGGCATGATGGTCGATGTGTCCGCATTGTGCTCTAAGCCGGTTCTCTACTTTGGAGCCATCTATACGGCACTTGCGATAGGTGCAAAGGTTGTAGGCTGCGCACTGCCGTCGCTGTGCTGCGGGTTCAACCTTCTAGGCGGCCTTCGCATCGGCGCGGGAATGGTCCCGCGTGGCGAGGTGGCCCTTATCATCGCAGGCCTGGGCCTTTCGAAGGGCTATCTCACATCCGAGATCTTCGGCATAGGCATTCTCATGACCCTTATAACGACAGTCGCCGCCCCACCGGCGCTAGTCACCCTCTTCCACTCGTCGAGGCGCGGCGTCAAGCACCCGAAGCCTGCAACGGAGAGTTCAAGGCAGGTGTCCTTCGGCTTGCCGAATACCGAAGTGGCCGGCATCATGATGGAGAAGCTGGTGCAGCAGTTCAGGAAGGAAGGGTTCTTCACCTACCGCCTGAACGAAGAGGGCACACTCTACCACGTTACGATGGATTCGTATGAAATAACGATGCTCCTCAAGGACAACGAGATAAAGGTTGAATGCACGCCAACGGAAGGTGCCTTGGTCAAGCAGGCGTGGGCGGAGGTCGTAAGCCAGATGAACGCGCTGGCGCTGGCGATATCAAAACCGTCAACAACCGTCGAGGAGACGATGAAGGAGCTCTTGGACGACAACGACGACGATGTGAACGTCGCCGGCGGCGGTATAGCGAGAATGGTCTCCAATTTCGTCATGATTCCCGATTTCAAGGCCGACAGCAAGCACGACGCCCTTGAGAAGCTCACAAAATCCATAGCCGAGCGCTATCCAAAGATCGTAAAGAATCCGGATAAACTCCTTGAAGCGGTGCTGACCCGCGAATCGGCGATGCCCACGGGACTTGACCACGGAATAGCCGTACCGCACGGTCGCACCGACGCGGTCACCGACATAGTAGGCGCCGTGGCCCTTATAGACAACTCAGGCAATGAGACGGGTGCCATAGCCGACTATGAAACAATCGACCACTCCGTTCTCAAGATAATCGTTCTTACGGTAGCCCCTGAAACGGCTCCTAGCCCATACCTGCAGCTCATGGCCTTCGTGAGCCGGACTCTTAGAACGGAGGATGGGTTCTTAAAGCTTGCAGAGTGCAAAAATGAAAATCAGATGAGGAAATTCTTCAGGTCTGCAAAATAGGGACACTGCAGAAAAGTCGAAAGGTTCAAATGTCCATTTCCCCAGAAATATTGGCCGAGCTGCTTTGGACGAGCGCGGAGAAGATCTACCGCGAATCTCTTCCCGCCGAACGGATATCCAGATGCGACAGGCACTTTCCGCAGTTCCTGTCAAAAAAGCTTGATCAGAACGGAACATTCACGATAGAGGTCGGAACCGACATACAAGTTGAGCTTTTCACCAACCAGTATGCATCCGATTTCGTGGAGGCGCTGAACAAGGCCGGCGGAAACGACGATGTGAAAAAGGTCGTTTTCGTCGAAAAGCCAGATTCAAAGCCTGTTGCGAAGGCGATCGAGGAAACTCCACAGGTCAATGAAGTTCCTGTGCAGAAGGAAAGATCTCGCATATTCGATGTCATAGAGAAAACATCTTCAAAGCCGCCGCTTCCAAGGTCAACAACCGCAACACAGCTTGAAAGACGTGCGAAGAACAAACCTGTCTTCCACGAGAACTACACCTTCGAGAATTTCGTTGAAGGCCCGGCAAACTCGATAGCATATGCAGCCGCTCAGGCTGTTTCAAAGAATCCGGGAAGAAACGCCGCATACAACCCTCTTTTCATATGGGGCGGAACAGGACTTGGAAAGACGCATCTGATGGAGGCGATCGGCCATGTCGTCTGGAACACCAGGCCGGCTGCCACGGTGATCAACATTTCCACCGAACGCTTCATGAACGAGTATGTGAGCGCGCTCCAGAACAAGACGATGGAGCAGTTCCGCGACAAGTACAGAAAGGCCGACCTTTTTCTCCTCGACGATGTCCAGTTCGCAATGTCCAAAAGCGGATTCCAGGACGAGCTCTTCAACACCTTCAGTCAGCTTCAGATCTCGAAGAAGCAGATGGTGATGACATGCGATGTGAAGCCTTCCTCGCTACCGAACTTCGAAAGCCGCCTCAAGTCTCGCTTTGAAGGTGGAATGGTGGTCGAAATCGAGCTCCCAAGCTTCGAGACAAGACTCGCCATCATAAGGAACAAGGCCCGTTCCCTTAAAAGGCTCATTCCCAACGAAATACTCGATTTCATAGCTGAGAACATAAGATCGCATGTAAGGGCAATGGAAGGCGCTCTCACCAAGGTCGACATGTTCGCGTCAATGAACCCGGATAAGCCTCTTACCCTTGAAGTCGTCAAGCGGCTTTTAAGGGATTCCATTGAGGATGAGGCTACATTGAAGAAACTTTCGATGGAAGATATCCTTAAAGCCGTATCCGACCACTACAGGATTCCAGTAAGGGACATCATTGACGGCGGCAGGATGCAGGCTCTTGTGACTGCAAGGCAGATGGCTATGTTCCTTGCGAGAAAACTTACGCAGTTCTCGCTTCCTGAAATAGGCCAGGCTTTCGGAAAAAACCACGCTACGGTCCACCACGGGGCCCAAAACATCAAAAAACGCCTTGATGTCGAGCCAAGGCTCAAGGAGGACGTTCGCGTTCTTTGCGTCACCATGGGTAGAAAGGCAGAGGAGGTGCTGGACTAAACAACCTGATGTCAACTTTTCGATACCCTGTTGACAAAATGCGCAGTTGTCTACAGAAATCGAACGCAGACTGATGGTTATTCAAGATGTTCAAATATGTCGATGACCGGACAAAAGACTTGTCTACAGGGCCGATGCAAAGCAAAGCCTTTATACAATGGGTCTTGAAGAGTTATCGACAATATCAACAGCCTCTACTATTTCTAATAAATAATTCTTTACTATTACTCTAGAATTAGGTAAAATGTTTGCAACCCCGCAAATGGGATTCCAAAAGGAGAAACCATGAAAATCAGGATCATTAGGTCAAAGTTTCTGGATGGGCTCAAGAAGGTGCAGAACATCGTGCCTTCCAAAGGTTCCCTTCAGATCATACAGAACGTCCTTCTCGAAGCCAAGGACAACAAGCTCTACATGACGACCACCGATCTTGACATTGCGATCAAGAGCGTTGTTCCGTGCGAAAGCGTCGAACCTGGGGCTACGACTCTGCCCGTCAAGCTTCTTGCGGCCACAGTCGCGAAGGCTCAGGAAGGTATAATAGAAATAGACGTAAACGAGAACGACCGTGCAAGCGTTTCCGCCGGTAGCGCGTTTTTCCGCATCCAAGGAATGAACGTGATAGACTATCCGAAGCTTCCCACGATGGGCAACACTTTCGTCTACCGCATCGCCCAGCTTACTTTGAGGGAGATGCTCCGCAAGACGGCCTATGCCGCATCGCAGGATGAGACGCGCAAGACATTGAAGGGCGTTCTCATGAGCTTCAGGGATTCGAAGCTCACGATGGTCGCCACCGACGGAAGGCGTCTTGCCCTCGTCGAGCACCCGATAGAGTGCCCGGCCGAAGCCGAGCAGGATATCGTCCTTCCCACGAAGGTCGTTTCCGAACTCCAGCGCTCTCTTGGAAACGATGGCGACGTGCAGATCACAACAGAGAACAAACAGGTCAATTTCACAATCGGCGATACTGTGATCTGGTCCAAGCTCCTCACTGACGTATATCCAAACTACCGTCTCGTCATTCCGACTGAATTCAAGGAACATGTCGCCATCGAGCGCAAGCCTCTTCTCGACGCGCTCGATCGTGTGAGCGTCATGATGATGGATGCGGCCTCAAGCGTGAAGATCATCTTCGATTCGAATGAGCTTATCATCTGCTCGAACACCTCAGAAAACGGTGACGCCAAGGATACCGTACCGATCAAGTACGCGGGTCCGAAGATCGAGATAAGCTTCAATCCCGGATACGTCATGGATCCTCTCAAGGCCATAGACGACGATGAGATAACTTTCGATCTTATCGACGGGACTCGTGCGGCCGTCCTCAAGTGCTCCGTACCGTTCCTGTACGTAATGATGCCTCTTCGGGTAAACTGATGCATCATGGGGATTATACATGAAACTTTGGACGGATTCAAACTATCCGATAATCCTTTCAGTTGCGAAGCACCTTTCACCTTGGGCTGAGATTGAAGTCCGCAACATGGGCTACAAGCCTATCGAGGTGACGGACAACACCGTTGTCGTAAGGGGGTCGATGCGCGATGTGATGAAGCTGAACCTTCATCTGCGCACCGTCCACCGCGTACTCGTCCCGCTTCTTAGAACCACTTGCCGCCATGTCAGGGATCTCTACCAGAAGGTCGCTTCGATCGACTGGGAGAATCTCCTTGACCCGGATGGGTACTTCAGCGTTTCGAGCGTGGTGCACAACGATTCAATCCGTGATACAAGACTTCCTTCGCTTGTCACAAAGGATGCCATCGCAGACCGTATGAGGGACAAATGCCAAAGACGTCCCGATTCCGGGCCTGATGATATTGGAGCTGCCGTTTTCGTGCATTGGGAGCGTGAGAGGGTCATAATATACCTCGATACTTCAGGTGCTCCGCTTTCAAAGCGCGGGTACAGGAAGATACCTGGTTCCGCCCCCATGCAGGAGACACTTGCAGCCGCGTGCATCGATGCGATGGGATGGGACAGGAAAACTCCATTCCTCTCTCCCATGTGCGGCAGCGGCACTCCGGCCATCGAGGCAGCGCTTGCCGCGATGAACAGGGCGCCTGGATCTTTGAGATCGCACTTCGCCTTCATGTCGATCAAGGGATACAACCTTATGATCCCCGGCGAAAAGGCGCCAAGGGTTGCGCCACGCCAGCGCTTTGGAGCGACTCCGGAGCAGATATACAAGGAAATGGTCCTTGAGGCTGCCGATAACGAGATCAAGGAAATCCCTCCGATCATCGCCACCGACATTTCTCCCGAGGCGATGCAGAACGCGCAGATAAACGCCAATGCCGCCGGTGTTCAGAATGTCATAACGTTCAAGGCCTGTGATTTCGCCGATTCTCCGGTTCCGGAAGGGAAGGGGTGCGTCTTCTTCAATCCGGAATACGGAATACGCCTCGGAGATCCAAAGGAGCTGGTGGACGTCTACAGAAGGATAGGCGATTTCATGAATGAAAAGTGCCCAGGATGGACGGGAGGCCTCATTACAGGCAATCCGGAGCTTGCCCATCAGGTGAACCTCTACTATTCGAAACGGATACCGTTCTTCAACGGTCCTATCGACTGCCGCCTTTTCGTCTACCCCAAGTGCGAGCTTAAAGGCGCATCGTAAGCCGCAAACTTTTTGTGGCCAGATTAAGCCATCGGTAGCAAGCGTTTGCTACCGGTGGCTTTTGAATTATATACCACGACCGGCATTTATGACCACCTTTACCCACAGTTTTATCAACAGTTGTTGATATTATTGTTGATAAAATAAACAGATTGTTGATAAAACGGTTGATAACTGTTGATATCAACCACTTGAAAAGATGGCGGCCTGGGATTATAATATTGGCATCATGTTTGAATTGCCAAAAGATATATCTATGCGCTTCAAAGAGGCGCGCAGAAACCGTGGTCTCGGGCAGACTGAACTTGCCCGCGCAGTAGGATGCAAACAAAGTGCGATATCTATGTTTGAATCCGGTAGGATAACTGCCATTTCCGAGGAGACCATAGGTAAAATCGCCGCGGAACTTGGGATAGATCTTAAAGCGATGTGCGAAAAGGCACCTGATAAGGGTGTTGCCGCAAGCATTTCAGTTTTAAAGTCCCCAAGGCTCTTCTGCCCCGATATGGAATGTCCTTCAAACTACCCTTACCTTGTCGGTGGAAGGCTTATGGTTATTCCGTTGAAGGATGTCCTGCCGCATGGTGGCGGGAAATTCTGCCCGTACTGCGGAGAGGTACTTGAAAGGAACTGCCCTGAATGCGGAGCGCCTTTGAACGATGGTGCATGCTGCTCGCAGTGTTCGTTCCAGTACATCCAGTGTTCGCTTTCGCCGGAAGTCGATCTTCAAAGATGGGTTGAAGCAAGAAGAATCGAGATAGAATCGTTTTTCAATGGCTTCAGGCGCTCATTCGCCAAGGAGTAGCGCCTTAAGTTGGAGACAGTCTCCTTTTCCGGGGACAGTCCCCAGCTTTTCCCGCTTAACCGGGGACAGTCTCCGGAATTTTGAAGAAACAGATGGAAAGGGCTTAAAATGGCGGAATATCCCGAGTACGAGCTTGCCGGCATAGAGGTCATTGCAAGGGGCATTGCAATGGAGGATGGTAAAGTTCTTCTCTGTGAGGCTAAAGGCGGCTCGTCTACATACCTCCCTGGCGGGCATATCGAGTTTGGAGAATCTGGCAAGGAAGCCTTGAAGCGTGAAATAATGGAAGAGCTAGGGATAGATGCCCAAGTTGGGGATTTCATCACGGCCGTAGAGAACATGTTCATGCAGCATGGAAAGCCTCATCATGAAGTCAATCTCGTTTTTGGCATGACCATCCCCAAGGGCTCGGATATAAAGTCAAAAGAAGACTGGATTTCGTTCAAGTGGTGCGAAATTGAAGATATCTCATCTGCAAACCTGCTCCCCATCTCAATGGTGGATATCGTAAAATCACGTATTTAAGCCTATCCCCCATTGTTGCGCGAGATTAACCGCACCATCGCGTGACTAACCGCACCCAACCGGGTGTGGTTGCGCCAACGAGGTTGACATCCTCAATATGGCCATGTTCGGCATGACGTATCTGGGGTGGTAGATTTTGTCATAGCAGATTTTGTCAGAATGGCCGATTTTGTCCTCCTGTCATGGTGTCGGCAAATTCAAATGAAAGGCTTTTGACATGAATCTCTTTTCAGGAATAGGCGAGTCTCTGGCGAATTTCGTTTACGGCAGCTTGATAAAAGGTGTCGTGGATTGGTTCCCCCTCGGCGGGTTATGGGGCTTGATCGGCCTGATTGCAGGGGTTATTATAGTAGGTGCGGCAATAGTGTTCCTGACATTTCTGCTCTTTTCCGTCCAGGCGATGCTGGGGGAATGGCTGGAATCCGAGAAGGGGAGGATGGATTCCGTGACGACCGATCTTGCCATACCATACCTTGGAGCCGGCGCCTTGATGGCCATATTGACTGCATGCAAAATAGGAGGCATTTGGAATTATCTCTTCCATGGCGTGTATATTGCAGCGTTTGCATGGGTGTTCAGGCGATTCTGGCGCCTGCTCTCAATGGACGGATGTGGGTGGAAAAGGAAAGCTGCATGCTGGCTTGACTCGATTGCCTACATGCTTGCCATGACATTCCTTGGCTTTTCGGCCGGCGTCACCCTTATCACATCGGTGTTTCTCCTTATAGTGGTTGTAACAGGAATAGTCATTGGTGGAGCTATGCTCGGTATGGCAGCACAATCTGCCACAACACCATCCTGCGCCAGCTCGGGTCCAAGGAGAGCAAGGCTGACTGACGGCACCGAGATCGAGGAAGGCGGTTTCGGATGGTATGCAACAAATGGCATCGGCACCTACCACCAGAACTTTGACGGCACATTCACAAGGGCAGATTGAAAAAGCTGGGTAACTGTCACTCGGCATCCCCTCGCTTCCGCTCCCATGCCTCCCTCCCACCAAAGCGGAGCAAGGGTGCTGCCGCTTCTCCCCAAGTCGCATAAAGGCAGCAGTTTGGTGTGCAACGCAAGCGGAGGCAATGTCCTCGTCCGGGAAACACCGAGGATTGTTTTTCGCGCGACCCAATCGTCCTTAAGGGATGGGAGCGCGAAAAACAACCGGAGGTGAGGGTCACGGACGAGGAGCATTGCGCAGCGTGCTAAATAAAACTGCGCCTCTCCCCGCGGCCCATATGAAGCGAGCTGCGCCACTTGCGGAGCGGCAAACTGTTGCGGTTCCCCCCATAATATGGTAGAATATTGCCCTACCTTTGAAAGGGGGATTGTTGGTTAAAGGCGACACAGGAAAGTACATTCCATTTTGGGTGACGGTTTGTGCGGCTCTCATCGGCTTCCATGCGATGTTCGGACGCGCAATAGATATCTTTTTCAACGCAAAAGAAGAGGATATGACCTTCGGCGCCCTCGTGCCGCTCTTTTCGATCTACCTTCTCTGGGAGGACAGGAAGGCCATCGCCGAATCGCTTGGCAAGCCGAGCATCGCAGGCTTCATTGCAACCCTCCCCTGCCTGGCCCTCGCGTTCATAGGCGCAAGAGGCCTTCAGCTAAGGCTTGAACAGCTCGGTTTCATAGGGCTTTGCATAGCGCTCCCATGGGCGTTCTTCGGCTGGCGGACGGCAAAAAGATGCGCATTCCCGGCGGCCTACCTCCTTTTCACCATACCCCTTGCGACATTTCTCGATGTCGTAACGATCCACCTGCGCCTCCTTGCAAGCTCGACGGCGCTGGGCGTTCTCAACGGGTTCGGCATATCGGCGGTCCAGCAGGGGACTGCGATCTACGCAACCGGTTCGGTCCCGTTCTCAATTGACGTGGCGGAGCCATGCAGCGGCCTCAGGAGCCTCTTCGCCCTTATGGCGCTCACGGCCGCCTACGCAAGGCTCTACCAGCCCACCTGGACGAGAAGGGCGATACTTTTCGCCTTCTCCGTTCCGCTGGCCGTAATAGGAAACGTTGTAAGGATAGTCTCCATATGCCTCGTGAGCGCCGCGTTCGGCCATGAGTTCGGCACCGGATTCTACCATGACTATTCCGGCTACATAGTCTTCATCGTGGCGATACTCCTCATGCTTGCTGTAAGCGAGATAATCGACAGACTCTTCGACAGAAGAAGACAGCGCGCCGCCAAAGTGGGCAAGGGAGGTGCGGAATGAAACGCTGGATATTCGCAGCCATCCTCATCCCCATCTTCGCCTATCAGGCGTTGAGTCCCGATCCGCAGATCCTTCCACCCCTAGACCATTCGCTTCCGCAGGATCTCCCCGGATACCGTTCTGACGGGATAATGTACTGCCAGGAGGAGCAGTGCTCGATGAGCTACGCCCTCGCCGATCTTGAGGGGGCGGAAAAGTGTCCCGCGTGCGGCGGCGAATTGAAAGGCATGTCGCTTGCCGAGTTCAGGGTCCTGCCAGCCGATACGCGCATAACGAAGCGGCTTTTCATCTCGCCGATGGGAGTGCATTTCACCGTTTCAATGGTGCTGGGCGGCGTTTCCAGGGCATCGCTCCACCGTCCGGAGCTCTGTCTCCCGTCCCAGGGCTTCCAGATGAAGGTCAAGAGGCAGGCGGACATAAACGGCCGTCCGTTCAACATAGTCGGCTTCTCCGGCCATGGCCTCGAGTCTGCGGCCCTTGCATACACGTTCTTCAACCAGGAGGGATTCAGGACGTCATCCCATATCGATCGCATATTCAGGGATGTCCTCGACAGATCTCTCCACAACCGGGTTGACCGCTGGGTGATGGTTACCATAAACGCCTCCCGTCCAGGCAGTCAGAGAGGTCTCGACTTGACCGATGCGGGCGACATGGGCATGATGGAGGAGTTCATGTCCGCACTTGAAAAGGAGCTTCCATGACCATTTTGAACGCACTTGAAAGCGCTTTCGACGCAGCAGCGCCGTATTTGGCCGTGTTCTTCGGCTCCCTTCTGCTCGGCCTGGTGCTTGTGCCTCTCTGCCGCAAACTCTTCAGCCGCCTTGGGATGGTCGACAAGCCCGGCCCCAGGCGCATCAACAAGACGCCTATCCCCCGCGCCGGCGGGCTTGCGATATTCATCGCCTCCGGTGCGGTGACGGTCGCATACGCCCTCATTACCGGCAACGGCGTCATCCCTGGCGTCGATAACGCAATCGTCTACCGCTTCAACGCGATTGCCGCCGTGCTCGTCGCGATCGGCCTTGCGGACGACAAGTTCTCGCTTCCGCCGAAGGTGAAGCTGCTCGGTCAGATAATCGTGGCGCTTGCGGTCCATTTCCTCTGCGGGGCGGGTTTCCACAATGCGCTGCCGATGATTCCCGAATGGCTGGACGTGCTTCTTACAGTGTTCTGGATCGTCGGTGCAATAAACGCGTTCAACCTAATAGATGGCCTTGACGGGCTTGCGAGCGGCCTTGCGTTCATAGCATGCGTCGGCATGGGCGGCGCGCTCCTCTTCTCGGGCCGCCCCGGCGCCATGATAGCCCACTGCGCGCTCGCCGGCGGATGCCTCGCCTTCCTCAGGTACAACTTCCACCCGGCGAGCATATTCCTCGGCGATACGGGCTCGATGTTCCTTGGCTTCTCGCTTGCCACCATTTCGCTCCTGACAGGCTCCAGGGAATCGCTCTTCCTTTCGATAGGCGTTCCGATCCTCGCGATGGGCGTTCCGATCTTCGATACGAGCCTTGCCATCATAAGGCGTACGATAAGGGCGGCTCTCAAGAAGCAGGAAAAGGGCAGGCCCGTCGGGAACGGAAAGCTGATGACGGCCGATGCCGACCATCTCCACCACAGGATCCTCAGGCAGGTCGCAAACCAGCGAACGGCCGCAAAGACGCTCTATCTCATGGCGATAGGCCTTGTCGGTATAGGCATGCTGGGCCTCGCGCTCAAGAACCGTGCGGCGGGCCTCTACATAATAGCGTTCGTCGTCGGCACGTACGTCGTAGTGAAGGACATGGAGCGCATCGAGCTCTGGGACGCCGGCCGTCTTCTCAAGAACGTCGCCTTCAGGCGGGATCTCCACACGTTCCGCCGCAGAAGGATGCTCAGGGTGCCCGTCTCCATCGTCATCGACATACTCGTTCTCTGCCTTGCATGGATAGTCGCGGTGTCGCTTGCCGGGCTTACCCCCGATCTCCCGACAATAAGGCGCATCTTCCCGATATTCATCGTCCCAGCGTTCCTGAGTCTCGTCGTATTCAGATGCTACAGGACCGTCTGGAGCAGGGCCACCACGGCCGACTTCTTCCGCCTCATGATAGCTTCCTTCCTCGGAACGGCAATCGGCACGGCCGCCATCTTCTTCCTCGACATGGCGATTCCGCGCCTCGAAAGCCTTGCGATAATTTATTTCGCCCTCGGAAGCCTCGGCCTTACATGGTGGCGTGCCATGCGGGGAATCGTCCGCGACATATTCTATCTTATAGGCCGCGTGCAGCTTGAATCGCAGCCGGACGTCGAAAGGATACTCGTGTACGGCGCCGGGCTCAGGTACCGCTCCTACAGGCGCGAGCTCGTAAGGGCCACCGGCCAGACGAAACGCCTGATAGTCGGCATCCTCGACGACGACATCCTCCTCAAGGGCCACCGCATCGGGACGATCCCCATCTTCGGCACCCTAAAGGACGCCGCCGCCACGATTGAGCGCGAGAAGATCGATACGGTCGTCATCACGTGCCTTATCGGCGAAGCGCGCCTTAAGCACATAGCCGAAGTGTGCCACGCCGCCGGCGCCAAGGTGCGCCACTGGATATGCGAGGAGCGTGAAATCCCGGAGGCTACCGCTTGAAAGACTCCGGAATGAAAATGAAGGCGGTTGTTGAGCGCTTCCCCTATGTGGCGAACGCCTACTGCCGCGCGCTTGCGGCGAAAAGCCCCGCGTTCGCGAAGCAGGTGATGCCGGATATCCGCGAAATAGCCCCCGACGGGTTCGAAAGCGCCGATCCCTTCGGCGAGATGGGGGATGGGGCCGCCTCAACCGGATGTCCCGGGCTCGTGCAGCGTTTCGAGGACCGCGTTCTCGTCATGGCCAGCGACAGCTGTTTCATGAACTGTCGCCACTGTACGCGCAAGCATATCCTCAAAAGCGTTCCAGTCGTAAGAACCGACGAGGATCTCGCGCAGGCCGTCGCTTACGTCCATTCGCACCCCAAGGTGCGCGATGTGCTCGTCTCAGGAGGCGATCCGCTCGTCCTGCCGGACGACGAGGTCATGCGCTTCATCGATTCTTTCGCAACGCTCGAGCAGATCGATGTCGTAAGGCTATGTACGCGCGCCCCATGCACGAATCCCATGAGGCTCACGCCCGGGCTCGTCTCGCGGCTCGCCGAATCGAAGAAGGTCTGGCTCAACACGCAGTTCAACCACCCGGACGAACTTACCGCCGAAGCCGTGGCCGCATGTTCACGCCTTGTCGATGCCGGCATACCGGTGAGCTGCCAGACCGTTCTTCTTGCAGGCGTCAACGACGATGTCGAGACGCTTCTTGAGCTTTTCAGATCGCTCCAGCGCGCAAGGGTGAGGCCGTACTACGTCTTCCAGTGCGATCCTATACCGGGCATAGACCACTTCCGCGTTCCCATCGAAAGGGCGCAGGAGCTTTCCGCCTGCTGTGCGGAGCGCATCGGGGGGCTTGCCTTGCCGAGGTTCGTCGTCGACATTCCGGGCGAACTCAGGAAGATGCCCGTCGAGCTTTTTTGAGATTGCAGACGGCCCGCAGATTTGATATAATTAAACTGGTTCTTTTTTTGAACCAGATGGTTGCGCCCACTTTATCCATGTTTCCGTGTGATGTGCGCGACATTGCAAAGAAGTGAGGTGTGTTAAAGAAGTGAGGTGTGTTATGGTTAAATGCAGCTGCAAACGGTTTATTGTGCCTTTGTTTATGCTCGCATGCGCCATCCCGGCGTTTGCCGTCGACGTGACTACCGACTCGGTTGTTGCAGCGACAGGGGCGCTAACGGCAAATGGAAACGATTGGACGGCCAATGAGCTCGTCTACATGTCGCCATCGTCCAACGACAGCCTAAACCGCGAGGAGGAAGGCTGGTATGCCGGCTTAAGGCGTACATGGGCGCTCTCCTATACCGGTACCATTCTGAACATAAAGTACACCGGCACCAAAACCGCCGATACGCACGCGGCCTTCAGCGACAACGCCGGCAGATCGGTCGATGACTATGCAGTCGCCAGGAGCATTATTGGCATCATGGTCGAGAATTCGCCCGATGGGAGCGGAATCAAGAACGAGTTCCAGCTTGGCGGCACCACATCCTACATGAAGTATACGGACTGGAACGTGTGGGTTACGCCGGAGACGATGCATGCGCTCTCGCTGGAGGGCAAGGACTATGTCGCAACGCTCACCGTAGGCGGCGATACGTACACGATAACGGTCCCGAAGACAACGGTCCTCAAGGACGGCAACGGAAAAATCTGGTATCCCGCGCTTGCGCTCGTCGACGGCAAGGTGTACGGCGACATGGAGCTTGCCGTGGCGGCGGGCGTCATCGCGGCAATGGGCGAAAAGGGCATGGAGTTCTTCGTGGAGCCTGTCGGATACCCCGACAACTTCTCGGCCGTCAAGGATGGCGACGTATGGAAGCTTGTGTTCAATGAGCCTACCCAGATAACCGACGCCGCGATCACACTCTCGGCGACGGAGGTCATAGTGCGCGACTGCGACATCCAGATCGAGATTTCAAGCGTCACGCTTGGGAACGCCACCCTTCAGGAGGGGACCGACTACACGGTTTCTGAGGATAGCGTCTTTACGGCCTCTACAGTTGGCGAATACACCGTGACCATAAACGGAACGGGAAACTATGCCGGTTCGGCAAGCGCAACATGGAAGATAGTCGAACCCACGGGCGAGTTCGCCGAAGATGCGATGAGCATACGCTCAGGCGATCCCGCGTATGGAACGATCGATCCTGCCAATAGCCGCCGCCTCGACATCACCGATTCCGTTCTGCTCGTATACAAGAACGACGAGTTCGGCGAGCGCTGGGAGGCCGCCGTCGAGATCCGCTGGCCGCATGAAGTCACCGAGTACGATACATATTTCTTCCAGCAGGTCGCGACCCGCGTCCAGTACACGGATGCAAAACATGCCGCTGTAGCGGTGGGGGAGGATGAGGTAGCGTACGGCAACGAGATCCTCGACGGCGAATGGTACGGGCTTTCCGCAACGACAAACCAGGCCACCTACTACGAGATCGACGGCTTTTTGATAAATCCGGTGTCGTACACATATTTCGATACCCTGACATGGACCGTATCCATCTTTGCCGATGATGTGGCGGCCGCGGTGGAATCAGGCGCGGAGAATCTCGAGTTCTCGATCGTCTGCGGAAGCGTCGCCTGGGGCGATGAAACGCAAGGAGACGTCCAGGGCCTCAAGGATACGGAATTCACCGTAAGCCTCGGCCTGGACAGCATCTTCCTTTTGAACGGGGATGGCGAGCAGGTCTATCCCCAGCACACCCACGACTGGAGCTATTCTCTTTCCGACGACGGCGTTACGCTCACGGCGTCCTGCGCGGCTCCTGGATGCTTCCTTGCGTATACCGAGGGATCGCTCGACCTGTCGATCGTATCCAAGGATTCGCGTAACGAGGCGTATGCCGAGGGCCACTACCGCGACGGCGTTCCGGCTGAAGCCATCCTTGAAGGAGCTGAGAAATTCGCGCTTACGGGCGCTACGATCGGCGAGGTGGGATATCTGGATGAAGCCGGTGCCACCCTTGAATCGGCCCCGGTTGAACCCGGCAGATATACGGCTTATGCCGTGGTGACGGAGCCGGTCCCCGAGGAAGGGGAGGCTGAGAGCTGGACACTTAGGCTCGAAGGCCTTGAAATCCTGGCCGGCGAGGCGAGCATGGACGGCATACACGTCAAGGATGCCGCGACCTATCTGGAGCGCGCCACGGGCGATGCGATGGAGATCTCCGCCGGAAAGAGCTACACCGCCGCCAAGACTTACATTACGCCCGAGAGGTATGGCATATTGAACCTCCAGTGCGGCCGCAAGACGTACGATCTCGCGGGCTTCACGGTGACGGCCGTTCAGGACGGCCCCCTCTTCCAGAACAACGGCAAACTCACCATAAAGGATTCGAGCGCCGGTTCCACCGGCAAGGTCTCGGCCAACCCCGGATCTTCTGACGATACCGTTATAGTGAATACGGGCGACCTCGTCATCGAGGGCGGCACTTTCACCGGAACGATCCGCAACGAAGGCGGAAGCGTATCCATCAGCGGCGGGCGCTTCTCCGTCAAGCCCGACGAATCCTTCATCGCCGAGGGATACGACATCGTGCGCAGGGGCAGCTACTGGTGCGTCGAGAAGCACGAACACCACTACAGGCTTGTTTCGCTCGCGAACCGCGTCCTTGTGGCGACTTGCACAAAGGTCTTTGCGGACGGCACTTTGCAGATCTCGCACTGCTCCGGCCGTCAGCTCGTAGGCGTCGTCGGCATCCGCAAGTTCGGCCTTCTGCCGCAGATCAGAGTCGACTACGACCGCAACGAGCATCCAGCCGAGTTCTATGCTATAAACATGTCGACCGTGGCGTCCGTACTCAGCAACGCGAATCTTCTCGACATGGCGGGTGCGATCCTCGAAAGCGACCTCTCAAACCTCGATGCGGCCGGCATACTTGAGCTTCTTACCAGGCTTTCCGAGGACGAGGGTTTCTCCGAGATCATAACGGACATCTTCAACCTCTTCGTGAGCGCCGGCGCGTTCGAGACCATTACGGGCGCTGAGCTTGGAGAGATCACCTACACGAAGGACGGCGAGCCTTTTGACGGCGTCCCCGTCGAGGCCGGCCTCTATACCGCTTCGGTCACAGTGACTACTGCCGAGGGCTGCAACCTCGTTGTCAAGGGTACGTACAGGATCAACGAGAAGGAGCTTCCCATCGAGACGGAAGGCCATTCCCTGCACATATGGAGCTTCGAGGAGGATGGCGCGAAGGTGACTGCAACCTGCCCCGGCAACGTGCTGCGTTCAATCAAATGCAACGCTTCTCCCATGGGCATAGAGCTCGTCCCGTCCGTCGAGGGCGGCCGCAAGGTCTTCGATGCGACCCCGCTTGAAGTTGCGGTGTCGAACCTCAATACTTTCGTGATAAATACGGGCGCAACGGTCTCCGACATCGTATACACGGCGTCCGACGGGACGGAGAGCGCGGAGGCGCCGATCGATCCGGGCGAATACACGGCAAGCGTGACCGTGCAGAAGGACGGCATCCTCCTTGGCGGCACGTATACGGCATCCATCCCGCTCGTCATTGAAGAAAAGGCCCCTGAAAGCTGTTTCCCGTTCCCCGAGGCCACAATCAGGCTTCGCATGGATTCGTGTGCGCTCATCGAAAAGGATGGGGATCTCTTCTTCCCGCTATGCGTGCCATGGCCGCATATGGTCGAACAGATCATCCATACGCCGAGATTCACCGACCCCGCGCACGCGGCAGTCACGATATCGACGACCGACAAGACCTTCACGGCAGTTGAGATACTGGCTGGCGAAGCCGAGGAGTGGGGGCTTATGGCCGATGCCGGCGAGTTCTTCCGCTTGAGGAAGCTCAAGTGCCAGACGTACATGACGGGCGTCTCTTGGATGGTTCCGTTCACAAGGGCGGACATTGAAGCGGCGTGCAGCTCCGGCTCCAGGGAGATTGTCCGCACGATCACTCTTGAAGGGAAGTGCTGGGAGGATGACATGATTGGCCTTAAGCCGGCCACGATCACGGTCATCCTCGAGATTGACGTGGACTTCTACTGGATAAGGTACCTTGGCAACGGCTCCGATTCCGGCGAGATGGACGTCGAGATGCGCTTTGTCACCCCCGCTCAGCGCCTGAGCGATTGCGCCTTCAAGAAGAAGAACTTCAACCACCTCGGCTGGAGCTTCAACGAGGAAGCGGAGGGCCTTGCCGATCTTGACTTCGCCGACAGGCAGTTCGTGTCGGACGAGTTCGAGCTTGGTGTGACGAACGACCTCTTCGCGGTCTGGACGACAAACGTGGTCGTCTCCGGCGATATAGAGGGCGAGGAGTTCGAGAGCATATCCTCCATCGTCGCATGGGGCGTCGGCTCCACGATCGAAGATGCCATCCAAGGGCGCGTGTTCGGGTCGTCGAGTCCGTGGCGCTACGTATGCGAACTGCCGTCCGCCGGCGCGTACGATGTCGTCGTCCAGGCCGTCGGCGGCAAGGGCGACGTGACGACGATAACGACGCTCGTTTTCGCCGATAACGATCCCGATACGGAGCGCAAGGGCGAGAAGACGATCGAGGATCCGGGCGGGGACAGATCTTCCGTCGTGGACAACTCCGCCGCGGGCGACTATCCCGCCGTTGCAGGCGGCATTGACGATATCGCCAGAAAGGCCGTGAACCCTGGCGAGCGCGGGAAATCGATCGAGATCCGCTTCACGGTGAAGGACATGCCGGCCGCCGACACGACACGCGGGTATTCGCGCATCAGGGATGCGGTTACTGCGGGTCACGTCAAGCCGCTGGACTTCACGCTCGCGAAGTACGTGGACGGCGTCTTCAGCACGAACATCCACGACCTTTCGCTCTTCAACGGGCTCGTAGAGTCGGTTATGCCTTTCACCCTTGGCGGCCGCCGCAACTTCAGGGTTGCCCGCTACCACGAGGAGGTCGAGGGCGATCCTGCCACCGGGTCGGTGGCGGTCCTTCCCGAGGGCGTCGCAAATGCGAACGAACTTGGTGAATGCTTCAATGTGAACGAAGAGACCGGCGAACTCGTCATAAGGTGCGCGAAGCTTTCGACGTACGCTCTCGTCTGGGATGGCGCCGTGGTGACGCTAGACTCCCTGGAATGGAACGTTGACTGGCTCTCCGGCATGTACGTTCCGGAGATCGCCCTTGAGGTAAAGGACGGCGACGGCTGGGCGGGCACCGTCACCAACATGTGCTTCCTCCTCGAGAAGCGCGACGGCATCCAGCTCTGGGACGCCAAGGCCAACAAGGCCGTTTCCACAGTGGAGACCATTGACGGCGTCGAATTCTTCAAGGTGCCGCTCAAGGACCGTTTCGCCGAGAACGGCCTGGAAGGCCCCGATTCCGGCGTATGGGGAGCGGCCTGGTTCGATTCCGTCTGGGTCAACGCAGCGCTTTCGGAGATACTCCTCTATGCGCCGTCGTACTGGCCGAGAAACCCGAAGGACGTTCCCGAGCTTGACAACCTTGTCGCGTACGTGCGGTATGAATCGTGCGAATGCACAAGCTTCGTGGAGGTCGTCGCCAACACGCCGCTTCTAAATTCCCTCTCCGCAGTCTCGCTCAAGTCCGCGTCGAAGCCGCTTGCAGTCGCGAACCTGAACGCATCGCTTGCCGTCGGCGCAGCCGTCACGGAGAGCAGCGAGCCGTATCTGAAGCTCGCGGACTTCTTGGTTGAGGACGGCACCATAAGCGGTACGGTCGAGATTGGCGCCGGCTCCGAGCGCGGTTCGCTCGGCGCGGGGTCCTCCATCGTACTTTGGGGTGCAAAGTCGCTTGGAGAGGAGTTTGCCGAAATCTCGACTGTGGAGTGCGATGAAGACGGCAGCTTCTCGGCTGAAGTCCCTGAGGGCTATTCGTTCTTCAAGGTGAAGCTTTCGATCGCCGACAGCGTCAAGTGAGAAGGGGGTATAAGATGAACAGATTCGCATTTGCGGCCATTGCCGCAATCTCGGCGGCATTTGCCTTCGCGGACGTGGAGGTCGGCGAGGCCGGTACGCCTTCCGAGGGGCTTGTCTCGCGCGAGAGGCGCGGCTTCGGACCATGGCGCGTTTCGGCCGGCGGTAACATGGGCTTCGGGCTCAAGACAAAGATGGGCTTTTCCGCGCCGAGATCGTCGTACTCGACGGCCACGTCGCAGGCGATCGGTTCGCCATCCGACATCTCGGAGCGTCTGGCGAACGGCGAGAGGGTTTCGTTCCTCGGCGGGGCGTTCATCGACCCTTCAAGCGGAAACATGTCGGCACCGTATACGCAGAACTGGCGCATTCCCGTCAGCGGGCTTGACCGCACGACCGGCGCGATGACGCTCAACTCCGCGCAGCTTGGCGGCATCTCCGGAAGCGCCTCCGACAGCGCCAGCGTCTACGGCGCATCGCTTGAGCTCGCGCGCACCTTGTATGCGCACGAAAGCGGATTCGGTGTTGATTTCGCCTTCGGGGTGTCGTGGATGAAGAGGAACGGCTGCTTCAAGGCGAAGGCGTCAGGAACGTACATGGACGGTTCCAGCTACGTCTATACGCCGAGCGCGGGCTCAAGCAACTATGCTGTTCTCACCTCTCCCTATCTTCAGGAGTCCGGCGGGTATTACGGTGCCGGCGGCTCCGGCGGATTCGGTCCTGTTCTCGACTACAGCGACTTTGGCGCCGGTACGATCGACTACAGTTCGTATACAGGCCATTATTCCATAAACGCCACAGGCGACTACGAAGAGTGGGAATTTGCCTTCATGCTCAAGCCGTGGTGGGAGGTTACGGACTTCTGGCGCCTTACCGGAACCTTGGGCCTCGGTGTCACGAGAAGCGAGTTCGACTATTCCGTCTCCGCCTCGTTCGGCGAGGGCGGAAGGTATGTCTCGCACAAGACTTTCGACGAGTGGCGCTGCTACGGCATAGCCGGTCTTGGCTCGACCGTCAGGATCTGCAGCTTCGACATTTCGCTCGATGTCCTTGCCCGCTTCTGCCAGAAGGACATGGACATCCATTCCGAATCCGTAAACGGCTCAATCGAAAAGCCCGATCTCGTCCTTCGCCTCGCCCTCGGCTACGAATTCTGATCTGGTTTCGATAATCCCATCTGGCGCGCCAACCCGCATCCCTTAGGCGAATTTCCGGCGTCAGTCGCCGGTTGAGGGGCGGGAGGCGCGCCATACGGGAATGAACAGCAGGTCCACGGCCGTCCCTTTTTCGGGATCGTTCTCGTAGCGGAAGAGCCGCCAGAGCAGCGACGTCTTCCTGTAGCCGTCCTTCCTCGAATCGTACGTGAAGCCGGGGATGGCGTCCACCGAGACATCCCCGTCCTTCTCTTTCCTGCGCCATACGCGCCAGAGGAGGCTTCTTTCGGAACTTGTCGAGCCGGTCATCCTGTCGTATCTGCACTCGGACCAGTAGAGAAGCGAAAGGAGAACAGTCAAATCGTCCTTTTCGACATCGCCGGTCTTCTCCCTCGTTATGGACGAGTAGGTGACCTTCCTTTCCGTTCCCCTGTTCACGACAAGGTAGTTTCCTGCCTTTGAAGCCGCCTTCAGGAGATAGTTGGTGCAACCATTATCGTCATGCCCGCCGGTAAGATACCCGAGAACTTCCCTGTCCATGTCGGAAAGGAGCATGAAAGTGCGCTTGTCGTACTGGTTGACCCTATCCGCCGTGCGGCGCATCGACACTACCCCATCCCTGTTAGTTACCGGCTCCTCCCAGATCTTTATAGAGTCGTCGAGCGTGGCGGAGTCGAGCATGGAAAGAGACTCTTCGTACCCGCCGCTCAGGCGATGGGTGTAGGGTATCGACTTGAATTCGCCCTTGGAGTTCGCCCTGTATATGAGGTACGTGCCCCATTCCGTGAAGTCGCCGTTGCGCGAGTACCACGTCAAAAGAGGCGGCACGCACCATTCAAACGACTTGCCGCCAAGGCGTGATTCGCTGCACCATAGAGCCGAAAGGAAATACGTCTCGTCGGTGTAGTAAAGAGGCGCGATCCATCTCGAGTCGCCGCGCCTGCCGGCGAGAGGAGTGTACATTGTCATGTTGGCGTCATGGTAGTAGAACGGCATGAACCAGTGGCTTTCAAGCCCGTCTTTGCCGCTTTCGCAGCCGGCGAGGCCGAGAAGCGCCGTAAACCTTGAGACGGATCTTTCGCGGTCGTACGAATAGCGGGACAGAAGAGGCGGACACATCCACCAGTCGATGGAGCCGTCCTCGCCTCGCTTGTGGCACCATGCTGCCGAGGCGAACGTATCGCTGTCGTCGTACCATACCGGGAAGAGCCAGCGCGAGTCCCCCGATTCGCCGTAGAGCGGCGTTATGAACATGTCGCGGCCCTTGTAGTACGCGGGGAAGCACCACGATTCGAAATTCCCCTTAGCATCCCTGTCGGTTCCAGCCATCCCAAGGAGGAAGCGCCAATGCGATTCGCCTGTCGATGGATTGCCGTACCATCCCGAGAGGAGAAGCGGGGCCAGCTTATACCTCTCGTCGCCGCCGTTTTCAGATATCCAAAGCGGCGAGACGAAGGAATCGGGGCTCGTATAGAAGAAAGGCACGCTCCAGAACGTCATCTCCCCCTCTTTGGGGCTGTTCCATCCCGCAAGACCCATGAGAAGCCTTGTGTGCGTCGAACCGTCATCCCTCGATGTCCATCTTGTGAAGTATGGCGAGAAAAAGCCGTCCTTCCCGTGGCCGTTCAAATATGCCGACATCAGAAGCGGGATGGCCCTTACACGCAGCGAGCTGGACCTGTCGTCGAAGTACAGGAGCGACATGAACGTATCGGGGTCGTAGTAGTAGAACGGATGCAGCCAGTGCTCCCAAATGCCCGAATCCCGGCTCCACTTGCCGCCGCCAAGCCCCGCCGCGAACCAGAACGTCCTGTCCTTTCCATCGTTTCTGCTTTCCCACCACCAGAGGGGGAAGAGCGTGTCTACCGTCTTGTGCCTGTCCCAGTAGTGCCAGTACAGGACGCCGGCGGACACAAGCCCCTTGCTCCAGCCAAAGACGGGGAATACAAAGAAATACCGCTTGCCCCAGTATACCGGGAAGATGCGGTTGTCACCGGTGGCGGTATCGAACTGTGCGATCGGCCAGAGGACGTTATGCTCAGTTCCGTAGTAGCATGAATAGAGCGGCCTTACGGCATAATGGTTGCCGGAGACGGAAACTATCGGCCAGATTGCGGAGAAACCGTCGGCGTCGCGGTAGTAAAGCGGCCACAGGTTCACCCTGTCGTCCGCCTTCGCCCCGGCCGCAAAAAGCGCTATCGCCGCAACCGCCACGGCCTTGCGCACCCATGCAGCGGCCGTGCCGGCCGCCGAAGATTCCACCTGACTCTTCATGCCCCTTGTTCCTTTCGCCGCGAATTTTACCAAATCCCACGGTTGGAGTCAATCGCGAAGCATGGCGAATTGCGCACCTCCGCTTGTGCTTCACACCAAACCGCTGCCTTTATGCGACCGATTTATCGCTTGTATCCCTTTTGCCCATTCCAAGTCCATTCATTGGATTTATCGCTTTTATCGCGTAGATCCCTTCTATCCCTTTCCAAAGCGGCTTGTTTTCCGGCGGCGTTGCGGAATTTGAGAGAATATGGTATACTATGCCGTTGATTTTTTCCAAGAAAGGCGAGTCAAATGAAGATCGATAAGAATGCCGAGAGTGCATGCGTCATAAACCTCAAGGTCGTCGCGGACGCCGAGGAAGTAAAGCCTTATTACAACAAGGTGGTGAATCTTTTCGTGAGAAACGGCGAAATCCGCGGTTTCCGCAAGGGGAAGGCTCCCGTACAGCTGGTCAAGGAGCAGTTCGCCGACCGCATCCAGGAAGAGGCCGCCAACGCCTGCCTGAGGGAGCTTTGCCCCAAGGCCGTCAAGGAGTCGGGACTTAAGCCCATCGCCGACATCGGCGCGAAGGACGTCAAGTTCTCGCCTGAGACGGGCGTCGAGTTCACCGCCGTCGTCGAGGTCGCCCCCGAGGTGAAGCTTCCCAAGTACAAGGGCATCGCGGTCGAGCGCAAGCCCACGACGGTCGCCGACTCCGAGGTCGAGGAGCGCGTTGAGGCGTACCGCAAGGCCTTCGCCAAGTTCGAGGACGCCAAGGAGGGCGACACCGTCTCCGAGGGCGACTTCCTCTGCATCGATTTCAAGGGCACGGTCGACGGCAAGCCGGTCGAGGAGATCTCCGCAGACGCGAAGGCCGTCGGTTCGGGCACCGATTTCTGGACGCAGGTCGAGACAGGCCGCTTCATCCCCGAAGTCCTTGAGGCCGTCAAGGGCATGAAGGCCGGCGAGTCTAAAACCGGCATCGCCGTCACGTTCGCCGCTCCCGCCCCCGCTGAGCTTATAGGCAAGACGGGAAGCTACGACGTCACCGTCAAGAGCTTCCGCGTCCGTCGCATACCCGATGACGCGGCGTTCCTCGAGGCCGCCAAGGCCGAGTCGCTCGATGCGCTCAAGGCCAGCTTCCGCGAGCGCCTTGAGGCGGACGCGAAGCGCATTGCGGACGATGACCTCCGCCGCCAGGTAGCGGAAGCGCTCCTCGCCGGCAGCGACTTCGAGCTTCCCCCGAGCCGCGTGTACAACCAGACCCAGCTCAACCTCCAGCGCCTCGCCGAGCGCGTCGGCGGAATGGGCCTTTCCACCTCCTATCTGGAGGAGAACCGCGACAAGATCCTCGAGGATTGCAGGGAGAGCGCCAAGAGCCAGGTGCGCATGGGCTACATCCTCGACGCCATCGCCGAGGCCGAGTCCATCACGGTTTCCGAGGAGGAGCTTCTCAAGGAGGCCGGCGAGATCGCCAAGGCCGCCAAGAACCCCGTAACCCCCGAGGTGGCTCTCAAGAACGTCCGCGCGAACGGCGAAGAGCATATGCTTGCGACCCAGATAAAGCGCACCAAGGCCATCGAGTTCGTGGTCTCGTCCGTCAAGTGATTCCACAAGCCATGAACGGACCTGAAATGATCAAGGACTATCTTGTTCCGGTTGTCGTGGAGCAGACCTCGCGCGGCGAGCGCTCCTACGACATCTATTCGAGGCTCCTGCTCGACCGCATCGTGTTCATCAGCGGCGAGGTGCACGACGAGATGGCGAACGCCGTCGTCGCGCAGCTCCTCTTTCTCCAGGCGCAGGACGCCAAGAAGGAGATAAGCGTATACGTCAACTCGCCGGGCGGCAGCGTCACGGCGGGTCTTGCCATATACGATACGATGCAGTTCATCACCTGCCCCGTCGCCACGTACTGCATAGGGCAGGCCGCCTCGATGGGCGCCGTCCTTCTCACGGCCGGCGCAAAGGGCCGCCGCTTTGCGCTCCCCAATGCGCGCATAATGATCCACCAGCCCTGGGGCGGCGCCGAGGGCAAGGCGAGCGACATAGAGATAACCGCCCGCGAAATCCTGCGCCTCAAGGACAGGCTCAACGAGATCCTCGCGAAGCATAGCGGCAAGACCTTCGACGAAGTCGTGAAGGACACAGACCGCGACCACTTCATGAGCGCGGAAGAGGCCAGGGCGTGGGGGCTCATCGACCGCGTGGTAGAGCCCAAGGCGGTGTAGAAATGGCGAGAAAGGGAAAAACACCCGACTCCGAAGACGTCAGATGCTCGTTCTGCGGGCGTTCGATGTTCAAGGATTCCATCCTCGTGCTCCCGGGCATGGAAGGCGCCATATGCGCAGACTGCGCCGAGGGCGCGCTTGCGTTCTTCGGCCGCCTCAAGAACGGCAACATGTCGTTCGGCGAGGTGATGCAATCGCTTCTGGACGACCCTGCAGGCGTCAACGTCCCTGAGGGCAAAGCCCTCGCGAAGTCCGCCAAGTCCGCCCCGAAGGCCGTGCCGCCTCCGCGCGAGATAAAGGCTTTCCTCGACAAGTACATCATCGGCCACGACGAGACTAAAAAGACGCTCTCCGTGGCGGTGCACAACCACTACCGCCGCCTTGAGCAGTCGGCGGCGAAGACGTCCGCCGAATTCAAGGACGTCGAGATCGAGAAGTCCAACATCCTTCTCATCGGCCCGACAGGCACGGGCAAGACCCTCTTCGCGAAGACTCTCGCGAAGATGCTCGACGTGCCTTTCGCCATAGGCGACGCCACCACGCTCACCGAGGCGGGATACGTCGGCGAGGACGTCGAGAACGTCGTCAGGTACCTCTGGCAGAACGCCGGCGGAGACATCGAGAAGACGGCGCGCGGCATCATCTACATCGACGAGATCGACAAGATCGCCTCGAAGACGGACAACGTGTCCATAACTCGCGACGTCTCCGGCGAAGGCGTGCAGCAGGCGCTTCTCAAGATACTTGAAGGTACCGTCTGCCGCTTTCCGCCGAAGGGCGGGCGCAAGCACCCGGACATGGAGTACATCGAGGTCGACACCACGAACATCCTTTTCATCTGCGGCGGCGCATTCGTCGGGCTCGACAGGATCATCGCCGAAAGGACGGGCCGCTCCGCGATCGGCTTCGAGCGCGGGAAGGGGGCCGAGGCGACGCCTGCCGACGCATCCGTAAGGCCGGAGGATCTCGTCAAGTTCGGCCTCATCCCCGAGTTCACAGGGCGCCTTCCCGTGGTCACGACCCTCAAGGAGCTTGACGAGGACACGCTCGTCAAGGTCCTTACGGAGCCCAAGAACTGCCTCGTCAAGCAGTACCGCAAGCTTCTCGCGATGGACGGGGTCGATCTGAAGTTCGAGGACGACGCCTTGCGGGAGCTTGCGAAAAACGCCATATCCCGCAAGACGGGCGCGCGCGGCCTCAGGGCCGAGATGGAGCGCCTGATGACGGACATCATGTACGAGGCCCCGGGCAACGAGGCGATGAAGAGCGTTTCAATCACCGGCGAAATGGTGAGAAAGGGGATAAAGTGATGGGAGTGTGCGTAACGCTTCTCAGATCAAAGCTGCACCGCATCCGCGTGACGGAGGCCAACCTCGACTACACGGGTTCGCTTACGGTGGACGTCGATCTCATGGAGGCTGCGGGCCTCTTCAACAACGAGAAGATCCTCTGCGCCAACGTGGACAACGGCGAGCGTTTCGAGACGTACGTGATACCCGGGCCGCGCGGCTCGGGCGTCTGCTGCCTCAACGGGGCGGCCGCATGGAAGGGCCATGTCGGCGACAGGCTCATAGTCATGGCGTTCGCTTCGGTCCCGGTCGAGGAGGCCGCCTCGTTCCCCGCCAAGGTCGTCGTCATGGGTGAGGGCAACAAGGCCGTATAGATTGGCGGGCGCCGGCGTGAAAAGGCTTTTAGACATCACGCTGACACTTCTTGCCGCGCCCGTATGGGTGCCGGTCATGGCCGTTGTGGCCGCCTTGGTGGCAGTAAAGCTGGGGCGGCCCATCTTTTTCCGCCAGATACGCGCGGGGCTTAAGGGAAAGCCGTTCGAGATCGTGAAGTTCCGCACGATGCTCGAGGGGGACGGGCCCGACAGCGAGCGCCTCACGAGGTTCGGGCGCATCCTGAGGGCCACGAGCCTCGACGAGCTCCCCGAGCTGCTGCTTGTCCTAAAAGGGACGATGAGCCTTGTCGGGCCGAGGCCGCTGCCCATAAGATACCTTGAAAGATATACCCCCGAACAGATGCGCCGGCACGACGTTAAGCCCGGCATAACCGGCTGGGCCCAGATCCACGGAAGAAATTTTTTGGATTGGGAGATGAAATTCAGGTACGATTTATGGTATACTATTAATGCTAGCCTGTGGCTTGACCTCAAGATCCTCGCGTTGACGGCAGTCCAGGTGTTCACCGCAAGGGGCGTGAACGCCGAGGGCGAGGCCACCATGGGCGAGTTCAAAGGAGAGCTTAAAGGAGGTAAAGATGATTCGTGACATAATGATAGTTGGCGCCGGCGGCTGGGGCCGCGAGGTCGCCTGGACGCTGGAGCGCATAAACTCCGTCCAGCCCACGTGGAACATACTGGGCGTGTCGGACGATGACCCCGCAAAGGGGAAGGGCAAGGGTTCCATGGAGGGCTATCCCTATCTCGGCAGCCCTGAAGAGGCGAGCCGCGACTATCCCGGAGCCGCGGTCGTCGTTGCCATCGGCGACAATGCCGTGCGCGAGAAGATATACCGCCGTCTTAGGGGGCACGACTTCCCGGCCATCATCGACCCGAGCGCGGTGGTCGCGCCGACAGTCGATCTGAGGCACGGCGTCTACGTGGGCGCGCTCGCCGTCGTGAGCGTCGGGTGCAACATCGGCAAGTTCGTCATCGTCAACACCCGCAGCGGCGTCGGCCATGACTGCACCGTCGACGATTTCGCGCAGCTCTGCCCCGGGGCGACCATGAGCGGGCACTCCTCGCTCGGCAAGTTCGGCTATCTCGCCACAAACAGCTGCCTCTGCCCCAACGTGAAAGTGGGCGACAGGGGCCAGGTGGCCGCCGGAACGCCGGCCTACGCCGATGTGCGCGAGGGCGAGACGCTGAGCCCGTTCGGTAGCATCAAGGCTAAGTGAGGCCGCCGCGATGCGCGTGACGTTCATGGGGGCGGCCGAGACCACGACGGGATCCATGCACCTCGTCGAGGCGAACGGAGTGCGCATTCTTCTAGACTGCGGACTCTACCAGGGCCACCGCAAGCAGGCTTTCGAGATCAACAGGAACCTTCCCGTCGATCCGAGATCCATCGATGCGGTAGTCCTCTCGCACGCCCACATTGACCACGCGGGGAATCTTCCGCAGCTCGTGAGGCGGGGCTATCGCGGCCCCGTCTACGCGAGGCCTGCTACGGCCGACCTGTGCGGCGTCCTCCTGCGGGACAGCTGCTTCCTGCAGATGCGCGATCTGGAGTACATAAACAAGAAGCGCAAGGCGCAGGGCAAGCATCTCTTCGAGCCGCTCTACGAGGAGAACGACGTCGACCTTCTCATGAGCCTTATGCGCCCGGAGCCGATGAAGCGCGTCATAGATCTCGGGCGCGGCGTCACGGCGATGTTCCACAACGCCGGGCACATCCTCGGAAGCGCCATAACGCAGATCGACGTCGCCGGCGACAGGGGCCGGAACCTGAGGCTCGTCTTCTCGGGGGACCTCGGGCAGCCAGACCAGCCGATCCTCAGGCACTACGAGTACCCGGATGGCGCGGACGCGGTCATAATCGAGTCCACGTACGCCGACAGGGTGCATCCAAGCGCGGACGATGTCTCGGGGCGGCTTAAAAGCTATATCGAGGACATCGTGCAGCAGCGCGGCAAGCTGCTCATCCCGGCCTTCAGCGTCGGAAGGACGCAGCAGATTCTCTACTACCTGAACCGTCTGCATGCAGCGGGCAGGATCCCCGAGATACCCTGCTACATCGATTCGCCGCTTTCGCTCAAGGCGACGCGGCTCTACCGCCAGCACCGCGAGTGCTACAACGAGGATGCGAGCGATCTTCTCAGGGTCGGCGTGGACCCTCTTTCCGTACCGAATCTGAAGTTCGTGGAATCGGTGCAGGAGTCGATGTCGCTCAACGACGCGCCCGGCCCCATGGTGATAATAGCCGCGAGCGGAATGTGCGAAGGCGGCCGTGTCGTCCACCATTTGAAGAACATAGTGCCTGATCCCAGGAACATCGTCCTTATAGTCGGCTTCCAGGCCGAGAACACTTTGGGGCGCAAGGTCGTCGAAAGGCGCGATCCGCTGATGGTCCTCGGCGAGAGCGTCCCATTCCGCGCCCGCGTCCATACGATCAACGCCCTTTCTGCCCACGCCGACCGCAACGGCCTCATGGACTGGTTCGACGGGATAAAGTCCAACGTGAAGCATGCGTTCGCCGTCCATGGCGAGCCTGAGAAGGTGAAGGCGATGGTTGATCTTTTGAAGGAGCACGGCGCCCCTCACGCCGTCGCCCCGTCCCCCGGCCAGAGTTTCGAGATCGTCTAAGCTTCACAAACGCGGGAAAATATGGTACAATTCAGCGTTGCATTCAAGGAGATTCGTTTGATATGGCAAATGAGACCAGGATTTCGTTCGATCCGCCGCGCGGCATGAGGGATTTCTATCCCGGGGACATGGCGTGGCGCACGCGCGTTTTCGATGCGTTCCGCGCCGCGGGGGACGCCGCGGGTTTCGAGCGGTACGACGCGTGCGTCGTTGAGAGCTACGATCTTCTCGCCAGAAAGTCGGGCGAGGAGGTCGGGGACCAGATATACCATTTCTTCGACAAGAGCGACAGGCATATCGCCCTGAGGCCTGAGATGACTCCTACCCTGGCGCGCATGGTGGCGGCCAGGCAGCACAACCTTTCCTTCCCGATAAAGTGGACGACGATTGCGCAGTGCTTCAGGTACGAGCGCATGACGAAGGGCCGCAAGCGCGAGCACTACCAGTGGAACATGGACATAGTAGGCGAGGATTCCGTCCTTGCCGAGGCCGAGGTGCTCGGAGCGGCTGTCGACGCCCTGAGGCGCATGGGCCTTACGCCGGACGACTTCAAGGTCCACGTCTCCAGCCGCGCGCTTCTCGCCGAGCTTCTGGCCGCGAGCGGAATCCCGGCCGAGAGGCATGCGAGCGTGTTTCTGGCGCTTGACAAGCGCGGGAAGATCCCCGACGAGGAGATAAAGTACATCCTTACCGAGGGCGGGCTCGACCAGGACGGGATCGAGAAGACGTTTGCGCTCCTTTCGGTGAAGGATCTCGACGCGGCGAAGGCCATGGCGGGCGAGTCCAGCCCGGCCATCGCGCAGCTTGAGGAGCTTTTCGCCCTTGCGCGCGTTGCAGGGTTCGCCGATGCGCTCATGTTCGACGTGAGCGTCATAAGGGGCCTGAGCTACTATACGGGAATCGTCTTCGAGGCGTTCGACGTGAAAGGCGAGTTCCGTGCCATCTTCGGCGGCGGCAGATACGATAGCCTCCTGACTACGATAGGCGGCGATCCGACGCCTGCCGTCGGGCTCGGCTTCGGGGATGTCGTCGTAACGGAGCTTCTCAAATCGCGCTTCGGCGAGGATGCCCCGCTTCCAAAGAAGGGGGTCGCAGTCGGCTGGATGACGGATGCCGAGCGCCCTGCCGCCCTTGCGCTCGCCTCCATGTTGAGGCGCTCAGGCGAAGACGTCAACCTCTCGCTCAGGCGTTCCAAGCCGAAGCAGTTCTTCCAGAGGGCCGGTGCCGGAACGTGCGCGAAGGCCGTATATCTCGGGCCGGACGATGTCGCCTCCGGCAAGGCGAGAATCAAGGATCTGACGACGCGCGAGGAGTCTGAGATAAAGCTCCCGGAGTCGCGCTAGCATGGAAGGTGGGGGAATGAAGATATTTGCACTTGCATTCGCGGCGGCAATTGCGTGCGTGGCCTACGGCAACTCGGAGGATGCCATAATGCGCCTTCTCAACTCGAAGGCGAGCGGCTCCCCGAAAAGCTACGAAGTGGCTGCGCAAGAGGTTGCCACCATGGCGAAGGCGGAGAAGAACACCCCGAGGCGGGCCGTCGCGAGAATAGTCACGGCGATAGTCTCCCGCGAGCATGGCGCGCCGAAGGCCGCGCGCATAGACGCGCAGACGCGCGACGAGTACATCCGCACCTCCACGAATCTCATCATGCGCCTTGCCAAGGAGAAGAACAACGGCCTGGCGTGGTATCTGCTGTCGCTTGAATCCGAGGACACGAACATGCTGAGGCGTGCCGCCATCTGCGGCAACCCGCAGGCTTTGAACGCATGGGGATCGCTCCTCGTGACGACGACGCTCGCCGACGCGCTCCCGGAGGACGAGACGAACGCCGCACTTAAGGATGCGCTCGGGTACTTCAGGCGCGCCGCCGACCAGAATGACGTCAACGGGCTTTATAATCTCGGCATGTGCCTCGCGCGCGGCCTTGGCACTGAGGTCGACGCCGAGAGCGCGTTCAACTGCTTCAGGACGGCCGCCGAAAGGGGGCACCCCGAGGCGATAAACAATATCGGCTACCATTTCCACGAGGGGATAGTCGTCCCCAAGGACGTGCAGCTCGCGGCGAGGTGGTACAGGAAATCGAGCGATCTGGGGAACGCCTACGGAATGTACAACTACGCCACGGCCCTTATGAAAGGCGATGGAGTCGAGAGGGACGAGGCCGAGGGTGCGCGGCTCATGAAGCTTAGCGCCGACGCCGGATGCGTCGAGGCGATGAACGCCTACGCCGAGGCCCTGCGCGACGGCAGAGGCGTAAAGAGCAATCCCCGCGAGGCGTTTCTCATGTTCAGGAGGGCGGCCGAGTACGGATTCTGGCCGGCGATGGAGAACATAGCCGGTTGCTACGACAAGGGTATCGGCACCGCCGCCAACGGGCAGAAGGGCATGGTCTGGCGCATAAGGTCGCGCGCCGCGCGCGGCGACCGCAATGCGCAGGCGTGGCTTGCCAACAATCCGGGAATGTAATGGATGAAAAGGGTTTCCAGAGAATAAGGAACGCAAGAAGTGATGACAGGAAGAAAAGAAGTTACAGGCGCTCAGGCGCTCGTTGACTCGCTCGTGAAGGCGGGCGTGCAGGTGGTGTTCGGATACCCGGGGGGCAGCGCCCTCGACATGTTCGACAGGCTTGCCGATGCGCCCTTCGCCTTCATCCTCGGGCGCCACGAGCAGGGCAGCATCCATATGGCCGACGGCTATGCGCGCGCGTGCGGAAAGCCGGGCGTCTGCATCGTCACGAGCGGCCCGGGAGCGACGAACACGATAACGGGCCTTGCCACGGCAAACTCCGACGGCGTGCCGCTCATCTGCATCACGGGGCAGGTGCCCCTTACGCAGATCGGCACGGACGCCTTCCAGGAGGTCGACATGGTGGGCATTTCGCGCGCCGTGACGAAGCACAGCTTCCTTGTCCATTCTGCGGACGAGATCCCCAACATCGTCGCGCAGGCGTTCTACATCGCAACGCACGGTAAGCCCGGGCCGGTCGCGATCGACATACCGAAGAACGTCCAGCAGCAGCTTACGAAGGCGGTCTATCCCGAGCGCGTCACCATGCGCGCCTACCACCCGGAGTGCGTGGCGTCAACGCAGGAGATCACGAAGCTCGCGAAGCTCATCAACGAGGCCAAGAGGCCCGTACTCTACGTCGGCGGCGGAGTCATAGCCGCTGGCGCTGCGCGCGACGTCTCCGATCTCGCGCACAAGGCGGAGATCCCCGTCGCCACGACGCTTATGGGCCTTGGCGCCTTCAACGAGCACGACCCGCTTTCGCTCAGGATGGCCGGCATGCACGGAACGTGCGCCGCAAACTACGCCATCAACGAGGCCGATCTCGTCCTTGCCCTCGGCTGCCGCTTCTCCGACCGCGTGACAGGCAAGAAGGAGCTGTACGCCCCCAACGCGAAGATAGTCCATGTGGACTGCGACCAGGCGAACTTGAGGAAGAACGTCAAGACGTATCTCGCCATCCACGCCGACGTGAAGGACGTCATATCCACGGTCGACGCGCGCATCCACCCGGCGAAGCACACCGAGTGGCTCAAGCGCATCGCCAAGTGGAAGAAGGACCGTCCCGTCACCTACCGCCAGATGCACGAGGGCGTCATCATGCCGCAGAGCGTCGTCGAGGCGGTGGACCGCGTGACGGACGGGCATGCCATAGTCGTCACGGACGTCGGGCAGCACCAGATGTGGGCTGCGCAGTTCTTCCGCCACAACAAGCCTAGGCACTTCCTTTCGTCGGGCGGCATGGGAACGATGGGCTTCGGCTTCCCGGCAGCCATCGGCGCGCAGATCGCGAGGCGCAACAAGCGCATAGTCTGCATCTGCGGCGACGGCGGTGCGCAGATGACGTTCGAGGAGGTCGTCGTCGCGGTCGAGCACCAGCTTCCCGTCACGTTCGTCATTATCAACAACGAGTGCCTCGGCATGGTCCGCCAGTGGCAGGAGCTCTTCTACAACAGGAGATACTCCGGATCCATACTCGCGGCGAAGGGGCGCATGGCAAACGAGCGCATCGACGAAAGCAAGCTCGACTACGACTACAGGCCCGATTTCGTCATGCTCGCCAAGGCGCACGGCGCTGACGCCGTAAGGGTTGTCGATCCCGCCAAGCTCGATGATGCTCTTAGAAGCGCCATCATGAGCGACAGGACGTCTCTCGTGGAGGTGATCGTCGAGCCGCGCGCCAACGTGTATCCCATGCAGCCTGGCGGCCAGCCGGTGAGCGGCATGATATTCGAACAGATGGACTGCTGAGGGGGCGAAAATGAGTGAACTTCATCGCATAAACTGCTTCGTTGAGAACCGACCCGGCGTGCTGGCGCGGATTGTGGGGCTGATATCCGGGCGCGGATACAACATCCAGACGCTCCAGGTCGGTCCTACGGAGGATGGTAGCGTCAGCCGCATGAAGATGGACGTCATGGGCGACGATGACATCATCCAGCAGATCCTTTCGCAGCTCAGGAACCAGGTGAACGTCATCGAGGCCACGAGCCGGCGCGCGCCGAAGGCGAAGTGAGGGGCCAGGTGGCAGCCGCGAAATTCGCCGTGATAGGCCATCCTGTGGCGCATTCGCTGTCGCCCAGGATGCACGCGGCGAATTTCGCCGCAACGGGTTTTGACGGCTCGTACGGCAAGATCGATGTCGCGCCGGAAGCCCTTGCGGAAACGGTGCGCGCTCTCGGGCGCGAAGGGTATCTCGGGCTTAATGTCACCGTCCCGCACAAGGAGGCGGTGATAGGAGTTCTCGATCGCGTCGATGAAAGCGTAAGGCGCTACGGCGCCTGCAACACGATAAGATTCGAGAGCGACGGTGCGATATCGGGCTGGAACACCGATGTCGACGGTTTCCTCTCCTGCCTTGCCGCAAGGGGCCGGACCATAAAGGGCGCGAAAGTTTTCATCATCGGCCTTGGCGGCGCCGGATCGGCGCTTGCCGCAGCCTGCTGCATCGAGGGGGCGTCATCGCTGGCCCTCGCGGCTAGGAGCGAAGGGAAGGCGGAACGCCTTGCGGCCAGGCTTTCGGACATAGCGAGCGGGACGAGGATCGACGCGCTTTCCCCGGCGGTTGAAGGCGGCGGGCATATGGCCATATGGTGCGATGCCGCGCGCGAGGCGGATATCGTCGTCAACGCGACGCCTCTCGGGCTCAAGCCAGGCGATCCGGCCGCGCTTGGACGGGAGGCCTTCAGGGAAGGGCAGTTCGTCCTCGATATAATACCTACCGCCGCATTTCCGCCTACTGCGGCGCTTGCGAAGTCTGCCGGGGCCGAGGCCGTGGACGGGCTCGAGTTCCTTGTTGGGCAGGGGGCGAAGAGCTTTGAAATCTGGACGGGGATAAAGGCCGACAGGAAGGCGATGCTTGAATCGCTGAGGCCGGAAGGGATGGAGTGATGGATGCCGTAAAGATCTGGATCAAGACAAACGCCGTTGCGCTCCTTGTGAACGTGGCGATAGCCGCGGCTGTCGTCCTTGTGGGGTGGATCGTCATAAAGATGATGAGAAAGCTCCTTGAAGCGGCCCTCTCCAAGACGAAGCTTTCGGGGATAATGCAGACTTTCACCATCAATGTCCTTGAGAAGCTTGCTTGGGCGTTCGTGATAATAATGGCCCTTGAGAGGCTTGGCGTCAATGTGGGGCCGCTCATAGCGGGCCTTGGCGTAACAGGCTTCATCGTCGGTTTCGCCTTCCAGGATTCGATGAGCAACTTCGCCGCCGGCATGATGATCGCCCTCAACAGGCCGTTCAACGTCGGCGACTTCGTCAGCGTCGCCGGGCAGGACGGAACGGTCAAGGAGCTCAACATGATGGCGACAACGCTCGCTACGCCCGACAACAAGAAGCTCGTCATCCCCAACAAGCTCGTGTGGGGGACGACGATAGTGAACTTCAACGCCCTTGGAACGAGGCGCGTGGAGATGAAAGTCGGCGTAGCGTACGGAACGGATCTCGCCAAGGCCAAGGCCGTCGCGCTCGATGCGGTAAAGGGCCTTAAAGGCGTTCTCGCCGCCCCGGCGCCGATGGCGGAGGTAACGTCGCTCGACGATTCCGCGGTCATGCTGAGCATTCGCGCATGGGTGAAGGGCGCCGACTACTGGAGCGTATACTTCGCCGCTCTCCCTGCGATAGTCTCCGCCTATGAAAAGAGCGGCATAACGATCCCGTTCCCGCAGCTCGACGTCCACATGGCGGGGGCCTGATGATGTCGCTGCGGTCGTGGGCTAGGCGGCTTATGCATCTTGGGGCCGCCATACTCGTCGCCGCATACATATGGCGAATATCGGGAGGCGCCGAGAGCGTCGAAATGGAGCTTCTTCCGGACGCTGCGGCGGTCCAAGGTTCCGCCATGGCGGATGCCTATTACGGCAAAATGCCGTTTTCAATGGGCAGAAAGCCGTTTGGAAGGGAGATATGGCTTAAGTCGTTCCGCATCGAAGAGTACCCCGATGGAAGCCCCAGCGCGTATCTAAGCGAAATCTGGGTCGATCGCGAACGCACGGAGATAGGCGTCAACAGGCCGTGGCGCAAAGGCTGCGACTTTATCCTCCAGAGTTCGTGGTTCGAGGTGCCGGACATGCGTGGCGGAACTTTTAAGGGGAGCGTCCTTACGGCCATGCGCGACCGCACCTGGCCGCTGGCGCTCGCAGGATTCGCGTTCCTCCTTTTAGGCGCATGGCTTTACGCGGTGCTGCCGCTTCGCCGCAGATGCCCCCCTCAGGGCTCGGCACCGGTTCTCTCCATGGCCACGGTCTTCGCGATGGGCTTGGCCGCAACCGTCATGGCCGTCATCTACACATGGAGGACGGGGCACGTGCCGCTGGCGGACGTGAAGGGCTTCCTTCTCGTTTCCGCCGCAGCGCTTCCTTTTGTGGCGCTCTCTTCAAGACGCATGGAGGGCAAGGGGTTTGGAGTCGCCGATTTCATGCTTGAGGCCGTTCTCCTCGCAGGGGCGGTTGCAATGAAAGGCCGCACGGGCGGTCTACCCCCCGCCCTGCAAAGCCCGTTTTTCGTCCCGCATGTGGGTGCGTACATTTTCGGGTATGTCATTCTGGCGAGATCGGCCTTGAACGGGCTTGCAGCGCTTGTGCCCCTTGGATTCGCGTTCATCACCACCGGGATGGCCCTCGGCTCCATGTGGGGCGAGATATGCTGGGGCGCATGGTGGAGCTTCGATCCGAAGGAGACATGGAGCCTTGTCACGTGGCTCGTATTTGCGGCGCTTTTCCACGTCCCGCGCGAGGGGCGCATGGCGCGCGCGATTCTCTGGGCAGGCTTTGCGCTTATCGTCCTTACGCTTCTTTGGGTCAATTTCTCCCGCCTCTTTGCAGGGCTCCACTCGTATGCCGGGTGATGGCGTCGCGCAATCGTGCGGAGATGGGGCTTTAGGGCGGATAGGCCAGGATTTTAAAGGAAAGGGTAAAAGAGATGGAATGCCGCAGGAAGATCTACGAGATAGTCGAGCCGGACGAGGGGAAATCGCTCCTGAGCAGGGCTTTCGACTGGGTTATAACGACGCTTATCATGGCGAGCGTCGCGATCGTGTTTGCATCCACCTTCGATCTTGAGCCGGAGGTGATCGAAGTCCTTGTGCTAGTTGAAGGGGTGGTATCGATCGTATTTACGATCGAATACGCCCTTAGGATCTTGACGGCCGATTTCCTCTATCCGGAAAGCGGCGTTCTGGCGTCGCGCCTCAGATATGTGATTTCGCCGATGGCGATAGTGGATCTTGTCTCGATCCTGCCGTTCTGGCTACCGATGTTCCTGCCAGGGACCATGCTCGGTATAAGGGCGCTTCGGCTTGTGCGGCTTCTCAGGATATTCAAGCTCAACCGCTATTTCGACGCGATGAAATCGCTTGGCGAGGTGATGGCGGCCAAGAAGCGCGAGCTTCTAGGATCGCTCTTTTTCGTGGCGATTCTGATGCTGATGTCCTCGCTTCTCATGTATTCCGCCGAACACCGGGTGCAGCCGGAGGTGTTCAGAAACGCATTCTCGGGGCTCTGGTGGGCCGTAGCTACGCTTACGACCGTCGGTTACGGTGACATCTACCCGGTAACCGCCATCGGCCGCTTAATCGGGGCGTTCATCGCCTTCTCCGGCCTTGCTGCGGTCGCCATCCCCACGGGCATCATATCGTCAGGGCTTATGGAGAGGATGACTAAGGACAAGGATGCCAAGGAAAAGGCTGCGCGTGAAGCGAGGGAGGCCGCGCGCGACACCCTCCTGCGCGAGCAGGGCGAACTTCTCAAGTCAATCTCCGAAAAGCTCTCGCATCTCAAGCCATAGCCAGATCCCCTTTCCCCTCGCCTCCACCCCCGTCGCCGACCGATTGCGCTCGTTGCGCCATAGCGCGTAATTTGGTATAATATTCGCCAGAAGGAAAGCCCAAATGAGCGCAAGCGAAACCCAGATTGCCGTGGACCAGCCGAACGGGACCGTCCGGCCAGACGTGCGGCTTGAAACGTATGAACTTGTCGCAAATTGCGATAAGTCCAGTTGTCTGCTGCTCAAGCGGATTGCGGATGTAAAGGAGGCGGCATGAGGCAGAATGGGAATGCCATTTCCGGTCAGCAAGTACAGGCTGTTGTCGTGAGTGATACGGGCAACATTCAGGCGTTGATCAAGCCTATTCGAGGAGTGCAGGTCATACTTGATCGCGATGTGGCAAGGTTGTATGGCGTGGCGACCGGGGCGTTGAACAGGCAGGTCAAGCGCAACGAAGAGCGATTCCCGGAGGACTTCATGTTCAGACTGTCCGCCGAAGAATGGGATAACTTGAAATGCCAAAATGGCATCTCAAGTTGGGGCGGTGATCGTCAGCTCCCATACGCTTTTACGGAAAATGGTATTGCCATGTTGAGCAGCGTCCTCCGTTCGCCTACGGCCATCGAAGTGAACATCCGCATTATGCGGGCCTTCTCTGCGATGCGTCGGTTCTTGCTTGCGAACGCGCAGATGTTTCAGCGAATCGAGGCGGTGGAGAAGCGGCAGATTGCCACGGATGCGAAAGTAGATTCCATCCTGCAGCGCATTGACGCGACTGAAACGCCTATTCAGGGCGTGTTTTACGACGGGCAGCTGTGGGATGCGCGGGCGTTGGTGCTGAAGCTGGTCGCTGGAGCGAAGAGTTCGCTGATGCTCATCGACAACTGGGCGACGACGGAGGTGCTCGACCTCTTCGCGAAGAAGCGCAAGGGCGTGAAGGTGACGGTCTTCACGTCGGAGCATTACGACAAGAAGCACATGCCGCACCGCAAGATTTCCGATGCCGATATCAAGACCTTCAACGCCCAATACCCGGAGCTCTCCGTTCGCTACAATGAATCGTTCCATGACCGCTTTCTCATCGTCGATGACAAGGAACTCTACCTGATAGGCGCATCGCTGAAAGACCTCGGCAAGAAGTGCTTCGCCTTCACGAAGCTAGATTCCGCCGATATTCGCCGCATCAAGAAGTCAGTGTTTGTGGTGGGCGTAAAAACGACAGGAATGGTATAATATTAACCTAGAAATGATGATTAAGCAAAACACAAAGGGGACAAGCGGCTTTGGCCGCGACATTCTGGAATGGAACATTCCAGAAGAAGTGCTTGCCGTACTCTTGAAAGACCGATCGACGTGGCGAAACCTTATTTGGGCGACGGATGACTATGCTGAGCGCGGCAAGGGATTCGGTGCCGGTGACGAGATTCGGATAGAGCAGATTGTCGACAAGGACAATCCCGTGATCCGTCCGCGTGTCGACAAGAGCGCCGAGGAGCAGCGTCAGCGCGTGGTGAAACGTTCAGAGGTCTTTACTCCGTCATGGATTTGCAACAAGCAGAACAACCTTGTTGATGTCGCTTGGTTCGGGAGGAAGAAGCCTGATTCTAGTCCGTTCAGCGCTGAAGTCGTCAAGTTTGATCCCGGAACAGAGTTCGGCTGGGAATCGACCTGTGGCAAGGGCAACATAAAATTTCCCAAAGGCAAGACCTGGCAGGAATATGTCAAAGCGCGATTCGTCGGGATTGTCGATTTGATGTTCCTCGCTCGCGCGAAGATTGCCCATCATCTCGTGCTCCCCACCATTAAAATGTTATAATTATAAACACCATAATTGGATCACTGTATGGATAATCAAGAAAAACAGACTGTAGAGAAAATCCCTGTCAGGGATTTGGTTCTTTGGACGGAGAATCCACGTGACCCCATTTCGTCAAGGAGTAAAAATGAGACTGTCATCCGGCATGCGCTTGTTGATGCGGGTAAGAAGTGGGAGATCAAGAAACTCGCGAAGAAGATGGGGGCACGTTATGATTTCAGCGAATTGCCCACGGTTGTTTACAAGAATGGTGCGCCAATCGTTTATGATGGGAATAGGCGTGTAATCCTTGCGATGCTTAAGTTGGGGTTGTATCCTGAGTTTTGTGACTTGAAATTCAAGATGCCAGATTGCCCTGAGGTTTTGCCTTGTTGTGTGGCATCTGAGGATGTTGCTATTGAGAGTGTTTGGCGTAAACATGCGGATACAGGCTCGTGGGATCAGATAGCGCGTGATGTGTTCCTGTATAAATTCATGAAGCAACCCAAGAGTGTGTTGCTGCAATTGAATGAAATGTTGGATGGAAGGGTTGAGGCGACGAGTTATCTAAATCAGCGATTTGTGCGCGAAGAGGTGCTGACGAATCCGAGGATGAAAAGCATCGGCATAAAGATTGAAAAGGGACGCGTCTCGTCTCGGCATAATGCCAAGGATACGCAGAGGCTGTTAGAGCACATTTTTTCTCTGGTAAAAGACAAGAGGATTAGTACGCGAAATGGGCGCAAAGAGCCGCTTTGCGTTTTGATTGATCCAAAGTTGAAGGCCATTGTTGATGCTGACGCAGATAAAGAATATCATGACGTTGATTTGAAGTCAGATGATTTTCAATGTTTAAATGTTTCCTCCACGGATGCACAACAGGCTGCACGATTGCCTAGGAGGGTTGGCTCTTCGTCAATGGCTCTCTTCGGCGGAAAATTAGATTTGGATGTTGGTGAGCCGGCAAATTTGTATCGCGATATTCTGGACTTGTATAATTACTATGAAAAGCATAAAGACAATTTATCGGATCGATTCCCTGCACTTATCCGTATGGCATTGCGCTTGGAGTGCGAGTTGATTGCAAAGTGTTCGTCCTCTCGCGACATGAGTGCATTGGTGATGAATGGCTTTGATGATGCCAAGGCATCGCTTTCGCAGGACCAAAAAACTTTCTTGGCGCAAAATGCCGTCACTAAAAGCAACATCGTTGGGTTGTTGCAGACGGGCGCACATAATTACACGGGGAGTTATAATCTTGCGCAAACGATTGCGATGTCTTTGATTGTTGGCGGGCTGTTAAGACTTCACTGCAAGAGAGAAAGGGGAGCGAGCAATGGGTAATCCGTCACCACTACGATATCCCGGTGGAAAATATAAAATCAGCAAACTCATTGAGTTGTTGGTAAACAAGTCCGGTGATAATTGTTCTGTGTATGTTGAGCCGTTCGCTGGAGGTGCTGGAATAGCGATAGATTTGCTTTTGCGTGATGTTGTCTCTGAAATTGTGATCAACGATTCGGATCCCGCAATTTATTCGTTCTGGAAGGCTGTTGTACAAGAGAATGATGCATTTATTGATATGCTTCATAGTACCCCCGTCACACTTGATGAATGGAAGAAGCAACGAGAGATTTACCTGACGGGGAAGAAATACGCATTGGAATATGGCTTTGCGACTTTCTTTTTGAATCGCACAAATCATTCGGGTATTTTATCTTCGGGACCGATTGGGGGAATGGAGCAGGGCGCGTGGAAACTTGATGTGCGTTATCCGAAGAATGACTTATCAAAAAAGATAGAAGCGATCGGACGAAAGAGAAAGCAAATCCATGTGTTCAACAGAGACGTGGAGAGCTTTATTTCCAGGCAGCTTAAACAGTTTGAGGCAAACGCTTTTGTCTATTTTGACCCCCCGTATTACCGTAAGGGGAAAGACTTGTATCAGAATTTCTTTGATGAGAAGAAACATCAGGCTTTGTGTGCCAAGATCAAGTCAGATGTTACGTGCCCTTGGATCGTTTCGTATGATGACGTGCCGCAGATATGCAAGATTTACAAGGGACTTCCCAGCAGAAAGTTTACGCTCAACTATAGTTTGGCAAACAATGGGAACGGGAAAGAAGTGATGTTTTTCGGGCGAAAAGAGTTGATTCCTACAATGTCCGAAGTTCGTCGTGTTGGGATGGATAGACTTTTCATCTGATGAGGAAGCGAGGTTGAAATGATTTCGAAATTGTCAATTGTGCAATATCGCAAGCTGAAGGGCTTGGATTTGGACTTTTGTCCGGGCGTGAATATTATATCAGGCACAAACGGAACTTGTAAAAGTTCTGTTTTACATATGATTAGTAATGCGTACAAGCGAGCTAAGCAGTCGGCGAATCCTCGAATGCTTGACGGCGCGTGTGTCAGCATCATTGCCCGTATCAATGCTGGGATGAATTGCAAAATTGAATCGTTGGTTCGGGGCGATAAAAAATATCGTGACCCAGCGCGTGGTATTGTGGGCACGTTGTTTACAATCAACTACGAGAATGGGTTGGCTTTGAATTTTAGACGACACAGGTCAGATCAGAATTTTCGCTTTGCGGTAAAACCAAATTATGCGCCAGGAACCCATGAGAAGTTGCCTGAGATGCCAGTGATCTATTTGGGCTTGCCTCGATTGCTTCCGCGAGGAGAGCTGGCGGATGATGTTGCAACCAGACGCGTTGGAAAACAGTTGCCTGTGGAATATAACAATGAGCTGGCGGACCTATATAAGCGGTTGACCCGAATAGAGATGGGCGCAAAGCATGTGGTAAGTAATGTTGCATCATTGAAGTGCTGTGAAGAATTTGAGACAACGGTGCAGGGTGTAGATTCGAACACGATTTCATCGGGAGAGGATAATGTATTATGTATTTTGCGTGCATTAGTGTCGCTGCGATATTACTATGAGAAGTTGTCGACTAAAACAGGTTTTACAGAAAGCGTTTTGTTGATTGATGAGCTTGATGCTACTCTTCATCCGTCTTTGCAGATTGAACTGTGCGAGTTGCTGCGAAAATATGCAACAGACTATAAGATTCAAGTCATTTGTACAACGCATAGCCTTGCGTTGCTAGAAGATGTGCTGACGAAGGGCGACAATGTTATATACTTCATCGACGACCTTGATCATATAAGTGTATTGCCGGATCCTGATATGTTTAAAATCAGGATGCATCTGAAGAATTGTACCCGCAGGGATTTGTATGAGGGACGGAAGATCCCGGTGCTTGCAGAGGATGATGAGGCAAGGGTCGTTTTGGGTGTTTTGCTGGATCATATCTTCTGTCGGGGATCAGGGATAGAGCACTTGCGAACACATTTCCATTTCGTCGGATCTTTCATTGGGGCAACTAATCTTGAGACGATTTTTAAAGACGGGTGCTTGTCCGTGAAATCCACTGCCTTTGCGGTTTTGGATGGCGATAAAAAACAGGATGTTACAAACAATCTTATAGTATTGCCTGGTGATAACAAATCTCCAGAGCAATTTCTATTCGAGTATGGCAAGAGGTTGTGTCATGGTGGCGCAGACACTTTTTGGCATTCCCCTGCAGCTACTAATAATGGTTATAGTCGGACATATTTCAGTAGGATTGAGAGCGATTGGGAGGCCATGGAACGGAAGATAAGTGATTTGCATGCATCGGGAAGGAGTACAGAAGGAGTTCGCCGAGCTGAAACAAAAGCGATTTGGAGCAGGTATGAACCTTTTTTTATTGAGTTGATGAGGTTTTGGGTCGCGGATTCATCAAATCAGCAGGCGGTCGCGAGATTTACAGCGGGGTTGAAAATAATGTTCAAGAAGACGGCTGCTGCCAATGGCATAAATCCAAGAGATTGGAGTTGACCAAATTTGAGAAAGTGATGCAATGACAACTGAACAGCAGACATCGTTGGATGAGTTGGAGAAGAGCCTGTGGGAGACGGCGGACTCGCTGAGAAATGAGTCGTCGCTCACATCGCAGATGTATTACATGCCGGTACTGGGCATCATATTTCTGCGGCATGCGACGTTTCGGTTCCGGCTGATTGAGAAGAAGCTTAAGGAGTCGAAGAACTGGCCGTGTCGGAATGGAGTGCCGCGGCCGGTGCGGGCGGATGACTTCATCAAGGAGTCCGCCATGTTCGTACCGGAGAATGCGCGGTACGACTATCTGACGGGGCTCCCTGAGAATGCCGATATCTGCAAGGCGGTCAATGATGCGATGAAGGCGATTGAGGATGCGATGCCGGTGTTGAAGGGCGTTCTTCCCAAGACCTACAATCAGCTGACGCCGGACTTGCTGCGTGGGCTCTTGCGGAACTTCGCGGACGAGAAGATTTCCAAGTTGGGCGATGACGCGTTCGGGCGTATCTACGAATACTTCCTCGGATGCTTTGCACCGCAGGTGGCGAGTGATGATGGCGTGTTCTTCACGCCGAAACCGATCGTACGGCTGATCGTGAGCTTCCTGGAACCGAAGAAGGGCATCGTGCTGGATCCAGCTTGCGGATCGGGCGGCATGTTCATTTCGTCCGGCGACTTCGTTTCGGAGTCGGGCGGGAACGCGAACCAGCTGTTGACGTTCTTCGGACAGGAAAAGACGGATACGAACGGCAAGATCTGTCTGATGAACATGGCCGTGCACGGGTTCGATCCGTCGAAGATCGCCTACGGAGAGGGCGCGAACACGTTCTTCAATGACGCCCATCATCTGCGCGGCAAATGCAACTACGTGATGGCGAATCCGCCGTTCAACTGTCACGGATTGAAGGGCAAGTCGGTCCTGAACGATCCACGGCTTGTCTTCGGCTCTCCAGGCGTGAACAAGGACGACATCGTTTCCAACGGCAACTACCTTTGGATCCAGTATTTCTATTCCTACCTGAACGCGACCGGCAAGGCGGGATTCGTGATGGCGGCATCCGCTCCCGATGCGGACGGCAACGAGCAGCTGATCCGCTCGAAGCTCGTCAAGTCGGGACATGTCGATTCAATGCTGAGCGTCGGCAACAACTTCTTCTTCACGAAGTCGCTGCCGTGTACGCTTTGGTTCTTTGACAAGCAGAAGCCGGCGACGCGGAAGAACGAGGTGCTTTTCCTCGACATGCGGAATTACTTCCATGTGATCGACACGACGCACAACGAGTGGACGCCGTGGCAGATTCGGAATATCTCGGCGATCCGCTGGCTCTGGCGCGGCGAGAAGGAGAAGTACGCGAAGCTGCTGGAGGATTACAAGGCGGCGCTTTCCGCGCTTGATTTGCAGGTGAAGGCGGCAGGCGATCCGGCGAAGTTCCGCGCTGAGGTAGAGAAGGTCGAGGCGGCGAAGGAGAAGGGTTGGCGGAACGAGAAGAAAGACCTTCTTCGTAAAGCCGAGCAAGCCGAGGCCGTCCGCAAAGAGCGCGACGAACTTGCCGCAGAGCGAGATTGGCTTGTGTCCAAGTTCGGCGAAAAGGGAACCTACGAGGACACCCCCGGGCTTTGCAAATCTGCCGCGGTTGCCGACATCGAAGCAAAGAAGTGGTCGCTCAACCCCGGCAGTTACGTGGGCGTTCCGCCGCCGCCAAAGGACACGGTTGATTTCAAGTCGCGCATGAAGGAGATTCACGCCGAGCTGTTGAAACTGCAAGACGAATCTGCCGCGCTTATGAAGTCCATCGACAAGAACTTGAAGGGGCTGGGGTTGTGAAGACATTAGATGAACTGCAAATTCTGCTTGCCCAGGGCGAAGGCGAGACGGTCGAATTCAAGGAAACGACCGGACAGCGCGTTGACGCCTGCGAGACTTTGTGCGCGTTTCTAAACAAGGATGGAGGCACGGTTGTTTTCGGCGTGACACGCAAGGGCCGACTGACAGGACAGCTGATTGCCGATACGACAAAGCGCGATCTTTTCGAGGCATTTCAGAAGTTCGAGCCTGCGGCGGATATTGAGGTTTCGTATGTTCCTATTGACGACACGCATACGGCCATCGTGTGTCATGTCGATGGCGGGAACCGCAAGCCCTATATCTACGATGGAAAGCCGCACAAGCGTGTGCAGTCCTCAACGACTGTAATGAGCCAGGAGGAGTACGAGCGGATGCTCCTTGCGAGGGGTGGATTCAGGAGCGAATGGGAAGATCAGCCGAATCCGGAACTGTCGCTCGACGATCTTGATTTGGATGTCATTCGAGATACGGCGCGAAAGGCGGTGCGGGTCGGGCGGCTTGATGAAAGTGTCGATACCGAAAACGCCGCCTCGTTGCTCGACCATTTCAAGCTGAGGAAGAATGGAACTCTGTTGAATGGTGCCGCCGTGCTTTTCGGGAAGGCGGATCGCATCGATTATCCGCAACTCGAAATTAAGATGGGATGGTTCAAGGGAACTGATCAGCGGGTGTTCCTCGACAATTCCCATGTGCAGGGCAATGTCTTCAAGATGATAGACGCTGCGATGGCTTTCTGCTTCAAGCATTTGAATCTGGCGGCATGGACGAGCGGCAAGATCGAACGAGACGAAGAGCTGGAGATTCCTGCGGACGCACTCCGCGAAGCGTTGGTGAACGCCTTTGCCCATCGCAGCTACGAAAACCGCAGCCAAACGATTTACCTCGCCATCTACGATGACCGGGTTGAAATCAAGAACCCCGGGAAGTTCCCGTCAGATTTCAACCTCGCCAGATTGTATTCACCGCCAATCCAACATTCGGAACCGCGGAATGAGAAAATCGCGCGCGTCCTGTATCTGCGCAAATCCATCGAGACATGGGGACGCGGGCTTACTCGGATTGCCAATGAATGTGTCAGGGTGGGGTTGCCCGTACCAAAGGTCAAAGAAGAATACGGTTGTGTCACCACCATTTTCAAGCGCCCAGATTGGACAGGCGTCAATACGCCCGATCAAAGAAATGGCATTGTTGCCGCAAGAACTGGCACTGCTTCGGACAGAACTGGCACTGGTCACGGATTATCTGGCACAGGTTGGACGATAATTGGCACTACAGCTGCGGATAACATCGGGGAACTGCTCGCTCGTCTTCCAAAGCTTCGCAAGGATGCACGTGCGAATGTTGAGACCGTGCTTCACGAGCTTATTGCCGATAAAAGCGTGACAATTCCGCAGATTTGCGCGAGGACGGGGATGGCCTTGCGTACCATCAACAATGCTTTGTCGACCTTGCGAGAGGCCAAGATCATACAGTCGCGTAACGACAAGCAGATGCCTTATCGAAAAACTGGCCAAAAGGGTGAGGCGATAAAATCCCCTGAGGCGATAAATGAGGCGATAAATGAGGCGATAAAATCGCGACCGGGAATTAACAAGCCGGAGATTGTCTTGCGCGTTGGCAAGAGCAAGGCCACTGTTGAGCGAGCCCTTGCCGCATTGATCGCGGCCGGAAAGGTCGAGCACCGCGGCAGCAAGAAGACTGGTGGCTACCATCTCGTCGGGGAGGCGCGGTGATGAGCAAGTGGGTTTTGCAAAAGGCGGCTGAATTTTGTGCTTCTGTTCGCGATGGAACGCACGATAGCCCCAAATCTGTAGAGGGTGGAGGAAAGCCGCTAGTGACATCAAAGGTTGTGAAGCAGGGTGTTGTTCGGGTTGAAGATGCTTATTTGATTTCAGAAAAAGATTATAGGAAGATCAACGAGAGAAGCAAAGTTGATCGCTGGGATATTCTGATGACGATGATTGGCACGGTTGGGGAATGTGCCATTGTTAAGGATGATCCCGATTATGCCATTAAGAATATTGCATTGTTTAAAATGTCCGGGGATGAGGAAAAAGCGAAATGGCTTTATTATTATTTGACGAGCCCAATGGGACAGGGTGCTCTGCGCGGTAATTTTCGAGGGTCAAGTCAGCAATACATATCACTTGATCAATTGCGGAATTTAGAGATCCCTGTGCCGGAGAAGAATGTAAGGTCGCAAATTGTCGCGATACTCTCCGACTACGATTCGGCGATTGCGAATTGCCGCAAGCAGATCGCGCTTCTGGAAGAGGCCGCCATGCGCCTCTATCGCGAATGGTTCAAGGATGGCAAGGGGGAGAAGAAGAGGATTTGGGAGATTTTGCGCCATTATGCCAATGGGGGATGGGGTAAAGAAAATAGTATTGGCAAGTTTACCGAATGTGGTTACGTTATTCGAGGAACTGATATTGACGATTTATCGTATGGTAACAAGAGCTCTATTCCTTTGAGAGTTCATTCTAAGCATGATATAGAGACCAAACGATTAATTAGTGGGGATATAATCATTGAGTTGTCAAATGGTAATATCGATAACATTGGAAGAAGTTTGCTTGTCTCGGATGATATGTTATCTTGGTTTGATGATGTTGTGATATGCGCAAGCTTTTGTAAGTTCATGCGCCCGATAGACAATCAAATGTCAATTGTTTTGGCATGGCATATCAAGTATTTGCAGTCGTCAGGGAAAATGAAGGTGTTTAAAAACGCGGGTGCAAACGGCATCAATAATTTTGCCTTTGACGAATTCCTTGACTCCGAAATTCAATTGGGTGATTTTGATAGTAAGTTATTTACTGTTCTTGGTAATATGACTTTACAGATTCAAACGATGCGCAGCCAAATCCGTACGCTCACCGAGGCGCGGGATCGGCTGTTGCCGAAGTTGATGAGCGGGGAAATCGAGGTGTGAGCACATGAGCTGGACCTATTCCGAACAAAACATCGTGCAGGAACCCGCGGCGAAAATGATGGAGGCCGTCGGGTGGACGAGCGTGTTGGCGTATGATGCCGAGACGTTTGGACCGAACGGGATGCTCGGGCGGGCGGACAAGTCGGAGACGGTGCTGTGGCGGTCGGTGCGGGCGGCACTCAAGCGGATCAACGGAGACTGGATAACGGATGCGCAGGTTGAAGAGGCGATTGAAAAACTGAAGACCGTCGAGCACGGAAAGTCGCTGATGCAGCTCAACTCCGAGGCGTATGAGTTCGTCCGGGACGGCGTGAAGGTGACGGATGAGGAATTCGGAGAGGACGGCGAGGCGGAGCGGCGGGCGAAGCTGATCGACTTCGACGATCCGACGGGACCGAACAACGAGTTCCTGTGCGTACGCGAGCTGTGGGTGACCGCGCCGGGATTCGTGAAGCGTCCCGACCTGATCGGTTTCGTGAACGGACTGCCGCTTCTCTTCATGGAGTTCAAGAAGCCGTCCCACAAGGACAAGGAAGGATACGACAAGAACTACAAGGACTATCTTGCCGCGATTCCCGAGCTGTTCCGCTTCAACGCGATGCTGGTCTTCTCAAACGGCAACGAGACGCACATCGGGGCGCTCGGGAGTGACTGGGAGTTCTTCGGGGAGTGGAAGCGCCATGCCGAGGATGACAAGGCGGTCGTGTCGCTGAAGAAGCTTATCGAAGGGGTGTGCCCGCGGGCGAACTTCCTCGATCTGGTGGAGAACTTCATCCTCTTCGATTCGAACGACGGGAACATGTTCAAGGTGTTCGCCCGCAACCACCAGTATCTCGGGGTGAATAATGCCTATCGGAGTTATCTGAAGCGGCAGGAGAAGAACGGGAAGATCGGCGTCTTCTGGCACACGCAGGGGTCGGGCAAGAGCTATTCGATGGTGTTCCTTGCGCGAAAGATCCTGCGCAAGTCGGGCGGTTCGCCGTCCTTCTTGATCGTGACGGACCGCGACGAGCTGAACGAGCAGATTGCCGGGACGTTCGCGAGCTGCGGATGCCTCGGCGATGCGCTTCCGAAATCGTGCATGCCGTCGTCCGGCGAGCGGCTGCGGAAACGGCTGGAGGGGAACGACCGTTTCCTGTTCACGCTGATCCACAAGTTCAATTCCTCGACATGGACGCCGATTCATCCTGACCATGAGATCGTCATCTTCTCCGATGAGGCGCACCGCACCAACAACGGCATCTTCGCGGACAACATGCTCAGGTTCCTGCCGGATGCCTCGCGCATCGGGTTCACGGGAACGCCGCTTCAGCGCGGTGACTTGACGGAGAAGCAGTTCGGGCAGTATGTGTCCGTCTACGACTTCAACCGCGCGGTCGAGGACCATGCAACCGTGCCGCTCTTCTACAAGACGCGGGTCAACAAGCTTGGCATCGATTCGCCGTCCATCAACCAGGAGCTCATCGAGGCGGTGGAGCAGGAGGACCTCGATCCGCAGGACCGCAAGCGGGTGGATGACGCCATCAAGTCCAAGATCATGATTTACATGGCGCCGGAGACCATCGCGATCAAGGCGAAGGACTTCGTGCGGGACTACTCTGCGCGGTGGCGGAGCGGCAAGGCCATGTTCGTGAGCGTCAACAAGGTCGCGGCGTATCGCACGTGGAAGGCCGTTATCGCGGAGTGGGAGAAGTACACCGAGGAACTGGACGAGTCGGCGAAGGATCCCGTTAAGAAGGCGCGGCGGACGGCCGAACGCCAGCAAGAGCTGGAGGAGCGTGTCGCGTGGATGAAAGAGACGCGGATGGAGCTCGTCATCAGTCAGGAGCAGGGGGATGTCGAGTATTTCAAGAAATTCGGCATCGACATCAAGCCCTACAAGCGGGACATCGCGGGCAAGGAGCTGGAGAAGGACTTCAAGAAGGCGCAGAATCCGTTCCGCGTCGCCTTTGTGTGCGCGATGTGGCTGACGGGCTTTGATGTGCCGTGTCTGGGAACGCTCTATCTCGACAAGCCGCTCAAGGCGCACACGCTCATGCAGGCAATTGCGCGGGCGAATCGGGTGTTCGAGGGCAAGCGCAATGGCGTGATTGTCGATTACATCGGGCTCATCGATGCGTTGGGCCGTGCGCTCGCCGACTTCACCGGCGTTATCGGTGGCGAGGGTGGAGAGCCGAAGAATCCGCTACCGCCGATCGAAGAACTCTTGAAGCATTACGAAGAGGCGATTGCGGCGGACGTGAAATTGCTGTCCGACAATGGCTTCCGGCTCAAAGCGTTGCTGGATGCGGATGTGATGGCGCGTCCGCAGATGCTGAAGACCGCGGCAGACGCGGTGGCGTCGCCGGATAATGTCGCGCGGGCGTTCATTGCCGTGGCGAATAAGATGGACGACATCGCCAAGTTCATTGATTCGGACGAGCTCAGCGATACGATCCGCGCCAAGCGGGACGCCATTCGTGAGATTCGTTCGCACATTGAGCACCACCGTGAGGCGGAGAAGACCGACCTGACGGCGTTGTTCGCGGAGTTGCAGCAGACCATCGGCGACCATGTGAAGAACGCCTTGCCGTCAGTTGCCGAGAAGTGCGATGAGGTGGCGCTTGATCTGAGCAAGCTGGACTTCTCGCGGATGGCGAAGTCAATTGAGGGTTACAAGTACAAGAAGCTCCTTCTGAAGCAGCTGTCCGAGAAGGCGGAGGACGTCATTTCGTCCATGGTCGTGCAGAACCCCCATTGCCAGAACTACTATCAGGCCTTGCAGGAGATTATCGAGGAGTACAATAAGGCACACGACAAGGCGGCGATTGAAAAGGCCCTGCAGGAGTTGCTAAAGCTCATGAAGGATGTGACCGAGGAACAGGCGCGGTATATCCGCGAGGAGCTGGACGATAACCAGCAGCTGGCGGTCTTTGACATCCTGAGGTCGAAGGAGAAATTGTCCCAGGCAGATTTGAAGAGGGTCAAGGGCGTGGCTAAAGAGCTGCTTGCGCGGCTTCGGGCCTTGGTGTCTACGGTCGAGAACTGGCGGGATAAGGCATCGACTTGTGCGGATGTGCGGACGGAGATTGTGAATGTCCTGTATGCCGATTTGCCGGATGCGTTGGCTTCGCCGAAGGTGCAGGACGAGTTGCTTGAAGAAGTTTACAACTATTTCTATGCATTGCCGGATACTGCAGCGTAATGAATAATTTCAAGAAGAAGTCTGGGGAACTGAAGCCGCGCGAGCAGATGGAGCGTGCGGCCAGTCCGCATTCGGTCCCGTCGGAGGCGATATTGGCAATTCTGCTGCGCACGGGTTCGGCTGGATGTGATGTAATGGAACTGTCCCGTCGGCTGATCGCGGCATTTGGGTCCATCCAGCGGCTTGTCACTTCGGATTGGCGGACAATCGAGGCACGGATCGAGAAGTACAATGCCGAGCACAAGGAGAAACCGATCCTGGGCCTTGGGCATGTGAAGTGCTTGGAACTTGCCGCGGCGTTTGAGCTGGGGTATCGGGCGGCACGGCCGGAGCCGGAAGAGGTTCGTCTGATGAAGGTGACATCGGCACGGGAGGCCTATCGCCTGTTCCGGACCGCGGCACTTGAGCAGGAAGAACAGGAATGCTTCTGGGTGCTACCGCTGAACGCGCGGAAGCATCCGATTTGCGAGCCAATCTGCCTGTTCCGCGGGTCGGTTGATTCGTCACGTGTCTATGCGCGGGAGGTCTTCCGGGATGCTGTCCGCTGGAGTGCGAGTTACATCTATGTCGCACACAATCATCCGAGCGGCGATCCGACGCCCAGCAAGAAGGACGTGGCATTGACGAAAACGCTTAGACGCCTCGCGCGTTCCTTGGAAATTGGCTTTCTGGATCATCTGGTTCTAGGTGCCGCAGACTCCAACGATGGCTTGGGGTATGTGTCTATTCTGTAAAGAAAGTCGGTGGAATTGTTAAGGATTAGATGAATTGCGAGGGACAGACCCTTGTGATACGGTCGAGATGATACGGTTGGGAGGATAGAGGGATAGATTTTTTTTGTGTAGCAGAGACTATGGCGATGCCGCAGAGAGACGATACGATTGAGGCGATCAAGCGACTTGACGCTTTGCTTGAACCTGCCGTCATGCATGGTGACGAGGAAGAGGCCGAGCGCATCCGCGAAGAACTGCGCAAACTGACTGACGAGGTTTGATGGCAGCGCGGCGGATGTTATGGTATAATTTGGAGAGGAGGAAACGCTATGTTAACGCAGAGTGAATTGGAACAACTGCTTGCGTCCACGGAGACGTACCGGGTTGAACGGACTAAGTCAACTGCTACAATCGCGGCATCAACATGGTGCAGGATGAACTTGAAGCGAACGGCAATGGCAAGGCGGAGTTCTCATTCCGGCTCGTTACGGCGTTTGAGGCAAAGGTCGCACTTGCAGGAAACGGATTGAGAGAGAAGTTGCTCGAAAGCGGCACTGTGGATGGCACTTTAGATGGCACTATGGCACTAAGGATTGTTAGCGTTATTGAAAAGGAGCCATCCGTTACTATAGATCAACTGTCGGAAAGACTGAGTGTAGCAAGACGGACGCTTGTTCGTTACATGAATATTCTGCAAGATAATAAACGAATAAAGCGTGTAGGGGGGAAACGTTTTGGGCATTGGGAAGTTGTGGAGTAGATGCAAAGATGAGAAACGTCCAACAGTTGCAGAAACAGGGGGGAGTGGCATATGACAACAGATAATCCCATTACGAAACGGGTGGCGAACGTCAAGATCGTTTCCGGTGGTCAGACCGGTGTGGATCGCGGCGCATTGGAGGCGGCGATAGCCCTTGAAACCAAAACTCTTGCGCCGGTGGGGGGAATGTGGTAAAATAGCACCATGAAAACGATTACTGACGACATAATGAAGTCGATGGCGGGATCCAGCTGGATACGCCGCATGTTCGAGAAGGGCATGGAACTGAAGCGCCGGCACGGCGCGGACGCTGTCTGCGATTTCTCTCTCGGCAACCCGGATGTGCCGCCGCCCGCCAAGGCGAGGGCCGCGCTTGAAGCGATCGCGGCCGATGCGGTGAAACCCCTTGGCCTCGGATACTGCCCCAACGCCGGCATCCCCGCCGTAAGGGAGGCGATGGCAGGCTATCTCTCGGCGCAGCAGGGGGTTGCCGTCCCCGCCGGATGCGTCGTGATGACAGTCGGCGCGGCCGGGGCGCTCGTCTCCTTCTTCCGCGCCACCGTCGAGCCTGGCGACGAGATCATCGTCCCCGCGCCGTACTTCGTCGAGTACGCGAGCTACTGCGGCCACTTCGGCGGCGTACTCAAGCCCGTCATCACAAAGCGCGACGATTTCGGCATCGATCTTGAGGGGATCGCCGCCGCCGTAACTCCAAGAACGCGCGCAATCCTGGTCAACTCGCCAAACAACCCGACGGGCGCGATCTACAGCGAGGATGAGATGAAGAGCCTCGCGAAGCTCGTGACGGACGTCAATGCCGCACGCGAGAAGGATCTCGGCGAAGACGCCCGCCCCGTCTATCTCCTGAGCGACGAGCCGTACCGCGCATTCGCCTACGACGGCGCGAAGGTGGCGCCCGTCCTTCCGCTCACCCCGTGGAGCGTCGTGCTGGGCAGCTTCTCGAAGACGCTTTCGCTAGCCGGCGAGCGAATCGGCTACACGGCCCTCAACTCCGCCATGCCCGGCGTCGATACGCTTGCGGCCGCGCTGACGCTCACCAACCGTACGCTCGGCTTCGTGAACGCGCCCGTGATCGGCCAGAGACTCGCGGCCGCGCTTTTGAGCGAGACAGTCGACCTTGAGATCTACGACCGCCGCAGGAAGCTGATGTCCGATGTGCTGAGGGACGCCGGCATCGAGTTCGCCGAGCCGAAGGGCGCGTTCTACTTCTTCCCCAAGGCCCCCGGCGGCGACGATATCGCATTCACCGATGCGCTCGCCGAGGAGCTTATCCTCGTCGTTCCGGGGCGCGGCTTCGGCATGCCCGGACACGTGCGCCTCTCCTGCAGCGTGGACGAGGCCATCATCGAGCGTTCGCGCGCAGGCTTCAAGCGTACGATGGAGAGGTTCGTCAAATAGCATCTTAGTGGAGGCGCAATGAAGAAGGCCCTTTCCGCCCTTTCCGCGGCCCTTGCCGCCGCGTCGCTGACGGCTTCCGTTACGGTCGAGAAGTCCTCGCACGCCGTAACGTTCACCGCGAAAACGGCAGGTGTGGCGGCAGGCGACACCCTGGAGTTCTTCGCCGTCGGCCCGCTCAGCGACCACGACTACGAGACCTTCCTCGTGACGGACGATTCCCCGGCCGCCATCGCCAAGGCGATGGACGAGGCGTCCGTTCCGCGGGGGATGAGTCCCGATCCGTTCAAGGCCGTGCTGTGGCCGGAAGGCCCGCGCGTGAAGGTGGAGGCCAGGCTGAAGGGCGGCGAGTTCAAGCCGGCCTCGTTCTGGATAGCCGACGGTGCGCCGCCGGAGGAGGGCGGCGGGGCGATCCTCGTCGCCGATTCAAGGTGGACCGGCGGCAAGCGCGACGGATCGGGGGCCCCCATTGCGGATTCAGAGATGCCGTGCGCCGTCTGGGCGCTCTACAACCATGCGCCAAGCCTCATGCAGCTCGACGGCGTACTCGAGCAGAGCGTAACATATGGGCGCTTCTCCCCGAAGTCCACTTTTGAGCGTGGCACAGAGATGGAGGTGCGCATATCGTGGGACGGGGCGTCAAGCGCCGTGAGGAAGACCGTAAGGATAGGCAAAGACGCCGATCTGAAGGCCGTGATCGAATCCCTGCGCGGCGATCCCGCCGGAGCCAAGGGCGATCTCTACGTCGATCTTGCCTTCGAGGATGGCGTTCCGCTTTCCGAGGCGGCCGTCGCGGCCAAGGCGTTCTCCCTTCTCGACGGCCCGTCGCTCAAGATGAACGGGCGCGCAAAAGGCGAGTTCTTCTTCTGCGCCTTCCTTCCCGAGGACGGATGGCGCGACCGTCCTGGGCGCATATTCCAGCCGTTCGAGGTGCATGTCGCCCCCGATGGAACGCGAAAGTTCGTCTACATCGAAGAGGACTGGAGCGGCGAGGGCCTCGATCCCGTTCTCAAGCCGCGCGAGACGGCCATCTCCGACTGGAGCGAGCTTACGGGGCTCATCAAGGCCTCCGGCGCAGCGGCGGAGAAGATAACGGTCATGTTCATCTTCGCGCCCGCCTCGATGCCAGTCTCCGGCCTTAAGCCGGTGCTTGCGAACGTTCCCGGGCACGTATCCACGTTCTACGTCTTTCAAACAGGGGAGGTGCGGTGATGGGCTTCGATTTCGGCATAGGTGCTGTGATGAAAAGGGTGTTCGCGTTTCTCGGCGAGGGCATCTGGGAGAGCGATGTATCGAAAATGGGCGTCATAAAGCGCTCTCTAGTCAATTTCACCAGGTTCATGACGCTCGCCGGCAAGGGGTTTGTCACCGGCAGGTGCGGCCTTCACGCGGCCGGGCTTACGTACTACTCGCTTCTCGCATTCGTGCCGATCCTCTGCCTTCTCCTCCTCCTGGCAAGGACGCTCGGCGCAGGCGATTTCGCCCGCAACAAGATAAACGGGCAGATAGATTCGCTCATATCCGAGATCGAGAACGGCCAGAACCCTGACGGCAACGCCGAGAGGTTCCTTGACAACATAGGAAGCTGGTTCTACGACCCTAAGGAGGAGGTCAAGCCTGTCAACGAGGTCGTGATCGGCGACATCCCCGCAGGTGGCGCGGGGGAGAAGAAGGATCTTGATATCAAAGCTGAGATAGAGCCTGACGGGCACAACATCGTGATGGATCCCGCTTCGGGCGAGGATGCGGCGACTGCGCTTGCCGATGAAAGGTTCGCTGCGCGCATCAAGGAGATCGAGGAGCAGCGCAAGCTGACGGGCAGGAAGAACGCCGCGCGCGAACTCGGTTCGAGGCTGCGCGAGATGTCCAATACCGTTTTCGACAAGATCGACCAGTTCAACGTCCATACGCTCGGGTGGGTCGGCCTTGCGATGCTCGTCTGGACGGTCATATCCAGTCTCGCGATGGTCGAGCACAGCTGCAACGAGATATGGTACGTAAAGAAGGCACGTCCCCTCTGGAAGCAGTGCATCCTCTATGTTTTCATAACGATAGTCCTGCCTCTTCTCATCGCAGGCGCCCTGTCCGTGCCGATCCTGAAGTTCGCCATAAGCTGCATCGAGTTCGCCCTCGGACAGCTTGAGATGACGAAGGTCGTCGGAACGTTCATAATCGGGCTTATCCAGTCGAAGTTCTTCAGCTTCATGCTCTCCTACGTGTTCGCGTCGCTCGCCCTTGCATGCTTCTACCTCTTCATGCCCAATACGAAGGTGAGGCCCAGGGCCGCGCTCAGGAGCGGGCTTATAACATCGCTCCTCTTCTTCGGATGGTTGAAGCTCTGCGCCGTCGCCCAGGTGGGCGTGGCGAACTCGAACGCCCTCTACGGCTCCTTCGCGTTCTTCCCGATCCTCCTCGCCTGGCTCTACGTCAGCTGGCAGATAATACTTCTCGGAAGCGTCTTCTCGTATGCGTTCCAGTGCGTTCATATTGGCCGCCCTAGCCTTGACCAGTAGCGCGTACGCCGCGCTGAGGTTCACGCCCGCAGTGGAGCTGGAGGGATCGGCCATAGCCGTCCCGCTTCTCAAAGGCGGCGAGCCTCTGCCCCTTGAGATGCCGGACGCCGAGAGCTATCTCGTCTCGCGAGATGGCGAGGATAGGCGCATAGTCGACAGGTACAGCGTCCTAGATCTGTGGACGGGCCAAAGCGTCGTCGGCAGGTGGATCGACGCCGACGGGACCGTTCTCACGCTCGCGCGCCTCGATGTGCGGCTTCCGTCCGATCCATCCATTCCGCCGCTCGAACGCGGGGCCTGGCTTGCGAGGCGCGTCGCGCTTGGCAGGGATGACGAACATGCGAGGGACGAAGCCGTCAAGGCGCTTTCGCCCGTAGACCTCTCCGCCCCCGTGAAGCCGCGCCGCAGCCAGAGGCGGAACTTCGATGCGCTCGTCGAATACCCCGCGCTCGATGGTGATGCCCTCGTCTGGGCGTGGTGCTTCAAGATTAAGGAGAAGGGCGATTACGGCGGCTGGTGGATGGCGAGCCTCGAACCTGGCGAGGGCGTCAGGATGGAGGAGGCCAGAGCCAGATGGGACGAGGACTTCCTTGACGGTATCGTGGGAGGCGCCGGGTCGATGGCCGTGCCGCCCGGAAAGGACGCCACCGAGGGCGAGCTTCTCAAGTTCGACCGCAGGCGGAGCGTTGCGGCCTATGATGAGTGGCACGCCGCCGAGACCGGATCTCTCAGCATCCTCGACGATATCGATCCCGTGATAGGCGCGCCTCTTGTATCGGCCATCACGAACGAGCTTCCCATTTTGAGGGAGGCGTTCGCCAAGAGCGCCCCAAGCCCCTTGGACATAAAGGATTCCATCGCCTCGATGCGGCTTTTTGCGACGCGCGAGGAGTATCTCATGTATGTCGGAGGCGACGCCGAATGGAGCGCGGGCCAGTGGGATCCCGTCCATCGCGAGCTTGCGGCGTGGCTCCCGCCGGGCGAGGCGGCTTCGCTTGAAAGGACGCTCCGCCACGAGGCGTTCCATCAGTATCTCGCCTACGCCTGCGCATTCGCACAGGCGAGCCCCTGGTTCAACGAGGGCCATGCGGAGATGTTCGAGCGCGTTTCGTTCGACGGCGAGGGCGGCGTGGAGGTTGAGATGGACGATGATGCGGCCCTGTTCATCCGCACGAACGCCGAATCGCTCGCCGGGCTCATCCCTGCGCTGATGCTTATGGACTACCGCCAGTTCTACGACGGAAGCGACGAGGCGAGGTCGCTAAAGTACCGCCTTGCGTGGAGCATCGCGTATTTCCTCGAGAAGGGGGCGCCCAAGGTGCGGAACCGTCCGTTCGAGGGTGTGAGGGCGCGCTATCTCAAGACTCTTGTCGATACCCGCAGCATGCTTGATGCTACGCGCCTCGTCTTCAACGGCGACATGACGAAGCTGCTCGTCACCGAGTGGCTCAAGTTCTGGACCGATTGAACTTTTTCGCTTGTGCGGCAAGGTGTGATTTTGGTATAATTATGGCGCGGTTGGCCAAAGTGGGCTTCCGCGTGCATGGAAGGAGAAAGACAGTGAAAAAGATGATCGCCGTGGCAGCTGCCGTATTCGCGGCCGCCATTGAAGCCCAGGTTCTCACCCCGTACTCCGGCGTCGCGAACGACCACGGATACGGCCCTACCGCCCCCGTCAACGTCGCATACGCGCCTAGAACGGTCGAAACAGGCTACGGCTACGGCGGCGGACAGACGTTCCTTTCCGTTACGATCCTTCCCTGGTCCGCCCCGGGCGAGTCGTGGGATGTTCGCGGCCTGAGGCTCAACCTCGGCTGGGGCGCCAACCGCGAGATGTACGGCATCGACGCCGGTCTCTTCGGGTGGAGCGACGTCTTCGCCGGCATTGGCGTAAACGTCTTCGGCAACTACACCGAGCACGATGCCGACGGCATCCAGATTGGCCTTATCAACGAGGTCGACGGGCGCATGCGCGGCATCCAGATCGGCCTTGTGAACAGCTGCGAGGTCCAGAACAGCCTCAATATCGGCCTCGTCAACATCGCCGAGAGGCTTGAAGGCGTCCAGATCGGCCTTCTGAACTTCAACCGCTGCGGCATCGACATGCCGATCCTCAACGCCGGCTGGTAAGCCGCAGCAAGGGGTAATCCATGAAAATGCGCGAAATTGCGCTGGGGACGGCGCTCGCCGTCCTCGCGGCGGGCTGCACGTCCACCAAGAAGGTCCTCCAGAACTACGAGAACGGCCTTGCGATAGGATCGTACACCGTCCCTGCACAGGAGACGGCCAAGCTCGCCGAATCCGACAAAGGCGACGAGGATGAACTTCTCTGGCGCCTCCTTTCCGGTGCCGCCTACCATATCGGCGGCAACAAGGAGGACTCCGTAAGGCAGTTCGACATCGCAGAGCGCCTCTTTGCGGCGAACGACACCACTTCGGTGTTCGCGCGCGGCGCTCAGGCCACCAAGGCCATGATGCTCAACGACGCCTCGTTCAGCTATGACGGCGGCGGCCTTGACCGCGTCTTCACCTGCCTCTACAAGGGCATCGATTTCGCCTCCACGCAGGGTGTCGGCGTCGACAACAAGGAGCTTGCGCGCATCGAGTTCAACCGCGCCTCCACGTACCAGTCGCGCTGGCTCGACGACAGGCGCAAAGAGATCGCCGCCTCCGAGGCGAAGCTCCGCGAAAGCGCCGCGGCCGAGGAGAGCAAGCAGAAGATCAAGTCCCAGGGCAACCGCGACGATATAGTCGCCAAGGCGTTCGCCAACGACACCTTGAGGGTGCAGATCCAGGAAAAGTGCAATTTCGACCTGAGCCGCTCCGGCAACATCGACGCTCTCGCGAAGAGCGACTACGTGAACGCCTACGCGCTGCACGTCATCGGCACTTTCCGCTGGCTTAACGGCGACAGCGACATGGCGGACCTCTCGAAGGCCGCCGAAGTGCTGCCCGTCAATTCGCCCGCGCGCCGCGATGCCAACGAGTGCGCCGCAGGTGTTCAGCCCGTCAACCAGGTGTGGGTGTACGCCGAGGACGGCCTCTGCCCCAAGCGCGAGGAGTGGTCGCTCAAGCTCCCGCTCATACTCGTTCCTTACGCCAACAGGTACGTGATGTACGCCGGAATGGCGCTCCCCGTTCTCAAGGAGCGTTCGCACGGCGCGTTGAACTGGTCCGTCTCGACTCCGTCCGGCCCCCTGGAGATGACGCTTCTTGCCGATATCGACAGGCTCGTCAAGACCGAGTACGACATCTACCTTAGAGGTGCGATCACCCGCGAGGTCACCCGCTGCGTGGTGAGGACCGGCGCGCAGATAGCCCTCGGCATCGCCGCCGAGAACGCGAGCGGCAACGCCGCGCTCGGCTTCAGGATCGCCCAGGCCTCGGCCGCCGCATATGCCGCCAGCTGCACGGCAGCCGACGTCAGAAGCTGGACCGCTCTTCCCAAGGACGTCAAGTTTGCGCGCATCGACCGCCCGGCTAGCGGCGTAGTCGAGGTGTTCGCCGGTTCCCAGTCGGTTAGGATCCCCGTACCGGAGGGCAATTCCATGGTCTTCATCAGGAAGACGTCCCCGGCCGCGCTGCCCGTAACGGAGGTGATCTCGTTCAAGTGATTCGCCCTTGCAAGTCCAGGCGATATTTGGTATAATACGCGCCGTCTGCAACCCAGACGAGTGGATCCTTAGCTCAATTGGTTAGAGCTGCGGTCTCATACTCCGTAGGTTGGGGGTTCGAGTCCCTCAGGATCCACCATTTCCGCACCAATCGCCGGCCCGGCAGGGTGACGCCGATTTTGCCGCTTAAAAACCGGATTGACAAATGCGGCGAAATTATGTATAATACGCGCTCAATTTTCGAAAGGCACATAAGATGAAAGACGGAATCCATCCCAACTACGGTGACGCGACGATCACGTGCGCGTGCGGCAACGTCATCCACACCCGCTCCACGAAGAAGGAGATGCAGGTCAACACCTGCTCCGCCTGCCATCCGTATTTCACGGGGCAGAAGACCCTCGTCGACACGGAAGGCCGTATCGACACGTTCAAGAAGCGCTACGCGAAGTTCTCCAAGTAGCCGTTTCAAGATCGTACGTCTACCAGAAGGAGCGGAGGGCCGGGTTGCAGGAAGCTTCCCGGCCTTTCGCATGTTCTTGAATAGCGGCAATGGTTGAGCGCGGACAGATCGAGGCCAAGCTAGGGCGTCTCAAAGAGGTTGAAGACGCCATGGGCGATCCCGCCGTCATGGCGGATGGTGCGAAGTATCGCGCCATCGTACGCGAGCATACGGCCTTGAGGAAGCTGGAATCGTCCACAAAGCGGTACTTCAAGCTTCTCGACGACCTGGAAGGGAACCGCGCGCTCGTGGACGATCCGGAACTCGGTGCCATGGCCCAGGAGGAGATCGCCGCGATAGAGGCCGAGCTTCCGGCGGCCGAACGCCAGGTCATGGCGGGGCTTCTTCCTCCAGACCCCCTCGAAGGGCGCAATGCCGTCTTCGAGATCCGCGCCGGAACGGGCGGCGACGAGGCGGCCCTTTTCGCGGGCGACCTTTTCAGGATGTATTCGCGCTACTGCGAGGCGAGAGGCTGGAAACTCAATGTGATGAGCGAAAGCGAAAACGACCTCGGCGGCTACAAGGAGGTCATCTTCACCGTCCTGGGCGAAGGGGCGTACGGTACGTTCCGCTTCGAAAGCGGCGGCCACCGCGTCCAGCGCATACCCGTAACCGAAACGCAGGGCCGCATCCACACCAGCGCCGCTACCGTAATAGTCTTCCCCGAGGCCGACGAGGACGATGACGATATCGAGATCCCCGAGAAGGATCTTAGGATAGACATCTTCTGCGCTGGCGGCCATGGCGGGCAGGGCGTCAACACCACGTATTCCGCCATAAGGATGACGCACCTTCCAACCGGTCTCGTCGCACAGTGCCAGGACGAGCGCAGCCAGCAGCGCAACAAGGAGAAATGCCTTGCCACCCTAAAGGCCCGCATCCTCGACAAGAGGCGCCGCGAGGAGGAGGCGAAGGCCGGCGCCGACAGGATGAGCCTGAGAGGCAGCGGCGACCGGTCCGAGCGCATCCGCACATACAATTTCCCCCAGAACCGCCTTACCGACCACCGTATCGATCTTACGCTCTACTCCCTCGACAGGATAGTGGAGGGTGATCTTCAGGGCGTACTCGACGCCCTCCAGTCGGCCGACCTCGACCAGCGCCTCAAAACCGCTCTTTCCGCCTGATAATCGGGGCGTTTTAGCCGTTAAAAAATTCTTATTTCTCGCTCTTGACTTGGGGCGTGTCTTCATATATACTTTGCGCCATGAAAAATTTCCTTTTGCCAGCAGTTTTCGCATCCGCCGTGGCCCTTTCCGCCGCCGCCGAACCGTCTTTCGAATTCCTTGTAAACGGGCCGTATCTTCCCGCTTCAAGAGGAATGAAACTTCCAGTTGAGTCCGAAGGCGTCACAAATATTGAAATTATCGTCAAAAAGGCGTATGACAACAACATCGCTTTGTATGGAGTGGGCGAGTCGTACTACGAGTACGATCGGATGCGCGAGATCGCCCGCCGGCAGGTGCAGCTTCCGCCCCCCTACGACAAGGCCGTCACCCGCATGCTCGATATCGGCTCGATAATCGGCGACGTGCGGCCCGGGCTCTATAACGTATATGTGGAAACGGACGCGAAGAGGCGCCGCTGGAGCTGGAGCGACGACATGATGACCGTCACCGCCTCGCGCATGATCGCTCTTACGGACCTTGGCGTATCGGCCGCCGTCGACGGTACGGGCGAGAGGGCGGCATACGTTGGCGTATGCAACCTTTCCACCGGCAGGCCCGTCGAAGGTGCCGACGTCGCCATCCTTACCCGCGCCAACCAGGTGGCCGGCAGCGGCGTCACCGGCGAGAACGGGGCCGTCAGGATAGAATTCTCCCCGGAATACGACGCCAAGGGCGATAGGCCTTCCGGCGTTCTCGTCACCACGGGCGGCGACATATCGTATCTCGAAGTCGGTTCGCGCTGGGGACAGACCGCCGACAGCGTCCGCGCTGCCGATCCGACGACATTCTCAGAGCCGCGTGCGTTCGTCTTTGCAGGTCGCGACATCGTCCGCCCTGGCGAGAGGTTCGACGCAAGCGTGCTCGTAAGGAATTCGCCAGTCTCCGGTCTTGGCGTCCTCGCGGGTGCGCCGGTCGACCTCGTGCTTAACGACGCCAAAGGCGACCGTTTCGGCTCCGTCCGTCTTACAACCGATGAAAATGGATTCGCCTCTACGTCTTGGGAGATTCCGGCGAGCGCACCGACGGGCCTTTGGCTCGTGCGCTGCAAGGTAGGCGACGATACCGTCGGCTCCATGAACTTCAACGTCTCCGCCTATACGCCCGACAGGATCCGCGCGACGCTCTCCGCCGGGAAGGACACCATTGTGGGCCTTGGCGTCGCCAACACGTTGACCGCAAATGCGCAGTACTATTTCGGCGCACCGGTCACCGATGGGACATACAAGCTGACCGGCAGCTCCTCTCCCGCCTCGACGCTTCCCGCCCACTGGGAGGGATGGACCGTCGGCTGCGACGACTGGAGCAAGTATGACGAAATCCCCCTTGCAAGCGGTTCTCTCGACGGCGAGAAGGTTGTCTGCACCGATCCGGGCCTCGCCGAGGACATCAACTGCCACATCCCGATATCGACGGCCTACAGGTTCGAGGTGACTCCGCCTTCAGGACGCACCGTAACTGCCTGGAGCCGCGTCGTCACGTTCCCGACCGACCGCTTCATCGGCGTCAGGGAGGGGAGCGCCTTCCCGGGCGAGCGCGCGAGGGTGTTCGATATGAGGCTTCTTTCCGTGGAGTCTCCGGCGGAAGCTTCCGCCCCGTTCACGGCGGCGGGCGGCATGACCGTCGAGGTGAAGCTTGAAAAGAAGGAATGGCGCCACCACTACGTCAAGAACGGTTCGTCCGTAAGGGTCGAGTGGGTGGAGGAGTCCATTGCTCACCCGGAACTTTCGAAGGTCGTTTCCGTCCCTGCCGGGGCCGATCTCAATTCGTGGTCGCAACGCCTTGTGTGGAGCGAGGAGGATCTTTCCTCCGGCTGCTGGCGGATGACGCTTTCATCGTCCGACGGAAAGCTTGTGACGGAGAAGGAGTTCTGGCACTGGAAGGGCGATGTAAGCGAGCGCAGCCAGTCTCCCGCATCGCTCATGCTCGAAAGCGACTCCTCGTCCTACCTGCCCGGATCGAGGGCCGCCGTGACGTTCCGCACCGGCTTCTCCGGCCGTGCGTACATCGCCGCCGGCTGGAAGGGGCTTGAAGAGACGTTCTCGATGAAGGTCGAAAAGGGCCTCAATACGATTCCGCTTCAGATCCCTGCCGACATCAAGGGGGCTGCCTACTACGTCACCGTGACGCTCGTAACCGAAAACGCCCCGAAGATGAAGCGCCTCTCGGGCATCGCGCGGCTTGAAATCGACCAGTCGGCGGTGCACAGGCTCAAAGTCGGGCTTGCCGTTCCCGAAAAGGTCGAACCCGGCAAACCGCTCGACGTCGCCGTAACCCTCTTCGACGCCGCCGGCGGCCTCGCGAGCGGGATGGTCCAGATTCTGGCGACGGATGAGGGCGTCCTTTCGCTCACCGGCTTCGAAAGCCCGGACCCGTACGAACACTTCTACGGCTTTGCCTACGGGCTTCCCTACGGCACGTTCGACTTCTATTCGCTCGTCTATCCTGAACTGGAGATACTCCCCAACGGCGAGATCGGCGGTGACACCCTCCTGGCATCCCGTCTCAGGAAGGACGGCAAGACGAAGGCCCGCGCGTCCGTAGCGCTCGTTTCTGCGCCGGTCAAGGTCGGCCCCGACGGTTCCGCCACCGTAAGGCTCGACGTTCCGGAGGATTTCTCCGGCGAATTGAGGGTCATGGCCGTCGCGAGTTCGCCTGAAGCCGTCGGCAGCAAGTCAAGGCCCGTTAAGGTGCGCAGCAAGATCGGCGTAGAGACGCTTGCGCCGCACTTTGCGGCCCCGGGCGACTCCTTCAACGTCAAGGCGACCCTCTTCAACCACGATCTTCCAGCTGGCGCTTACAGGTGCACGATGAAGTGCGGCTCCAAGGCCGAGACGTTCGAAGGCGTTCTTGAGAACGGCGCGCAGTGCACGGTCGAGCTGCCGGTGAAGCTCCCGGGCGATTTCATCGGCGAGATGAAGGTCGATGCCGAGTTCGAGATGGGCGGCACGGTGATGCACTCGTCCGACACGTTCGTTGCAAGGCCTCCGCGCCCGGCCGTCGAGGAGGTTTACTACTTCCTTCTCGCGCCCGGCGAGAATCCGCCTCTCCCCGCCCTCGACCGCGACTGGATCGACGGCGAAGAGCGCATCGAGGAGTTCACCTCCCCCGTCGCCACGCTTTCCGGCGCAATGGACTGGCTTGAGGGATATCCGTACGGCTGCCTCGAACAGACGGCCGCAAGGGCGTTCCCGTTCCTCGCCGCGCGCGAGATCGAGGCGCTTGGGCTCGCAAAGGGCACGAACATCTTGGAGGAGGCCGCCAAGCGCATGGAGGTGGCGTATGCCAACATCCTTTCCATGAAGCAGTACGACGGCAGCTACTCCATGTGGCCCAACGGCGACGACACCTGGACGGAGGGTACGCTTTTCGCGAAGCACCTCTTCGCCGAAGCGGTCGCCGCGGGGATGCTCCCCCAGAGCGCCGTCGAGCGCAGCGACACGTGGCTTAAGCGCATCGCAAACAGGGGCGGTTCTGCTGCGCGCGCCAACGCGGCGTATGCCACATACATCCTCGCCGTGATGGGCGATGAATCGTTCCTCCAGCCCGCGAGAAACATCCTCGCCTCGAAGGAGAGCGACAGGGCGAGGTTCCTTGCCGCCGCGGCGCTCGTAAGAGGCGGCTACGCCGCCGAGGGCGAGGCGATTCTGGCCGAGTCCCTGCGCAGCGGCGCGTGGAGGATGGGCGAGTACGGCGGAAAGGCGAGGGCGGCGGGCTTCGCCCTCTACATCGCTGCAAAGGCCGGTTCGCGCGGCGAAGATCTCGCACCGATCGTTTCGGCGCTCAACCTCATGGTCCGCAAGGACTCAAGCGCCTGGGGCACGACGAGCGACAACGCGTGGGCGGCCCTTGGCCTTGCCACCGCAGGCGTGAGGCTCCCCAAGGAGGCCGTGCGCCTCGTGAAGGTCGTCAGGACCGGCGTCGAGCGCAACCCGGCAACAAAGAACTGGCCGATATCCGTAAGGCGCATCTACAGGAACCAGAACGGCGATATCGTGACGAGCGCGCGCAAGGGCGATCTCCTTACGGCCGAGATCAGCTGCAATTCTACGGCCGACATCGAGAACGCCGTCATCTGCGATCTCCTTCCCGGCGGGCTTGAGATAGAGGATTCCTCTCTCAAGACGCGCGCCACCTCCAGCGCCGGCGAATCCAAGGGCGGCGTGACGCCGTGGGGCCACAGCGAAATCCGCGACGACAGGTGGATCTGGTTCGGATCGCTCTACAGCGGAACGAACTACACTCTCAAGTACAAGGTCCGCGCCGTCACATCAGGCTCGTTCGCTGTGGCCGACGTGACGGTCGAGGACATGTACGACCCCGACATGAAGGGCGTTTCCTCGACAGAGACGCGCTTCTCAGTGGAGTGAGGCGGAGCGCGGGATGAAGCACCTTGTTGTAATGGCCGCCGGGCTTGGCTGGGAATGGCTCAAGCGGCGGCGCGCCGTCCGGCTGGACGACATGGCCTTCAGATCGGCGAAGGGCGTCTTCCCGGCCGTGACGTGCGTTGCGCAGGCTGTTCTGCGCACGGCCGCCGAGGTCAGGGAGAACGGCATGTCCTCCAACGGCGTATTCATGCGCGAACTTCGCCGGCCATCGTTCTGGGAGCAGAGTTCCGCGCTCGTTTCGGGGCCGCGCATCTGGGATAAGGAGCGCGCCTCGGGCGGAACCGTCGGGCTATACTTCTTCCAGCAGAGCCTCGGCGAGAGCGTCGATTCCGTCTTCTCGCCCGCGCCCATACACAAGCACGGCGGCGGCATGGTGATGGCCTCCTACACGATGCCCGAGACGGCTGGCGAGCTTGCGGAATTTCCGCTTTTCAGATACTGGGGGCCGTTCGCCTCGCCCAAGGTGGGGCGCAAGTGCATCGCGAGCTTCAAGGGGATGGTGGCGGCGCATGACGTCGACACGGCGTTTCTGTATCTGCCTACGCTCGACTACGATCTTCAGAGATACGGGCCCGACAGCCGCCAGGCGAGGTCGTCCTTGAGGGAGCTTGCAAGGCAGCTGAGGAAACTCAAGAGATTCGCGGCGGAATCCGGGGCTGGGTTCACGGTCATCGGCGACTACGGGATAGCGCCCGTTACGGAGGCTCCCTCATTCCCGAACTTCGCGCTCAGGAAGGCGGGGCTCTTTAAGGTGCGCATGGTCGGGAATGCCGCGTATCCCGATTTCAACTGCAGCCGCGCGTTCGCCATGTGCGACCATCAGATAGCGCACGTCTACGTCCGCGATCCGGGGGACATCGCCGAGGTGGCGAAGATCTTCTCCTCAAGCGGCGAATACGAAAGGGTGGAGATCCGCGACTCGCAGGACTGGGCCGCCGGCTCTGCTGGAGAGATACTCCTCGTTTCGCGCGAGGGCAGCTGGTGCGCGTACCCGTGGTGGACCGACAGGCGCGAGGCTCCGGACTGGGCGTCGCACGTAGATATCCACAACAAGCCCGGGTACGATCCGTGCGAACTCTTCCTCGAGAGATGGTATCTTCCTAGAACGAGCCAGGACCATTCAAGGATCAAGGGTACGCACGGTCGAGAGTGTGAGATAGCATGGGCGAGCACCGTGCCGCATGTGGGCGGCGAGAGCCTGCGCGAACTCGCGGCGAGCATCTTTGCGCGCGCCGAAGCGGAGTGACGCCATGCAGGGCGAAGACATCCCGGGGGGTGCCTGGCGCGAGGCGCTAAGGCTCGTGAGGGCGGCAGAGTCGTCGCTTGGGACGGATGAGGAGTCCGTAAGGCTCAAGGAAGCGTTCGATTTCCTGAGGGTGCGCCCAGAGAAGCATCTTGCGTCCCTCGCGCATCTAGTCCAGCCGGGCGTGGGGGCGCGCTCCATCCAGGCGGCGCTCGTTCCCCTTGAGCGCCTCGACAGGAAGGTGCGCGTGACCGACGCCGAGATGGGCATAAGAAGCGTCGATACGCCCGGCAAGGCGGACAGGATCCCCCTCTACATCGTCGCCGACAACGTGAGAAGCGCGTTCAACATGGGCGGAATATTCAGGACGGCCGATTTCTTCGGAGCCTCGAAGGTTGTGCTTTGCGGATACTCCCCTACGCCGGAGAACGCGCAGGTGAAGAAGACGGCCCTCGGAGCCGACGAATCCGTCGGATGGGAGCATTGCGCCGACGTCCGCGAAAGGATAGCCGCGTTCAAGGCCGAGGGAGTAAAGGTGTATGCGCTCGAGACTGCCGAAGGGGCAACTGACGTTGCGAAGTGGAGAATGTCGCTTCCGGCAGCGCTCATAGTGGGCAACGAGCGCTTCGGCCTCGACCCCGACGTTCTTGCGATGGCGGACGGAGTGGTGGAGATACCTTCGCACGGGCTCAAGAACTCCCTCAACGTCGTAAGCGCGCTCGCGGTCGCGGCGGCCTTCGCGCGCGCGCAAATTTCCGCTTGATTCCAACGCGGAAAAAGTCTATAATATCAATTCCGATTTTCCAAACAAAAGGAAGGCAAGAAAATGGTAAGCTACAAAGAGCTCGGACTCGTCAACACTCGCGAAATGTTCGCACGCGCCGTCAAGGGCGGATATGCGATCCCCGCGTTCAACTTCAACACGATGGAGCAGATGCAGGCCATCATCCAGGCGGCGGTCGAGACGAAGAGCCCCGTCATCATGCAGGTCTCGAAGGGTGCGCGCAAGTATGCGAACCCCACGATTCTCAGGTACATGGCAGAGGGCGCTGTAGCCTACGCCAAGGAGCTCGGCTGCGAGCATCCCGAGATCGTTCTCCATCTCGACCATGGTGACAGCTTCGAGACTTGCAAGAGCTGCATCGACACCGGCTTCTCCAGCGTGATGATCGACGGCTCCCACCTCCCCTATGAGGAGAACATCGCCCTCACGAAGAAGGTTGTTGAATACGCCCACGCCCACGACGTCACCGTCGAGGCCGAGCTTGGCGTTCTCGCCGGCGTCGAGGATGAGGTCTCCGCAGCGGAGAGCCACTACACGAAGCCCGAGGAGGTCATTGACTTCTCTACCCGCACCGGCTGCGATTCGCTCGCCATCTCCATCGGCACGAGCCACGGCGCCTACAAGTTCACGCCCGAGCAGTGCATGCGCGATCCCAAGACCGGCAAGCTCGTTCCGCCGCCGCTCGCGTTCGACATTCTCCACCAGATCGAGGAGAAGCTCCCCGGCTTCCCGATCGTCCTCCACGGCTCCAGCTCCGTTCCGCAGGACGAGGTCGACACGATCAACAAGTACGGCGGCAAGCTTCCCGACGCGGTCGGCATTCCCGAAGAGCAGCTTCGCGAGGCCTCCAAGAGCGCGGTCTGCAAGATCAACATCGACTCCGACTCCCGCCTCGCCATGACGGCCGCGATCCGCAAGCACTTCGCCGAGAACCCCGGCCACTTCGATCCGCGCCAGTATCTCACGCCTGCGCGCGAGAACATGAAGAAGATGTACATCCACAAGATCGTCAACGTCCTCGGTTCCGACGGCAAGCTCGCCCAGTGCTGAAGACGGTTGCATAGATCAATGTCGTTGATTGGAACCGTCTGCTTCAGCTGGGCAGGCGGTTCCGGTCTTGAAGGAGTCCAAGATGTCGAAAAGGTTCGTATTCTCATCCGAATCAGTGAGCGAAGGCCATCCCGACAAGGTGGCCGACCAGATCTCAGACGCGATCCTCGACGCATGCCTCAAGGCGGACGATTCCGCGCGCGTCGCGTGCGAGACGATGGTCGGCCCCGATCTCGTCGTCAACATGGGCGAGATCACGTGCAAGGGCTTCGAGTCGATAGACGCCGAGGCCATCGCAAGGGGTGTCGTCAGGGATATCGGATATGACGTTCCGGCCGAAAGCTTCAGCTACGACACCTTCAGGTACCTTACGAACGTCCACGCCCAGAGCCCGGATATCAAACAGGGCGTCGACAGGGGCGACGAGTCCATGCAGGGCGCAGGCGACCAGGGCATGATGTTCGGCTACGCGACGGACGAGACTCCTTCGCTCATGCCGTTCCCTCTCGCGTGGAGCCATGCGCTCATGCGCCGCTTTTCCGAGCTTCGCCACTCCGGCGCCATGCCCATGCTCAGGCCCGACGCCAAGGCCCAGCTCAGCGTCGTCTACGACGGCAACCGCCCCGTGGCGATAGATACAGTCGTCCTGTCGCACCAGACGACCGAGGAGGGCGCGTGCGAATCCACATACGGTGCGATACGCGATGTATGCCGTGAAGTGCTCGGCGGCACCGGGCTTCTTTCGGAGCGGACGAGGTTCTTCGTCAACCCAACGGGAAAATTCGTCGTCGGCGGCCCATGCGGGGACTCCGGGCTTACGGGCCGCAAGATAATCGTCGACACATACGGCGGCATGGCTGCGCACGGCGGCGGCGCGTTTTCGGGGAAGGATCCCTCGAAGGTCGACAGGAGCGCCGCATACTATGCGCGCTACGCGGCAAAGAACATCGTGGCCGCAGGCCTTGCCGGCAAGTGCCAGATACAGGTGGCGTACGCCATTGGCATCGACACCCCCGTTTCGATATGCGTCAGCGTCGATACGTTCGGCACCGCGCGCGGCGTGGACGACGCAAGGCTTGAGGCCATACTCAAATCCGGCAATGTTTTCGATTTCCGTCCCGGATCGATCATAAAGGAACTCGACCTGAGGCATCCTTCCGGCTGGAACTACCGCCAGAGCGCGTCATACGGGCATTTCGGGCGCGACATCTTCCCGTGGGAGCGCACGGACAAGATCGATGCCCTCAAATCGGAGGTGTAGGCATTATGGCAGGCGAAACGGATCAACGGCCCGCGGCCGAGACGGGCGATGCCGCAGGTGGGGCTGCTGAAGCTCTTGCCGCCGCGCCTGCCGCCGCGGCGCCAAAGGTGCGGGGATCCTCCTTCAAGGCCGCTTTCGCGAAGGCCTTTGCGACGGTGGCGGTGGCCGGGCTTATCGCGCTTGTTGCGATTCTCGTCGACAGGGGCTGCATAGAGGACGAGGAGGAGCTTGTATGGGAGTCAACGACGTACACGACATCCCAGTAGACGAGGATGTGGAGAAGCCCGCGTCCAATGGCGGGCAGCGTCCTCCCGAACGGCGGAAAAGGCGGTTCTTCCGCCTGCCCGTAATCTCGCCCTTGCTTTGGATCTTGAATGTGGCTGCGGTTGCGGCCTTTTTCCATGTCGCGTATTCCCGTGCCTGGATGGGATCGGCCTTGTCGTTTGTCTCCAAAGAGGATGAGCCTGTCCAGGAGCGGATAAGGCGCATATCGAGCCTTGCGCCTCTCAAGGTTGTCGTATCAGATTTCGCGTCGGTCGATTCCGGCGGAGTGAAGGCCCTATACCATGTAAAGGGCGACGCTCTGATAGGCGTGGACCTCTCCGGCATGGTGATTTCCGGTGGCGGCGGCGGCAGGATCTCCGTCTCGGGCCTTGCCCAGCCCAAGGTCTCCCGCGCGCGCGTCGACGGCGACGCCACGGAGCTCGTCGACCAGAAGAGGGGGCTTTTCACGTCGCAGAAGGCTGTTGGCGAAATGCACGCGCTCGTCCTTGAAGAGGCCGAGAGGCGCATCAGGGCGGCTGCATCGTCTGATGATGTCGCGAACGCCGCGCGGCGGCGCGCCGAGGCGCTTCTCGGGGCGATGTATTCGAGGATGGGATACAAGGTCGGGTCGTTCGGCTGGGCCGGAAAGGAGGCGCAATGAAGTGGCTTCTTTCCATTCTCCTTGCCGGTGCAGGGGTGTTTGCGCTCTACACGGGCATATTTGCCTCCGCGCCCAAGGTGGAGCATACGCTCGACATCGAGGGCGTCGAGGATATGGGCGAACTTGTCGTACTTTGCGTGTCCGTCTCGGAGCGCCTTACGGCCAGCACGTCCAAGACGAGGCTCGACTACCTTATCGTCGGCGATGCGATCTATACCGTAGATTTCTCGCGCATCTCAAAAAGCGATGATGGCGGGCGGACGGTCATATCCCTGCCTCCTCCGAAAGTCTCGCACCCGAGGGTGGACATGTCCCGCTCGCGCCAGTACGACGCCTCCACCGGGCTGTTCGTGAAGGACTCCAAACTTATGCGCGCGAGAAGCGAGCTTCTTTCAAAGGCGCAGGCGCTCGTCGAGCGCCAGGCCGGCCACGAGCGCTTCCTCGCCGAGGCCAAGGCCGAGGCGGCCGCCATTCTTGGATCCTTCCTCCCTGGCGCCGATTTCGACATCGTCTGGCTTACCGAATGAGGAAGGGGGATTCGTAGGGGAAGGGGGATTCGTAGGGGAAGGGATAAAAGGGATAAACGCGATAAAAGCGATAAATCCAATGAATGGACTGTGAATGGGCAGAAGCGATAAAAGTGATAAATCCAATGAATGGACTTGGAATGGGCGCTTGCATTACTCCCCAGTATATAGTATAATTCCCGCATGAAAGAATCGTACATGTTCCGGATCACTGCGCTTATGTTCGCGGCAATCTCGATGGCGGCTGTATGCGCGAGGGCGGACACGTGGACCGATCCGGAGACCGGCTACACGTGGAACTACACGTTCCTCGACAAGACGGACGGGGTGGAGGTGCGCGGCGTCTCGCCCGATCCGGTGGGGGCTCTTGATGTCCCCGAGCGGGTGAACGGCCGTCTCGTCAGAAGCATAGGGGATTACGCTTTCCGCGATTGCACACTTCTTGGCTACATGACCGTGCCGAACTGCGTCACGAACATGGGCTATGGCGTTTTCAGCGGCTGCGGATCGCTTTCGAGCCTGACGCTGCCGTTCGTAGGATCGAGGCGCGGCAACAGCGGGGTCAAGGAATCGCTCTTCGGCTGGATATTCGGAGAAGAGGACTTTGCCGGGGCGGAAGAGACGTGGCAGCCGTATAAAACGCAGTACATCCACGAAGACAACTATGCCAGATACCGTATCCCCGTCTATTTGAATTCGCTTTCGATCACGGATGAGACGGTTGTGCCGTACGGGGCGTTCTACGGTTGCCGGTACCTTGAGAATGTGACGGTAAACGATGGACCCGTATACATAGAGCAAGGGGCGTTCGAAGGCTGCAGGTCGCTCGTGGACTTCGATATCCCCGAGACGGTGGTCAGCATCGCGTGGAATGCATTTAGGGGTTGCGAATCCCTTGAGAGCGTCACCATTCCAGGGGGCGCACAGGAGATATTGGGCCATGCGTTCGGCGATTGCACGCGTCTTGCAAGAGTGACGCTTCCAGGGAGCGCAGGGACTGTCGCCGGCACCACATTCGACGGCTGTCCGAACCTTACGGCATTTATCGTCTCTCCGGCCGGATCCGCCTTCAGGGAAGAGTCCGGCATGCTGATTTCAAGCAACGGAACGGTGATCGCGGCCCTTGAGGGTATCATAGAGGCTCTTATCCCAGAAGATGTCACGGACATCGGGGAGTATGCGTTCTCCAACTGCGGAAACTTGAAGAGTCTGACGATACCGGACGGCGTGACGGCAATCGGGCCGTACGCTTTTTCAAACTGCAGAAATCTTGCATCCGTCACGATTCCCGCGAGTGTGACGAATATAGAGGAACGTGCGTTCAACAAATGCATCTCCCTTAAAAGTCTGACATTCGAGGGAATGGCTCCCCAGATTGGCGCTCATGTGTTTGATAACGTCGATCCTCAGTGCTGCGCATATTTCCAGGACGGGTGCGCCCCAAGCGAATCCTGGGAGGGTGTCAACATCAATAATGCGGTCAACATCGACCCTGTTCCGGTGACTGTTGAGTTTGATGCAAACGGCGGCAACGTTTCACCGTCGTCGATGGTCTTCAAAAGCGGAGATTCAATCGTTGTTTCGTCTCTGCCGGTGCCGGTGCGCGACGGCTACACGTTTGACGGCTGGTTTACCTCCGCGGAGGGAGGCGAGCAGGTCGGCTCCTCGACCATAGTGACGGACGACTCCACCTTCTACGCACATTGGACATTGACGGGATGCGAACTTACGATCGAGAACGGCGTTCTTCTGAAAGTGACGCTCCCCGAATTCTCGACAGAAAAGGTAGTCGTCGTTCCCGATGGAGTAACGGGTATAGGTGAAGCGGCTTTTCAGGGGTGCAACCGTATTACAGGCGTCAGATTGCCTGCCAGTCTGACGTACATAGGAGCCGCTGCATTTTATGGATGCTGGAACCTTGAAACCGTGGTGGTTCCGCCTGGAGTGGCGGATATCGGCCGGATGGCCTTTGCTGAATGCCCTGCGCTTTGTCGCGCGGAGCTCCCTTCGGCTGTCCGAGACAACGTAAACGACAATTCCGTGTTCTCCGGAAGCAATGTGGCCGTATTCTACTATATCGGGGACAATCCCTCCTGTTCGCAAGGCGCTTTGGATCGGAGCGGCGACGGCTCATGGACGTTCCCGTCGTCCGGCGGGGGAATCGGCCATTTTGTGACGGGTCCCGGTACGGTTTCCTTCAGGTGGAAGACCTCATCCGCCGCCAACATGGACCAATTCAGTTTTTATGTCAATGACGAAAATGCCGTGCCGGCCCTTACCGGAGATTCCGGCTGGCAGACCGTAACGTATGAAGTGGCATCTCCCGGGGAGCAGAGGCTTTATTGGCAGTATGACGGGGCGGACGGATTTTCAGGCGATCTGGGCGATATCGTCTGGACGCCAAAGAGATGCAAGGTCGTTTTCAATGCAAATGGCGGCGAATGCGACATAGCGGAAACGGATGTGCTCGCCAATGCGAGCATCGTTTCGCTGCCGGTTCCTGTGCGGGAGGGCTTCAAGTTCGACGGCTGGTTCAGGTCCGCCTCCGGCGGTGCCGGGGTCTTTGCATACACTGTCGTCACGGACGATGTTACTTTCTACGCGCACTGGTCGGTCGGCGTCTATGACGTCACGTTCGTCTCCGGGGTGGGATCTCCGACAGACATGCGCGTCACGTATGGTTCAGCCGTTGGCGAGCTGCCGCCCGATCCAACGCGCAGGGGCTACACATTCGACGGCTGGTTCACCGCCGCGGAGGGCGGCGAGAGGGTCTATGCAGACACTGTCATAAAAGGAGATTCCATCTTCTACGCACACTGGACGGCCTATACGTACCAGGTAACGTACGATCCGGGAGAGTTTGGGGAGGGTCAACTGCGGACGGTAATAAAGGTGTATGCCTGCGACATAGTGCTTTGCGACGCACTGTTCACGCGCCCCGGCTATACGCAGATCGGCTGGACCACAAGCGATGGCGGCCCCAAGACGCATAATCTGGGCCAGACATACGCGAACAATTCCGCGCTGACGCTTTACCCGTGCTGGGAAATCAACACATATACCGTAACACTCGACGCGAATGGCGTAATCGCATGGCCTGTAGCCAGAGAGCTCGCCTACGGCTCCACTGTCGGCTACCTGCCGTCCATGATTCGCCCAGGCTATTCGTTTGACGGCTGGTTCACCGCCGAAGAGGGCGGCGAGATGGTCTTCTCCGATGCTACTGTCACCGGCGACATCACCTATTATGCGCACTGGTCGGTGAAAACATACGAGGTGACATACGACCCCGGGATGTATGGATCCGGTTCGCCGCTGACGGAGACTAAGTTACATGACGCCCCGCTGACGGTTGAAGGCGCGCTTTTTGCGCGCACCGGCCATACTCAGACCGGCTGGTCGGCAAGCGATGGCGGGGAGATGGCGTACGCCTTCGGCGCGATATACGGGGATAATGCATCCTTGACGCTTTATCCGTGCTGGGGGACAAACCGCTATACTGTCACGTTTGACGCCAATGGCGGAGAAGGCGGCTGGAGCGGGGAGCTCGATTACGGAGCGGATCTCATCGAGCCTGCCGTGACAAGGGCGGGATACACATTCAACGGGTGGCTGCCTGAAGTTCCGGCAACCGTCCAGGCAGGCGATGCAACGTACGTGGCCCAGTGGACGGTAAACAAACATACGGTCACGTTCGATGCAAACGGCGGTGAAGGCGGCTGGAGCCAAGTGCTGGATTACGCAGCGGATATCGTCGCGCCGGCGGTGACAAGGGAAGGCTACACCTTCAAGGGGTGGCAACCGGAGATTGCGGAAAAAGTTCCGGACTTCGATGTCACGTATGTCGCGCAGTGGGAGATAAACCGCTATACCGTCACATTCGACGCCAATGGCGGCGAAGGCGGCCGGAGCGAAAGGCTTGAATACGGAACCGGGATCGATGCGCCTGAAGTCACGCGCAAGCTTCACCGCTTTGCCGGATGGCTGCCGGAGGTTGCGGCCACGGTCCCTGCTTCGAACGTCACATATGTCGCTCAATGGAGAGCCGCAGACAGCGTCGTTTCGCTGATGGACGGCGACTTGGAGCTTGATGCAGTCGCTGCGTTCTACGGTGAACCGATAGGCGAGCTGCCTGTTCCATCAAAGGAAGGGTTCTCCTTTATTGGATGGTTCGATGCGGCAAAAGGCGGAGAAAGGGTTGACGCTGAGGCCATAATTACCGAAGACACCGTTCTCTATGCCTATTGGCTGCCCGTTGACGGACTACTTGTCTGTCTTGCCGAAGCGTACTTGGCGGACCCTGAGGGCTCGTTTACGCTTGAACTGAAGCCTCTGATATTCTCGGAAAGCGCCACAAAAGTCACGGTCAAGGGGCTTCCGGCGGGCCTGAAGTACGATACGAAGGCGATGGCAATTTCCGGCAAGGCGACAAAGCCTGGCGTGTATACCGTGACGGTGAGCGCGACCAACGCGACGGTGAAGACGCCTGTGATGGCTCAATTCACGCTCACCGTTCCGAATCTCACGACGGATCTTTTCGTATCCGCCGGGCTTGATTCCGCCGGTCTGTACCTGCTTCAAGGTGGCGTTGCGCCCGATCTTCATGCAACGATTTCCGCCGTTACAGGTGACGGATGGAAGCTCGCGGTATCGGGTCTCCCGTCAGGCTTGAAATATGACGCCAAGAATGCAGCCATAACGGGAGTGGCAACCAAAGAGGGCACCTATACAGTCTATTTTACGGCCACGAAGGGCAGGGACAAGCAGGTTGCCACCGCTACTTTCGAAGTGGAATTCCCCACGCTGTCATTGGCCGTCGCGCCCTGGAAAGACCCAGAAGCGACAGGGACTGTTTCTGGTGCCGGGCGCTATCCATACGGCAAGAAGGTGACGCTCAAGGCGACGCCTGCCAAGGGAAGTGTCTTTTCAGGATGGCTCAACGGCGATGGCATGATCGTTTCGACGGCTGCAAGCTGGTCTTACGTGATGTCGATGGATGACGCTTCCTTCACCGCGCAATTTGCCCTCGCAACCGAGGACAAGACCGCGATCGGACTTGAAATCGCCACCCCCTCCGGAATGGGGACAGGCTCCACCTGGACCGGGCTTGACGAGGGGATTGTCCCCAATTGGGACGTGATGTGCGGCGTGGCGACGGACTGGCCGCTTGCCACCTCGGGGCTTAGCGCGATAACTCTCAAGGCGACGGGGCTTCCTGCGGGGCTCAAGCTTGTCCAGGACAAGGAGACCAAGGCCTACTCCATCTCTGGCATCCCGACTACGGCCTCCAAGAAGAACGCCAAGACCGGAGTAGTGACGCCCTCCAAGGTGAAGCTTACCGCCACATCCGCGGGCAAGTCCTCAAAGGTGTACAACGTGGAAGTCACGGTCCTTCCGCTCTACGACTGGGCGCAGGGGACGTTCACAGGATATGTCTGGGGCGGCATGAACGATTCTCTCGCAGGTGCGGTGCAGTCATTCACGGTCACCGCCGCCGGGAAGATAAGCGGCAAGGTGCAGCGCGGAGCGACGGCCTACACCCTTACGGGGAATGGATTCGAAGGTTTGGACGGCAAGACTGATCTGATCGCCACCGTGGTCGAGAAGGCGGGCAAGGCG
>JAZTWW010000035.1:0-64241 GCA_045636065.1 Kiritimatiellia bacterium | reverse complement strand
CTTTGATAGGAGGCTAATACCTCCTTGAAATGGAACTATAGATTTCCCGCGCGATGATGCGGTTTCCACGAAACTGCTCTTGCGTTTGGGATTGCGTCGGATGAAAGTGTAGGAAGCTTAACTCCGAAAGACGCATCAAGAGGACGCTGCCAGTCCGTGCAGTTTCGCCTCCTTCGGTGTATCTTTCAGGGTCATCCTACACACCCCATCCGATGCATCGGAGGAGGTGTTTTTTCCCCTGCATCGCTTCCGAAATCGAATAGGGGAATGGAGGGTGCAAAGGATGAAAAGAAATAGATTGCTTGCGAACGGACTCATGCGCCTCGCCGCATGTGCGCTGACGGTATTGGTCGGCGTTAGCTCTGGGGGCGCGTGGGGAGAAGGATTCGCGCCAGAGAGTCGCGCATTCCTGAAGTACCAAAAAGAAAGAAAACTTCGCAAACAAAATGACCAGAATAAAAGAGGTAACGTTCAACATCGTCGGTTGTTGGCCGCTTCTACAGGAGATGCAGATGATAGTACGCCGACATACGCATTGGGAGGCATGTTCAGTAGCGTGGACCGTAGTTATCTCCTGATGAATCGGAATAGACGGATGCGCTATGGGTTGGGAGGTGGTGCTAGTTCGTTTCCCACCAACTATGATCAAAGAGTAAACGGAAATGTTACTCCAGTTCGAGATCAAGGTTCATATGGGACTTGTTGGGCGCACGGCACTTTAGGGGCAATAGAATCGCAACTCCTTTTGAACAAAAGGGGAATTAAAGATTTTTCAGAAAAGCACATGGCCAATAAACATGGATGGGATTTGGATGGTTTTGAAGATGGTGGATATGTCAATATGGCTATGGCATATCTTACGAGTTGGCGGGGACCTATTGACGAATCGGAGGACAAGTATCCCAATAATTCCTATCATAATAATGGTCAGCGTGTTCCAAGTAGTCCCACCGGAACAGTTCTCGGACATGTCCAGAACATAATAGGAATTCCGCCGTTGCCATCGCCATCGGAAACGAGCGTAAAAGACACTGAGGAAATCAAAACAGCCGTCATGAAGTATGGTGGTGTTCGTGCTGGTTATATGCATGTGGCCAATGCTTATAATGAGGGGGGGACGCATTTTTATTGGGACGGGGACGAAAAATGGTATTCATATGATGAAAATGGGAACTCTCGGGATGGCGGACATGTTGTGCTGATCGTAGGCTGGGATGATTTTTACCCAAAGAGCAAGTTTAAAATAACTCCTCCTAGAGACGGAGCCTTTATAGCAAAGAACAGCTGGGGACCTTCATTTGGTACGAATGGATATTTCTATGTTTCATATTACGATGCAACATTCGGACGTAATGATTTACACGCATTCCCTGATCTTGAGGCAACAAACAATTATGGAGAGATTTATGAATATGATCCATTAGGATCATGGCTCAATTCTTTTGGCGGGAATGATATTGTTTGGTGGGGAGCTAATGTTTTTGTTGCTCGAAAAGACGATTATTTGGGGGCTGTCGGTTTTTATTCAGAAGCAATAAACACACGATATGAGTTGTATATTTACACTAATTGTTCTCAAACAGATCCAACATCAGGGACGCTCGCATACTCCGACAGCGGGACGGTGTCATTTTTTGGTTATGTGACTGTGCCAATTTCAAAGGAAAAGGATGTCCAAATCAAAGAGGGGAAACGCTTCTCTGTTGTCCTTAAGTTGACCACGCCGGATTGTAAATATCCGTTAGCGATTGAAATTGCCACAAGTAAGACGAGCGGAGCTACTGCGTCTAAGGGGCAGAGTTTTTATCGTCAAGATGGTGGTGAATGGAAAGATTTTACCGATCGTTATGCAACGGCAAACTTTTGCTGCAAGGCATATACAAAATCGAAGACTGCGGCGAAAGCAAAATTGATGTCTGTGTCCATTACTGAAGGCACACTTTCCCTGTCGCCTGGTGAGGGTAAACAGTTTCGTTGTGAAGCAACTTATGACAATCAGAAGAAGGTAGATGTCACAGAATCGGCGACATGGTCAATTGCCGAAGGCAGAAGTTATGCGTCTGTCTCTCCCAAGGGATATCCTAATGGATATATTCTGGCATTGGATAAAACGGTTGTAGAACCGCAGTCAGTAAAAGTTACGGTAAAATTCAAGGATGGCGTTGAAAAGGTGTCAGAACCTTGGGTGTTTCAGGTTACAGGAGCAGCACCAGACGCGCCGAGAGGTATAACTGCATCAGGGGGAACAGAAACTTCGTATGTTCGCGTGAAATGGAACGCAGCCAAGGGGGCAGCCGCATACGCTGTATATCGTGCGGCGGTAAACAATGTTTCAAATGCGGAATGGCGTGGCACGGTGGAAAGCGAAGAGTTCATTGATGGTGACATTGAGGGCAAGTCGCCAACAACGCCAGGAGTGGACTACTGGTATTTTGTGAAATCGTTAAACAGAAAAGACAATCCGACAAAAACCAGTATGGACAATGTCGGTGTGTCTGGTTGGCGGAAACTATCGCCGCCGGATGTGAAGGCATCCAAGACGTATTTAGACAAGGTTGAAGTGAAGTGGGAAGCCTCGGTGGGCGCAAAGGCGTATCGAGTATATCGTTCCGATACGCTTGATGGCGCGAAGAATCCGCTAAGTGGATGGCAGACTGATACAAAGTATTCTGACACGACGGCGGTAGCAGGCAGGACATATTACTACTATGTCAAGGCGGCTGTCGATACGAACGGAACGCGTCCTAGTGATTATAGCATCGTAGCGGATGGCATGATTGTTCCGCCTGTGACAGTAAGTAAACTGACCATAAGCGGGGCGGCGACGATTGAATCGGGCAAGTCTGCTGAATATACAGCTTCGGTCGAATACTCCGATCAGTCGAACCCCAAGGATGTAACGGCGAGTTGCAATTGGAGTAAGCTAGGCAGTGCAGCGGATTGGAATGGATCTACTAAGACGTTGACCGCAAAGACGGTGACGTCCGATCAGAAGGTCAAGCTCATTGCGTTCTATATCGAAAACAAAACGACAATCGTTTGTACGAATGAGGTTACCATCACACCCGGCACCTCGCCTTTGGCAACTCCTTCTGGGTTGAAGGTTACGTCGCAGACAACAGCTGGAATCGGCTTGAGCTGGAATGCCGTTACTGGTGCAGGGTCATATTATGTGTACAGAGCGGCCAGCGGAGAGGATGCGAAGAAAATCGGTTCAGCAAACGCAACGTCCTTTATGGACAATACAGCTACACCGGGAGTGACATACACATACTCCGTGTCTTCTGCCAACAGTAAGGGCGAAAGTGATCGGAGCGGCACAGTAATGGGGCTGGTCCCTCTTTCCGCTCCAACAGGCGTGACGGCGACGAGCGACCGCACGGACGGTGTAAATGTTTCGTGGCAGCCGTCAACGGGCGCTACATACTATCGCGTGGCAAGGGCAACATCAAAGACGGGGACAAAGCAGGGCTTGGGATCGTGGACGTCGAACAAGTCCTACCTCGACACCACGGCAGCGGCAGGGACGACATATTACTACTTCGTTCGGGCGGCTACAAGTTCCGACGGGGCAAATGCGAGCGACTACTCCGACCCGGCTGTTCAAGGCATGCGCATTCCGTCTCCTGGCTCTCTTTCGTCGATTTCCATTGACGGCCAGGACAAAGTCTCGTCAGGTCAGGCTACTCTCTATAATTGCATGGCGACATATTTGAACGGCGAGGTCAAAACGGTAAAGGCCGATTCGTGGGCGGTGTCTCCCACTACGGCGGCAACCATTGACGGGAATGGCAGATTGACTGCAAAGACTGTCACCAAGGACACAGATGTCACTGTGTCGGCATTGTACACGGAAGGGAATGTGAGTAAATCCGCCACGAAGACTGTCAAGATTATTGCGACAGGTTCGCAACCAGCACTGGTCAAGGAAGTGTCGACAACATCGCGTTGGCCATTCGCCCCTATTCTCGACATCGACTATACGCTTGTTGTGAATCCTTCTGGCGGTAAGGCAACGGTAAGTGTATTTGGACGTGATGAGGACAGAGGGGTAGATGTTGTCGCTAAGACATTGTCCGGTGACGGGGCGGACGGTTCGGCCATCGCCGCAGGCGCGTATCGTCTGTCGTGGGATGTCGGCACGGACTATCCCGCCTATCACGGCAATGCGTTTGGTGTTACGTTGTCTGCCACGCCGTATGTCGTACCGACATACACGGTGACGTATTCTCCCGGAAACTATGGAACCGGCACGCAAAAGACTGCAACCAAGACGGAGAACGTGTCATTAACCCTATTGGGGGCGACATTCTCGCGCACAGGCTACACGCAGTCGGGGTGGACAACTAGTGACGGCGGTGCTAAGATATATGATCTTTCGGCATCCTACACGGCGAACGCGGCAATCACGCTCTATCCTTTCTGGACGGCGAACACGTACACCATAAAGTTCAACGCCAATGGCGGCACGGGGTCGATGTCCGACTTGGCGATGACGTACGACGTCGCGAAGAACCTGACGAACAACGAGTTCACGAAATCCGGGAGCGATTTTGCTGGTTGGGCGACGAGCTCAAGCGGAGGCGTGATGTACCAGAACGGTGCGAGCGTGAAAAACCTCATTGCTACGCAAGGCGGGACTGTGACATTGTATGCGAAGTGGACTGCAATACCGACATACACGGTGACTTACAAGCCGGGCGCGAACGGAACGGGTTCACAACAGACAGCGATCAAGACGAAGGATGTCGCGCTGACGTTGAAGGGCGCAACTTTCACGCGTACTGGTTATACGCAGACGGGATGGACAACAAGCGACGGCGGTGCTAAGGTGTATGATCTTTCGGCATCCTACACGGCGAACGCGGCAATCACGCTTTATCCTTTCTGGACGAGATCCTATAATCTCATGCCTTTGCGCAATCTTCTTACAAACATTGAGAAGATAACGCCAGATGGTGTTTTGGCTGATGATGAACTTAACAAAGCCATGACAAATCCGCACTATGCCGACCTGGATGGCAATGTCAATGTGATATCGTCTGCCGAGATGTCCATATTCCAGCGGATTCAGAGCTTGAATCAAGACAAGAGCCTGATATCCAATGTTATAAAAGGCGATTATACTGGAATCTCCGTGGCAACGATGGAAGAGCTACAGAGTTTAAGCGATGCAGTCAAGGAATTGTTATCCACGCCGTATGTAGCACAAACTTACACGGTGACATATTCGCCCGGAACGTATGGAACCGGCACGCAAAAGACTGCAAACAAGACGGAGAACGTGGCTCTGACACTTCTGGGGGCGACCTTTACGCGCACTGGCTACACGCAGACGGGGTGGGCGACGAGTGATGGTGGTGCCAAGGTGTATGATCTTTCGGCCTCATACACGGCGAACGCATCAGCTACGCTCTATCCGTTCTGGACGAGAGTGTATAACCTCACACCATTACGAAATCTTTTGACGGGTATCGAGAAATTGAATCCCGACGGGGTATTATCAGACGACGAGCTGAACAAGGCTATGAACAATCCACATTATGCGGATTTGGATGGCAATGCCGACGCGATATCGTCTGCCGAGATGTCCATATTTACGCGCATACAGGCGTTGAACACAGACAAGACGTTGCTGTCCAATGTCTTGAAAGGCCAATACTCCGGAATTCCGGACGCCACGATGGAAGAGCTGGGAAGCATCAGCGACGCAATCAGAGAGTTGACGAACAATCGTTAATTGAAAGGGGTAGTGCGATGAATAACGCTATGAAAACTACGGTGGCGGTTTTTGCGGCAGCAATCGGCGCATTGGGGACAACGCGCCACGCAATGGCATCTGCCCGTGTTGAGACGCGTGGGACGATTGTCGCGACTGGTGTTGAGATGCTAGGATCGGTCAATGGTTCTAGTGTTGTGCAATGGGACACGACAAAGGAGTCTGATGGATGGAAGACGCTGACTTCCGGTGGTGTGTCTGTGAACGTTCTAATTCTCAATGAACCGTCAGTTGTAGGCGGTCGTCTATCGGCGAATGTGACATGGGACAATTCACGGGTAGTTGTCGTTAGGGACAATGTGATCGTGCCATACGGCAAGACACTGACGATAGATGCCGGGTGTGTAGTGAAGTTTACGGAAGGTGCGCAGTTTGTTGTGGAGAATGGCGGCTCGCTTGTCGCCAACGGCGCGTGTCTGACGGCTCTTGACGACGATAGTGTCGGTGGTGATACGGACATGGATGGGACGGCGGGCGCTGCGGCGGTGGGCGTAGAGTGGTGGTTGGACGATGTGGCGACAGCAGCTCTTGCAAAGGTGCGTTTTGTCGATGGCGCTACTAATCTGCCGACGCGTTCGTATTCTACTGGCAAGCCATACGGGACATTGCCAAGCCTCTCCAAGAGAGGTGCAACGTTCGCCGGCTGGTTCACGGCCCCGGACGGGAGGGGTGATAAAGTGTCGCCCTCTGCGACAATACCAAATGGCGATAGCACCCTATACTCGTATTGGAAGTATAGTTCACTTTCGGTGGAATCCGGCGCGGCAACGGCCGACGCAACGGATGCGGTGGGAAGCATTGGCGTTCTCGCCGACGAATCATGGAGCGCGGTATGCGACGCGGATTGGGTGACGGTTAATATTCAGGGCGGAGAGGTGTCCTACTCTTTGTCTGGAAACGCCAGCACCGAGGCGCGCGCGGCAACGATTCGCATCACGACGGCAAGCGGCGAGTTGCGTGACATTACCATTACGCAGAATGGTATTGAACAAGTGGCGGCACCTGTAATCGATCCCGTTGACGGCACTGAGTTCGACGGTTCGTCGCGTCGTGTCACGATCAGCGGTGCGTCCGATGGTGCAGAGATTCGCTACACGCTTGATGGCAGCGAGCCGTCAGCGACGAGCAAGCTCTACACCAAGTCGTTCAACGTGTTCGATACGACAACTGTAAAAGCTAGAATCTTCAAAAGTGGCATCGCCGCGAGCGAGACGGCTTCCGCATTGATCGTCCGGCTTCAGACGCTTGCCGAGTCGCTGGATGTGCCGCTTTGGACGGTGACGACAGATGGCGCAAAGGGGTGGACGGTTTCGCAAGACGTAGCACATAGTGGAGTGTCTTCGGCCCGTAGCGGCGCAATCGGAAACGACCAGACGAGTACATTGACGACAACGGTAGATGGTGCCGGAATTTTGACGTTCTGGTGGAAAACAGATTGCGAGGATGACGAGGATGGTGACAACTGGGATTACCTGAAGTTCGAAGTTGACGGTAATGAGGTCGCGCGCATCGACGGCGATTCTGGATGGAAGCAGGTTTCTGCGAAGGTGAAGGGCGACGGACGTCATACTCTCATATGGACGTACGTGAAAGACTACACTGACGATTTTGGCACGTTAATGCAAGATTGTGGTTGGGTCGATCAGGTGGCATGGACGGCTTTAGCGGGTGACAGCGAAGTTCCTGTTGCGTGGCTGGAGAATCTTGGTGCCGTTTCGGCAGGGGTTAGCGCGGCAGATGCTGCGGCTTTAGATGCAGACTTGGACGGTTTATCTGCTGCCGATGAATATATTGCAGGTACCGATCCAAACGACTCTGGCTCTGTGTTCAAGACAACGATAGATATGGTTGATGGCAAGCCTGTCTTGTCGTGTGTGCCCGATCTGCTTGAAGAGCGCAAGTACATGCTTTTTGGGCGTAAGTCGCTATCCGATAACGAATGGCAGATTGTGTCGGAGGGCGAGGAAACCGAATACAGGTTGTTCCGATTCGGTGTCCAAATGCCAGATGGCACTACTGACAGTGATGATGTGGTTTTCACAGTAAACGAAGCGGGATGGAAGTATCTGGTGGCATTCGATCCGAATGAAGGCGAAGGTGGCGGTGAAAGGATGCTTGAGTACGGGTCAGTGGTGTCTGCTCCGATTGCGAAAAGGCAAGGCTACGGGTTCCTCGGTTGGTATACAGAGGCGACTGGCGGCGAACGGGTGAACGATTCGACTGTTGTGACGGGCGAAGTGGTGTATTATGCGCACTGGCTGCCTGCAAATACGATTGCAATAGAAACTGACGATACATACAAGACTGAACCCGACGGAACATTCATGCTCAATCTGCGTGATCTTACTATAGCAGCGTCTGAACCGAAACTTTCCGTCAAAGGCCTTCCTCCTGGCCTCAAGTACGATGCGAATACGATGACCATTTCCGGCAGGGCGACGAAGCCGGGCACGTATACGGTGACGATGAGCGCGACGAACGCGAACGTCAAGAAGCCTGTGACGGAGACGTTCGATATAGTTGTGCCGAATCTGCGGAATGATCTCCTTCCCGGGCTTGAGCAGGGCGAGGAGTCGTACGGAACCTTGATGTGCGGATCTGCGCTGCCAATGGACCTCATAGACTGCTCCCCAGCCGAAGAAGGTTGGACGGTGAAGGTCACGGGGCTTCCCGCGGGGCTCAAGTTCACGGCAAAGGATATAATGAAGAAAGGCTCGAAGACAGAAGTTGAGATTCTCGCGAACACGGTCTACGGTGTGCCGACGAAAGCCGGGACGTTCACTGTAACTTTCACCGCGTCCAAGAAGGGCGAGCCTGACCAGGTTGCGACGATAACCCTAAATGTGGAGGCGCTACCGACATGGGCCCAGGGGACCTTCACGGGATATGTGCGCTACGATGGCGAGGGCGACGGTGCAACTTCAATCGGCTATGCGACGATGACAGCCGCTTCGAACGGGAAGGTGAGCGGCAAGATCGCGCTTGATGGCACGAACTGGACATTCAGCGCAACATCGTTCAGCCGCACCGAATACGTGAAGCTTGAAGGCGACGTGGTGGAGACCAACCTGGTCGTCGAAGCTGTCGCGACGTCTGGCAAGGCGACGATGCCGGTTGAGCTTGCGCTTAGGCCCTCCGGGTGCGACATGGAGCTTATCAACGCCGCCGTTGAAGGGACGTTCGGCGATGGTGAAGTGAAGCTTTGGCGCGGCATGTGGAAGGACAAGGCCTCTGCGGCCTTGGCCAAGACGGCGGCAGAGTCATTCTCGGGGGCTTATACGGCGATCCTCTCGCCTCAGGTCGGCAGCGGACACGGAAGCGGCTACCTCCTCTTGACAGCAGGCAAGGACGGGAGCGTCAAGGCGACGGGCAAGCTCGCGGACGGAACGGGCGTTACAGCTTCCTCGCCCATAATGTATGATCCTGATGCGGGCTGGTTCGCGATCTTCTATTCGGCACCCTCGGCGTACAAGGGAGGCTCGTTCGCGGCGGCGGTCGGGTTCGAGGCGTTTGACGGAAGCGAGGCTGCCGTATCGGAGTCGCCGTACCGCCTCGTTCCCGTTATGTTCGCCCCCATGTGGACTAGCCGCAATCCGCAGGCTACGGGCGCGTACGGCAAGGGGTTCGAGCGAGAGCTGTCGCTCTTGGGGGCGCACTACGACAAGGCTGCGAAGCTGAGCGCCTGGTGCGGTTCGCTGCAGCTTTGGCTTGAAAGCGCGCCGGAGCTCGGCTTCGCGTTCAAGAGGACATACGTTGACGGCTCGGGGCGCAAGGTATCGTCCACGGAGCAGATGTGGGCCATGGCGGCGAACACGCTCTGGCAGCCTGGCCTCACGGCGACGGTGAACGAAAAAGGGGCCATATCCGTCATGAAGGCCACGAAGCCGGTGCAGGACAGGGAGACCAAGGAGTGGAGTTACGGCGGCGATAACGACGGGGCGTTCACGCTCTCCTTCGCGCAGGCTACTGGAATCGTAAAGGGCACGTACACCTTCTGGTACGACTACGTCTCCGCCCAGGACGATACGTCCGGCAAGGCGACTATGGTCCACACCTCTAAGAAGGTGTCCTTCGAAGGGGTCCTTGTCCAGGGCGAAGACCCGCAGGTCGAAGGCTACTACCTCTGGGACGAGCCTGGCGAGTATGTGGATGAGAAGACCGGCAAGCCCAAGGCCTACAAGTACAAGCTGTCTCTCCCAGTGCGCTTCCTGGCCGAATAGAGGTCATAGGATTATTTTGGGCAAGCCAATTTTTGGGAAAGGGATATAAGCGATCAAAGGGATGTAAGGGATAAATCCGATTTAAAGTCCACTTTATTGGATTTATCGCTTAAATCCCTTTGCCCAATCAAAGTCCATCCACTCGGATTTATCGCTTTTATCACGTTTATCCCTTACATCCCTTCCCAAAATCGGCTTGCCACCTTAAATCCACTTCCCAACCCGATCCTCCTCTGCCTCCTCCAGCAAAAGATGTGCTTGCAATGCGGGCGGGAGTTTTGGTATAATGTCATGCATGAAAAAATACGTGATTCTCGCGCTTGCCGCCTTGGCGTTTATGCCGATGGAGGCATTCTGGCCGTTCAGCAGCTCCGATTCGGCGAAAAAGAAGCCGCCAAGGCTGCACGTCCTTCTCGCCAAGGCGAACGAGCTTATCGAAGAAGGTGAAGACAAGGCCCTCCAGGGCGATGCCGAAGGTGCGCTCAAGGCCTACCGCGAAGCGCTTGAGGAGCTTGACCGCGTGCAGCGCGAGAATCCCGAGCGCGCCGAGAAGCAGGAGTTTGCGCCGCTAAGGAACAAGATAGCAGCCGTCTCGGCGCAGATCGACAACATCCGCTTCCAGCAGGTGAACCGCAACAGCCACCCCGTCGTCCTTACCGATACATGCGAGCTTCAAAAGAAGTATAACGACAAGCATGGCATTGAGGAGCCGTCTGCCGCAGAGCCGGCGGAAGGGGAAGGTGCCGTACTTGAGCGGCTCTCCGCAACGACGGAGCCTCAGCAGCAGGCGGCCAAGCCCGCACCTGCAAAGCCTGCCACGGAGCCGGCCGCAGCCCAGAGGAAGCCTGCCGAGCAGGCGCAGCCGCCAGCTAAGCCCGCGCAGCAGCAGGGTGTGAAAGCCCCGCCGGCCCAGGCCGGGAAGCAGGCTCAGAGCGCCAAGCCTGCCCAGCCTAAAAAGGCGCCGCAGCGCGCCGCCGCAGCGCCGGGCGCAAAGCCTGCCCCTGCGGCAGCCGCCGATCCGGCAGAGGCCCTGCGCCGCGCAGCCGATGCAATCCGCGCCGGCAATCTCGTCGAAGCGAGGCGCTGGATGGAGGAGCTTGAAAGGCTCGATCCAAAAGGCCTCAACACGTACCTTCTAAAGTCCATGGTGCTCGTCGGCGAAGGCCGCAGGCCCGAGGCCCGCGCGACTCTTGAAAAGGCTCAGCGCCGCCACCCGAGGAGTTACCTGCCGCCGTACAACCTTGCGCGCATGGCCCTTGAGATGGATAACGACAAGGAAAGCGCGATGGAGTACTACCAGCTCGGCCGCTCGCTCGGAGGCCCGGTCGATCCCGCCCTTGAAGAGAGGATCAAATAGCCATGTCGAGATTTGCGATCCTGGCCGCGCTTCTGGCGGTCATGCCGCTTTTTGCGGATACTGCCGCGGATGAAGCCGAAGGCATCGGCCTTGAGGAGTTCCTTTCATCGAGCGAATCTGTCCTCGCGGGAGAGTACTCCGCCGCAGACGTTCTCGCCGCATCGCGCGCGATGCTCCCCGACAGGCCCATGGAGCTTACGGGCGCGATAGTGCGCCGCAGCAGAAAGGGCTTCACCAAGCAGGAGTGCGATTGGAGGCTTACCTTAAACCGCGGCGTGAGCCCTGCCGTCCTTACCGTCGCCTTCTACAAGCGCGGGGAGATGGACCTTTGGCGCGGACAGGGTGGAGACTTGACGAGGCTTCCAAATGCCATCATGGAGACGACTCTTTCAAGGCCTGGTGAAGTTCCGTCCGGGCACATCATGGAGACGGACGTCACATGGTGGGACCTCACTCTCGATTTCCTCTGGTGGAACGATCCGAGGTTCGAGACCGAGCGCGAAGGGGAAAGCGTCCACGGGCAGAAGTGCGCTGTAATACTCGTCACCCCGCCTGAGAAGGTCGAAGGCATCTCGGCAGTCAGGCTTTGGGCCGAGAAGAAGACGGGCGCGCTCATGCAGGCCGAAGCCCTCGGCGAAGACGGCAACCCCGTCAGGAGGCTTTGGGGCACGAGGGTCAGGAAGTTCGGCGAACGCTGGATGGCCAACATCCTCGAGGTCGAGACGATCGGCACCCACCACAGGACGAAGATAATCGTCAATTCCCTGAGGGAGATTTGATAGCGTTAGCATATCTGGCCGTCCTGGTTCCGCTCTTCGCGCTGAGCGCCATATTCAGCGCGAGCGAGACCGTGCTCTTTTCGCTTTCGCCACGCCAGCGCCACCGCCTTGCGCTGCGCAGGCCCGGTGTAGGCAAAGCTGTCGAGAAGTGGCTCCAGAACCCTTCGCAGGTGCTCTCAACGATCCTCGCCGGCAATACGCTCGTCAACTTCGCGCTCGTGAGCGTGGGCTTTCTCGCCATGAGGCGCTGCCTCCCCCAATACGCGGAGGCGGCGACGGTGCCGCTCTTTACGCTTCTTCTTCTAATCTTCGGCGAGATCGGCCCCAAGCAGTACGCCATGCGCCACGCAGAGCCGCTTGCCGTGCCGTGCGTGATGCTTCTGAGGTTCTTCACCATCCTCCTCAGGCCTTTCTCCATCATGATGGTCGCCGCGGGGCGCGTCTTCGGGGACCTTCTCGCACATGAGAGGCGGGCCCTTTCGGACGACGAGTTCAAGGCCGTCGTCGAAGGCGCCGCCGCATCGGGCGTCCTCGACCGCGAGGAGGCGAACATGGTCGAAGGCGTGATGCGCCTTACGGACCTCTACGCGATGAACGAGATGACTCCGCGCGTGAAACTGAAGGGGATCGAGCGGACGCTTTCCGCCGAGGCGAAGAAGTCAGTCGCGGAGGCTGCGGGATACCCGTACATGCCCGTCTATTCCGGCGATCTCGACCATATCGAAGGCTTCTACGAAACGGAGAGCGGCGTCATCCAGCCGCCGCTCAGGGTGGGCGAGCATACGGGGCTCGACGACCTTCTCGTCACATTCATGAAGACCGGAAGGCGCATAGCGCTCGTCGAGGACCGCTGGGGCGGCACGGCGGGAATCATCACGCTCGGTGACATCCTAGAGGTGATCGTAAAGCCTGTCGAGGAGGAAGGGGACGTGGACGCATGAGCGTATCATCCTCCATCGCGGCGATGGCCGTCTCGCTCGTGTGGGCCGCGTTCTTCGCAGGCTTCGAGAGCGGGCTTCTTAACGTCTCGCAGCCGCGCCTTCTGGGGCTTGTGAGGCAGGGGAAGCGAAACGCCTCGCGCCTTCTTGCGGTAGTCGAGGACCTGAGCCGCGCGATGACGACGCTTCTTGTCGGGAACAACCTCGCGAACGTCGTCTACTCGACGGCGAGCGCCAGCCTTGCCTTGGCGCTCTTCGGCTCGACGGGCGTGGCGGCGGGGCTCTGCAGTCTCGCGAGCGCCGTGGCGATGGTCTTCCTTGGCGAATACCTGCCTAAGCTCCTTTTCACATCGAAGCCGATGAGAAGGTGCGTCGCCATGACGGGCTTTTACCGCTTTAGCGCCATAATCCTCTGGCCGGTCGTAGCCATCTTCTCCGCCGTCGTGAAGGCCGTCTTCACCGGCAGGGCGGGCGCTCCCAAGCGCCTCAGGATATCGCGCGACGATTTGAGGCGCATGGTCGCCGAAGGGCATATGACGACGCGCCTTTCCGGGTTCGAGCGCGTACTCATCGAGCGCGTCCTCGCGCTTCAGGGGCGCTTCGCGAGCGACCTCATGCACCGCGGCGAGCCGCCGGACGACACCGAGCTCAAGATCCCCTCGACGATGCGCGGAGACGACATCCTCCCCGTGATGAGGCGCGGAAGGCAGCGTACGGCCATCGTCTACGACGCCGATTCGCTCGAGGACGTCGGGTGGACAACCGAAGAAGACATTCTTCTGTTCTTGACAGGAGCGCTAAAAGAAGGGTAGAATATTACACAGCCCGTAAAACCGTTTTAACGAGCCATCAGGTCGATCAACAAAAAGAAAGCGAGGAGCAAGGATGAAATTGATTAAGTTTCTGTTTAAGACGGTCATCGTCTTACTTGTACTGGTGCTGGCGCTTGTATTGACGACGCCGCTGTGGGTCGGTCCGCTCGCTACGTGCGGTGCGAACGCGATCGTGCCGAAGTACACCGGTACGGCGTTCCACGTCGAGGACATAGCGTTCAATCCCTACTCCGGCCGCTTCCAGATCGACAACCTCGATCTTCCCAACCCCGAGAAGGCCCGCGTCGAGAAGGCCGCCACGCTCGGAACGCTGCGCGTCGTCGTCGATCCCCTTACGGTACTCTCCGATGAGATCGTCATCAGGGAGCTGACCATCAAGGACCTCTACGTAAGCTACATCGGCTACCAGGATCCCATGAACGCAAAGTTCGATGGCAGCAATTTCGATTGGATCGCCGAGAACGCCTCGAGAGGCAAGCCTGCCGAGGAGACTCCCGCCGAGGAGCCCGTCGAGGAGGCCAAGGAAGAAGGCAGCGGCCCCAACGTTGTAATCGAAAAGCTCTCTCTCTCCGGCGTCAAGCTCCACTACGGCTACGTCGAGATCCCTCTTCCCACGATCAACCTCAGGGATGTCGGCAAGAAGAGCGAAGGCATGAAGCTCGCCGATATTCCCGGTGTGATCATCGATGCGATCAAGGTCGCGACCGAGGGCGCGATCGACCTTACCGGTCTCGTGGGTGACGGCATCCTCAAGGTCGGCGGCGTGGCGTTCGACATGGCGACCGATGCTGCGGCCGAAGTCGTGGACGCTCTCAAGAACATCGATCTCAACGCCGTCGGCGAGAAGATCGGTGAGATGGGCGGAGCAGTGCTTGATGCGGCCAAGAACGTCGACGTCGGCGCGGCCGCCGATGCGGCGAAGGAGGCCGTCGGCAACGTGGCATCCTCGCTCGGCGATGCGGCAGGCTCCGCGCTTGAGACTGTCAAGAGCGTTGACGTGGGCGGTGCCGTCGACTCCGCGATGGAGTCCATCAAGAGCGTTGACATGGGTGGGGCCGTTGACTCCGCGATGGAGTCCATCAAGAGCGTTGACGTTGGCGGTGCAGTCGATTCCGCGATGGAGTCCGTCAAGGGCATCGATCTCGGCTCTGTCGGCGAATCGATCGGCAATGCCGCCGGCTCTGCCGCCGGTGCCGTCGGCGACGCAGCCGGTGCCGCGAAGGATGCGGCAGGCAGCCTCCTCAAGGGCGCGGGCAGCCTCTTCAAGTAAGGGGCTTCTCCGCCAAGGCCGGCTGATGCGGAAGATCCATCTTCTTGGAATCGGGGGCGTGGGCATGAGCGCCCTCGCCCAGGCGTACCTCGACAGGGGCTACGCCGTGGGCGGGGCGGACCGCGTCTATGACGCGGGGACAGTGACACCTGTCCTCGCGAAGCTTATCGCCCAGGGCGTCACGATGTACCCCGAGGATGGATCCGGGATAGACTCCTCGCTTGAGGCGCTTGTCGTCTCGACGGCGATCGAGCCGTCAAACCCCGGCCTTGCCGCAGCATCGCGCAATGGCGTGAAGGTCGTTCACAGGGCTGCCGCGCTTTCCTCGCTCCTCGAAGGCAGAAAGCTCCTCGCCGTCGCGGGGACGTGCGGCAAGTCGACCGTTACCGCGATGCTCGGTCATCTCCTCGCGGAAACCGGGTTCGACCCTCTAGTGGTTAACGGTGCGGAGGTCGTAGGCTGGGATATGGGCGGGAAGCGCGTCGGAAGCGTGAGGCGCGGCGATGGCGAATTCGCCGTAGCCGAGGTGGACGAGAGCGACCGTTCTCTTTCCGTGTTCAACCCCTACGGCGCGATAGTCACGAACGCAAGCGCCGACCACTACAGCCTTGAGGAGATGAACGAGGTCTTTGACGCGTTCTCCGCGAAGGCTACGGGGCCTCTCATCGACGGAAGGACCATGAGACCCGAAGTGAGGGACGGCTCGTTCGAGTTAGGCGGCGTATGTTTCGAAGTCCCGCTCCCTGGCGTACACAATGCGGTCAACGCATATAACGCCGTAAGGATGGCGGCGGCCGTCGGGGCTGAACTTGATGCGCTCAAGGCCGCGCTCGCCTCGTTCAAGGGCGTTTCCCGGAGGCTCGAGCGCATGGAAGGCGTCTTCCCGGTGTACGATGACTACGCCCACAACCCCGAGAAGCTCCATGCGATGCTGACGACTCTCCAGAAGGCCCATAAGGGCGGCGTCGCCGTAGTGTGGAGGCCGCACGGGTATGCGCCCTTAAGGAAGATGATGGATGCGCTCGCTGCGATGTTCCGCGAGACGATGCGCAGCGAGGATGCGCTTGCGATCCTTCCCGTGTACGATGCTGGCGGCACGGCGTCGCGCGACGTCAACTCCGGCATGCTCGCCGAAAGGCTAGGCGGGATCGACGCTAAGGCCGTCGCTGATTTCGCCGAAGCGGGGGGATTCATCTTTGAAAGGGCCGGACGGCTCGGTTCGATTTGCGTATGCGGCGCGCGCGATCCGGATCTGCCCGGATTCGCGAGGGATGTCTCGTCCAGGATGGACGGACTTTTTAAGGAAGTGAAATGAACGAAGACTTCAGATACGTGTGCCCGGCGAAGGTCGTGGGCGACAGGGCGGCGCTTGAGGCGGCGCTCGAAAAGTTCAATGCGCAGGGCATAGACGACGTGCGGCTTTCAGACAATCCCGAGCCGTACGGCGCTTTCAGGAGAACCCTGAGGCGCGCGGCGAGCGTCGCGGGCGTCGGCACCTTCAAGGGCAAGACGAAGCAGACGATAACGTTCGCCCCCTCGGTGCGCCCAGGGTGGTGGATACGGCGCACGGACCAGGGCGAGCAGCTCGATACGCTCGTCCATGTGGCGAACCTCTGGACGAGCGCGAGGAATCTCGTTCTTAGAAGCGGAAGCCCGCACAACTATCTCCGAATGGTTGAGCATATAATCGCGCTCAAGCTCGGGCTCGGCGTGGACAGCCTCGTCCTTGAGACGAACAGCGGCGATCCGCCGCTATTTAAGGCGTCGTCGCTTCCGCTCGTGAAGGCGATAGACCACGCCGAAATGGTCGAGACGGCCGAGAAGGCCACATACTGTTTCGTCAATGAGCCCGTGGCCTTTGCAGGGGCGCGGGGCGATTTCCTCATCTTCCTCCCGCCGAAGGAGGGCGAGCGCAAGCTCAGGCTCGACGTTGCAATCGACTGGAACACGTGCATCGGCAAGGAGCGCATCGTCTACGACGTCACGCCGCAGAATTTCCGCTACGGCGTTCTTGCGCGCACGAACGCGACGCACAGGCAGTACCTTCTCGCGAAGACGGTGGGCAAGCTCTTCGCCGACACGAGGAACCTCGGGTACGACCTTGAGAACATCCTCATCCACGGGCGCAAGTTCTACGGCGAGCCGCGCTACTTCCACGAAGAGACGGGCAAGTATCTGGAGCCCGTGTGGCACCGCGCGAACCTCGACCTTCTCGCGGCCCTGTGCCTTACGGGCGCTGACAGGTTCATCGGTACCGTCGTAAGCTACCGCTCAGGCCACACGCAGGACTGCGACGCCGTGCGTCATCTCTACAGGCACGGGCTTATGGAGTCCACTGGAGGCGTGAGCAGATGAGAAAGTGGACAGCCGCAAGCTTCAAGGCCGCGAAGGGCAGGGAGAAGCTCGCCTGCTGCACGGCGTACGACGCATGCTTCGCGCGCCTTGCCGACGAATCGGGCGTTCCCTGCATACTCGTCGGCGATTCGATGGGCATGGTGACCTTGGGGTATGAAACGACCCTCAACGTCACCCTAGAGGAGAGCCTAAGCGCAACGGCCGCCGTATCGCGCGGCTCGAAGGATGCGCTCGTCGTATGCGATCTTCCGTTCGGCTCGTACCAGTGCGGCGACGACCTCGCCGTATCTAACGCCGTCAAGGCGATGCAGGCGGGCGCGGGCGCGGTGAAGCTCGAGGGCGGCATGGAGCGCGCGGCGCTCGTTAGGCGGCTCGTCGATTCGGGGATTCCCGTCATAACGCACGTGGGGCTCACGCCGCAGAGCGTCAATGCGCTCGGCGGGTTCAAGATGCAGGCTAGAACGCGCAAGGCGGCCGAGAAGCTGATGGACGACGTCAAGGCGCTTGAGGACGCCGGCAGTTTCGCGGTGACGCTCGAATGCGTACCGGACGAAGTGGCGGCCGAGGTGACGGCATCTACGTCGATGGTCACGATCGGTATAGGCGCAGGGCCAAGCTGCGATGCGCAGTGGCTCGTCATGCACGATCTTCTCGGGCTCAATGAAGGGCACGTCCCCTCATTCGTCAGGAGGTTCGCAGAGCTCGCCGCGGCCGCGCGCGCAGGCTTCACGGCGTACGTGGAGGCGGTGAAGGGCGGTACGTTCCCGCCAGGCCGCCCGCGTGCGTGACATTCGCCCGGCGGTCGCGCAAAATGTTGCCACCGCCGCGCGATTGTGGTATAATAGCCCCGTCAATTTCCAGAGTCAATGGGAGCATCGCAATGAGAATCGCTTTAGGCGCCGACCACGGCGGTTTCGAACTCAGGGATTACCTCAAGGAGGCATTGAAGCCCGTTGAGGCGGTCTGCTACGGTGCGGAGGGCCCGGAGGCCTACGACTATCCTGACGCGGCGATCGCCGTTGCGGAGGAAGTTGCGTCGGGAAAGGCCGAGTTCGGGGTTCTCGTCTGCAGGAGCGGCATCGGCATGTGCATGGCCGCGAACCGCTTCAGCGGCGTAAGGGCCGCGGTGGTGACGGATTTGAAGGCGGCTGCCATGACGAGGCTCCACAACGGCGCGAACGTCATCTGCCTCGGGGCGGACTGGGTTTCGAAGGAGGATGCCTTCGCATTCGTGAGGAAGTTCATCTCCACCGAGGTGGACATGGCCGACCGCCACGAGCGCCGGCGCAGGAAGATCGACCGCGCGGGAAGGGTCGGCGAGGTGTCCACCGTCGCGAGGGAGGATCCCGAGGTGTATGCGGCCATAAAGGCGCAGGCGCAGCAGGAGGATCTCAAGATCAACCTCATCGCGAGCGAGAACTATGCGAGCAGGGCGGTGCGCGAGGCTTCGGGGAGCATCCTCACGAACAAGTACGCCGAGGGGTATCCCGGGAAGCGCTGGTACTGCGGCTGCGAGCCCGTCGACTCGATGGAGGAGATCGCCATAAGGCGCGCGTGCGAGCTTTTCGGCGCGGAGCACGCGAACGTGCAGCCTCACTGCGGCTCTAGCGCGAACCTCATAGTGTACCAGGCCGCAATCAAGCCGGGCGATACCATCATGGCCCTCTCGCTCGACCAGGGCGGTCATCTCTCGCACGGTTCGCCCATCAATTCGTCGGGCAAGCTCTACAGGATCGTTCCGTACCACGTCGAGCGCGAGAGCGGAACGATCGACTACGATGCGCTTGAAATGCAGGCCCTTGAGGTGAAGCCGCAGATTCTCCTTTCCGGCGCGAGCGCCTATCCGAGGGCGATCGACTTCAGGCGCATCCGCTCTATAGTCGACAAGGTGACGGCCGCCATGCGCGCGGACGATCCCGCATCGCAGGGCTGCCTCATGATGGTCGACATGGCCCATATCGCGGGGCTTGTAGCTGGCGGCGCGCACGAAAGCCCCGTCCCCTACGCTGATTTCGTGACGACAACCACCCACAAGACCCTTCGCGGCCCGAGGGGCGGGCTCATCCTCTGCAAGGCCGAGTGGGCCAAGAGGATAGATTCGGCCGTATTCCCCGGGATGCAGGGCGGGCCTCTCGAGAACATCGTCGCCGCGAAGGCGATATGCTTCAAGGAGGCCATGACTCCCGCATTCAGGGAATACGCGGCGCAGATCGTCAGCAACTGCAAGGCCATGTGCGAGACGGTCAAGTCGCGCGGCTACAGAATCGTCTCCGGCGGGACTGACAACCATCTCTTTCTCATCGACATCAAGTCCTCGAAGGGCGTCACCGGCAAGGATGCGGCCGCCGCGCTCGAGGCCGCGGGAATCGTCGCCAACAAGAACGCGATCCCCTACGACAGCGAGAACCCGTTCAGGACGAGCGGCGTCAGGATAGGCACCGCTTCCGTCACGACGCGCGGCATGAAGGAGGACGAGTGCCGCATGATCGGCACGTGGATAGCCGACATCCTCGACGACATCTCAAATGTCGGCACGCAAAGCCGCGTAAGGGAGGCCGTGCGCGAGCTCGCGGCGCGCTTCCCGGTACCGTGACGCAAACAATTCAAAGGCAGCTTCAACAACTAAAACACAAGAGGCCATATGGCAAACCAGTATCTCGACAAGTTCATGGAAACGTTCCCGTTCGAGGGGCTCACCTACGACGACGTGACGCTCGTTACGCAGTATGCGGACTTCCTCCCCGACGAGGCAAGCCTTGAGACGCAGCTGACGAGCCGCATGAAGATGAACATCCCGTTCATCTCGGCCGCCATGGACACGGTGACGGAAGCGCCCATGGCCATAGCGATGGCCCTTGCCGGCGGCATCGGCGTCATCCACAAGAACCTTGAGGAGGACGAGCAGGCTGCGCAGGTGGCGCGCGTCAAGAACTACCTGAACGGCCTTATCGCGAAGCCCGTCTGCTTCCACGACACGGACGACATCAGCTTCCTCAGGGCCGAGAAGAAGCGCATGGGCCTCAAGTTCAACGGCTTCCCGGTCCTCGACGCGCAGGAGAGGCTTGTGGGCATGATAACGTCGAGCGACTTGAGGTTCGCGCCGCAGAACGCGCGCAAGCTCTCCGACGTGATGACGAAGACCTCGATCACCGCGAAGCCCGGCACCACGCTCAAGGACGCGTATGACATCATGGTCGCCGAGAAGATCGGCAAGCTCCCGCTCGTCGACACCGACGGCCGCCTTGCGGGCCTCTACAGCTTCACGGACGTCCAGGAGATCGTCGAGAACAAGGATTCGATGATCAACCGCGACGCCAAGTTCCGCCTCCGCGTGAGCGCAAGCGTCTCCGGCGGCAAGGGTGACTACTCGAGGATGGAGAAGATCGCGGCGGCCGGAGTGGACGTGGTCGTCGTCGATTCCGCCCACGGTCACTCGAAGGGCATAATGGATATGACCCGCTGGATCACGGAGAACTATCCCGATATCGACGTGATCGCAGGCAACATCGCAACGGGCGAGGCGGCCGTGGCCCTCAGGGACGCGGGCGCGCACGCCGTCAAGGTCGGCATCGGCCCCGGCTCCATCTGCACGACGCGCGTCGTCTGCGGCGTCGGCATCCCGCAGCTTACGGCCGTCTACAACGCGGCCAAGGCTCTTGAAGGCTCCATCCCCGTCATCGCCGACGGCGGCATCAAGCTTTCGGGCGACGTCCCCAAGGCCCTTGCGGCCGGCGCATCGAGCGTGATGCTAGGAAGCGTCCTCGCAGGTACCGAGGAGAGCCCGGGCGAGAAGATATACCAGAACGGCAGGCAGTATGTCGTCTATCGCGGCATGGGTTCGATGGCCGCGCTCAAGAACGGCAAGGGTTCGCGCGCACGCTATTTCCAGGACAACGAGAGCGACGACGATCTCGTCCCGCAGGGTATCGAGGGCATGGTTCCGTATTCCGGCCATGTCCACTCGATCATGACGCAGTTCTGCGGCGGGCTGAGGGCGAGCCTCGGCTACTGCGGCGCGCGCACGATAGCGGAACTCCAGCGCACCGGCAAGTTCTACCGCGTGACGGCGGCGGGGCTCAAGGAGGCCAGGCCGCACGACATCACAATCACCAAGGAAGCACCCAACTATCGCGCCTAGGATAGACATGTCGCTTCTCCCCGAGCGGGAGAGGACGGATGCAGCCGAGATTGCACGGGAGCTGGCCAAGGCCGGCGCCCGCGCTTTCATTGTCGGCGGGGCCGTAAGGGATCTTGCGCTTTCAAGGAGCGTGAAGGATGTCGATATCGAGGTGTTCGGTCTCGATCTCGGAGCCGTAAAGGAAGTGCTCTCACGCAGGTGGAAGCTCGATCTTGTGGGGCAGAGCTTCGGGGTAATAAAGCTCCACCATTCGGAGATAGACGTATCCGTTCCGCGCCGCGAGATGAAGACGGGTCCCGGGCACAAGGCGTTCGAGATGGAGAGCGATCCCGGGATGGACGTAAAGGAGGCCGCGAGAAGGCGCGACTTTACGATAAACGCCATGTACTTCGATCCGCTCACGGGAGAGATCGAGGATCCCTGCGGCGGTTTCGCCGATCTCAGCGCCGGTGTGCTCAGGCACGTTTCGGAGAGGTTCAAGGAGGATCCTCTCAGGGTTTTGAGGGGCATGCAGTTCGTCGCGCGCTTCAACCTCGTGCCTGCCCCTGAGACGATTGAGATATGCCGGTCGATGACACCCGAGAACCTTTCCCCCGAGCGGCTTTTCGAGGAGTTCGCGAAACTGCTTACAAAGGGCGTTGCGATATCCAAGGGGATGGAGTTCCTGCGCGCTACAGGGTGGGTGCGCAATTTCCCTGAGCTTGAGGCGCTTATCGGGCTTGAGCAGGATCCGAAATGGCATCCGGAAGGGGACGTGTGGAACCATACGTGCCTTGCTCTGGACGCCTTCGCGAGATCGCGCACCGGCGAGAGGTATGAGGATATCGTTGTGGGGCTTGCCGTCATGGCGCACGATTTCGGCAAGGCGACGACTACCGTCCACGATCTGGACGGGCACATCCGCTCGCGCGGTCACGATGTGGCCGGGATCAAGCCGACGCTTTCGTTTCTGAGGCGCCTTACGAACGAGGAGCGGATATTGAAGGACGTGCCGCCGCTTGTGGTATCCCACATGCAGCCTTTCTCGCTTTGGAAGGCGAAGGCCGGCGACAGCGCCGTAAGGCGACTCGCCTTGAAGGTGGGGCGGATCGACAGGCTTTTGAGGGTCGCACACGCCGATGACGGGGGCCGCACGCCCGGAAGGCTCGGCGGCACTTCACTCGGCGAGGATCTCAAGTGGCTCGACTCTGCTGCGAGGAGGCTAAAGATCGAGGCCGAGGCCCCGAAGCCGATATTGATGGGCCGCCACCTGATCGCGATGGGATTGAAGCCCGGCCCCGGCTTTTCGAAGGCCCTCTCGAAGGTCTTCGAGGCACAGCTTGACGGCGCGTTCAAGGACCTGGATGGCGCCATCGCCTACTTCAAGCGCGAATTGGGAGGGCGCATCGATGAATGAGCCAAAGCCCGATGAGCCAAAGCCTGGAACCCTGGCGATCTTCGTCTCTTTCACGAAGATGGGCGCCGTACTTATTGGCGGCGGCTATGCGCTTCTTCCCCTACTTGAGGATGAGGTTGTCGGCAGGCGCAAGTGGGCCAAGAGCGAGGAGATGATAGACCTCTACGCCCTTGCGCAGCTCCTGCCGGGCGTCATAGCCGTCAATACGGCGATGCTCCTCGGAAACAGGCTCAAGGGTTTAAGGGGGACAGTCGCTGCTGCCGCGGGGCTTACGTCCGTTCCGTTCGCGCTTATCGCGGCATACGCGGCGGCATATGGCGCTTTCAGGGGCTCGGCCATCTTCGAGCGGCTTCTGGCGGGCGTCCAGCCGGCTGTCGCCGGAATGATACTCGGGCTCGGGATCAACATGGTGTTCAAGACGGCGCGCACCTCGCCCGCATGGGCGCTAGCGATCGCATCTGCCCTTGCGATGCTCCTTCTAAATCCGTCGTTCGCGCTTTTCATCCTGGCCTCGATCGCCCTCGCGCCTCTCATGCACTGGCTTACTGCAAGGAGGGCCGTAAAATGACCTGGCTCCTTGCAAGGCTATCCTTCGTTTTCGCCAAGATTGGCCTTTTTACGCTCGGCGGCGGGCTTGCAATAATAGCGCTCGTCCAGCAGGAGATGCTTTCGCGCGGCTGGCTCACGCACGAGGAGTTTCTGGACATATTGGGAGTTGCTCAGGTGACGCCGGGGGCGATGGGCGTCAATACGGCGACGTTCGTCGGGTGGCGCGTCGCGTGGAACGCGGGGGGTGGATGGGTGTGGGCGCTTCTCGCGGCGTTTGCGGCCTCTCTTGCGGTGACGCTTCCGAGCGTCGTGTCGGTTGCGTTCGCGGGCAGGTGGTTTGAGAGGAACCGTGAAAGGCCATCGGTCAAGGCCGTCTTCGCCGTTTTGAGGCCCGTTGTCTCCGGAGCGATATTCGCCGTGGGGCTTAATATGGTCCTTTCCGTTTTCGGTGCGACAGGCGAGAACGGGGCCAAGTGCATATACGGGATTTCGGCGATAAGCTTCCAGCCGCTTCCTCTGGCCATATGCCTCTTCACTTTCGCGCTTACTGTCACGAAACGCTTCTCGCCCCTATGGGGCCTCCTCGCCGGCGCCCTTGCCGGCCTCGCAGCATTCTAAGGCCGCGGATTGCCGAAACGCTTCCAGCGAATTGTTTAAAACTTGACGAAATATACTTGAACAAGGTATAATATGCCGCATGAGAAATTTTTTACCATCACTGTTTATGGCGATTGCGCTTGCCGCCTTCGCCGGGGCTGGAGAAGAGGAGAAGCCGCTTGACATCTGGGAGTATCCGGGAATATCCTCGAAACACTTGAGGCTCGTCTCCTTCATGAAGGATGCCGTGAGAACGGGCAACACCGAGCTCTTCGAAACCGTCGCCCGCGCTGGGGTCGAGCTGATCCCGGGCGACCCCGTATGGCACTACAATCTCGCATGCGCCCTTGCATGGCACGAAAACCACGACGAGTCCTTCGCCGAACTCGCAAAGGCGATACGCTTCGGCTTCAGGGATGCGCGCACAATAGAGAACGACCGCGACCTGAAGCGCCTCGCGGGCGACCCGCGCTTCGCGCTTCTCATCGACGAGGCGAGAAAGACAGCCTCTTTGCCCATCCCGGGGAAACCCCACGCCACGCCGCTCAAGGCGGCCGCCGGCGGCGCAATCACGATCCCCGCATCCTCCACTGCATGGAACTACGACAACTCGATGTTCGACTGCCGCGTAGAGCTCTCGCCCAAGTCGAAGCCCAGCCAGGTGGCTTCGCGTTACGGCGGCCCCGAGCGCCCTTACATGTGCGCATGGCTTAGCGAAGGCTCGGCCGCCGGAAGCGCCGGCGACATCTACATGAACCGCGACAGGGACCACTCCCGCCTCGACATGAAGCTCTTCCCCCTTTTGACCGAGGCGAGATGGCCGAAGGAGGCCGTTGCGAAGAACGTCGATCTCGACATCCCTATCGCCATCTTCCCGGGCCACGCCGTATTCGGGAACGCAAGCCGCGCCCGTACAGGCTATCTCGGAAGAAGCCTCATCCGCGCCGCCATGACGGATCCCGAAGGGGCCGCGCGCCTTTCAAGGGCATACCTTGAAAACCAGTTCTGGGTGTTTCCTACGGTGAAGGACTACGATCCTGACGGCATAGGCGACGTCTTTCCGGCGATGCAGCCTTTCGCCCTCCCGGCGCGTGGGATATCCGGTGCTGACATCCCCTTTGTCGCCGCCGCCGCAGCAGCATCGGCCGCATTCCAGAGGCCCACGAAAAACGCGATCATTTCCCGCAAGCTCATGGGCCCCACGATCCAGTGGCTCATAAGGCGCTCGCAGAAGGGCGTCGAGACGGAGGAGGACTACCTCTCCGCCAAGGCCCACCCCACGGCGTTCGAGAAGGAGAAGCTCGACATGAAGCGCATGCTTGAGCTGGCCCACCGCCTGAAGCCCCAGGAGATCCCGCCCATCGCCGTTCTCGCGCCCGTCAACTCTCGCATCTCCCCGGTGCGCCAGCCAATCCCGGGGGTGGACTATCCCGACTGCCTTCCCGAGCTCATTTACGCGACAGACTGCGCAATAGCGTTCGCGCTAAGATCGCCAGACCCGCACCGCCGCTTCATCCTGCGCGCGCAATCGCCCGGGGACAAGGCCGCCCGCTTCCGCTGGGTTGTCGTGAACGGCGACGTGTCGCGCGTCAAGATCTCAAGCCCCGAGGGCGACAATACGGTAAGCCCCCAGACGGGCATAGCCGAGATCGACATCGACATGCGCGGCCTCGAAGGGCGAATTGACGTCGCCGTCTTCGCGCGCTCGGCCTCAACGGACTGGGGCGCTCCGAGCTTCGTCAGCTTCTGGCCCGTTCCGCAGGAGGCTCGCACGTACGACAACGACGGGCGTATCCTCGAGATCGACTACACGAACCCGTCGGCGCGCTACTCGGATCCGCTTCTGGCGTATCCGCGCAGATGGCGCGACAGGTACATATGGGGCGGGGACGGCCGCCCCGAGAGGATAGTCCGCGAGCGCGACGGCGCGCCCGCCGAGGAGTTCCTCCCGGACGGGCGGCGCATAGTCACCAAGTCCAATTCAGGCAAACCGCTTTCGGCCGTGGGTGTGAAGTATGTCGTTCGCGAGACCGGCGATGACCTTCCGCCGGAGCTTACTTACGTGGATGAAGGTCTGCCCAAACCGGTGAAGTGAAATGAAGGTTGTTCTAGCGCCCCTTGCGGGCTTTACGGACGGCGCTTTCAGACGTGTGTGCTTCAGGTGCGGCGCCGACATGGCAACGACGGAGATGGTGAGCGCGGCAGGGCTTTTCTACGGCAGCATGCCTACGCGCCACCTGATGGAGACCCTGCCGGGGGAAGGACCGGTGGTGGTGCAGCTTTTCGGCGCCAACGAGGACGAGCTCGCCTTCGCGGCGCACGAGGTCACCCAGCTCTCGCGCCTGAGGGAGGCTGACGGGCGCGGGGCGTTTGCGGCCATAGACCTCAACGCGGGCTGCCCGACGCCACGCATAGTCCACTCCGCGGCGGGAGCCGCGCTTCTCAACGACCCTGCGAGAATCCACAGGCTTCTTGCAGCCATAAAGCGCGAGACGGACCTTCCCGTGACGCTCAAGACGCGCCCAGGCTTGAGGCCCGACGAAATGCGCCTCTGGGAGATCCTCGACGCCGCCGAGACGGCCGGCGCCTCGGGGATAACGCTTCACGGCCGCTTCCGCTGCCAGGGCCACGCAGGTTCGGTACACCTGGACCTTCTCGCGGAGCTCGTCGCGCGCGCGAAGATCCCAGTCACCGGCAACGGCGGCGTAACCGACAGGCAGAGCGCAAGGCTCATGGCCGAGACGGGCGTCGCCGCGATAATGATCGGAAGGGGAGCCTTGGGCAATCCGTGGATATTCACCGACCTCAAGGATCCCTCGCTTGAGGAGGGCGCGGCAAGAAGGGCGCACTGGCGCGAGGGCTTCGAGGCGCACCTCGCGGGCCTGGTGGAGCTGAGGGCGCTTCTCGCGGCAAGGTATCCCCTCGACCACGTGCCGGACGAGGATTCTTACATCTGCATGGCCATGCGCAACCATCTCGTGAGGTATTTTGCCGGGCGGCGCGGCGCCGTGAAGCTGAGGCGCTCTCTCATGTCCGTCTCGACGCGCCGCGAGGTGGAGGCGGCCATACGTGATTGCATCGAGGCGGAATAAATGGTATAATAGCCCCCACAGGCAACTCAATATAACCCAAGGAGGCCAAGTGAAGAGACTGTCCATTGCGGCTGCTGCGGCGGTTCTAGCGCTTTTCGCGCCTGCGGCGACCGTTCCTACGGAGATATCCGTGTCGCTGAAGATGGATGCGGGCGTATACATCATGGGAGAGCGCGTCCGCTGCGAGGTGAGCGTCGAGAACTCCAGCGCCGATTCCATAGACGTCGGCTCGCGCGGCAGCGCCGACAGCCTCATCATCGAGCTTTTCCGCGCGAGCGACCGCGACCAGTACGAGAAGGTGTCCAAGTCCGCGTTCACGGCGCCGTTCCTTCTCCACTCCGGCGAAGGGCAGAGGCTCGAATCGTTCATCGGCGACCATTACCAGATGAAGGATGAAAGCCGCTATCTTGCGCGCGCGGTGCTGGTGCACGGCGGCTACAGGTACGAAAGCACGTTCAAGAGCTTTGACGTCGTCCCCGGGATGAAGCTCGCTTCGGCGATGCAGCTCTTCGCAGGGAGGCCCGGATGGGAGCGCCACTTCGAGGTCGTCTTCGCAAGCCGCGCCCAGTCGGAGCATGCGTTCCTGAAGATATACGACAAGGCCAACGGCCGCATCGCGAACATCTGGCCAACCATCGATCTCGGTACGATCCTCAGGGTTTCTCCCCCCAAGATATCGATCATGCCGAACGGCGAGGTTGTAGTCCTCCACCGCGCCACGCAGGACAACTACGTGAGAACGGTCTTCTGGAGCCTCCCGGGCGCGTTCGAGTTCCAGGAGCACGAGGCGATGCTCGATCCCGATGTCGCAGGTGCGGCGAGGGTGCGCTCTCTCTACATGGAGAGCGGCGAGGTCGAGGCCGTCAGGAAGAAGAAGTGGTGGAAGTTCTGGTGACGGAATGAGGCTTTCGATAGTAATCCCGACTCTCAACAGCGAACGGACGCTTGGCGAATGCCTCGACGCGATCCTGTCGCAGACTCTGCCGCGCAGCGAATACGAGATCGTCGTGGCGGACGCGGGATCGTGCGATTCGACGCTTGAGATAGCCCGTTCAAGGGCCGTGGATGTGATAGTGCCCAACCCGCTTAAGACGGGCGAGGCCGGCAAGAGCGCCGGCATAGAGGCAAGCTCGGGCGAGCTTATAGCGCTCATCGATTCTGACAACATCCTCCCCGATCCAAACTGGCTCGAAAGGATGCTCGAGCCTTTTGAGGATGAAGGCGTCGCGGGGGCAGAGCCTATCGAGTACACGTCCCGCGCGGATGATCCCGCGCTCGTCAGGTATTTCGCGCTTCTAGGGATGAACGATCCCGTATGCCTCTTCACCGGGAACTACGACAGGCTATCCGGAATCACCGGCAGGTGGACCGGACTCAAGGTCCCGGTCGAGGATAGGGGCGGCTGGCTCAAGCTCTCGCTGAGCGAGGATCGGCTTCCTACGATAGGCGCAAACGGATTTGTGATGCGCCGAAGCCTCCTTCAGGACGTCAAATGGAAGCCGTACCTTTTCGACATCGATGTCGTACATCAGGCGGTGGCGTCGGGCGAGGCGACTTTCGCCAAGGTGAAGACGGGGATCGTGCACCTCTACTGCATGAGGCTCGGCGATTTCGCGCGCAAGCAGCGCCGCCGCATAAGGGACTTCCTCTACTTCTCGCGCGAGAAGGAGCGCACGTACCCCTGGAACAGGCAGCGCCGCGCGGGGATTGCGCTTTTCGCGCTTTCGACGGTGACGGTGATTCCGCTTGTGGTGCAGGCGGCGATCGGGGCTTTAAGGCGCCATGACCGCGCGTGGCTCTACCACGTGCCCGTATGCTGGATAACGCTTTGGGAGTATTCGCTTGGAGTCGTATCCAAGCTTCTAGGTTTCAAGCCCGCGATGGCGGACCGCTCTCTCTGGCAGAGGCGGTAGAGGTTTTACAGGAATCAGGAGGATATCCATATGGCAACAGATGAAAGGTGCAAAGTCGTCCTTCACGAGGACATGGGCCCAGGGTACAGGATCCTCAAGGTTCTTGCGCCGCAGATCGCCGCCAAGGCGACACCGGGGCAGTTCGTCCATGTCAGGGTGCCGTCCCTTGAGGCGAGCGCTCTAAGGCGGCCGTTCTCGATATTCGACGCAGACCCCGGCGAGGGAACGGTGAGCGTCCTCTACAAGCAGGTCGGGCGCGGAACGGCGGCGCTTGCGAAGGAGCCTGTCGGCGCGGAGGTCGTCGTGTTGGGGCCTCTCGGGCGCGGCTTCCCGGTGAAATGCAAGGGGACGGCTCTTCTCGTCGGCGGCGGATTCGGCGTCGCGCCTCTCCATTTCCTCGCGAAGAGGCTTCTTGCCGCAGGCGTGAAGCCGGTTCTCTTCGTCGGCGGCCGCACTAAAGACGATCTTCTCGCTCTCGACAGGTTCGAGGCTCTCGGTGTTGAATGCCGCACGGCCACGAACGACGGCTCGGCGGGCGAGAAGGGGTTCGTGACTGGGCCCCTCGACGCGGCCTTGAAGGAGATGCGCGAGGCTGGCGAGCCGTTCGAGTTTTTCACCTGCGGCCCGGACGGGCTTCTCAAGGCAGTGTCGGACCGTGCGCTCGAAACTGGCGTTCCGGGTTGGATCTCGATGGACAGGCACATGATCTGCGGCGTCGGCGCGTGCTACGCCTGCATACAGAAGGTAAAGATGCCTGACGGCTCCATCGCGAACCAGCGCTGCTGCGTCAACGGCCCCGTCTTCCGCGCAAAGGAGCTGGTCTGGCCCAGTTGATCGCTCTTGACAATCCGAAGCGTTTCTAGTAGTCTATTCCATCATGAAAAAAGCACTCTTTTCACTTCTCGTGGCGGCATGCGCAGCCGCGCACGGAGTTTTCGTAGACGGAATCGCTGCCAAGGTCAACGGTGACGTCATAACCGTAGGCGATGTGATGCTTGAGCTTAGAAGAAGCCCGTACAGGGCCGAGCTCGCCGCCACGGGCGGATCGAAGGAGGCCTTCCGCGAGGCGTATCGCAAGACGCTCGAAAACCTCATCGACCGCAAGCTCATCCTCAAGGCCGCAGCGCAGAAGAAGATGGACATGCAGCCGTGGGTCGTGGACAACCGCGAGCGCGAGATCGTCAACGAATTCTTCGACGGCGACCGCAACAACCTCATCGAGGCGCTTGAAGAGATGCACCAGACGTACGCCGAATGGCGCACGACGATCCGCGAGGATCTGATGGTGGCGGCGATGCGCTGGCAGATCGTGGAGCGCAACGTCTCCCCGAAACCCACCGAGATCAGGGCCGAATACGACAGGAACAAGGCTTCGTATTCCGTTCCCGGATCGACGACCGTGAGCGTCATCCTGCTCAAGCCCTGGGAGGGCGATGGCGAAGATCCGCGCGGCGGGGAGATCATCGCCGAGCTTGACGAAGGCGCGCCTTTCGCGGAGCTCGCGAAGCTCTACAGCTCCGACTCGCACGCCTCCGACGGCGGCGTATGGAAGGACGTTGATCCACAGGACGTCTTCCGCCCCGAGATCGCCGATGTGATCGCGAAGCTTGCCGTTGGCGAGCATTCGCCGGTCATCGACCTTGACGGCTGGGGATTCGTCGTCAGGAAGGATTCCGAGGTGGTAGCATCCGTCCGCTCCTTCGAGGAGGCGTACAACGATGTCGCCGCGGCCGTAAGGAAGTCCCTTTCCGAGAAGGCGTACAACGAGTGGATCGCCCGCTTGAGGGCCGATGCATTCATCAAGATCGGCGAGCTTCCCGATGAGAGGTAACGGTACGGGGCGATGAATCTTACGAGCCCCAGCGAAGTCAAGGCCTGGTGCATACGCGAGGGCTTCCACCCGAACCGCGTCCTCGGGCAGAACTTCCTCATAGACCGCAACACCCTTGAGGCCATACTAGACGCTTCGCCCCTTGAGAAGGGCGGACGCGTCCTTGAAATAGGCCCCGGGCTTGGAGTCCTCACGGAAGCTCTCGCCTCGCGCGGCTGCCTCGTCACGGCAATCGAGAAGGATCCCGTCCTTGCTGCGCGCCTTTCCCTGGACGGCGTCGATGTGATTGCGGGCGATGCGCTAGACGAGATCGCCAAAGGCACCTGCGACGGCATTGGCGTAATGGTGAGCAATCTCCCGTACCAGGCGGGGACGAGAATACTCCTTGAGCTCGCCTTAAGGGGCGCATGCAGGCCCGAGTCGATGACTGTTCTCGTTCAGACGGAGGTCGCGGAAAGGCTCAAGGCCGGCCCCGGCTCAAAGACGCGGGGCCTCTCGGGAGTCTGGATCCAGCTCGACTACGAGGTGTCGATCGTAAGGGAAGTGCCGCCATCGTGCTTCTGGCCGCGCCCCGAGATCGGCTCGAGCGTCGTGAGGCTCAAGAGGCACCACCTCAACGACAATCTTTCCGAGAGCGTGCGCGGAACGTTCGCGCGGCTCACGAAGCGCGCCTTCGAGCACAGGCGCAAGCAGATGGGGAGCATATTCAAGGGGATCGTCCAGTCAACGCTTAGGCCGGAGGCCCTGTCGAACGAGGATTGGCTCGTTCTTGCGATACAGCTTGAGAAAGGAAAACTGATATGATGAGCGAAGAAGAGATCCTTAAGGCATTCACCGACACCGGAGCGCTCCTTGAGGGGCATTTCGAACTCAGGAGCAAACTGCACAGCAACCGCTACTTCCAGTGCGCGAACGTCCTGATGTACCCGCGCATCGCCGAGGGGCTTTGCGCCTCGCTCGTCGAGAAGATGCGCGCCGCAGGCGCCACCGTCGACCTCGCGGGCGTAGACGGCGTCGTTTCGCCTGCCGTCGGCGGCATACTCGTCGGCCACGAGGTCGCCCGCCAGCTCGGGGTAAAGCACGTCTTCGCGGAGAAGACCGTAGTCCCGGGCGAGCTCGACGCCACGGGCAAGCCCATCACGAAGCTTGAAATGCGCCGCTTCACGCTCAAGCCGGGCGAGAGGTACGTTGTCGCGGAGGACGTCGTCACCAAGGGCGGCCGCGTCCAGGAGACGATCGATCTCGTGAAGGCCGCAGGCGCAATCCCCGTCGCCGTCGCCATCCTCGTCGACCGCTCGAAAGGCTCCGTCAAGTTCGAGTGCCCGATGTTCTCCCTTATGGAGATGCAGCCCACCACCTGGGAGCCGTCCGAGTGCCCGCTCTGCAAGGCGGGATCGAAGCCTGTCCATCCCGGATCGTGAAATCTTCACCGAAAGGAACAATGAAATGTCACTCAACATCGTAAAGGACATAGACGGCCGCGTCAAGGTCAGGAACGTTCTCATGAGCGTCTCGGACAAGACGGGCCTCGAAACGTTCGTCCCCGCGCTCGTATCATCGTGCCCGGGCGTCAGGATCTATTCGACCGGCGGCACCTACGCGGCGGTGGAGCGCATCCTCGGCGACAAGGCCGCCGGCACGCTCGTCAAGGTGAGCGACTACACCGGCCAGCCCGAGATGCAGGGCGGCCTCGTCAAGACGCTCGACTTCAAGATCTACCTGGGGCTTCTCTCCGAGACGTACAACCCCGCGCACCAGGCCGACCACGCGCGCCTCGGCGCAGAGCCGATCGACATGGTCGTCGTCAACCTCTATCCGTTCCGCGAAACGATCGCCAAGGAGGGCGTGACGCCCGAGATGGCGCGCACCAACATCGATATCGGCGGACCCTGCATGGTAAGGGCGAGCGCAAAGAACTACCTGAGAGTCGCGAGCGTCACGGACCCGGCGGACTACGCCGCTTTGGCCTACGAGCTTGCCGCGAACGGCGGAACGCTCTCCCTTGAGACGCGCTTCAGGCTCATGCGCAAGAGCTTCGCGCATACGGCCGCGTACGATGCGGCCATCGCCGGATTCTTCGCGGCGAGGGAGTATCCCGAAATCGAGGCCGTCTACGACATCAGGTGAAGGAGTCGATCTCCATAGGGGTGGTGGGGCTTGGCGCGCGCGGCCTTGAGGCCGTGCGCAGGCTCTCCACCATCCCCGGCGTGCGCGTGGCCGCCGTATGCGACGCCGACCGCTCAAGGGCGGCAGGCGTCGCCGCGGAGCGTTCGGCCGCAGGCGCGTCGCCGAACATCTACGCAGGGCCGGAAGGGTGGCGCGCACTATGCGACGACGACCTCGATCTCGTATATGTGACGGCCCCGTGGCACATGCACGTTCCTGTGGCACTTGCGGCGATGGCCGCAGGGAAGGCGGCCGCCGTTGAAGTGCCTGCCGCGCTCACCGTTGAGGACTGCTGGGCGCTCGTCGAGGCGAGCGAGTCGACGGGGATGCCGTGCGTCCAGCTGGAGAACTGCTGCTACGGCGAGATAGAGCTTCTCGCCAAGAGGCTCGTCTCGCTCGGAATGCTCGGGACGGTAGTCCACGCCGAGGGCGGTTACGTCCACAGGCTCTTCGGCCCAGGCTCGCCAGGTGACGAGCTCTGGCGCGCCGAATGGAACCTTACGCACAGGGGCAACCAGTATGCCACGCACGCCTTGGGCCCCATCTGCATGATGCTCGGCATAGGGGCGGAGGACAGGCTCGACCATCTCGTCTCGCTCGAATGCGCGCCATACGACTTCTCGGAATTCGTGCGCGAGCAGGGGCTTGAAGTTACCGACAGGATGATGGGCGACCACAATACGACGCTCATAAGAACGAAGCTCGGCAGAAGCATCCTTTTGAGGCACGATGTCGCGAGCATCCGCGAGAGGACGAGGGGCCTCCATATCCAGGGGACGCTCGGCGTGTTGAACGACGATCCGTTCAGGATCGCGTGGACCTCTAGCGAGAGCGGCGGCGCGGAGGAGTGGCTTATGCCTGAGGCCCTGAAGCTCGTCAGGGAGGCGTACAGGCATCCGCTCTGGAAGATGTACGGCGAGAGGGCTCGCACGGTGGACAAGCACGGCGGCATGGACTGGCTTATGGATTTCAGGCTTGTCGAGGCGCTTCGCGAAGGCCGCAGCGCCGATACGAACGTCTATGACCTTGCCGAGTGGTGCTCCATAGCTGAGCTTTCCGAAAGGAGCGTCGATTCAAAAAGCGCTTCGGTTGACATCCCGGATTTCCGCCGGGGAACGTCAAAGGGGTGCGAACCGGAAAAACGGGTGGAACCAACGATATGAGCTTAGAGACCGATCTTCTCAAGATTGTAGCCTTGACGGTGTGCGGAGGACTCTCCCTCTTCCTTCTCGGGATGAGGCATCTATCGAACGGGCTCCAGGCCATGAATGGCGAGGGCCTGAGGAAGTTCATGTCCTTTGCGACGGCTCACAGGCTAGCTGGCGTCGCAACAGGTGTAATATCGACTGTGATCGTCCAGTCCTCCTCGGTGATAGCGGTGATGCTCGTAGGGTTCGTCACATCAAGGCTAATGACGCTCGAGCAGTCGCTTAACGTCCTTATCGGCGCGAACATCGGTACGACCTTCACCGTATGGATAATGGCCTTCGCCCCGAGCCCTGAGACGATGGGGCTTGCGATGCTCCTTGCTGGAACGCTCATGTACTTCCCGATGCGGAAGGTGGGCGTGAGGAATTTCGGGCTTGCGCTTATTGGCCTGGGGCTCGTCTTCCTCGGAATGTACTTCATGAAGGAGGGCGTTGCCCCTATCAAGTCGTCCGAGCAGCTTTCCGCAGCTCTCAAGTCGCTCGCCGCAAACGATTTCGCGCACGTGGCGCTCGTGGCTCTCGTCTCGGCTCTTGTGACGGCCGTCATTCAAAGCTCCGCCGCGAGCATACTCATATTCATGACGTTTGCGATGGAGGGACTTCTCTCGTACGAAACGGCCATCGCCTCGCTCTTTGGCGCCAACGTGGGAACGACGATGACTGGGTGGCTCGCGGCGATCGGCGCTGGGAGCGCCGCCAAGCGTACGGCCCTTGCGCACACGCTTACGAACCTTGTGGGCTCGCTCATTCTCATGCCCTTTATCCTGCCTGTCTTCGTCCCGGCGGGGAAGGCGATCTTCGCCTCGTCCTTCGAGCCCACGGCCGACGGCCTCTACCCCGGCATAATGCTCCCCATCGCCTGCACGGACACCGTCTTCGCGGTTATTCGCGGCCTCATGTGCTATCCTTTCGTGAAGCCCCTCGCGGCGCTTCTGACGCGGATCCTTCCGGAGCCCCCTGGCGAGAAGCCGCATCTTTCGGTTCTCAACATGCGCATCAAGGTGAGCGGCGCCATCGCATGCTCGCAGGCCATGGAGGAGATCGCCTTCATGGCGGAGAGCGTCAAGGATCTCATGCAGCACGTGAGGCTTGTCCTTGCCGGCGAGGGCGACGACAAGACCGTAAGCCATATCCTCAAGCGCGAGGAGATCCTCGACAAGGTGCAGAAGGAGATCACCGAGTTCATGGGAAGCGTCATGCCCGGGCGCATGGGCTTCAGGCTCGCCGTGCGTACAAGAAGGATACTTCGCCTTGCCGACGAGCTCGAGTCCGCGTCGGACGAGGCTCCTCACATCCTCAAGGCGATGAAGCGCTACCGCGCCGAGGCCCCGTCGCTCGACGGATCGGAGCTCGCGCTCATACTCGACATACACGACCACGCCGAGGCACTTGTCTCCTTCGGCCGCGACGAGCTTGAGAACTTCACGAGGATGGGCGAACTGCGCAAGATGTCGAAGGAGCTCAAGGAGAAGATCCTCTCCGCCCGCCAGGTGCAGCTTCTCAGGATAGGCACGGATTCAAAGGCGTCAACCGCCGCAGTCCTCGCGATCCTCGATATCCTAAACGCCTACGAGCGGCTGCGCGGCTACGCGGCGAACATCGCCGAAGCGGCCCTCCCTCATCCGTAAGGCCTCAAGCGAAGAGGCTTTCGGCGTAGCGGACGAGCCCCATCGCGTCTTTGGAGTAGTTGTCCGCGCCCATCTTCGCGGCGTAGTCAGCCGTAAGGACGGCCCCGCCGACGGTCACTTTGCACCCCGGCACGTTCTCATGGACGAGCTTTACCGTCTCGCACATCGCGCCAACCGTTGTCGTCATGAGCGCCGATAGTCCTACAAGCCGCGCCTTCTCGCGCTTTGCCGCATCGACAACGGCCTGGGGCGGGACATCCCTGCCGAGATCTATCACCTTGAAGCCGTAGTTCTCGAGAAGCGCCCTGCAGATGTTCTTGCCTATGTCGTGTATGTCCCCTTTGACCGTGGCGATGACGATAGGCCCCTTGACCTCACCGGCCGACTGGGGCGGCATCGCCGCGCGCACGGCGTCGAACGCGGCTCCCGCCGCCTCCGCCGCCATAAGAAGCTGCGGAAGGAACATGGTGCCCGATTCAAACCCCTTGCCTACGACCTCAAGCGCCGGGACGATGCCGCCGCCAATGATGTCAAGCGGCGCAACGCCGAGCGCAAGGGCATCCTTCGCCGCCGCCGCCGCGTCAGCCTTAAGCCCACGGCGTATCGAGGATGAAAGGGCGTCAAGCCCGGAGGCCTGGGTAGAGGAGGACGTTTGAGTCGCGGAGCCCGTACTGGCCGGGCGCACGGCGGCAGGCTGGGCTTGCCCCGTCCAGTCCTTGAACGACTCTATCCATCCGCCGCACGCCGCGTCCTTGGCCGTCAGTGCGCGAAAGGCGTGGTGCGCCGTCATCATGTCGGAGGCGAGCGGATTTACGATGCCAGCAGAAAGACCTTTAAGAAGGGCCATCGTGTAGAACGAGGCGTTGAGAAGAGGCCTTGCCGGAAGGCCGAAGGATATGTTCGATACGCCCAGGCAGGTGCGGCACCCGAGTTCCTTTCTCACGAGTTCAAGCGCTTCGAGGATTACGTTGGCGCTCGTTTGATCGGCGCTCACCGCAAGGCAGAGTACGTCTACCACGAAATCCGAGGGCCCAAGCCCGTATTCCCTTCCGCGCGCGAGAATCTTCCTCGCTATGGCGAGCCGCCCCTCGGCCGTCTGCGGGATGCCGGACTCGTCCAGGGTGAGCGCCACGACGGCTCCGCCGTACTTTGCCACGAGCGGGAACACAGCCTCCATTGACTCCTGCTTGCCGTTGACGGAATTGACGAGCGCCTTGCCGTTGTAGTGCCTAAGCGCCTTTTCGAGGGCTTTGGGATCTGACGTATCTATCTGCAGGGGGAGATCGGTGACGCTCTGCACGGCCTGGACCGTAGCATCGAGCACCTTTGGTTCGTCAAGCCCGGGTACGCCGACATTCACGTCGAGTATGTGCGCCCCGGCATCGGCCTGCACCACCGCCTCGCGCAGCACGTACGCTACGTCTCCTTCGCTCAGGGCGGCCCTGAGCTTCTTCTTGCCGGTGGGGTTGATGCGCTCGCCGATGATGATGGTGTCATCAAAAGGTATCTCCACTCTGCGCGAGCCGGAGGTGACGAATGTGCGCCTGGGTCTCCCGGCCCGGGAGGCCGGAAGGGGAAGGCCGGTGAGTGCCGGGCCCAATGCGGCTATGTGGGATGGCGTCGTTCCGCAGCAGCCGCCGACGATCGTCGCGCCTGCCTCTACAAGCCTTGCGACATCCTTGGCGAATTCCACGGGCGTCACGGTGAATACCGTCCGCCCATCGACGATCTGCGGCATTCCTGCGTTCGGCTTTACGGCTATTGGAAGGCTCGTTACGGCGGCAAGGCGCTTTACTTGCTCCAGCATCCTGTCGGGCCCGAATCCGCAGTTGAGCCCGATGGCATCTGCGTGCAGGCCTTCCAGGATCGCCGCCACGCACTCTATGTCCGCCCCGGTGAGGAGTTTCCCGTCTTCTCCAAGCGCCACGGTGGCGATCACGGGGAGGCTCGAATTCTCCTTCGCCGCCAGCACGGCGGCCTTGAGTTCGTACGTGTCGCCCATCGTCTCGATGGCGATCAGATCTGCACCGGCCTTCGCGCCTGCAATGACGGTTTCTGCAAAGGCGTCGTAGGCGGCATCGAACTCGAAATCCCCCGAGGGCTTGAGAAGGCGGCCCGTAGGCCCGATGTCGAGGGCCACATACCTTGTTCCACCGGCCGCCGCCGCCGCCTCGCGCGCAATTGCAATCCCCGCCGAGACGACATCCGCGAGAGGGGCCCTGCCGTGGTACTTCGCGCCGTTTGCACCGAACGTGTTGGCGTACACGGCGTCAGCCCCGGCGGCGAAGTACGCTTCGTGCACCGGGCGGACATCCTGCGGCCTTTCGATATTCCACATCTCGGGCGTTTCGCCCGGCACCAGACCCTTGAGCTGGAGCTGTGTGCCCATCGCCCCGTCAAGGCGGAATATCCGTGAACGGTCAAAGAGGAGGTTTTTCATTTCTGTTCCAAGTCCTTCCTTACGCCAATGACTGCACTGACGGATTTTGATGGAACCATTATGAGCGTGTCGGTAAGCGCCACGCCTACGGTGCGCGGGGCGTCGAGGGCGGAGAGGATGTCGCGTTGCGCCTCTAGGGGATAGTCGCCGTATCCCGGGGAATAGCGCGCGACAAGCGTCTCGCCGGGGTGAAGGGTGCGGCGGATCTCGTTCTCGACGAGGTCCATCCATGCTTCGATTGCGGCGGCGCCGATCGCCTGTAGGATGAAGGCGTCGCTTGCGGACTTTGCCGCCGTGCGCCTCTGGAGCGCATCGAAGAGCGTTCCTATCGTCCCGCAGACGAGATAGGCCCCGTGGCATCCGGCAAGGCGCTTTGCGAGTGTCGACGATCCCCTGAGATCGAGCCTTGAGATGTCGTCGAGCCTCAGCCACGTGCGGGAAGGGCGTATCGCCGCATCGGCCTCGGCGCGCATTGCGTCAATGCGCGCCGCGAGCGCCGGGTCGGGCTTGCGGCCGAAAAGCCTCAGGTAGCGGCAGATCTGTACGGGATCAATCTCCAATGATGCCCCTCAAGTTTGCCATTATGCGCTCTGCGACCTCAGGCCTGTTCATCGTGTAGACGTGTACGGCGTTCACGCCGTTCGCGAAGAGGTCGATGATCTGTTCAGTTGCGTAGGCGACTCCGGCGTCAAGCATGGCGGCGGGCCTTTCGCCGTAGCGGTCGACGATCGCCTTGAAGCGGCTCGGGAGGTATGTGCCCGAGAGGCTGCATATCCTCGCTATCTGTTTTCCGTTCGTGACAGGCATTATGCCTGCGATCACGGGGACGGTAATGCCGCGGTCGCGGAGCTTCGAGAGGTACCTGTAGAATATGTTGTTGTCGAAGAACATCTGCGTGGTCAAGAAGTCGAGCCCCGCGTCGACCTTCTCGCGGAGATGGCCTATGTCCTCCTCCATGTGCGGGCATTCGGGATGGCACTCGGGATAGCTTGCTCCGCCAAGGCAGAAGCCGAGCGGGCTCAGGGCGCGCACGAGATCTACCGCATGGGCGAAGCAGCCGGCGGGTGCGGAATCCTTGGGCGCATCGCCGCGCAGACAGAGGATGTTCTCTATGCCGGCCGCACGCAGTGCCGCGACTTCGCCCGCGAGGCTTTCCTCCGTCGCCGCGATGCACGTAAGATGGGCAAGGGCGGGCACCGAGCACGCCTGGACGAACGAGGCGATCTCGGCAGTGTTTGCGTGGGCGCCGCCGGCGGCGCCGTATGTGACCGAGATGAATGTGGGGCGCTGGCGCGCGAGCCTTTCAACGGCCTCCTTGACCGGTGCGAACGGCGCGTCCTTTCTGGGCGGGAAGATCTCGAAAGAGACCGAGGGTCGGCCCTGGGCAAGAATGTCCTTTATTTTCATGTTGAACCTCGTTTTTCAAGTGCGGGAACATTATACCACAAAAATGGGGGGACGGCAAAGGTTCTCTCTCCGCAATGGGCGGCAGCCGCTTCATAGGGGTGCATTTTGGGTCGCAGTTTTGTTTAGCACGCTGCGCAATGCGCCTCATGTGACTTCTGGGGGAAGCGGCAGCACCCTTGCTCCGCTCGTGTGGGGCTGGAGGCATAAACGGGGAAGCGCATAATGCCGCCTGCCCATTCACACTGATCGGCTTGCCACTCCTAATCCACATATCCGCCAAATCCACACGCGAAGAGGAAGCGGAGGAGCGAGGCGGCGCCGAAGATCGCGACAAAGCCGCCAAGGGATGTGACATGCCCGCCGGCGGCGGCGAAATAGAGCGCTATGGGATAGATGGCATGAAGAGGCACAAGCCAGGCCAGGAAACCGAAGCGGCCGGCAGACACTTCGGCATTGGTGTAGAACACCTGGCACGAGGTGAGCGATGATATCACAACAAGCCACGGCATGAAATGCGCGTGCTTTAGATACTCCCGCCCGTGCGGCATGAGAGAGAGCAGCTCCTGGCCCCACACGGCATAAATAGCCGCCATCATCGCCGCGGCGGCAAGCGTTACGGCGGAGCACTTGAGCACGTACGGGCGCGTTGACTTCCCGCGCCCGGCGGCCGCGGCCGTGAACGGGAACATCACCATCATAAGCGGAAACGTCAGATAGTATATGAGATCCGAAAACCGCGAGATCATGTAGTATCCGGCCGAATCGGCGCCCGGAAGGGCCGTACGCAGCATTGACTGCTCCACAAGCGACGCCGCCAAAGGAAACGCCTGGTACGCGAGAACGGCGACAAAGGCCGCAGCCATTCGCCTTATGGAGTCCCCGTCCCAGAAGGGTGCCGGAGGAACGGCAAGATCGTGCCTCAACACGGCTACGCTTGCAACAATGCGGAAGGCCGGCAGAGCCGCCTGCCCCGCGAAATATCCCGCCAGTGCCTTGAACGGCATTGCCGCCATCATCACGATGAAACGGAATACGGCCCCGCCCGCCTCAACCGCCGCAAGCGAACGGAAACGCTTAAGGGACTGGAGGGCATCGGTGTATACGGGCGCTGCACATCCCAGGAAGGCCGCGGAGACGACGAGTATCCCCGCGGCGGCATCGCTTATGCGCATCGCATCGAGAAAACGCGGCACAAGCGCAGCCGAGAGTAAGAGCGTTAAAGCGAGAATGACGCCCGTAGCCGCGAACACGCCTCGAAGAAGAGTCCTGATCCTGCCGCGTTCGCCTCTCGCGGCCATGACCGCCGCCTCCTTCATCACAACCATCGCGAACGCGAATACGGGAAGCGACAGAAAGGTGGCAAAGGATGTCATTGGAAGAACGGCACCGATCTCATCCGGCGAGACGTATCGCGGCACGAACCACATGCCCGCCGCCATGGCGACGAGATCCCCCGCCCTCATGGCGAGAAAGAGCAGAAATGCGCTCTTTGCAAATCCGTCCATAGCGCCGTTCACTCCAGCTTGAATTCAAACGTAAGGCGAAGAAGCCCTGAAACGGCGGCCCCGTCCTCGGTTGCCGGCGCGAACCTTGCCGTCCCTACGGCTGCAAGGGCAGCCCTGTCAAGTTCGGCGTGGCCGCTTGTCGCGACGATCTTCGCATCGGATACGCCGCCATTCTCCGACACGCGGATTTCAACCGTCACGCTCCCTTCGTGACCCTTTCTGCGCGCCGCACGAGGATATCTGGGGGTTATCCTGTTTAGCGCGACGGGATCGGATACGACCTTGGCATGGGCCTCCTCAATGGGCGGCGCGTCCATAACCGGCTGCGGCGCCGGATCTTCTGTCATGGGAGTGTCTTCCGGGATGGAAGGGGCTTCCTCCTTGGGCTCCTCCGCCACTGTATCGGCGGCTTGGGGAACGATGCTCTCGTCCTCAATGTCGCCTTCGGGGATTTCAGCATGTTCCCGGGTTGTCGTTTCCGGAACCTCCGGCACTTTCTCAGGGAGTGCCTCCAGTGTTGCAGCCGTTTCCTCCCTCGCCTCGATTGCCTCCACGATTTCAACGAATATGGGAATGCATTCAAGAGAGGGCACCGGTGCGGAAGGGCACCAGACCATCATCCCGATTATGGCCGCGTGAACCGCCAGCGAGGCGACTATGTATCCGAACCTCATCAGAACTCGTAGCTCACGATGAACATGAAGCTTCTCCCTGTGGCGGGATAGTAGTAGCCTACGCCGGCATAGTCGCAATAGTTCCTGTCGAAGATGTTGTCCATGATGAACGACGCCTTCCATCCCTTCGCCCAGGACGGCTCATACGTCGCGGAGATGTCGAAGAGCGAATACGCGGGAAGCTTCTCGTTGGCGTTGGCGAAATCGCCCGAGAGGTACTGCGAGCTCGTGTAGGAGTAGCCGCCTTTTATTTCAAGGTCGTCGAAGATCCAGTAGCCGGCTTCGGCGCGTATCCTGTGGTTCGGCACGTACGGAATGTCGCGCCCGTGGTACGTTCCGCTCCCGAAGTCGGCATGGACCACGCCGTACCTAAGCGACGCTTCGGCAAGCTTCTCGCGCTTCCACGAGATCCCGGCGTCAAGCCCGATCCTGCGCGTCTTCGCGGGGCTGTTGCAGTTGTACCCGTACGGCGGCAGGACGGGATCATAGAATATCTCGTCCTCCATTATCATGCCGTAGCCGTTGATGTCGAGATTGAATCCCTCCATGAACTCCCACTCCGCTCCTATATCGAGGGAATAGCCCGTCTCGGGATCGAGGAACTTCCCGTTCTGGGTATAGCTCAGCTCGTCGCAGAACGCCGAGCGGTGGAAGCGCGTGCCCTTGACGTAGGTCTTAAGCCCCTCGAAGGGACGGTACACAAGCCCGAGCTCCCAGTCCCCCATCCAGTCGCGGCTGTGCGACTTCGCGAGCCCCTGGTAATGCGCCCATCTGTTCTCTATCATCTCAAGGCGCGCGCCGACGACGATTGAAAGCTCCTCGGTAAGGCTGAACTCGTCGTGCACGTATACGGCGTAGCGGGAACGGTCGAAGTGGCGCTTGACGGGCGAGCCGAAGCTGAAGGGATGGTCTTCGCCATAGCGGTCGAAGCGGAAGTCGAAACCGGCGGTGAACCTGTTGCCGAACCCGAAGAGATCCATTTCATTGATGTACCTTGGCGAGATATGCATGCAGCAGGCGTCGTATTCGAGGTCGCTTGCGGAACTCGTGTACCTGGCGTGGCGGTACTGGTGCGAGAAGCCGCCGTCGAGGCGCAGCCACTGGTCTTCCGCGAGCTTCATCTTTGAATCGAACGAAATGCCATAGCTCCAGATGCGCGAGTAGTCGTCGCGGTTGTTGGCCGTCTTTCGGGAGTGCTTCCACTGGTAGTGCGTCAGCGAGCCGGGCAGTTCGTAGAAGGCGTTCTGGTAGTTCGCCTTGATGCCGATTGTAGAGCCGTTCTCGAAATTCTTCCTCACAAGCGCATTGGCCGTGTGGATGCGGTAGGCGCTGCGCTCGCGGTATCCGCCGGACTGGAGATAGTCGTATGACGCGCCGTATTGTACGCCATCTGCCTCGGAGCCGCCCCTTGTGGCGAAGCTGCCGCCGAACGTGTTCTGCGATCCGGCCTTCGCCGCGATTCTCGTCCTCTTGGCGTAGTCGTGCGAATCTGTTGATACGTTGACGACGCCGGCTATGGCCCCGTCGCCGTACAGTACGGGGCTGGGGCCGCGCACGAGCTCGATGCGGCTTGCGCCGTCGAGGGAGATGCGCGTAAGGTTGGGTGCGCTCATGTCGACGTTGTTGAGCTCTTCGCCGTCGAGGACGACCTTCATCCTCCCGAACGCATTGTCGCCGAAGCCGCGCGTCGCAAGGGACGTCAGTATGGGATTGCCGTTCATCGAGTGGACGTCGATGCCGGCCTTCTTGCGCAGGAGCTCCGGGAGATCCCTCGCGCAGCTTGCCTCGATATCGGCGGAGGTGAACACCGAAACGGACGCGGGCATTCCATCCTTGGCGGCATCGACGCGCGAGGCGTATACGGTGACAACCGCCGGCGGTGTCGCCGCCCCATCCGCAGTTTCGGCCGGTTCTGCGCAAAGCATGCCGGCCATCTCCGCCATTGCGGCGAAAACGATCATTCTTTTCATGTCCATCTTTCCCCCTCATGCGAAGGTACTGGATTTCTTGTATGGGTAGCGGCCGCATTCCGGCTTTGACGGCTGCGCGACAGTGCCTGGTTTCCACAGGTCTTTCCGGCCCCACCCTGTTGATGCTGATATTATACTGTAATTGGATGACTTATGCAATACATCGGATTTATCCCTTCCATCCCTTTGCCCATTCCCAGTCCATTCATCGGATTTATCCCTTCCATCCCTTTTATCGCTTTTATCCCTTCTTCTCAAAAATCCACCTGTGAATTTCAAGCGAATTATGATATAATACTCCCCCTAAATCCAAGGATGCACAGGCGATGGACGAAGAGAAAGAAACATTTGAAACGGCTCTCGGCAAACTCGAGAGGCTTGTGTCCGGCATGGAGAGCGGCAGGCAGGGCATGGACGAGATGCTGCGCAGCTTCGAGGAAGGGCGCAGGCTCGTCAAGTTCTGCACCGACGAGCTCGCCAGCGTCAAGACACGCATCGAGAAGGTCGTGAAGGCGGCCGACGGCACCGCCGCCAGAGTCGAGGAGGCGAGTTTCGCATGAATCCAATCCTGGCGATAGCCTCCGGCGGCTGGCAGGACATGAGCGACTTCGGCGCGATCGTGACCGTAGTCCTTTTCGTCGTCGCCGGACTTCTGCTCGGCTACGCCTTAAGAGGCCTCGTCGGCCGCTGGAAGGCCGAGGCCATCGAGAAGAAGATGCGCCTCAAGCTGGAGGAGACGGCCCGCGAGGTCAAAGCGCGCCTCAAGGAGGCCGACATCGCCGCGCGCGCTGTCGTCGTCAAGGCAAGGGAGGAGTTCGAGCGCTCCACCAAGGCGAGGAAGGCCGAGCTTGAGCAGATCGACGCCCGCCTCACTGCCCGCGAGGCGAAGCTCGACGGCAAGAGCGCGCTTCTCGACGCGCGCTCCGAGACGCTTGCCGCAAAGACCGCTGCCCTCCAGTCCGACGAGGAGATGAGCCGCAAGCGTGCCGCCGCGCTCGCTGAAAGGGAGGGCGTCGCCGACAGACGCTTGGAGGAGCTTGCCGGAATGTCGCACGAAGAGGCGAAGGAAACGATCTTGAAGCGCGTCGAGGCCGAGCTTAGGGCCGACGCCGATTCCATGTCCCGTCGCATACAGGAGGCCGCCCGCAAGGACGCCGAGCGCGCCGCCGGGAAGATCGTGGCCGATGCGATTTCAAGATGCGCCGTAGCGCACATGGGAGAGCTCGCAACCTCGTCCGTCACCCTGCCGAACGCCGAGATGAAAGGGCGCATCGTCGGGCGCGACGGGCGAAACGTAAGGGCGTTCGAGTCCGAAACCGGCGTTACGCTCCTTCTTGACGACGCTCCTGACATGGTCGTTCTAAGCTGCTTCGATCCCTTGAGGCGCGAAGTGGCGAGGCTTGCCCTCGAATCTCTCGTCGCAGACGGGCGCATACACCCCGCTACCATCGAGGCGAGCGTCGCCGCCGCGAAGGAGACGGTCGAGAAGGGCAACGAAGCCGCCGGGCTTGAGGCCGCGTCGCAGGCGGGCGTAGGATCGCTCGATCCCGAGATCGTCAAGATGATGGGAAGCTTGAGGTTCAGGACGAGCTTTGCGCAGAACGTCCTCTCCCACAGCGTCGAGGTGGCGCTCCTTGCGGGGGCGATGGCCGCCGAGATGGGGCTCGACGGAGCTCTCGCGAGAAGGGCCGGGTTCCTGCACGACATAGGCAAGTCGTCGTCCGCCGAGCGCAAGGGCGCGCATGCGGCCATAGGCGCGCAGATTCTCAAGTCCCACGGCGAGTCGGACGAGATATGCGCGGCCGTCGCGGCGCACCACGGCGAAGTGCAGGGCGGGGGCGTCACGGCGCTTCTCGTTGCTGCTGCGGACGCGATCTCGAGCGCCCGCCCCGGTGCGCGGCAGGAGAAGATATCCGTCTACTACGAACGCCTAGAGAACATCGAGTCGATAGCGCGTGCGCACAAGGGCGTCACGGGCGTCTTCGCAGTCCAGGCGGGGCGCGACTTGAGGGTCATCGTCGATCCCGCCGAGGTGGACGACGTCGCCGCGGGCGAGCTTGCACGCGACATCTGCCGCGAGATTTCGGCCCGCGTGCGCTTCGCCGGGCAGATCAGGGTGTCGGTCATACGCGAAACAAGGTGTGTGGAGTACGCTAAATGATTTTTAAGAATGTCCTTTCGTCGATCGTCATTGCCTTGGCACTCGCTGCGGCAGCCTCAACCGGGCAGCCGGCCGCGCAGAAGGTCCCGCCGGAGCTCGTCTGGACGTGCGAGCTTGCGCCGTGGTCGCAGATCGATTCGAAGGCTGGGCCGCTTTCGCGCCTTATGGGCAACGCGCTTGTCCCCACGTTCCTCTCAGGGATGGCCCAGAGGCGCTTCACGAAGATGTTCGGCCCCGCCCGCACGGCGGATCCTCTTAGGTGGGCGGCGTTCGACACGCATGAAGGCGACTTCCTGACGGTAGTCCTCGTCTACCCGAGCGTCGACAGGGAGGCGAAGATGGTCTTCAACCACGCGGGGGCCAAGCACGACCCCGAGCCGGGCGTAATAATCCTTCCCCCGGGCGAAGGGCGTGAATACAGGACGTTCGCCGTCTTCAACGCCGATCGCACGTATTGCGCCTTTTCGGAGAGCAGGTGGCTCGCAAAGCGCGCTCTCGCGGCGAAATACCCGTCGAGCGACGGCAAGCTCTGCGCCTTCCTCTGCGGCAAGACGCGCGCGAGCCTCGCCGTGGACGACGACGGGATGCTCGTCGATGTGGAGGGATCCGATCCCGCCGAGCTGAACGATCTTAAATCCATACCTGTCGCGGGCGGCTTCTTTACGGCGCCCGGCAAAAGGCGCGTGAAGGGCGGTTCGGCCGTGAGGGAGGCCGTCTTGAGCCTTGGACGCGCTGCCGACGGCAGGGGCGCAAAAGGCGTAAGGTGACGATATGGGAATAGCCTTCATTTTGGGGCTCCTCGCCGATACGGCGATAATGGCCGGGGCATACCTTGGAGCGTTCGTCCTGAGGCTCGGGTTCGTGGAGCCCAACTGGGGATGGCGTGCGGCCGTGCAGAGCTTTATCGTCGTGTGGATCGTCGAGACGGCAACTCTTGCGGCGTTCGGCTGCACGAGGCGTTGGAGGCTCAAGGCGCTCGACGTACCCCGCTATGCGGCGGCCTTCGCCTCGATAGGCGCGATACTCCTTGTTTTGAGGGCGTTTCTCCCTGAGATGGCGGTTGCCGCATTCCGCGCGCCCTACTCGATCGCGATCCTCAATACGCTTCTTCTAGCGGCGGGGATGTGCACGGTAAGGTTCATCTGGGGCGTATACTGGACGGCCCGCATGAAGGAGGAGGGGCTTCTCTCGCGCGCCGAGAGCGAGACGGATTCCGCGGATGTGGTCTCTCTCATGCAGGGGAAGACTGTGATGGTGACAGGCGCCGGCGGGTCGATAGGATCCGAGATCGTAAGGCAGGTCGCCGAATGCGGCGCGGCGACAGTCGTCATGGTCGAGCGAGGCGAGAACGCCCTCTACGAGATCGACAGGCGCATGCGCTCTTTGGGGGGCACCGCGCGCTGCATCCCCGAGATGGCCGACGTGAACGACCTTAAGCGGATGGAGGCGATATTCGCGAAGTACCGTCCGCAGATCGTCCTTCACGCGGCGGCCTACAAGCATGTCCCCATGGTCGAGCTCCACCCTGCGGAGGGGCTTAGGAACAACACGCTCGCGACGCGCCGCCTTGGGGAGCTTGCCCGCGATGCGGGAGTCGCGAGATTCGTCATGATCTCGACGGACAAGGCAGTCAACCCCGTAAGCGTCATGGGGATAACGAAGAGGCTCGCCGAGATCCTGCTGATGGATCTCAACGGCGGCGCGACGAGATTCGCCTGCGTAAGGTTCGGCAACGTCCTCGGTTCGAGCGGAAGCGTGGTGCCGCTTTTCGAGGAGCAGATCGCCCGCAGGGGGCCGGTCACCGTGACGCATCCGGAGATGAAGCGCTACTTCATGACGGTGCGCGAGGCTGTGGGGCTCGTCCTCAAGGCGGCGGCCGAGGGCCAGAGCGCCATTTTCACGCTCGACATGGGTAAGCCCGTCAGGATCGTGGAGCTCGCCGAGCAGATGATACGCGCGGCGGGCTTAAGGCCCTACGACGACGTCCCCATCGTCTTTACGGGCGTAAGGCCTGGCGAGAAGCTTTTCGAGGAGCTTGACGTGAGCGAGAAGAGCGCTTTCAGGACGGGACACGCGAGGATCTACGCTTGCAGGCCGCAGACGCCGCGCGCCTCGTCGGCCGAGATCATGGATGAGGTCGGAAGGATACTCGCATCCCCCGGAAACGCCCTTGACGACGTCCGCGCGATGGCGAGATTCATACCGTGATATTCTTGCATGAAAATGGCTCTTATGGTATAATGTCCCGAAAAGAAATTCTGGAGGTCAGACATGGCAAACGATGCAGCGGCCCAAAAGGCCCAGAATCTGATGAACCGCGGGCGCCAGGCGCTCGAATCGCGCAAGTTCGACCTTGCGATCGAGATGCTTACGCAGTCGCTCAACTATGCACCCGATACGCTTGAGGCGAGGCGCCTTTTGCGCACGGCACAGATTGCCCGCTACCGCCAGAAGCCCGTCTCCGGGCTCGCCGCCAAGCTCCAGAGCCTCGGCAGCATCATGGCCCGCAACAAGGTTCTCGCCCTCGCGAAGAAGGGTCAGGGAGCCGAGGCGATGGCCGAGGCCGAAAAGCTTCTCGCGCAGAATCCTCTCGACCCCGACAACATCGAGGTGGCCGTCAAGGCCGCCGAGGCCGCAGGCAAGCCCGAGGCCGCGGCGATAACGATGGAGGCCGCCGCCGAATGCTCGGCCGGCAACGTCGCGCTCCTCGAGCGCGTCGCCTCCTACTACTCCATCGCCAAGAACTGGACGAAGGCGCGCGACGCCTACCAGAAGATCCTCAACCTGAAGCCGGGCGACCAGAAGGTCATCCAGATGCTCAAGAACGCCGAGGCGCAGGCCACGATGAACAGCGGCTGGACCGAGGCCACCGGCAAGAAGGGCGGCTTCCAGCAGCTCATCGCCAACAAGGAGCAGGCCAAGAAGCTCGACCAGGCGAACAAGGCGGTCATCACCGGCGACGACGCCGAGGCCCTCATCCAGGAGCGCCTCGCCCAGATCGAGAAGGAGCCGGGCAACATGAACCACTACAGGGCCCTCGCTCGAATCTACAACCAGAACAAGCGCTACGCCGAAGCAGTGGATGTACTCCAGAAGGCGCTCGAACTCAACGCCATGGACCCCGAGCTCGACCGCATGATGTCCACCACGCGCGTCATGGAGTACGACCAGCGCATCGAGCAGCTTCAGGCCGCGGGCGACGCCGAAGGCGCCGAGGCGCTCGAGCAGGAGAAGACGCAGTTCGTCTACGAGGATCTCGTCGGCCGCGTCGAGCGCTATCCGAACGACCTCAAGATCAGGTACGACCTGGGCGTTCTCCTGTACACCTACGGCTACTACGATGACGCGCTTACGCACCTCCAGCTCGCGCAGAAGAGCCCGAAGGACCGTCTCTGGGCGCTCTACTACATGGCGATGTGCTTCATGCAGACTGGCAAGACGGACATGGCCGTCATGCAGCTTGAGGCAGCGCGCGACGCCATCCCGACGATGGACGACCTGAAGAAGAAGGTCGTTTACCAGCTCGGCCTCTGCGCGGAGACGCAGGGCGACTACGAGAAGGCGTACGCCTACTACAAGGACATCTACTCCACCGACGTCACGTTCGAGGATCTCGGCGAGCGCATGCTTGCGCTTTCGAAGGCCATCCAGGAGGCTCGCCAGGGTTGATGAGGAGGCTTATCCTATTGATGGCACTGGCCGCTCCCGCAGCGGCCTGCCTCTTTGCCCAGGTCTCAGGGGTGCCTGAGGCCGACAGGCTTCTCTTCGCGAACGGCCTCGCCAGGCGCAAGCTCTGGAAGGAGGCCGTCGGCGAATACACCGCGCTCACGAACGCCGTTTCCGTCGGGCGCGACGAGGTCTATTTCCGTCTCGCCGAGGCCGAGCGCCACGCCGGCTCGAAGGACGACGCGCGCAGACACTACGCGCTCGCCTACGAGGCCGCCCCCGAGGGGAAGTGGTCCGCGATCGCAAGGTTCAACGAAGCACTCCTTTCCGGCGGCGATGCGCGGAGGACTCTTCTAACGTCCGTCGACAGGGCTTCCGCCCCGAAGGACATAAGGCAGGCCGCGCTCTACCACCTCGCGTGCGACGAAGAGCGCGAAGGCGATCTCACTTCGGCCCGCGCCTCGTTCGGCAAGGCCGCCAAGATCGACAAGACGACCGAAACTGCCCGCATATCCCTTCTCCGCCAGGGTGCGATACTCTCGGCCGACAGGAACAGGGATATGCACGCCGCGGCCACGGCCGTCTTCGCGCAGCTTGCCGACGCTCCCGAACGGGCCGTCGCGGAGGAGGCGATATACCTTTCCGCGATGATGAACTACCGCGACGGCATCTGGGGCGAGGCGGCCACGCTTTTCCGCACACTCGCCGAGAAGTTCCCCGACGGCGCACGCGCGAAGGAATGCGCACTCTGGGCGGCATGGGCCGACTACAGGGCCATGCGCTACGCAGAAGCGCACAGGGCCGCTGACAGCCTCGGGCCCGGCAACGAGGACGCCGCCTACCTCAAGGCCGCGGCGCTTCTCAAGATGGGCCGCTTCGACGACAGCCTCCAGGCAGCCTCGGAGAGCCTTGAGCGCTTCCCCAACGGCAAGTTCGCCGAGATCCTTTCGGTCCAGCGCGTCGAGCTCTACGCCCGCAAGGGCGACAGCGCCGGAGTCTTGAAGGCCATATCGGAGCGCGGCGACTGGCCCGAGAAGAGCGCGGCGGCAGTCTACGCCTTCGGGTGCGACGCGGCGTTCTCCCAGGGCGAATGGCAGCGTGCAATAGCATACGCGCGCGAAGTCGCAGCGCGTGCAACAGGCGATACGGCTGCGAGGGCGGGGTATCTTGAAGGCCTTGCGTACATGAAGCTAGGCGACGCTCCCGCCGCGCGCCGCTCGTGGAGCACGGTTCTTGCGACACATCCCGATTCGCAGTGGTCGTCGCGCGCTCTTGAGGCGAGGGCGATGGAGGAGCTCAAGGCCGGCGAAAACAAGGCGGCCGCAAGAAGCCTTGAGGAGCTTCAGCGCCGTTTCCCCGAGAGGGGCGGATCAGCGCAGAACCTCTATTGGCGCGGCGTGGCCCTTAGAGGGGCGGGCGATGCGCCCGGCGCCGAGGCGGCGTTGAACGACTGCCTCAAGGCGAATCCCGTAAGCGACTATGCCCGCGAAGCGAAGCTCGAGCTTGCGCTTCTCATGCAGCAGAGGGACGATTACGCCGCTGCCTCCCCGATCATTTCGGAGCTCGTAGGCTCGGCGACGGAAGGTCGCATCCCCATTGAGGCCCTTGTAAGGCAGGCCGAGAAGGACCTTGAAGGAGGGCGCGCAGACGCCGCGCTCAAGGCCGCCAAGAGCGCCATCGCGCGAGATGGCGCCGACGCGAAATGGCTTCAGGCCGCGGCCGCCATCGCCGGCGAGGCGCATTCGGCGCGCGGCGAAAGGGACGCCTCGGAGGCTGCGTTCAGGAAGGCCGTAAAGTATCCCGTCAAGACGGCGTACGGCGCACGCGCGTCGCTCTCGCTCGGAAAGCTTCTTCTCTCCGCCGGAAACACCGAGGAGGCCGCGAAGGTGCTTGAAGAGACGGTCGAGAGGACTGCGAGCCCGGAGCTGATGCGCCTCAGGATGGAGGCGTACGTCGCTCTTGGAGCATGCGCGCGCGCCAAGGGAGACGCCGAGGGCGAACTCGGATACACGATGATCGTGGCGACGCTCTTCGACGATCCCCAGGCCGTAACGGCAGCGCTTACGCGCGCGGCCGATCTTCTCAGGGCGTCGGGAAGGCCGGAGGAGGCCGAAAAGCTTCTCGAGGAACGGAAGGCCAGATATGGTGAATGACGACGTGCAGGATCCCGAGAGGGAGGGTAGCCTTTCGCTGTGGGTGTCGGCGTTCGTGCTGTCGCTCATCCTGCACTCGGCTTTCATGGCCTACTTCAGGAGCACGCGCTTCAGGACGTTCACCGAGATAGCGATCGAAAAGAGCATGCACGAGAAGCACGAGACTCTCGTGACGCGCCTCCCGGACACGGAGTTCGATCCGCAGCTCTTCCCGGAGTTCTTTCCGGAGCCTACGCCAATCGACTTGAACGAAAGCCTCGACAGGCTGAGCGACGAGGCCGCAAGGCCCGAGAACGACGTCTCCCGCTACGAGGCGGAGGATGCCGGCTCCTCCTTCGACACCGCGCTCGCGGACGCGCCGCAGCCGGAGGTCAACGACGAGATAAAGCCCCGCGACATCGAAGCCGAGATCCCCGAGGATCAGACGCTCCTTGAGGCGCTTCCCCCGCCGGAGACGCCGCAGGTAACCAATTTCCTCCCTGCCGTGCCGCCGGACGAGCTAGTCTCGCGCCTAACCGAGGCGCTTGACGCGCAGCGCGTAACTGCGGGAAGCGTGAGCGACGCTCTCTTTGAGGCTGCGCAGGCTTCGGCCGGCGCCATGGGCGCTAAGGACTCCAAACAGCGCGCCGAAGACCGCCAGATGACGATTGAAACGCCAGACCCGTTCGAGCTCGCGGAGAAATCGCTTGAGGTGGCGCCGCCGCCTGTAAGGTCGTTCGAGGCAGAGGAGGCTGCGGAGATCGCCGCCGAACGCAGGGCCGCCGAGGATCTCGCCGAAAGGCGCAACAGGGTCTCCGAGGAGAACCCGGGAGAGGATTCCGGTGGTCCGGCCATCGTCGCGCTCAACATCCCCAAGGTCGATTCGTCGCACATCCGAAGCGAGAAGGCCGCCGTCGACAGGCTCAAGGATTCGCAGGAGGGGCAGCCCTTCGACGAGCATGTGACACTGGACCTCGACGGATGGATCGATCCCGCCGAGCCGCAGTGGAAGTATTTCAGGGTGAGGATCAACAGCCTCGAGCGGAACCCGCTTCCCGTGGTGCCGAAGGATCTCGTCGTCTTGATAGACGTCTCCGGCTCCATCGGCAACATAAGGCTTGAGGCTTGCGCATCCGCAGTCTCCGACATAATCGATTCGCTCGGCGACAAGGACAGGTTCAACCTCGTCAGCTTCGCCAACAGCTGGGACTATGCGTTCGAAGGCTGGCAGGAGAATTCCTACGGCGCGCGCAGGAAGGCGAAGAAGTGGCTAAAGAACCTCGAAAGCTCCGGTACGACCGACGTCTTCGCGAGCCTCAGCTCCACGCTTACGCTGCCGCGCGATCCGGAAAGGCCGCTTGTCGCGCTCGTCATAACAGACGGCGAGGCCACGACTGGCATGGTCCGTTCTAGCGAGATCCTTTCGAGCTTCACGCGCCTCAATGGCGGGCTTGTGAGCGTCTACATGTACGGCATCAAGGACAAGGCCAACGCCTACCTGATGGACCTTATCAGCCGCGGCAACCGTGGCGGCTGGGCGAGGCACGAGAGAGTCGCCGAAAGATCCCAGTCCGATCCATACGACAAGCAGGACAAGCGCGCATGCGCGAAGGAGCTTCCGGCTCTTGCGGCATCGTTCTCGCAGCCGGTGTTGAGCGACTTTACGGTCGTATTCAGCGCTTCGAGCGGCGCGGAGGCGTACCCGAGGCTCGTCACGAACCTCTACAAGGGCGAGCCGCTTGAGATCTGGGGCCGCTGCCCCGCGGAGGCGATGGGGCTTGTCTTCCAGCTCAAGGGGCTCAGCGGCTCGACGGTGTACGATTCGTACTTCAGGCGCAGTTTCGGATCGAAGTCTGGGATCGGCCCAGAGGCGAAAACAGAGTGGGCCAGGCGCAAGATATACGCTCTCATAGGCGAATACGCGCTTGAGCCGCGCAAGGAGCTGATCGACGAGATGCGCGCTCTTGCCAGGGACAACAATCTCACGATCCCGTATTCGTCCGAACTGGCCAAATGAACCTGAAGGAGCGAGACATGAACCCACGCATAGCATCATTTCTTTGCGCCGTCTCCATGGCGTTGGCCACGCAGGCGGCCGTATGGCGCAATCTCGACGGCGAGCACCACATCTACGGGCCCAAGATCTCGCAGGAGAGCCTTGCCGGGAAGGTCGTCCTAGTGGACAACTGGGGCGTCAACTGCCCGCCGTGCCGCGCGAGCCTCCCGAGAATCCAGAACCTCTGGAAGTCGTTCAAGCACAAGCCCTTTGTTCTCATAGGCTCGCACTGCCAGGTGCGCGACGATGAAAGGGCAGTGGCGCTTTTGAAGGACGCAGGCTGCACGTATCCCGTATACCAGAATGCGTCCATAGAGAATCCGCCCGAGTTCTCGGGTATACCGTTCCTCTACGTCGTCGACGCGATGGGGAATGTCGTCTACTCCGGCCACAGCGAGCAGGAGGCCACCGAGGCGCTTGTCGAGGCGATAACGGACATTCCTCTTCCAGGCTCGCTCACCCCGGGAGTGAACAACTTCGGCAAGTACCAGATGTTCAGGTCCCAGGTGCAGATGGGGAAGAACGTGGAGCCTTTCCTCAAGAGGCTCGACGCCGACATCGCTGCGTCGGAGGCGAAGCCGTCGGATAAGGCTGCCGCCGCAAAAGCGCAGGACGCGAAGTCCCTTAAAGAGGCGATCGGAAGGGCGCACGATTTTCTAGTCGCATCCGCCGAGATGGAGATGGACTCGGATCCGCCCGCATTCCTCAGGGATGTCATGTGGCTTACGCAGACATGGCCGAGCGAAAAGGCGGAGTTCGCCTCGCGCTTCGGGTCCAAGTACAAGCAGTACAAGGACGACCCCGCCCACAGGAAAGCCGCCAAGGCTCTTATCGAAAAAGCCAAGAAGGCAAAGTGATGGTTGCGATAGTCGATTACGGTGCAGGCAACCTGACGAGCGTCAAGCTCGCCTTTGCCGCGCTCGGGGTCGAAACCGTCCCGACGAGCGACCCTGAAACGATAGCGCGCGCCGAGAGGATCGTCTTCCCGGGGGTCGGGGCCGCAGGAAGCGCGATGGCGAACCTTGAAAGGCTCGGCCTAAGGCCCGCTCTTACCGATGCGATCGCCCGCCAGGTGCCGTTTCTCGGGATATGCCTTGGGATGCAGATACTCTTCGACCACACCGAGGAGGACGGAGGGGTCGATCTTCTCGGTTTCATCCCCGGGAAAGTCCGCCGCTTCAAGCCCCAGCCGGGCTGCAAGATACCCGAGATGGGGTGGAACCAGGTGAACGGCGGCGCGGAGTACTATTTCGTCCATTCGTACTATGCCGAGTTGAATCCCTTCACCATCGGCAGGACGGAGTTCGCCGGCGTGACGTTCTCCTCGGCCGTGCGCAAGGGGAGCATAGTCGCAACCCAGTTCCACCCGGAGAAGAGCGGAAGGGTGGGGCTCGAGTTCCTCAAGAGGTTCCTCTCATGGCAGGGAGGCGAGTATGCTTGCTAAGAGAGTCATACCGTGCCTCGACGTACGCGGCGGGCGCGTCACCAAGGGCGTCAAGTTCAAGAACAACATCGACCTCGGCGATCCGGTCGAGATGGCCGTCGGCTATTCGCGCGGCGGCGCGGACGAGCTCGTCTTCTACGACATCACCGCCTCCGCCGAGCGCCGTCCGATAGACATCGGGATGGTCGAGGCCGTCGCGCGCGCGATAAGGATCCCGTTCGCCGTCGGCGGCGGCATATCGACGCTTGCCGACATGGAGCGCGTGATCCTTGCGGGAGCCGAAAAGGTGAGCGTCAACTCTCTCGCCGTCAGAAACCCCGCGATAATCGCCGAGGGCGCCAAGGCGTTCGGCTCGCAGTGCATAGTCCTCGGGATGGATCCCGTAAGAAGCGGTAAACCGTCATGCCCTAGCGGCTACGAAATAACGACACGCGGCTTCAGGGAGTTTACCGGCATGGACGCCGTCGAATGGGCGAAGCGTGCGGCAGATCTCGGCGTCGGCGAGATAGTCGTCAACAGCGTCGACGCCGACGGTACGCGCGCCGGATTCGAGCTTACGGTAACGCGCCTTATAGCGGAGGCTGTCGGCGTTCCCGTCGTGGCCTCGGGCGGGGCCGGGCGGCCGGAGCATCTCGTCACCGTCTTCCGCGAGGCCGGCGCCGACGCCGCGATCGTCGCGGGCATGATCCACACGGGCGAGTTCACGATCGCCGAGATCAAAGAGGAGATGCGCCGCGAGGGGATCCCCGTCAGGATGGTGTGGTAGCCGTCGGGCGGTGTTGACTTGCAGGCGATAACATTGTATAATTGTCGCATCGGGAATTTGAAAGGGGGCTTGTAATGGCTAGAGACAGAAGGGACAGCAAGGCCGAGGAACTTGACGAGATGGAGGATGGCGAGCTCGTCATAAGGAAACGCCAGCAGGTTGTGCGCAAGAACGTGACGCGTGAGGATGTGATCAAGGCAGTCTCGACGATGATCACCGTCATGCACGACAAGCAGCATCCCGCCGTGCAGACGTATTCGGACGCCGCATCGGCTCCTTTCGTCGCCGCGTGTACGTTCGCGGCGGGCGCACGCCCCCTTATCATCGAGGATACGGGCGACGCATCGCAGATATCGGCTTTTGCAACAGGGCTTTCAGCTTCACTCGGCGGCCTCTCGAAGCCCAGGCAGGAGGCCGTCCGCGCCGCGGTCGGGCAGGCCGTCGCGGGGGCGCGTCCGTGGGTTCTTTGCGCGGAGGGCGTCGACATGCTCTCTTCAAGGCGCTTCTTCGCAAAGGAGATTGCAAGGCGGCTTCCGGGGATAATCATTGGAACGCCGGCCGAGATCGTCGCGCTTGAAGGAACGGGCGAGAGTGCCGGCGCCGATGTGGAGAAGGAGGCTGTAGCCGCCGCAGCTCGCATCGCCGCAGAGTCCCACTCGACCGTCGTCGTCTCGACACCTTTCAAAGATACCGTCGTCTGCGAAGACAGGCCCACTCTCGAAATTGGCATGAAGTCGGCAGGCGTTCCGGTTGACAGGGTGCCTGGATGGATGGCCGCCAAGGCTGCTCTCGCCGCATCGTACCTTGCGCTTTTGAGGAACCACAAGTACGCGGCTGCGGCTTCGGCGTCACTTGTCGGCGCCGTTGCGGCGGACATGGCGTTCACGGCTCCGGCATCGCAGCCCGGCTCCTTCGCCAAGGCATATGTGGATGCACTTTCGGCCATCACGCCGGAGGACCTCTCCCGCCTTGCCCAGTTCGAAGTTCTTGGATGTTAAGGATAGGATCAAAGGCATGAAGATTCTAGTCGTTGGAGGCGGTGGCCGCGAGCATGCGCTTGCATGGAGGCTCTCGCGCGACCCCGAGGGGCATGAGCTCTACTGCGCACCCGGCAATGCGGGGACCCTGGCTATCGCGAAGAACGTCCCCGCCTCTGCGGAGGATGTGGAGGGCATAGCTGCCTGGGCCGAGGCGAACAGGCCCGATCTCGTCGTCGTCGGCCCCGAGGCTCCGCTCGTCAAAGGTCTCGTCGACAGGCTCGATGCGATCGGCGTCAAGGCGTTCGGCCCGGTGGCGGCCGCCGCGAGGATGGAGGGGTCCAAGTCGTTTGCGAAGGATGTGATGACGAAAGCCGGCGTCCCCACCGGGAAGGCCGAGACCTTCACCGATGCGGCGAAGGCAAAGGCGGCCCTCGATTCATTTGGGCTTCCCGTGGTCATCAAGGCGGACGGGCTCGCTGCCGGAAAGGGCGTCATAATCGCCGAGACGAAGGCCGAGGCCGAGGACGCCATAGACGCGATGCTCGTCTCGAACAGGTTCGGCTCGGCGGGAGCTGAGGTTCTCATAGAGGAGTTCCTTGAAGGCGAGGAGTGCTCGATCCTAGCCGTCGTGGACGGCGAAAGGGCTGTCCTCCTTCCTAGCTCGCAGGACCACAAGCGCGCCTTCGACGGCGACAAAGGCCCGAATACCGGCGGGATGGGGGCGTATTCGCCAGCGCCCGTTATAACATCCGACTATCTTCCCGTCATACGCGACAGGATAATCCTTCCCGTCGTGAGGGAACTCGCGAAAAGGGGGATCGTCTACAGGGGCATCCTCTACGCGGGGCTTATGGTCAACAACGCAGGCGGCAGGAAGGCCGCGAGCGGAAGCGACATAAACGTCCTCGAATTCAACGCGCGCTTCGGCGATCCGGAGACGGAAGCAGTCCTTCCGAGGCTCGGGGGCAGCTTCGCCAAGCTCCTTATGGCGGCTGCAAGCGGCACACTCAAGGATTCCGATGTCGTCGTCAAGGATGAGGCGGCTGCGACGGTGATCGTAGCATCCAATGGCTATCCCGGAAGCTACGCGAAGGGAAAGGTCATCTCCGGGCTTGACGATGCCGCCTCGACGGAGGGTGCCGTCGTCTTCCACTGCGGAACGAAGGAGCTTGACGGCGCCATCGTCACATCTGGGGGGCGCGTCCTTTCCGTGACTGGCGTCGGCGCAACGCTTAAGGATGCCGTCGATACGGCTTACGCGGCTCTCGGGAAGATCTCCTTCGACGGGGCCTTCCACCGCAGCGACATAGCCCACAGGGCATTTGAAAGGCAGGAAGCTTAAATGGACGAAAAAGTCGGCATAGTTATGGGTTCCGACAGCGACTGGCCTCTTGTGAAGAAGGCCTGCGAAACGCTGGACGGTTTCGGAGTCAAGTACGAGACGCGCGTCATAAGCGCGCACAGGACGCCAGAGGTTGCGATAGACTATTCGAAGAGCGCCGAAGCTCGCGGGCTCAAGGTCATTATCGCGGCCGCCGGAGGGGCGGCGCACCTGGCGGGCGTTCTCGCGGCGGGCACGGTCCTTCCCGTGATCGGCATACCGGTCGCAGGCGGCGCCCTGAATGGGCTCGACGCCCTTTATGCGACGGTGCAGATGCCGGGCGGAGTTCCCGTGGCGACGGTGGCCGTCGGCTCCGCGGGGCCTGTCAATGCGGCTCTTCTTGCAGTGCAGATCCTCGGCACGGCCGATCCCGGGCTCAGGGAAGCTTTCAGGCGCCACAAGGCGAATCTCGCTGCAAAGGTCGAGGCCGCGAACGGGCGCATCCACAGCGAGCCGGGAGAGTAGGGCCAAGATGCGTATTGCCGTGCTAGGCAGCGGCAGTGGGGGGAACTCCATCGTCGTCGAAGGGGTGAACGGAACGCGCATAATGGTCGATGCGGGTTTCTCGTACGCGAATCTCTCAAGAAGGCTTTCGGCCGCGGGGATCAAGCCCTCATCGATCTATGGCGTCCTTTTTACGCATGAACACGGCGACCATGCCAAAGGCTCTGGCGTATTCCACAAGAAGCATGCCCATGTGCCTTTCTACGCCAACTCCCTCACAGCCGAGTCGATATCGGCCCAGTTCGGCGCGCCTATGGATGCGTTCTACGAGTTCTCAACCGGGGAGACCTTTGGAATAGGCGAGTTCAACATCCAGACGTTCGCGACGAGCCACGATGTCGTGGATCCCGTCGGGTACTTTATCGAGGATGTCAACGGCACGAAACTTTTCATCGGAACAGATACGGGCGTCGTGACGGCGGGAATGGCGAAGTGGTATTCCAAGGCCACGTGCGCCGTCCTCGAAGCGAATTACGACCCTACCCTCCTTTGGGGCAGCTCAAGGGAGAGAAGCCTTAAAGTCCGCATAGACGGCCCCAACGGCCATCTCTCCAACGAAGCGAGCGCTGAGCTTGTCGCCACGCGCACGGGGCGCGGCATGAAAGTTCTTCTTGCCGCCCACCGCTCGCAGGAGTGCAACGAGCCTTCGCTCGTCAAGGCTGCCATGGCGGCGGCGCTTGCCCAGGCCGGCCGCAGCGATGTCGAACTTGCACTTCTTGAGCAGGACGGCATTCTCGCAAAGGAGTTCTAGGATGTTCCGGGCGAAGCAGAGCCTTTTCGTCTGCGCCTTTGCGGCGCTTGCGGCGCTAGGACCGTCCCATGCCGAGATGGTGCTTTCCGCAAAGGAGCTCTACGTCTCCGAGACCTTCACGATGAAGATCAAGGTGCGCGCGCCGCTTCTGCCCGAGCCTTACTCGAACCGCCCAAGCATCCTCCCCAACCGCCTGCCCGTGCATGTCGAAGCGCCGTGGCTCGACCATGAAACGCCCATCCTTAAGCTCCCCGAGGCCGAAGGCCGCACTGCGAGGCTCAAGATGGAAGGCTTCGATAAGATAGGGCCGTCGAATTCGCCATACATATGGTCGCTCAACGGATATATCGCAGGGCAGGACTTCTTTGGAAGGGCCATCCCCGCGACGTTTCCGCTTGAGGCGAGAAGGGAGAAGGTCGATGGCAAGGACGGCTGGACCCTTGAGATCCGTTTCCCCGTCTTCGAGTGCGACAGGCCCGGCGAGGCCATATTCTCCGACACCGTTGTGACGATACCTGTCATCGCCTCGATCGACAGGTTTGGGCAGGTGAGGATCGATGAAAGGAAGGTTACGGTCAAGGGCGAGCGGCTGACGGTAAAGGATGCGCCCCTTGAAGACCGGCCCGCAGGATGGATGAACGCATTCTGCCGCGAGTTCTCCGCCGAGGCCACGCTCGATCCGAGCGTCTGCACGCTTGGAGATCCGATCACGGTTTCGATCGAGGTCCAGGCAGATGCGGGGCTCGACAGGATGACGCCTCCGGCCGTGGACGGCGGAGACGTCTTCAAGATCGACACCGCGAGCCTCAAGACCGAGAAGCGCCAGTCGTCGCGCATCTTCTCCTGGCGCGCAAGGCCCGTAAAGGCCGGCACGGTGGAATTCCCGCAGGTGGCGCTCTCGTACTTTGACGTTTCAAGCGGCAGGTACGGCACATTCACGACTCCGCCCATGCCGATCCAGGTGAAGGCGGGCGCGCAGGCGGCTTTGGGCGAAATCGACGACAGCGAAGAGTGGCCGCTTCCAGAGGGGCTCGTCCACGCTTCATCGGAGGTGCCGGAAGCGGAGGACGTGGTGAAGCGCAAGGGCGCGCTTGTTGCCGCGTTTGCCGTTGCACCGCTCGTTTGGCTTCTCGCGTGGATAGCGCCGCCGGCGTTCAGGCGGATTTCACGCATGAGGCGCGCTCTCGCCCTTAAACGCGCTCTTCCGCGCGCCGTCGCCTCCGCGAAGAGGATGAGGCGCGATGGGATAGACCGCTACTTCAGTATCGTCCATTCCGTCAACGGGGCGAGCGTCACAGGCGACGAGGCCGAAAGGCTGATGAAAGACGAGAGCGAAGAGGCGAGAAATGCCGTCGTCTCCGCCTTGAGGCGGATGGAAAGCGGCTTTGCGAAGGGCGCGGGGATCCTCCTCATGGCGCTTCTAGTCCCAATCGCCACCAAGGGTGCAGGATCTGCGGACTTTACATGGCAGAGGGCGCTCTCGCTCGCGGGGCGGGCCGATTCCGAGGAGAGTTTCAGGAAGGCGGCCGAGGCGTTCGAGGATTGCCTTGATTCGCAGGGGGCTTCGCAGAGCCTCTACATGAATATAGGCGCTTGCAGGTATTTTGCGGGTGATTTCGTCCTTTCGCGAGAGGCCTACAGAAAGGCGGAGAGGTGGACTGGCGAAACAGAGGCTACAAAGCGCGGGCTTCTCGCCGCCGAGGCGAGGCTCAGGAACAATCCGCGCGCGGGGCTCGGGCTTCAGCGCTCGATCCTCGCGCCGTGGTACGCCATGAGCGTGGAGGGGAGGCTCTGGGCGTTTGCGGGGCTATGGTGGATCTTCTGGGCGGTGCTTGCAGTGAGGAGCCTTTTTAAAGGCATCAGGAAGGGTGCCGCCGTTGCGGCGCTTGCGGCCGTGGCGGCGATTCTGCCGCAACCGTCCTCGGCTTTTTTCAGGATGGACCTGGGCGGGCTTCAGATGCATTCATCTTCGGGGCCCGTAAAGGTGTCTGGCGCTCTTGAGCGTACGGATGTCTCGGTGATGGAGGATGCCTCGCTCATAGTTTCGATAGATGCCTCAAAGGGCTGCACGCTCGAGAACATATCGATTTCCGGAATTCCTGACGAGAACGATGGCGCCGTCCCCGGCAAGGTGGAGGTTCTTGCCGATCTTCCATCGGTGAATCCTAGCAACACCATAAAGAGGCTTGCCGTCCCGATCATGTTCGTTAAGCCGGGCGAGCACGAGTTCTCCGCCTCGATCTCCGGTATGGCGACGGAGACTGTCGAGTTCAGATCCGGTAATTCCTATTCGAGAAGTTCGTCTTCCAGCATGTTCGGCGGGCCGCTCGGGAGGATGAAAGTTACCGTAGCTCCGCTTCCAGAAGAGGGGAAGACCGCCGATTTCTCAGGGGCCGTCGCGCGCAACGTGAAGCTCAAGGCGGAGCTTTCCGCGAAGGGCGTCCATCCTGGCGATCTCGTTACCGCCACGTATACGCTCGAATGGGAAGGTTGGATGCCCGAGGATGCCTCCATTAAGCTCGAAAGCCGCTCGGCGGACATGAAGGAGTATCCGCCCAAGGAGGAGTCGCGCCTTCCGCACAAGGCCGTATGGACGCAGGTATCCGTGCCTGGGACGACGAACGCCACGCTTCTTGCAAGGGCATCCATTTCATACTACGACCCTAGCTTGAAGGAGTATCGGCGCGCGGTCGCTGAGCCCGAGCCGCTTTCGTTCGTGAGCGCCGAAGAGGCGAGCCTTGAAAGCGGAAGCGTCGTTGTGGCGGGCGAGGGCGCGGAGAGCGCACCCGGAGGAGAGCCGCAGCCTGCGGCGAGGGATATCAATGTCAGGTTCGCCCCGGGCGAGAACGCGAAGATTCTTTTTACGGCTAGGACGGACGCGGCTTTCTCCGTAGTGGAGGAGCGCGGCAAGTGGATGCGCATCAACTGCGCGAAGGGCGCAGGCTGGGTGAAGGCCGCCGAGCTTGACGGCGCGGCCGGTGCGGAAAGGAGCGGAAGATGAAGATACTTCAGGTGCTGCCTGCCTTGGAGATGGGCGGCGTTGAGCGCGGCACGATAGAGATGGCCGCCGCGATGAAGGCGGCAGGGATCGAGAACGCCGTTGCATCGGAGGGTGGCCCTCTTGTTAGGGAGCTTGATGCGATGGGGGTGAAGCACTACACGCTTCCCCACATAGGAAGCAAGAATCCCTTCAGGGTGCGCGGAAACGTGCGCGCTCTCTGCGCTATCCTCAAGGACGGCTTCACCCTTATGCACGTGAGGTCCCGCGCCCCGGCGTGGTCGGTCCTCAAGGCGTCCGCGAAATCGGGGGTTCCTTTCATCGCCACGTTCCACGGCGTCTACGGAACGAAGCCAGCGTGGTTCAAGATCCCGTACAACCGCGTGATGACGAAGGGCCTTAAGACGATTGCCGTATCGGACTATGTGCGGAGGCATGTCCTTGAAACGTACGGGCTCGACGAAAAGGATGTCGTGCTCATTCCGCGCGGCGCGGATCTCGGGAAGTTCACCGTCTCGAAGGTCGATCAGGGGCGCGTGGCGGAGCTGAGGCGCGAGCTCGGCTTCCCGGAGAGGATGAGGATAATCACGCTTCCCGGGCGGCTTACGAGGTGGAAAGGGCAGACGGTCCTTCTCGATGCGCTTTCGAGGCTTGGCGATCGTGCCATCGGCTGCCTTTTCGTCGGCTCGGACCAGGGGCGAGTCGAATATACGGCGGAGCTCAAGGCGATGGCGGAGAAGCTCCCCGCTGCGATGAAGGTGGTGTTCCTTTCGAGAAGCGATGAGATGCCCGTGGTGTACGCGATGAGCGACATTGTCGTGAGCGCCTCGTCGGGTCAGCCGGAGGCGTTCGGGCGCGTGATACCCGAGGCGCAGGCGATGGAGCGGCTTGTTCTCGGAACGGCGCACGGAGGCGCCTGTGAAACGATCAAGGACGGCGAGGCGGGCTTTCTCGTCCCTCCAGGCGATGCGGAGGCGATGGCCGCGGCGCTAAAGAGGATGCTCGACATGGACGATGCCGCCCGAGGCCGCATAACCGCGGCCGCCCGCGCCTCCGTGGAGCGCGATTTCTCCGTCGCGCGCATGTGCGCTCGCACGATCGATCTCTACCGCTCCCTTCCCTGCCAGAACTAGCTGGAGCTTCGCTTGGAATCTGGAGAGGATCGGTTTAAGAAGGGATTCCCATGCCACTACCTACTCATTTGGTGCCAGGCTCCTTTTTATCCCTTTGCCCATTCCCAGTTCACTCATCGGATCTATCGCTTTTATCCCTTTGCCTATTCCCAGTGCACTCATCGGATCTATCGCTTGTATCCCTTTGATCGCTTATATCCCTTTCCCAAAAATCGGCTTGCCGC
>JAZTWW010000034.1:0-53418 GCA_045636065.1 Kiritimatiellia bacterium | reverse complement strand
GCCTTCGCGCAGGACTGCATCCTCCGCCGCTCGCTCAAGTTCCTCCGCCAGGACACCTCGAACCTCTTCGCCACCAGCATCCCCGCATCAACTGGGGACAGTCCCCAATCCCCCGCGCCCGCGATTGATCGCCTGCTTGCGCCCGCCGTTTTTGGGGACAGTCCCCAAGACCGTGCATCAACTTGGGACAGTCCCCAGTCTGGGCGGCCGGATATGGTTGAGGGCAGAAGGTCAGCTTATGAGCTTTGGCGCAAAGTCTGCCCGCAGATTACGGAAGGGGTGGTGTTCGGGAGCATTGAGTTCGTTAAGGGGATGATAGCGAAGTTTGCTGGCGCTTGCATGTCCAGGCGCGCGAAGCCACACGAGGTGGCACCAGGGATATACGCCTCGCACGGGCACAGGAAGGCCAGCGCCATGCATAGCGATGCTACGGCTTGACTGCCTTGAGGCGGCCCCATATATTGAGCTGGCGTGAGGTGTTGTCCCGCATAGGCATGATGCATTCTTGTGCCAAGCTCAATCTGAGAGTGGTGTAAGGGCAATATCGAAGTCGGTTGAAGTGATTGATCGCAGCCTTTATAGGCGGTGGTCAGGTGGATTATGCCTTGAGGCAGCAGTTTTAATGTCAAATTGATATTAGGTGGCTTGGATTTAAAGCATTTGCTTTAGATTGCGTGGCCTCGCAGAATGTCTTTCGCCAAAAAGTGATGGAGTAGGCCATTATTCGATGTCGGGGCAAGTGGTCAGATTGCATAACCAGCGCATGATTACAAGATATTTTGGCATAAAATGGCGCATATAAGCCAGTTGAGCGCATATTGGGGACAGTCCCCATGGAGCTAAAGGGGGCCGGGGATAGATTGGGGACAGTCCCCAGGTCCCTCGGGAGGTGGGGCGGTGGCATTTTCAGAAAAAAAGTGATTGCAAAAGGATGTGAATTATGAGATAATATACGCATCAAAATCATTCCAAGGAGGCTTTAGACGATGAAGAAGAGAGAAGGATTCACACTCGTTGAGCTGCTGGTCGTCATCGGCATTCTCGGCGTTCTTATGGCAGCCCTGTTCCCGGCCATCTCCGGCGCCATCAGGAGCTCCAACCTCACGGCCTGCGCCGCGAACGGCAAGAAGCTCGCAGATGAGCTGAGGCGCGTGTCGATGAACCGCGAAGCCCTCAACCTCGGCGGCGTCTATCCCGTGAGCAAGGATTCCGAATCCGCAGGTGGAGACGACATCTCCGAAAAGGATCCCAACACCAGCGAAGACTACTTCAACGAGTTCTTCGACATGTCCAACATCAACGGCAGCAACTGGAGGCCCTACTGCGACAAGGGCTTCGAGATGAGCGTTCTCTGGGGCTTCGGCGTCAACGGCCCGAGGAGCGGCCAGAAGCTCAAGAAGGACAACCTGATCTGGTCCATCGCCAAGGATATGCCCAGCTCCGCGCCTGACTTCCTTCCGCTCATCGTCACGCGCAACGTGAACTGCGGCCAGCTGAGGAGCGCCTACACGAGCACCTCCACCGACACGATCGGCATCGGCACCGCCGGCAGCGCCAAGTTCGATACGCCGTTCGGCGACCAGGGTGCGATCATCGTCACCAAGGGCGGCGCCACGAAGAAGATCGAGAACTCCCGCGAAATGGTCTACTCGGTCATTTATACGCGCACGTTCACCCAGGTCGATGAAGGCGCCGATAATCCCATGACGTACCTCATCCCCGGCGGCAAGGAAACGCCTAAGACGAACTAAGTGTACGTACTCGTAGCAATCGACCTTGCGCTGGACAGGACGTTCTCGTACCTGGTTCCGGCCGAGATCGCGGAGAGGCTGAAAGTGGGGCAGCTTCTCCGCGTTCCCTTTTCTGGCAGGGAGGCGCGCGCCTTCGCGATGGCGATAGAGGATGCGCCCCCAGAAGGCGTGCCACCCTCGAAGATCAGAAGAGTGATATCAATAGAGGACGAATGCCCGTTCTTCTCGCCGCCGGTCCTCAAGCTAGTGAAGTGGATCGCGCAGTACACGGCCGCGCCGATTGAAACATGCCTCAAGGCTGCCGTGCCCGCTGCCGTCCTCAAGCCGTCCGCCCGCGCTAAGGAGCTTCTTTACGTTGAGAGCGCCCCCGAGATGCCCGCAGGCCTCACAAAACGCCAGCAGGAGCTCGTGTGCGAGCTTTCGCGCGTCGGCGGCGGATGGATGTCGCAGGTGGTCAAGGAGTTCTCGACATGCGAGGCCACGATACGCGCCCTTGAAAAGAAGGGGGCCGTAACCATCGAGAAGCGCGCCGCAAGGCGCAACCCGCTCGCCGGCCGCAGAATCCTCCCTACGAGGCCGATGAAGCTCAACGACATGCAGCGTGCGGCGCTCGCGAAGGTTATCGGAAGCGAGGATCCCGTTCTCCTTTTCGGCGTCACCGGAAGCGGCAAGACCGAGGTGTACCTCCAAGCCATCGCCGCCGAGCTTGAGGCGGGGCGTGGCGCGATCGTGCTCGTTCCCGAGATCGCCCTTACCCCGCAGACGGTAAGCAGGTTCGCAGGCCGCTTCGGCTCGCGTGTGGCCGTCCTCCACAGCGCGCTCTCCGACGGCGAGCGGTACGATGAATGGCACAGGATAAGGACCGGCGAGGCGCGCGTCGTCGTCGGGCCGAGAAGCGCTGTCTTCGCGCCAGTAAGGGACCTGGGGCTCATAGTCGTCGACGAGGAGCACGACACGAGCTACAAGCAGGAGGAGACACCGCGCTACCACGCGCGCGACGTCGCCGTGATGCGCGCGCGCTTCGAGGGATGCCGCGTCGTCCTCGGCAGCGCCACCCCGAGCCTTGAGACGTGGTACAACGCAAGGCGCGGCAAGTACGCCGTGGCGCTCATGCCATCGCGCGTCGAAGGGCGCGAGCTTCCGTCCGTGACGCTCGTCGACATGGAGGACGAGATGCGGCGCACCGGGCGCGTGCCCATATTCTCGCAGACGCTCCTCGATGCCATATCTGCGAGGCTCGCGCGCGGCGAGCAGTCGATACTCTTCCTCAACAGGCGCGGGTACGCGCGCGTCTGGACGTGCTCCAAGTGCGGCTGGGTGGCGAGCTGCCCCAGGTGCAGCGGCTCGGACGCGCGGCTTCCGTACACCTACCACAGGCACGACCAGTGCCTGAGGTGCCACATCTGCGGCGCCTGGGAGCATCTCCCCGACGAGTGCCCCGAGTGCCATTCAAGGGAGTTCTCCTTCTCCGGGATAGGCACGCAGCGCGCCGAGGACGCGCTTTCAAGATGCTTCCCCCAGGCGCGCATACTTAGGATGGACGCAGACTCCACAAGCCGCAAGGCTAGCCACGACGATATCCTTTCCATATTCCGCACCGGCAAGGCGGACATCCTCCTCGGCACCCAGATGATCGCCAAGGGGCTCGACTTCCCGAACGTAACGCTCGTCGGGGTTCTCAACGCAGACACGGCCCTCAACCTTCCCGACTTCCGCGCGAGCGAGCGCACCTACCAGCTGCTCCAGCAGGTGGCCGGGCGCGCTGGAAGGGCGGAGAAGCCGGGCGAAGTGGTGATCCAGACTTTCCAGAAGGATGCGCCCGCCGTCAAGGCCGCGGCCGGGCGCGCCGGATACGCGCCTTTCGCTGAGGCGGAGCTCAAGGCCCGCAAGGAGGGGCCGTTCCCGCCATGGTGCAGGTTCGCGACGCTCCTTTTCAAGAGCAGGGACGCGAAGCTCGCCGGCGCCTGGTGCACGCTCTACGCGAAAAGCCTCGCGAACTGGGCCGGCGCGAAGGAGGCGGCGTCCGGCGTGTGGCTCAAGGTCTCTGAGGCGCAGCCCGCGGCACTCGAAGAGGTTGAGGGGTGGCACAGGTGGCAGCTCTCGCTTCGCGCGGAGAAGACTTCTACGATCACATCCGCCTACCGCTGGATCGTCTCCGAGCGCCCGCCCCCGCAGTCCGTCCGGATCGCACTCGACGTCGACGCGCTCAATCTCCTGTAAGTGTATGATTCCTTATGATCGCAGTTTGGAATGGTTCGCTTAATCAATGCAAGGTAATTTAGAAAATTGTATCGGCTTAGAGAGGTTTGCACACTTGGTGTTCAAGGCTTTTCGGCCTTTTGTCGACACGGCGAGCGCCCGGGCCCGTAAGTTTATTACTTGAGAGTGTTTTTCGGGCCCTCGCTCTGGTTCGCCTTCGCCAAGAAAGTTGATTCCAATTCGTATGTGCCGCATCGGCTCGGCGAAACGTCGCCGTGTCGAAAAGGCCTACAAGCCTTTTAGCGTTCTTTTTGATAGCTGCTAATCCTAAGCAATCCGTAATAGCTGTAAATCAGCCGCATAATATTTTTGCCTTACTATTCCTTCAGTCCTCGAAGAGAAACAACCCAAGTGACAGCTCCAATCCGTATGGGGATAGTTTCTTATTCAACTTGATTCGTGGAGCGGCGGCACTCCGCTCAATTCAGAACTTTCCCATAATTCGGCTACGATTTGAGGTTATGTTTCAAAAGTTAGGGACTGTCCCCGACTAAGTGGTGATGAGACTATGTTGATAAGCCTGCTGTTGTCATAGAGCAACTCTTGCGCCGCAACATCTTCCCGACTGGTAGGGTCAATAGTGAGTTGAAATAGATGGATTGGCAGAAAATGTTCCACTATGTGTAATTTCATAAATTTGTCGCTTGCGCATTTTGGCTTATTAATGCTATAATATCAGTACGCCGCAAGAATTGTGGCAGGTAGATCTTTGATATCGGTTTCGTTTTGGCATAGATGAAAAGCCAAGGCGGAACCACTACAAATGTGCGCAAGCACATTTCTGGCTTCACACGAGAACCGCTAATTTTCATGACAAGAAGCGAGAATGTGGCTACGCGAGGTGTATATTGTACACTTTGCGTGCCCGTTTTTTGATATTTCTTGTTGGGCTCTTAGCGGTGCCTCGTGTGAGATATCAGGAACGAGGCGCGCTTTTTATACCCGGTTTGGGCATGCCTTATTCCAGATTCTTAACAGAAACCTGGGCTAAAAAAGAGGAGGTAGTAATATGCTAAGCATTAAACTACAGCATAAGATTGCAACGATTCTTAGCATGGGAATTATAATAATTGCTCGAATATGCCCAGCGGCTTATGATGCCGTGTTGTTTTCCGAGGCATGGGAGAATGCGACGATCACCGAGGGCGATCGTCAGATGAAACGGCTTGCTGAGCTTCAGCGGAAATGCAGAGAACTCGATTCGTATGGTGGCAGTGCAATGGTTTCCCCTGAAATGGACGCCCAAGCGAATTCGTGGATTGAGGCCAAATTCTCTGCGACGCCAAGCGCATATATAAAGAGTATCAGTAAGGGTGCCTTGCTTAGAGATAGGAAGCGCAAGGAAGGGCAGGATGTGATTATGGGGAAAATAGCAGTTCTGAGAACAGCAGTGCAGATCGCATATCGAGAGTCGCTGGCCCTTGGTCTTGCTGTAAGGGACTTTGATAAGGTAGCGATTGAATACAAAAAAATTATTCAGTCGCGCGCATGGAGAGATCCCACAATAGGGAACCAGGCAGTGTCAGCAAATGCCAGGGGGGTTAGGTATGGGGATAAATCTGGAATTGATAAAAATATTAGGGATTTGTCTTTGTCAATAATTTCTATCTATCAAAATATAATTGAGGAGAAGGAAAATAGAAGGCGTGAGTATCTATCGGGAAATCCCCAAGTAGAGCGAGACTTTCAGACAGAACAAACGATAAAACGCCTAGAGGAAAGAACGGCGGCCGCGGAGAGAAGAGCCCGGCAAGCCGCTTTTGACGCCGCTGCTGCAAGGGAAGAGGCTGCCGAGGCATCTCAAAGCGCTTACGAAGCACGTCAAGGAATGGATAATGGTGGGTTGTTAAATCCACGATTCATCAATCCAGGTATACGTAGTATTCGTAGACTTGATAGATAGCCTAAGAAATTGCGAGTCTGTTCCCAATAAGGCAGGCAATGAGATTACGTTTCGGGCTAGATTCCATCTTGTATAAATCTCATTACCGTTACATCTTTTCTAAGAAGTAGGTTGATAACGAGTTGACTGTTGGTTGCAGGATGGAAGTGGGCTCAATTGTGCTGTCGTGTAAAGTTCGTAAACGCGGGCAGGTTGCAAGCCTTACGAAGGATGGTTTGTGGTGACATATGCATAGCATGGGAGTTGTTGCTCTAACTCTGGTCGCAATGAAGCGGCAGTTTGGTGTGAAACGCAAGCGGAGGCAATGTCCTCGTCCGGGAAACACCGAGGATTGTTTTCGCGCGACCCAATCGTCCTTCAAGGATGGGAGCGCGAAAAACAACCGGAGGTGAGGGTCACGGACGAGGAGCATTGCGCAGCGTGCTTCTCCAAACTGCGGCTGCTTGCTTTAGGGGTGTTCATCGCACATGCGCGGGCTCGATGCCCGCGCACAAAAGAATGACCGGGCGCGTCCGATGGACAGCCCCTGGGAAGGCCGAGGATGGCATATAACGCGCCACGACCTTTCGTATTGGGGACTGCGCTGCTGGCTGCTGATTACTGGAACACTTCCAATCCAACGTTTTGAAAGACGATCCATGGAGCCCTAAAGGAAGAATCAGTTTTCAATGCGTTGGTAGTGTAGCTCTTGAAGGAGGGGCGCGTTTTTGGTAGAATATCCGTCCATGGAAAACGACAGAAACTTGAAGGAGTGGATTGCGATTCTCGACTACGGTTCGCAGTACACCCAGCTTATCGCCCGCAGGATACGCGAGAACCACGTATACAGCGAGATAATCCGCTACGACACCACGGCCGAGGAGCTTCAAAGGCGCCTTCCAACGGGCATCATCCTCTCGGGCGGGCCCAATAGCGTCTTCGAGAAGGGCGCGCCCGGAATCGACCCCGCCATTTTCGACCTCGGCGTCCCGGTCCTCGGGATATGCTACGGAATGCAGCTCATGGCCGAAAGGCTTGGCGGCTCCGTAAAGCCCGACGAGTCGCGCGAATACGGCAAGACCGTCATGCACACGACGCCCGGCAACGCGCTCTTCCATGGGCTTCCTAAATCGTTCACCGTCTGGATGAGCCACGGCGACAGGGTCGAGACGATCCCCTCCGGCTTCAAGACGAGCGCCTACTCCTCCAACTGCCCGTTCGCCGCCATACGCGACGAGGAGCGCCGCTTCTTCGCGATACAGTTCCACCCGGAGGTCGTCCATACGGAGCACGGCTCCGAGATACTCAAGAACTTCGTCTTCGGCATATGCGGAGCGAAGGGCGAATGGAACCTCGCCGGATGGATCGACGAGACCGTCGAGAGGATGAAGGGCGTCATCGGCGGCGAGGAGGTCGTTCTCGGCCTTTCCGGCGGAGTCGATTCGAGCGTCGTCGCCGTTCTTCTCGACAGGGCCATCGGCAAGCGCCTTCACTGCATATTCGTCGATAACGGCCTTCTCCGCTACAGGGAGGCCGAAGAGGTCGAGGCGATGTTCAAAGGCCGCCTTGGGCTCGATCTCACCGTCGCCCACGCCGCGGACAGGTTCTACTCCGCGCTCAAGGGCGTCTCCGATCCGGAAGAGAAGCGCAAGATCATAGGCCGCGAGTTCATAAACGTGTTCGCCGAGGAGGCGCGCCGCTTCAAGGACTGCAAATACCTTGCGCAAGGGACGATATACCCTGACGTGATCGAAAGCTCGCACGCGCTTAAAGGCCCGAGCCAGACGATAAAGAGCCACCACAACGTGGGCGGCCTCCCCCCGGATCTCAAGTTCGAGCTTGTGGAGCCTCTCAGGGACCTCTTCAAGGACGAGGTGCGCGAGGTCGGGCGCGAGCTCGGGATGGACAGCGCTCTTCTGGACAGGCAGCCGTTCCCCGGCCCCGGGCTCGGGGTGCGCATCCTCGGCGAAGTCACCGAGCAGAAGGTGAAGCTCCTGCAGCTCGCCGACATGCGCGTGCAGGAGGAGGTGAGAAAGCTCCCCGACTACAGGCGCATCTGGCAGACGTTCGCGGTGCTGCTGCCCGTAAAGAGCGTCGGCGTGATGGGCGACCAGCGCACGTACGAATACACATGCGCCGTAAGGAGCGTAAATTCCATCGACGCCATGACGGCCGACTGGACGCGCCTTCCCTACGATACGCTCGCGACGATCTCAAGCCGCATAATAAACGAAGTGCGCGGCATCAACAGGGTCGTATACGACATCTCGTCGAAGCCTCCCGCCACGATCGAGTGGGAGTGAAACGGTTTTCGCAGAAACATGAAGGAGAATGGATAAAATGGCAGTCACAGAGTTGAAAGAGGTGGTAGAGCCCAATTGGCTGAGCCGCATGGGTTCGTCGTTCAAAGGAGTCGTCACGGGTCTCGTCCTTTTCGTAGCGGGCTTCCCGTTCCTCTTCTGGAACGAGGGAAGGGCCGTCGCGACGGCGAAGAGCCTTGACGAGGGAAGGGGATGCGCTGTTGAGCTCGCCTCGCCGGCTGTCGATCCCGCGAACGAGGGGAAGCTCGTTTACGCATCAGGCAAGGCGGAGACGAGCGAAACGCTCATCGATCCCGTCTTCGGCGTGAGCGTCGCAAACGGCATCAGGCTCCAGCGCAAGACCGAGATATTCCAGTGGGTCGAGAACAGTCACACAAGGCGCATCGAGAAGGATGGAAAGAAGTACGACGAGACGACTTACACGTACACTAGGAAGTGGACGGCCTCGCCCGTGGATTCGTCTTCCTTCAAGGAGTCTGGCCACGACAATCCACCCGTCTTCTCCTATCCTGACGAGAAGTTCCAGGCCCAGGACGTGACGCTCGGCGAGTTCCGCCTCCCCGAGAAGTCCATAAGCCGCATCGGTGGCACGATGAAGCTCAGGCTCCCGCAGGACTTCACACCTCCCGCGTCGATCCAGGGCGCGCAGGTTGCGGGAGATGCGATCTACGTGCCTGCGCCCGTCGTGGCGCCGGCGATGCCTTCCATCGTCTCCGATCCGACGCTCGCCGTGACCGCCGCCGTCGCGGTCGTCTCCGCGAGGCAGGTGGCCGTCAACCCGGCCGTAGGCGACCAGCGCGTCACGTTCACGCAGGTCCTCCCCCACGACATCTCGATAGCCGCCAAGCAGATGGGCGACACGTTCGCCGACTGGATCAGCTCCAACCAGCGCTCGGTCAACCTCCAGGACAACGGCATCGTTTCGCTCGACCAGCTCTTCGCCGACGCCCAGAGCGCGAACACCACGATGACGTGGATCCTGCGCCTTGTCGGATTCCTCGCGATGTACTTCGGCATCCAGATGCTCTTCGGGCCTCTGACGACGCTCGTCGACAAGATCCCGCTAGTCAACTGGCTTGTGGGCTCGCTTGCGTCCCTGACGGCATTCGTCATAGCCGCGGTGTGCGCGCTCGTTACGATAGCAATCGCGTGGTTCGTTTATAGGCCCGTCTTGGGGTGCCTCCTTCTGGCGGCCGCAATCGCGCTCATCGTCTTCATCGTCAAGTGCAAGCGCGCCAAGAAGGCGCTCGCCGTCCAGCCCGCCCAGGGCTGACGCCTGCAAGGAAGGACGCGGCCTTCGGGCCGCGCCGCTTCATTTGAGGAAACAAAAAAGCCGCAGCTCAAGCTGCGGTTTTTTCATTGGCAGTCCCTAGGGGAGTCGAACCCCTCTTACAGGCATGAAAAGCCCGTGTCCTAACCGATAGACGAAGGGACCGCTAGGCGTTGTGAAAACAACTTCGACATTATACCAAATCGCGCTCCGGATTTCAAGGGGAAATTTCCGGAGCGCGATTTTTGCGGGGGTTTGGCCCCTAAAGCATCATCACTTGGAGTAGGTGACGATGCCGGTACCCTTGCGGATGACGCCGATCTTGTACCAGGGCTGCTTCATGTTCTTGAAGACGGCCGCCATGCGCGTAAGCATCGTCTTGGGCATGATGAGGACGAAGCCGATGCCCATGTTGAAGACGCGGTACATCTCGTCGTGATCGACCTTGCCCTGGTTCTCGATGAATTTGAAGATCGTCGGGACCTCCCAGGCAGAGCGGTCGATCTCGCAGTTGACGGCCTTCGGGAGGACGCGCGGGATGTTGTCCACGAAGCCGCCGCCCGTGATGTGCGCCATGCCGTTGATCTTGATCTTGCGCTCCATAAGCCTTGCGACGGGCTTGAGGAAGCTCTTGTGCACGGTGAGAAGCGCATCGCCGACCTTCTGGTTCGTTCCCGGGAGCTTGTCCTCGGGCGACATGCGGCAGAGATCGAAGAAGACGCGGCGCGCGAGCGAGAAGCCGTTCGTCTGGAGACCGGAGGAGGGCAGGCCGATCACTACGTCCCCGGCGCGGATCGACTGGCCGGTGATGAGCTGCTTTCTGGAGACCGTGCCGACGATCGTTCCCACGAGGTCGTACTCGCCTGCGGGATAGAGCCCGGGCATCTCGGCCGTCTCGCCGCCGAGAAGGGCCATGCCGTTCTCCTTGCAGGCCTTGCAGAGACCGGCGACGATCTGCTTGAACATCGCCCCGTCGAACTTGGAGCAGCCGACGTAGTCCATGAAGAAGAGGGGCTTCGCGCCCTGCACGAGGATGTCGTTGACGCAGTGGTTGACGATGTCCTGGCCGACCGTGTCGTGCTTCTTCATCATGACGGCGACCTTGAGCTTCGTGCCGACTCCGTCGGTGGAGGCGACGAGGATCTGGTCCTTGGGGCCCTGCGGCATGCGGCACAGCCCTCCGAAGGAGCCGATGCCGCCGACCACGTTGACGGTCTTCGTCGCCCCGACGAGCTCCTTGATGGAGGAGAGCGCCTCCATCTTGTTGTCTATATTGACGCCGGCCTGGGCGTACGCGGACTTCGCTGCTGCACTCGTGTTAGCCACTATGAACCTCTTTTCCTGGTGGATATCGCCCAAATTAGGGCTTGTGGGCGCGAATACTACCAAATTTCGCGCGAAAAATCAAGTGGAATTTAAAAAAAACCGCTATTGAACAAAGACGGATTTTTTGGTAGTATAAGAGCTCCACTTACATCCAGGAGGTTTCCGATGCAGGAATTGGCTCAAGGGCTGGTGCTGATGGTGGCGGGCATGGGTATCGTGTTCGCATTCCTGACGCTGCTCATTTTCGTGACGAGGTACGCATGCGCCTTCGTCGCGCGCTTCAACTCCATCTTCCCCGATGCGGCGCCCAAGAAGGCCCCTCAGGCCGCGCCGAAGGGCGACGACGCAGATGTCGCGCTCGCCATAGCCGTTGCGCTCGCGAGGTGACGCCGTAAAAAGATCTACCAAAATCAAGGAAAAGAAAATGGCAAAGAAAACAGTCAAGTTCATGTGCACCGCGTTCCGCGACGGCTTCCAGTCCGTCATAGGCGCGCGCGTCCTTTCCAAGGATTTCCTCCCCAGCGTCGAGGCCGCGTACGACGCGGGCATCCGCTGGTTCGAGGCGGGCGGCGGCGCCCGCTTCCAGAGCTGCTACTTCTACTGCCAGGAGGATGCGTTCGACGTGATGGACGCCTTCCGCAAGGCGGCGCCTGAAGCCGACCTCCAGACCCTTTCGCGCGGCGTCAACGTCGTCGGTCTCGAGAGCCAGTCCTCCGACATGATCAAGCTCCTCGCCCAGATGTTCAAGAAGCACGGCATGAGCTCGATCCGCAACTTCGACGCCCTCAATGACGTCAACAACCTCAAGTGGTCCGGCCAGTGCATCCACGACGCGGGCCTCAACCACGAGGTCGTCGTCACGATGATGGGCCTTCCCCCGGGAATCGACAACAAGGGCACGCACACGCCCGAGTTCTACCGCGACCGCCTCAAGATGATAATCGACGCGGGCATCCCGTTCGACCGCGTCTGCTTCAAGGACGCCTCCGGCACCTCGACGCCCACCACCGTGTACAACACGATGAAGCTCGCGCGCAAGCTCCTCGGCGACAAGATCCACATCCAGTTCCACAGCCACGAGACGGCCGGCAACGGCGTCGCGTGCTACCTCGCGGCCCTTCGCGGCGGCGCCGACGGCGTGGACCTCTCCATGGCCCCGATGTCCGGCGGCACCTGCCAGCCCGACATCATCACCATGTGGCACGCCCTTGACGGCGATCCCGACTTCGGCTTCGACCTCGACATCAAGAAGGTCAAGGCCGCCGAGGACATGTTCAAGAACGCGATGTCCAGGTACTTCCTCCCGCCGGAGGCGATGAGCGTCAGCCCCCAGATCATCTGGAGCCCGATGCCCGGCGGCGCGCTTACGGCGAACACGCAGATGCTGCGCGACAACAACATGATGGACAAGTACGACGACATGATCGCCGAGATGTACGACTGCGTCAGGCTCGGCGGCTTCGGCACGTCCGTCACGCCCGTCTCGCAGTTCTACGCGCAGCAGGCCATCCAGAACGTCATGTTCGGCAAGTTCAAGAAGTTCTCGCCCGGCTACGCCAAGATGGTCCTCGGCTACTTCGGCAAGACGCCCGTCGCCCCCGATCCCGAGATCGTCAAGAAGGCCGCCGAGTTCATGGCCTCCAGCGAGCTCACCAAGCCCTATTCGACCCCCACGACCAAGACGGTCCTCGAGCTCAACGACGCCGATCCCAACAAGGGCGGAGCCGTCGCCAAGAAGGCCCTTGAGGACGCCGGACTTCCCGTCACCGACGAGAACATCTTCATCGCCGCATCCTGCAAGGAGAAGGGCATCCTCTTCCTCAAGGATCCCTCGAAGGCCCCGATGGGCTGCCGCTTCGCGGAGCCTGCCTCGGCCAAGCCCGCCGAAGGCAAGGGCGGCGCCGTCACGGTCACCATCAACGGCAAGGCGTACGGCGTCGAGCTCAAGGGCGACGGCAAGGCCGTCGTGAACGGCAAGGAGGTCGCGTTCAAGGCCGAGGACGGCATCAAGGCCGCTCCCGCCGCCGCGGCTCCCGCTGGCGGCACGAAGGTGACAGCCCCCGTCCCCGGAATGATCCTTCGCATCACGGCCCAGACCGGCACGTCCGTCTCCAAGGGCGACGAGATCCTCGTCATGGACGTCATGAAGATGGAGACTCCCGTCACCGCCCCCTGCGACGGCACGGTGACGCTTTCCGTCAACGCGACGGACAAGGTCGCCACGGGCGATCTTCTCGCGACGATAGGCTAAGGGCAACGTCAAGCAAAGGGTAAAGCAATGAAACACTTTCTTATGGCTCTCATCGTCGCGGCGTGCGCGCTTGGCGTGCACGCGGCCGACGAGGAGCAGGCGAAGCCCAAGTGGGTCGCCACGCTCGAAAAGGTGAAGAACCTCGCCGGCGAGACGGGCATCTCCGGTTTCGCCCGCAAAGAGGCTCCTGACTACATCACGGGCAACTTCGCCCCTGAAAAGCGCATCGACGCCGGCCTCGTCGCCGGCCGCGATCCGCACGATCCCACAAGCGGCTACATGACGCCAAACGGCTACTACACCAAGGCCGGCAAGTGGGTCGGCGGCTACTTCGACGACAGCGGCGCCTTCGTCGCGGGCCACGAGGTGAAGACGCTCTTCGGCATGCCCTACGGCGTAGGCCAGCTCATAATGATCCCCATATGCCTTCTCATGATCTATCTCGCGGTGGTCAAGGGGTTCGAGCCGCTCCTGCTTTTGCCTATCGGCTTCGGCGGGCTTCTCGCGAACTGCCCGCTCGCGGGCGTCACGGCCCCTGCGATGATGCATGACGGCATGATCTCGTTCCTCGCCTCTGGCGTCCCGCAGATGACGGGCGGCATAATCGAGCCGGGTGGATTCCTCTACTACTTCTTCCACTTCGGCATCGACACGGGCGTGTTCCCGATCATGATCTTCATGGGCGTCGGCGCAATGACGGACTTCGCTCCTCTCATTGCCAACCCGCGCATGGCGATCTTGGGCGGCGCAGCCCAGCTCGGCATCTTCTTTGCGCTCTTCGGCGCGCTTGCGCTTGCGGCGATCTTCGGGGCCGACTTCTTCGGCGGCGTCGATCCCGTCAAGGCGGCAGCCTCCATCGGTATCATCGGCGGCGCCGACGGCCCGACGGCCATCTGGCTCACCTCGCGTCTCGCCCCCGATCTTCTCGGTGCCATCGCGGTTGCGGCATATAGCTACATGGCTCTCGTGCCGATCATCCAGCCGCCGATCATGAACGCTCTCACGACCGAGGCCGAGCGCAAGATCAAGATGCCTCAGCTCAGGGAGGTCAAGAAGATCGAGAAGGTCTGCTTCCCGCTCATCGTGCTTCTCCTCTGCGCGATCCTTCTCCCCTCGGCCGTGCCGCTTCTCGGCGCTCTGATGCTCGGCAACCTCGCGAAGGAGGTCGGCCCCTCGGTCGCGCGCATCGCCGACACGATGTCCAACGCGCTCATCAACATCGTGACGATCATGCTCGGGCTTTCGGTCGGCTCCAAGCTCGCCTGCGAGAAGTTCCTCTCGGGTACGACGCTCGGCATCCTCCTTCTCGGGCTTTGCGCGTTCTGCGTAGGTACCGCGGGCGGCGTCATCATGGCGAAGATCCTCAACCTCTTCTCGAAGGAGAAGGTGAACCCGCTCATCGGTTCCGCCGGCGTTTCGGCAGTCCCGATGGCGGCCCGCGTCTCCAACAAGGTGTCGCTTCAGAACGACCCAACGAACTTCATACTGATGCAGGCCATGGGCCCGAACGTCTCAGGCGTCATCGGCTCCGCCGTCGTGGCTGGTGTTCTCTACACCCTCTGCCGCGGCTGATCCATACAGGCCAGCTATAGCCACGCACCCCGCCCACCGGCGGGGTGCGACTTTTCTATTCCGGCGCAGTGGCGCGGATAGTGAGGAAAAAAAAAACGTTTTTGTTGCATTTGCGTGAGATGTGTTGTATAATTCCAGACATAATGTCAAAATCCGCCGCTCAAAACGTTGGGGTGTTTAAGCTAGGGGCGTACATCTCGCCTCTGGGTGCGCTTGCGCTCGCATTCGGCTACGCAATAGGATGGGGCGCTTTCATGATGCCCGGCAATGTGTTCCTGCCAGGAGCCGGGTCTCTAGGGACTCTGCTTGGGATTGCCCTCGGTACGCTCGCGATGAGCGTATTCGCGTACAACTGCCACAGGATGATCATGAAGGAGCCGGGAACGGGCGGCGCCTTCGCTTTCGCGAGGACAACGTTCGGCGAAGACCACGGCTTTCTTGTAGGATGGTTCCTATTGATCACGTACATAGCCATCCTTTGGGCCAATGCCACGTCGATCATCCTCCAGGCGCGCTTCATATTCGGCGATGCGCTCCAGTTCGGCTTCCACTATACGCTTGCCGGATTCGACATATACTTCGGCGAAGTGCTCCTCTCCATCGTCGCCATAATCGCGACGGGTCTCGCCTGCCTATACAGGAAGACCCTTGCGGTCCATGCCCAGATGGCTCTAGCGTTCGTCATGGTGGCCGCCGTCGCCGTTTTCATCATCTTCGCATTCGCCCAGCACGATGGAGGGTTCGAGGCGATGGGCCCGGCGTTCGCGTCCGGTTCCGGGCCTTCGCTCCAGGTGATGCACATTCTCGGCATGATGCCGTGGGCGTTCGTCGGCTTCGAGGCGATAGCGAACTCGTCCTCCGAATTCAAGTTCCCGCTTAAAAGGTCGTTCGCGATATTGACGGCGGCGGTCGTCATGGCGGCGGCGATGTATGCGCTGCTCGTCATATTCCCCGTGATGGCCCTCCCCGAGGGCTATGCGTCGTGGACTGACTACATCGCCGATCTTCCGAACTTGAGCGGCATAGATTCCATCCCCGTGTTTGCGGCCGCCAAGAAGACGTTTGGCGTAGCTGGCATAGCCCTTGCCTCCACGGCGCTTCTCGCGGCCCAGCTAACTGGCCTTATCGCCGCCTACATCGCCATGGGCCGCCTTATGCACGCCATGTCGAGAGACAGGATCCTTCCCAGGTGGTTCGGCCGCCTGGACCGGTCGGGCTCCCCAAGAAACGCGATCCTCTTCGTCATGCTCGTTTCCCTCGCGGTCCCGTTCCTGGGGCGCACCGTGATCGGATGGCCGATAGACGTTTCAAGCATCGGGGCCGCGATAGCGTTCGGGTACACTTCGGCGGCCGTTCTCAAAAGGTGCCGCGAAGGCTCGAATGCGAAGAGGGCCTTGGCGAGGTTCTGCGGCGTTTCCGGCATAGTGATGTCTGTTTTCTTCTGCGCGCTTCTGCTCGTGCCGAAATACATTTCAGGCTCCACGTTCTCGGCCGGGTCGTATCTCGTTCTTGCGCTCTGGTGCATAGCGGGCTTCCTTTTCTACAGGTCGGTATACGGGCATGAGGACAACCACGAGTACGGCAAGTCTACGGTCGTGTGGATGTCCCTTATCGGAATCATAATCTTCTCGTCTCTCATGTGGGTCAGACAGGCGTCGTGCGACTCGATGGAGACGGGGCTGCGCAGCATCTCGGCGGGTGGCGCCGTCGAGGCGGAGATGGGCATCCTCAACAACTCAATGCTCTGGAACGCCCTCGTCGAGATGTGCCTTCTCATGGCGTCTCTAGCCGTCATGATGAGCCTCTACAAGATCCTGCGCGCTCGCGAGCAGCGCATGGCCGTCGAGAAGGCCAATGCGGAGGAGGTGAACAAGGCGAAAAGCTACTTCTTCTCCACCGTGAGCCACGACATCAGGACGCCACTCAATGCCATCATCGGCTTCGCGCAGATGCTCAAGGCCGGTTTCAAGACGCAGGAGGAGCACGACCAGGCCGTCGATTCGATATGCGTGAGCGGAACGACGCTTCTTAAGCTCATAAACGACGTTCTCGACCTCTCGAAGCTCGAATCCGGCAAGATGGAGATAATCCCCGAACCCGTCAGGTGCGACGAGCTCGTCGCCGAGATTGCGGAGGCGTTCAAGGTGGCGGCAAGCGAGAGCGGCCTTGAAATCCGCTCCTCCATATCCGATATGCCCGCTTTGATGCTTGACGCCCAGCGCATGAGGCAGATCGCATTCAACCTGATGGGCAACGCCGTGAAGTTCACGAAGAAGGGCTTCATCGAGGTGCGTGCGTCGTTCTCGCCTTCGGAGGATGGCCCATATGGCGTCTTCAGGCTTGAGGTGGAGGATTCCGGGTGCGGCATAAGCGAGGCGGACCAGAAGCGCATCGCATCCCCGTACGTCCAGGTGGGTGCCAAGGACGACCGTCAGGCCGGAACGGGCCTCGGGCTTGCGATAAGCCGCCAGCTCGCCAATGCGATGGGAGGCGAGCTGAAGCTCAAGTCCGAGCTCGGGAAGGGTTCGACGTTCTCGGTCGTCATACCGGGCGTAAAGATAGTCAAGTCTCCGGACGTGCCCCATTCCGTGTCTGCGTCTTTGGCTGCGGCCGCGCTGCCGGCCGCCGCGCCAATGCCCAGGATGGACGCCTCGAAAATAAGGCGCATCCTCATCGCCGACGACCAGAAGATGAACGTCATGGTCCTCAAGGCGATGCTGGCTAGGATCGGCAGATTCGAGATAGACGCCGTCAACAACGGCCGTGAGGCTTATGAGGCCGTTACGGCCGGTGGCGGAGGCAGGTACGATATGGTCCTTACCGACATGTGGATGCCTGAGATGGATGGCGAGGCGTTCGTGCGCGCTGTAAGGGCGAATCCAAAGATCGCGAAGCTTCCGGTGTACGTCATAACGGCCGATGTCGAGGCCCAGAAGTGCTACGCCGAGCTTGGCTTTACTGGCATCCTTATAAAGCCCGTCACCCTTGAAGGGCTCCACGCTATCTTCGCGTAGATCACCGCCCGCGGCATTTAGCCGCTTTTACGCGCTATTTTGCGGATTTGGCTTGCATTTATGCCGAGCTTTTGGTATACTACCGCCATTGTTTCCAACGGGAGTGTAGCTCAACTGGACAGAGCGACGGTTTCCTAAACCGTAGGTTCCGGGTTCGATTCCCGGCACTCCCACCATTTTTTTTCCGGCGCATGGCCCTAAGCGGCCAAACCATGAAAGATCTTGCGAAATGAAGTGGTCACAGCTGACGATCCAGACGCTCCGGGACAATCCCGGAGATGCGGAGATTGATTCCCACAAGCTTCTAGTGCGTGCAGGCCTCGTAAAGAAGATCTCGGGCGGACTCTATGCGTTCCTCCCCCTCGGCATGAGGGTTCTAAGGAAGGTCGAGGCGATAATCCGCTGCGAGATGGATTCGACGGGTGCGCAGGAGATCGTGATGCCCATACTCCAGCCGGGCGAACTCTGGATGGAGAGCGGCCGCTGGGATGTGATGGGCCCGAACATGTTCAGGCTCAAGGACCGCGCACAGCGCGCGATGGCGCTCGGCCCCACGGCCGAGGAGGAGGTGACGGACGTCGTAAGGTCTATCGTAAGCTCCTACCGCCAGCTCCCGCTTACCGTCTACCAGATCCAGTGGAAGTTCCGCGACGAGATCCGTCCGCGCTTCGGGCTTATGCGCTCGAAGGAGTTCCTGATGAAGGACGCCTACAGCTTCGACGTTGACGCAGAAGGGGCCGACAGGAGCTACAAGACGATGTACGCCGCGTACGAGCGCATCTTTGCGCGCTGCGGCTTGAAGGCCGTCCCCGTCCAGGCCGACGGCGGCGACATGGGCGACAGCCTGACGCACGAGTTCCATGTTCTCGCTGACGCCGGCGAGGACGGTATCGCCTGCTGCCCCGACTGCGGATATGCCGCAAACCTCGAAAGGGCCGAAAGGCGCGTTGCGCCGCGCACGGGGGCGAAGGTCACCGATCCGGTGGTCGAGGTCGCAACGCCCGGCGCAAAGACGATCGAGCAGGTGTCGGCGTTCATGGGAGTTCCTGCCGAGAATTTCGTCAAGAGCCTCGTATATGTTGCGGACGGAAAGCCCGTCATGGTGTGCGTCCCCGGCGATCGCGACGTCAACGAGGTGAAGCTCAGGCGCTTCCTCGGAGCTAAGAAGGTCGAGCTCGCAGATTTCGACACGGTCCTCAAGGCTACGGGCGCGAACGCGGGCTTTGTCGGCCCGGTCGCTCCCGCCGAAGCGGACCTTCGCATCGTGGCCGACCAGGGTCTCAAGGGCGCAAGCGGCTGCATAGTCGGCGCGAACAAGGACGAGTTCCACCTCAAGAACGTCGATCTTGAGCGCGACACGAAGATCGCCATTGAGGACTACGCCGACATCATAGTCTGCGGTGCCGGCGACGTCTGCCCGCGCTGCGGAGGCGTTATGGCCCTCAAGCGCGGCATCGAGGTCGGGCAGGTCTTCAAGCTCGGCACGAAGTACACCGATGCCTTCAAGGCCGTCTACAAGAACGACAAGCTCGAAGAGAAGACGATGGTCATGGGATGCTACGGCATCGGCGTTTCAAGGACGGTCCAGGCCATAATCGAGCAGAGCCACGACAAGGACGGGATCATCTGGCCCGCGAGCGTGTCTCCGTTCCAGGTCGTCATCGAGCTCCTCGATCCCGACAGGGAGGACGTCTCCAAGGTAGCGTACGGCCTTGAGGCCGAACTTGAGGCCAAGGGCGCTGATGTGATCGTGGACGACCGCCAGGAGAGGCCGGGCGTCAAGTTCAAGGACGCCGATCTCATCGGCTTCACCGTAAGGGTCGTCGTCGGCGCGAAGGGCCTTGAGAAGGGCGGAGTCGAGATCAAGGGGAGGGCGCAGCCCAAGGAGGCGATGAAGATCGTCGAACCCAAAGCGGCTGCAGCTGCCGTGATGGAGCTTCTGGGCCGCTGAAGGCCCTCTGGCCGGCAAACTTCAGGAGGGGGAAATGGAGATCTACTGGTGGTGGCTTCTCGTCGGCGCTCTTCTCATGCTTGGTGAGATAATGACGCCCGGGTTCGTCATGTTCTTCTTCGGGCTTGGGGCTACGCTCACGGGCCTCGCGCTCGTCGCCTTCCCCGAAATGCCCGTCTGGGCGCAGGCGCTTATATTCAGCGTCGCGTCGATCATAGGTCTTGCCTTCCTGCGCGGCTACGTCAAGGCGTTCTTCGGGATCAAGGATGATCTGGGCCGCTCCGAGATAGACGACGGATACGCCGGAAAGATCGCGCGCGTCACGGCTACAGTAACGCCCACCGTTGCCGGCCGCGTTCTATTGGGCGACGCCGAGTGGAATGCCACAGCCGATTCCCCCATAGAGGCGGGCAGCGACGTGAGGGTCGTCTCCCGCGTCAATCTGACGCTCAAGGTGGAGAGGATCTGATGGAAGGTAAAGGCGAGAGGGATTCCTGGAGCGGCCAGCTGGGGTTCATACTGGCCGCGTCGGCGAGCGCGGTAGGTCTCGGCAACCTCTGGCGCTTCCCTTCGTGCGCCGCTAAGTACGGCGGCGGGATATACATCCTTTTCTACATCATCATCGCGGCGACTCTCGGCGTGGCGCTCATCAATACCGAGATATCCATCGGCCGGCTTACGTGCCTTTCTCCGTCGCGCGCCTTCAGGCAGATGAGCCGCCACTGGTCGTGGATAGGCATACTCGGAATGATAATCCCCGCCATCATCCTTCCGTACTACTGCGTCGTCGGCGGATGGGTGACGAAATACTGCTTCGACTCCTTTGCCGCGTTCTTCACCGAAACGAGTTCAGATTTCGGCGCGCTCGTCGCAGGCTTTGCCGAGGAGGGCGCATGTACGTTCGTCTTCGCGGCCGCCACGATGGCGTTCGTATTCCTTGGCGTTAGGGGCGGCATCGAGAAGTCGAACAAGTTCATGATGCCGGCGCTTCTCCTTCTTATCATGGGAGTCGTGGTCTTTGTGATCTTCCAGGACGGGATGGGCGAAGGTCTTAAGTACTATCTCGTCCCCGACGTTTCGCGGCTTTGCATCGATGGAGAGTTCTCGTGGACGATGCTCGCGAAGACGATCTTCGCTGCCTTGAGCCAGGTCGTCTTCTCCCTTGGCCTTGCAATGGGCATAATGATAACGTACGGCAGCTACGTCCAAAAGGAGGATTCGATCCCCCAGGCCGGCAAGCGCATAGTCTTCTGCGATACGTTCGTCGCCTTGATGGCCGGCATTATCGTAATTCCCCCCGCGCTCATGTTCGGCGGTGCGGACATGGCGATGAAGGCTGGTCCCGGGCTTATGTTCGAGTCGCTCCCCAAGGTCTTCGCGGCGATGCCGTGCGCGCGCCTTGTGGCGCTCTCGTTCTTCCTTCTCGTCTTCTTTGCGGCGCTCACAAGCTCCATATCCATTGCCGAGACCGTCACATCCAGTATCTGCGACTGGCTTCGCATCAAGCGTACGACAGGCGCAATCATCACCTCGGCGATTCTCGTTCTCGGGGCGATCCCCACCGTTATAACGATCGATTTCCTCGAGTGGAGCGATTTTTCGGTAAACGCGATACTCCTTCCCGTAGTCTCGTTCTTTACGTGCATCTTCATCGGCTGGATCGTGGGGCCGAAGACCATCCTCGACGAGATGGGCGAGGGCGTCCCGTTCGGCAGCCGCTTCTACTCGTTTACGATGCGCTGGGCCGCGCCCGTTCTCATATCAGTCGTTTTCGTCACCACGCTCCTCTCGGGGCTTAAGGTCATCAGCCTGTGATATATGCCTATGAAAAGAACTATACTTATGGCTCTTGCCGCGCTTTTCATCGCCGGATGCAAAAGCGTGAGCTCGTATTCATATGAAAGCGTCTACGGGCGGGTCAAGTACCCGCGCGGAAGCGAGATATGCTTCATCGACTCATCCAAGCGCCTGCTGCCCAGGTTCAAGGACGCATTCACCAAGGCGGGCTTCACAGTCGTCGAGCCTACACGCGAATGCACGGCCGCCGTGACGGTTGAGCTCGTTTCATGGACGTATGACATCGACGGGCTTACGCTCTACGGCGACCAGCACGACGACGTCGAGATAGCAGTCATGGTGCGCGATCCCGAGACGATGCGCATCCACTCGCGCGCCTCCGTCTTCGTCCACGACGATTTCACCATAATAGAGAAGTTCGCCCGCTCCCTGCTTGATGAGGAGGAACAATGAAAACGAAGACGTTTGTAGACGCCGTCGATGTGATCGTGAGAAGCGGCAAGGGAGGGGATGGCGCGTGCTCGTTCAGGCGCGAGGCCCTCGTGCCTTTCGGCGGGCCTGACGGCGGCGATGGAGGGCGCGGCGGCAATGTCATCTTCCGCGCCTCCACGCACGTCAACTCGCTTCTCGCCTTTGCGTACGATCCGCACCTCTTCGCCGAGAACGGCGTCGGCGGAAGCGGCAACCGCTGCTTCGGCCGACGCGGCAAGGACCTTGTCGTCGACGTCCCCCCGGGGACGCTCGTGACGGATTCCGAGACGGGTGAAGTGGTGGCCGACTTGACGAACGTGGGCGAACCTGTAGTGATCGCCCAGGGCGGAGCGGGCGGCTTCGGCAACGTGCATTTCAAGTCGAGCGTCAATCAGGCTCCCACCGAGCGGACTTTGGGCGGGCCGTCCGTGGAAAGGCGGCTCCATCTTGAGCTCAAGACGATCGCCGATGCCGGGCTTCTCGGCTTCCCCAACGCCGGCAAAAGCTCTCTTCTAAGGGCAGTGAGCGCGGCCGAGCCGAAGGTCGCGAGCTATCCTTTCACAACGCTCAATCCGATGGTTGGCGTAACCGAGTACGCCGACTACGCCACGATAACGATTGCAGACGTCCCCGGCATCATCGAAGGAGCGTCGAAGGGAGTGGGCCTGGGGCTCGCGTTTCTCAAGCACCTTGAGCGCAGCCGCGTTCTCGTCTACGTGATCGACATGGCGGGAACGGACAACCGTGAGCCGTGGAACGACTACGAGATCCTTTCCGCCGAAATCAAGGGGTATTCCCGCGAGATGGCCGAGCGCCCGTTTATCGTCCTAGCGAACAAGATGGACGAGGAGGCTGCGAAGGAGAACCTTCCGCGCTTCATCGAGGAGACGGGCGTAAAGCCGATACCGGTTTCGTGCGGGAGGCCCGCTACCGAGCATCAGGAGGCCGTTGCAAGCGCCGGCATGGAGGAGTTCAAGGCCGAGTTGAGAAAGCTCGTCAAGCCTCTTCCGCCAAGCAGGGCCTTGAGGGACGGTGGCGAGAAGCCGCCGATCGAGGAGATGCCTGACACCACCGGGAGCGAGATCCCTGAGGGTGCCCTCAAGTTCGCAAGCTTCCTCAAGCTCGACAAGCCGAAGAAGAAATCCCATCCCTCGCGCGGCAACATACACTGAGACGCCAGCAAATGAAGAAGGTTTCAGTCGTCATCCCCTCGTACAACCGCGCCGATTCGGCTGTACGGTGCGCGAGGAGCGTCTTCAATTCGGATTATCCCGGCGAAGTCGAGGTCGTGATAGTGGACGACTGCTCCGACAAGTGCGATGTCGCGGCGGAGGTGGAGCGCTTGATGGGGCGGCTTCCAAATCTCAAGGTGGTAAGGCACGAGAGGAACAGGCGTGTCGCCGCGTCGAGGAATACGGGCTCGCGCTCTTCAAGCGGCGAATACGTCTTTTTCATAGACGATGACAATGTCCTTGAACCAAAGACCATAAGGCTTCTTGTCGAGGCTCTGGAATCCGGGGAGTATGCGATAGCGGCCCCCATGGCGGTCAACGTCTGGCCGGACGGATCGAAGAGCGTATGGGCAACCTCGTTCAAGTTCAGGCCCTGGATGTCCATTCCGCTCAACCAGGATGCAGATCGGCCTTATGACGAAGATTTCGCGAAGCGCGTCGAAGGCAAGTCGTTCGACACGTGGTACAGCCCCAACGGGTATATGATCAGCCGCGAGACGTTCGAGCGTCTTGGCGGATTCTGCGAGTGGTATGGCTTGTACATGGAGGAGTCGGACCTTTGCATGCGCGCGCTGAGGGAGGGTTTGAAGACGTGCATCGTCGCCTCGGCCGTCACGTGGCACCATCACTATGACGATGCCGGCGAAGGGGACATGGTCCTTCGCTGCATAGCGAGCGCGCCATGGAGGGCGTATCTATTGCAGCGCAACAGGGTCGCATTCGCCTGGCGGCACTATAGCCGGCTGCAGGCGCTTTCCGTTGCATTCATCTTCGCGCCTATGATATCGCTCCGCTATGCGCTGACGGCCGTAAGGCACGGGCGTCCCGACATAGCAAAATCGTTTGTGACAGGCTACTTTGCAGGGCTCAAGGCCCTTCTGGTGCGCCGGGGGATATCAAGGTAGCCCGTCGCCCGGGAAGAAGTCCATCTGCTCGGCCGGAGTGGGAGCGGCGGCATCGGAGAAGGGGACCTCTTCGCTGAGGCCGTTTTCTATGGACGCCTCGTCGTCTCCCGAAGGACCCTCCTGCGGCTTCGGGTCCAAGTCCCCGAACCTCGTCCATTCCCCGTCGAAGCGCATCTTCACCTCGCCCGTTTCGCCGTTGCGGTGCTTGGCGACATCAACGTAGGCGACGTTCTTGAGCTCCTCGTCCTCCTTCTGCGCCTGGATCATGTGAGGGCGCCTTAGAAGCATCACGACGTCGGCGTCCTGTTCGATCGCACCCGAGTCCCTCAAGTCCGACAGCTTCGGCTTCTCGTACTTGTCGCCGCGCTGCTCGTTGGCGCGCGAAAGCTGCGAGAGGACGATTACCGGTATCTTAAGCTCCTTTGCCATTGCCTTTATCTGACCTGAAATGCGGCTCGTTTCAAGCTGCCGCCCCTGCTTCGCCGCTTCGCGGCAGTTGCAGAGCTGGAGATAGTCGATGACGATAAGCTCTATCCCGTGCTGCTTGTGCATGCGCCTTGCGCGGGCCCTGAGATCGGCTATGTCGAGGCCGCTTGCGTCGTCGATGTAGATGGGGGCCTTCTTGAGCTCCGCGGCGGCCTTGAAGAGGGCGGATGACGCGGCGGCCTTTTCGGTCTTCGTCATAAGATCGCGCGATATGCGCCAGCTTGAGACGTGCGCTCTTCCGCAGATCATGCGCTTTGAAAGGGAGAGCGTATCCATTTCGAGCGAGAAGATGAGCACGGGATGGCGCTTGCCGCCGTCGGTGCGGCACTGCTGGCCGTTTATCGTGGTGCCGGTTGCGACGCACTCGGCGATGTTCATCGCAAAGCTCGTCTTTCCCACGGACGGGCGCGCCGCTATGACGATCATCTCGGCCGGCTTGAGCCCGAGAAGCTTCTCGTCTATGTACTTGAAGCCTGTCGAAAGCCCTTCGAACGCGGCGGCCCCGTTGTCGAATATGTTCTCGATCTGCCTCAAGGTGGCGTCGACCGCAGTGCGCCATTCCGTTCTCACGCCGGCGCTGCCGCCGATGTCGAGCACCTTCTTCTCGACCTCGCCGAGAAGGACGTCCGCATTGCCGCTTCTCGATTCGTCGTAGCAGGCGGCCGTCATGTCAGTCGCGCAGGAGAGGATCTTCCTCAATTGGTGCTTCTGCCTTACGATGTCGATGTAGTATTCGGCGTGCGCGCTCGTGGGGGTGGAGTCGATGAGCGCCTGGATGCGCCCGATGCCGCCGACGGCGGCGAGCCGCCCGGCGGCCCTTAGCCTGTCGGTTAGGGTTATGGCGTCAAGCCTGACGCTGCCGCCGGACATCTCGACCATCGTCTTGTAGAGAAGCCTGTTTTCGCTGCTGTAGAAGCTGTCTTCCGTGAGACCTGCCGCTTGGCAGAGGTCCAGGACGCGCTGATCGTCCCCCAACTGCGTATCGAGAAGTATAGAGCCTATTATGCCGCGTTCCGCCTCAAGGCTGTGGGGCGGCGTCTTCAAATCGTTTTCCATGGCGTCTAGTATACCAAATCCATGGCGAAAATCATACTCCCAGCTATCAACAGTTATCAAACGGTAAAGGAGAAAATAAGACTTGGCAAACAAATTTTGGAATGGTATAATACGAGCGTTTCTTTGAGGGGAATTCTGGAAGGAGTTTGGAAGATGGGCAGCTGCTGCGGCGCAGGAGCGGAGGCGAAGGCGGCGATGGCGGCCGCGGGCGGGGCGTGGGCCAAGATCGAAAAGGTCAAGGACGCGCTTCAAAGCTGGCCTGCCATACTGGCGGCGGCCGTCGCGCTCGTGGCCAGTTTCGTCATGGCCGGCCATGGTTGCGGCGTCCACGGGGCAGTAGGATGGCACGGATGGCGCCAGGCCGCCGATCCCGCGCTCATACCGCTTTTCATCTGCGGCCTTCCTATTCTCAAGGAGGCCGTCCAGGCGCTTGTCGCCGAAAGGCGCATCCGCGCGGCGCTTCTCATATCTGTCGCCATGGTCTCGTGCGTCGCAATAGGCCAACTTTTCGCCGCAGGCGAGGTGGCGTTCATCATGGCGCTCGGCGAGAAGCTTGAGGCCTTTACCGTAAGCCGCGCCAAGAAGGGGATAAGGCGCCTTGCCTCCCTCGTGCCGGAAACGGCAAGATATATAGTCACATGCCCCAAGTGCCTTGCCCAAGGGATCCGTTTCAAGGATCTGCCGCTTGGCGAGATAGCGGTAGGTGACTCGGTGAAGATCCTCCCGGGCGAAACGATCCCCCTCGACGGCATTGTAGAGGAGGGCGAGACCACCGTCGATGAGAGCGTTATGACAGGTGAGTCGATGCCGGTCGACAAGGCGCCCGGGGATGAGGTGTGCTCCGGGACGATCAACCGCTACGGCGCCATAGCCGTCAAGGTTTCGAGGACGGCGGATGAAAGCTCCCTGCAGAAGCTCGTAAGGATGGTGAAGGAGGCGGAAGGCCGCAAGGCACCGATGCAGCGCATAGCCGACAGGTGGGCGGGGATTCTTGTCCCCTGCTCGATGGCGATAGCCGTCTTGACGTTCTTTGGCGTATGGGCGTGGTACGCGGCGAACCCGGCTTCGCTTCCCCCGGATGCGACGGCGATGGGCGAGGCGCTTATAAGAGGTGTTACGATAATGGTCGTATTCTGCCCTTGCGCACTCGCGCTGGCGACGCCCACCTCCATCATGGCGGCCATCGGGCAGGCCGCGAAATTCGGCGTGGTCATCAAGTCGGGCGAGGCGCTTGAGCGGATGGGCGAAGTGGATACCGTCTGCTTCGACAAGACGGGAACACTTACTGAGGGGAAGCTCGCCGTGGATGAGACGGTTTCCTTCCTGAAGCATATCCCATCCGCCCGCGTCCTGCAGCTTGCCGCATCCGTCGAGGCGTCGTCGGAACATCCTCTCGCAAAGGCGATAGTAGCGCGCGCGGGTGCGTTCATCGAGCCTGCTTCGGGCTTTGAGATGAAACCGGGGCGGGGAGCGAAAGGCGTTGCCGACGGGATGGCTGTCGTCTGCGGTACGGCCGGCTGGCTCGCCGAGAACGGTGTGGAGGTTTCCAAAGAGGCGGGATGCGAGGCGGGGCTTCGTCGCGACGAAGGGAAGGCTGTCGTATTTGTGGCGGTGGATGGAACTCTCGCCGGGTTCATCTCCCTTGCGGACGAGCCGCGCGCCGGCGCGAAGGCGGCGGTTGAGGATATCCGCTCGTTGGGGGTGGAGCCTGTCCTTCTTACAGGCGACCATGAAGCCACGGCGAGGTTCGTTGCGCAGGCGCTTGGAATCGCGGCCTGCCGCGCGGCGCTTCTTCCGGAAGGGAAAGCGGCGGCGATAGATGAGATGGAGAGGGGCGGGAGGCGCGTTCTCATGGTGGGCGACGGCGTCAACGACGCGATTGCGCTAAAGACGGCGCATGTCGGCATGGCGATGGGCGGTGCGGGAAGCGACATCGCCGTCGAAGCGGCCGACATCGCCCTTGTCGGCGATGACCTCGGCAGGATCGGCTATCTCAAGCGGCTTTCAGTCGCGTGCGTGAAGCTGATAAAGACGAACATCGCCATTTCCATGACGATAAACGCATGTGCGATCCTCTGCTCCATCCTCGGGCTTCTTGGCCCGGTCACCGGCGCGCTCGTCCACAACTGCGGTTCGGCGCTCGTGATCCTCAACGGCGCTCTCCTCTACGACCGCAAACTGCGCTGACCCTGGCAACTGAGACTTGAATCGGGATTGGGTTTTTGGTACAATACACGCACTTCCCAAAAGGAGAGGTTCGATCCAATTAAGGGAAGCCGTCCAAAGAGGTGCGAACTTATGGAAAAATCTTGTGAGGTGCGATGAAAGACTCGCGCATTGAATACTTCGACGCCGATCTGCGCATTGGCGCCGTCCTGGTGGATGCGTCATCCGCCGCGACGGCGCTTGCCGGCGCGCACCTGGCAGGTCCCGTGGCATCCGGCGTTCTCGCGTCGGCGCTTGCGGGCGCGGCGCTTCTTGGCAGCGAGATGGACCTTGACGACGAAACGGTCACCTGGCGACTCGACTGCGATGGCCCAATCGGCGGATTCCTCGTCGAATGTACGGCCTCAGGCTCCTTGAGAGGCTACACAAAGAAGAAGATCCTTACCGATTTCGATGGAGTTTGCACCCCCAAGCCGGAGGAGCTTTTCGGCGATCGCGGCAGGTTCGAGACGATAAGGAGCGTCCCTGGGAAGATCCTCGCAAGCGGAAGCGTGGAGGTTTCGCCCGTCTCGCTTTCAAAGGGGCTCGACGAATATTTCAACAAGTCCCTCCAGCGCATGGTGGTGACGGCCGTAGCGGGCGCATCAGGCGACAATCCCTCCCAGGGGACGCTCTCCCGCGCGCTGATGGTCGAGTGTGCGCCCGACGGCGACAGGGAAGCGTTCGCGGAAATCGCCGAGAGGTTCAAGGATGGCGCCATCGAGCGCGCTATCGCTTCGGCGGCCCAGGGCCCAAGGACCATCCTCTCCAAGATAGGCCTTCGCGGCGCGGAAAAGCGCAGGGAGGCGGCGCTACGCTTTGAATGCCGCTGCTCGCCCGAGCGCGCAAAGGCCGTCCTGGCCGCGCTCCAGCCGGCCGAGAAGGAGACTCTTCCACCTGAAATCGACGTAACCTGCCATATGTGCGGCAGGACATGGACGGTAAAGACGAAATGAAATGGTTCCTATACAACGTTGCGTTCACGATTGCGTATCTGGCGATGATGCCGCACTTCCTTCTGAGGATGAAGAGGCGCGGCGGCTACAGGGCCAGGATGGGCGACAGGTTCGGCCGCTACCCCGATGACGTCGCAAAGCGCATCTCCGCAATGGACAGGCCCATCTGGATACATGCGGTGAGCGTCGGCGAGGTGCAGGTGGCCGGGCAGCTCATGAGGGCCTTGAGGAAGGTGTGGCCCGGGACGAAATTCGTCTTCTCGACGACAAGCTCGACCGGCTGGAAGGTGGCGACGCGCGAGCTTGAAGAGGGCGACGAGCTCATCTACAACCCGCTCGATTTCATTCCGTGCGTGAGAAGGGCGCTCGATACGGTAAAGCCCAGGGCCGTCATCCTGACCGAGACGGAGATATGGCCCAATTTCATCCGCATGATCGACGCAAGGGGGATTCCGCTTTTCCTCGCGAACGCGCGCATCTCGGACAGAAGCTCCAGGCGCTATCCGAAGCTGAGGTGGTTCTTCGGCGAGGTGTTCGCGAAGTTCACGAAGATCTGGGCGCAGAGCGGGCTTGACCGCGAGAGGCTTGAAGCGGCCGGAGCCATCCCCTCTGCGATTGAGGTGACGGGCAGCTTCAAGTTCGATGTCGCAAGGCGCAATCCCGCGAAGGAGGAGGAGATGCGCGCGTGGCTCGGCGCCAAGGGCTTGGTCATCATGGGCGCAAGCACCTGGCCGGGCGAGGACGCATTCATGCTCAGGGCCTACAAGGAGGCGCTCAAAGGCGATCCCGATCTTACGCTCGTAATCGCTCCGCGCCATTTCGAGAAGGCCGACCAGGTCGAGGCCAACATACGCGTGGCCGGATTCGACTGCGCAAGGCGCAGCAGGGGCGAAGGGCGGCGCGAGGGCGGCGAGAGGCAGGTCTTCCTCTGCGATACGACAGGCGAGATGATGGGGCTTTACGGCATCGCGGATGTGGCGTTCGTCGGCAAGAGCCTCTACGAGCACGGAAGCCAGAACATGATTGAGCCGTGCCTATGCGGGTGCGCGACGTTCGTCGGGCCGAACACCGAGAATTTCAGGCCCGTGATGAGCGATCTTCTTGAGGCCGGGGCCGTGGTGCAGCTTCCCACGGAGGCCGACATTACGCGCGAGATGGTGCGCCTTATCGGGGACAGGGAGGCGCGCGAAGCCCTGGGCAGGCGCTCCACCGCCGCGGTCGAGCGCCGCAAAGGAGTCGTCGAGCGCGTAGCCCTTGACATGAAACGTCTTCTTGAATCCGTTTAGTGTTGCATTCGGCCGTAGGATTTTGTATAATATGCGCGCTTTGGACGCTTAGCTCAGTTGGTTAGAGCGGCTGCTTTACACGCAGCGGGTCGCTGGTTCGAGTCCGGCAGCGTCCACCAATTGAATGGCTATGCCCGATCCGAACCCCCATCCGGATTGGGCGACGATGAAACCCCTGTAAAATAAGTGTCTTATCGCCTTGGCCGTGTAAAGGTCTTGTTCCTGTTTGTCGAAATTCTGACGAGTTGTTGTCGAAAAAGATGTTAGACACGAACCCCCTCGTGTAAAGATCGGTTGACGGCCTTCTTCCGTTCGGCCTCATAGCGACGTTCCTTTTTCTGATATTGTCGTCATCCACCTTCCAAGTTGTAAAGTGAAGTGATTTATTCTTGGTTTAGGCAAAAATGTGTGGCTAATGCAGCAATCGTCCGGCAAAAATGTGGTTGCACCCCGTTGATTTTCCGTCAAAAATGTGATACAATATGCGCAGCAAACAAGGAAACAGGCGTAGGGAGTAGTTGTGAAACGTCATGTTGGGCGGCATGTCGGAAGTCGTCGATTCATTCATCCGGAATTTCGACCCCAAGGAGGTTGGCAGACTGCAAAGGAATCTGATAGCCCTGTATGAAGACGATATCGTCAAATACGGTGGCTAAGTCAATGCGGGCAGGGTGCTTGTCGTTTTGCGCTCTATCGTTCCGCAGCTTTCCAAGGAGAATGAAAAATTCATATATGGGGCCTTGAGGGAGGGCGCGAGGGGTCGCGACTACTAAGAGGCGATAGAATGGCTAGTATCCGCCCGGATGGTGCGCAGGGCCTATAACGTGAAGGAGATGAAGTTCCCTCTGTCTGCGGTGGAGATGCAAAACGCATTCAAGCTCTATCATCTTGACGTTGGCCTTTTGCGCGAACTCGCCGCCGTGCCGCAGTCGGAACTAGTCCTGAACAGCGACTTTGACTTCAAAGGCCCGCTCGTCGAGAACTATGTGCTTCAGCAATTGAAGAACACGGGGCATGGGGATGTAAGGTACTTTGCAGAACGCGCAGACCGGGAAATAGATTTTGTCTTGCAGGTGGGAGCCGAACTGGTACCGATAGAAGTCAAGGGAGGCAAGGACAAGAAGGTCGCCAACAACCAGAGGTACAAGGCAGAACACCCAGAGAGGGCGATGTGAGCAAGCTGGGCGGCGCAATAAGCCGCCTCGTTTTGTTTGATGTCTTCGTATTAATGAGTTTGTATAAATTATTCATGTCTGTGAAATCAAAGTTCATAGGCTATTGCTTTTTGGGGTCAGAAATGATATAATATGCCCCGTTCCGTTAAGGAAAGGGATTGTTCTTCTATGTCAATGTGCTATAAGAAACTCTGGAAACTGCTGATTGACCGTGACATGACACGTGCCGATCTGCGCAAGGAGACGGGCATCTCGCCCGCCACCATAGCCAAGATGTCGAAAGGCGAGCCGGTCGGCACCAGTATCCTTGAGCGCATTTGCGAGTCGATGCAGTGCAACATCGGCGACATTGCGGACTATGTGCCGAACGCGAAAGAACAAAAGACAGGAGCAGGCGCATGATTACGGGCGAATTGAAAAGGCAGGTTGACAAGATTTGGGATACCCTCTGGACGGCGGGTATCACAAGTCCTGTAACGGTTATGGAGCAGATCACATATCTGCTCTTCATGAAGCTGTTGGATGATAGCCAGTTGGCGCGCGAATCGAACGCAAATGCCTTTGGAACCGCTGTGCAAGATCCAGTATTCAAGGATGGCGTGTGTGTCATCTCGGAGCAGCCAAGAATCGAGTGCGAATACGATAGGCTCAGGTGGAGTCGCTTCTCGAACGCCAATCCTCCTGAAATGTTCGAGACGGTGAGGAACTATGTGTTCGAGTTCATCAAGCGTCTGGGCGGCGACGAGGACGATACGGCTTTCGGGCGTTACATGAAAAACGCCGTCTTCCTTATACCTACGCCGGAAGTCCTTGTGAGCGTTGTTGGCGACATGAGCGGTATGCAGCTCACCGATAAGGACACGATGGGCGATGTCTACGAAGAACTTCTGAAGAAGATGGCGGCTGCAGGTGCAAACGGTCAGTTCAGGACGCCCAAGCACATCGTTGACATGATCGTTGCACTGATGAAGCCGACGCTTGCCGATGTTATTGCTGATCCTGCGATGGGCTCCGCAGGATTCCTTGTTTCAGCCGCGCAATATATCATTCGAACTTTCGACAAGGAACTCTACAAGCCGAAGAACCGCGACAAGTTCAAAACGACGCTCTTCTCAGGCTTCGACACCGACCAGTCGATGCTCCGAATCGGTGCGATGAATATGATGCTGCATGGCGTGGACAATCCGCACATCGTATATCAGGATTCGTTGAGCCAAAAGAATACCGAGCGCGACAAGTATACGCTCATCATGGCGAACCCACCGTTCACCGGTAAGCTCTTCAAGAACCAGGTGAGCGGCGATCTCTTGGCACTTACGCAGACAGGCAAGACGGAACTCCTGTTCGTTTCGCTTTTTACCAAGATGTTGCAGGTCGGAGGACGCTGCGCGAGCATCGTGCCGGACGGCGTCCTCTTTGGTAGTTCGACGGCGCACAAGGCTCTTCGTAGGGAACTTGTCGAGAACCAGCGCCTTGAGGCGGTTATCTCGATGCCGAGCGGCGTGTTCAAGCCGTATGCCGGCGTTTCGACGGCGATTCTCGTCTTTACCAAGACCAACCACGGCGGCACGGACGATGTCTGGTTCTATGACATGAAAGCAGACGGCTTCTCGCTCGACGACAAGCGTTCCCCGATAGCGGAGAACGACATTCCAGACGTCATAGAGAAGTTCCACTCGAAGGACGCTAATAAGCCCAGCGACCGCAAGGCCAAATGCTTCTTCGTGCCGAAGGGCGAAATTGCCGAGAACGACTACGACCTCTCGATCAACAAGTACAAGACGGTCGAATACGTCGCCGAGAAGTTCCCGCCCGTGAGCGAGATAATGGCCGAGTTCGAGAAGACGGAACGTGAGATTGCCAGCGTGTGGGAAGAATTGAAAGAGTCGTTGTCCGCAAACGCGAAGGGAGATGCAAAGTGAGCAAGGAGAAATCATCTCGTCCAGAGGGGGGGCTTGGAGCAGACGACCTTTCCGAATATCTTCGTGCGAAAGATCCGGGTAAGGTTGAGCTTGCTGGCATCTGGCGCGCGGCAATAGGACTTCAGAAAGTCGATGGCCTCACGCCATCGGCGTATCTCGTAGAGACTGCACGCCGCAACATCGAAGGGGAAATCACAGTTGCCGAGGCCGGAGATATCATTGGTGAATACTACAAGTCGAAGAAAGTGCGCGCTGAGGCCGCGAAGACTCGTACAGACGAAGCGGATATCGTCTCGCAGCGCATCGCCGCGATTCTCGCCGAGCCGACGTTTTCCTTCTCGCCCGCGTCGTATGTCGCTATTCACAGGAAACTTTTTGTCGGCATTTACAAGCACGCAGGGAAAATTCGTGACTACAACATCACAAAAAGCGAATGGGTGCTGAAAAAGGACACGGTGCGTTATGAAAGCGCAGACGTAATCGCCGCAACGCTTGAATATGAGTTCGAGCGCGAACGAAAGTTCAACTACAAGGGGCTGACGCCGCACGAAACAGTCGCGCACTTTTCCAGATTCATTGCAGATGTCTGGCAGATACACGCGTTTGGTGAGGGTAACACGCGCACTACTGCCATTTTTGCGATCAAATATTTGCGGACGCTTGGCTATAATGTCGCCAACGATATATTCGCAGAAAATTCCTATTATTTCCGCAATGCCCTCGTACGGGCCAATTACACAAACATTCCGGAAGGGGTTCATCCGACACTCGTTTATCTTGAATGGTTCTTCGGCAATCTTCTTTTGGGAGAGGACAACGAGCTGAAGAGCCGTTTTCTCCGTGTCGGCCTGCAAGACGAACCCGCTTCACTTGTCCCCTCAGAAAGGGAACAAGTAGGGGAACAAGTAAGGGAACAAGTAGCGGCGCCTCTTCCAAAGGGCGTTGCGCGGCTTCTGAAAGCGTTCAAGGGTGACATGTCGGTACTGGAGATGATGATGGCGCTGAAGCTCGGAGGGCGACGCAATTTCCTTGCGAAGTATCTCTCCCCTGCGATCGAGCTTGGCTTTGTGGAAATGACGCAACCAGATTCACCGCATTCACCCTCGCAGAAATACCGGCTCACCGCAAAGGGCCTTGCGGCGAGAGGGGGCACAAAGTGAGCGACCGCACGCCATCTTACGCAACACACGCGACCTCCGCTCACGCACCGAAGGTTCCTTTGTGGTCGGTGACAATCTGGGACAAGAAGTTCAATTCTGTTGCCCCAGGCAAACAGAAGACGGCCATCAAATACCATTATCTCCTCGCTGGTGATTTGAAAGAAAAGATTGTCCCCGGTGGAGATATCAAACTCCTGACGACAAGTGAGACCGATTGGTGGACGACCGAGGATAAGGTTGCCGGGCTTGTCTCGGAAGGGGAAATCGTTTCGATTCCGTGGGGTGGGAATCCAAATGTGCAGTATTTCAATGGAAAGTTCGTCACTGCTGATAATCGAATAGCTACCTCGTTGGACAAAGGAATCCTCGACAATAAGTTCCTTTACTACTTCATGCTATCCAAGCGGAATACAATCGGATCATTTTATCGCGGGGCTGGGTTGAAGCACCCAGAGATGGCAAAAGTGCTGGATATGGAGATTCCCTTGCCCAGCATTGAAGTGCAGAGGTCGTTAGTGTGTAGCATGGACAAAGTGGCGAAAGTGATATCGGCTCGTAAGGCGCAACTCGAATCGCTTTCTCAACTTGTCAAATCGCGGTTTGTGGAGATGTTTGGGGATCCGATGAATAATTCCAAGAAGTGGGAACGAGTAAGATTTGATTCTATTTGTGAAAATCTCGATGGAAGAAGAATCCCTATTACTTCATCAGATAGAAAACAAGGACAGTATCCATATTATGGTGCGTCAGGGATTGTGGATTATGTGGATGATTATATTTTTGATGAGGATATATTGTTAGTATCAGAAGATGGTGCGAATCTGAAGATGCGGTCTAGCCCTATAGCATTTTCAGTTGAAGGGAAATGTTGGGTTAATAATCATGCCCATGTGGTTCGTTTTAAAGAACGTGCAACACAGAAGTATGTAGAACATCATATCGAACTTTCTAATATTGAGGGGCTATTAACAGGGTCAACACAACCTAAACTAAATCAAGCGAAGTTGAATGGAATGTTGATAATGGTGCCGCCCCTCGCCCTCCAGCGAGAGTTTGCGGCCTTTGTTGCGAAGGTTGACAAATTGGCGTTTGCCGTTAGAAAGAGCCTTGAAATGGCTGAAAAACTGTATCGGCAACAACTTTCGGAGGTGTTCTCATGAGAAAATGGCCAACGATAAGGATTGCTGACGAGTTCGATCTTCAGATGGGCAAGACTCCTGCGCGGGATAATCCTGCATATTGGGGCGGAGGTCATAATTGGGCTTCCATAGCCGACATCGCGCGTTCGGGGATGTATCTCTCAAAGACAAAGGAGACCATTTCGCAGACTGCGGTTGATGAATCTGGTATAAAGGCCGTGCCGCCAAATACGATTGTCATGAGTTTCAAACTCTCGATAGGTCGCACTGCGATTGCCACGGATAGGATGTACACGAACGAGGCAATCATGGCGTTTCTGCCGCATGATGTCAAAGCTTTTGACTTACATTTTCTGTATCATCTGTTTACCAATCGGGACTGGAGCGAAGGTTGTAATAAGGCGGTCAAAGGGGTGACACTAAACAAGGCAACGCTCAATGCTGCAAGAATACCTAAGCCCGATATCTTAGAGCAAAGGACAATTGCGGTGACCTTGGATAAGTTGTGCGGACTTGTTGAAAAATGCGATGGACAACTCAAACGCCTTGATCAACTTGTCAAATCGCGGTTTGTGGAGGCGGCATGATGAGATACCGTCGTTCATATAGAGGCCCGCACAAATCGCGGTTTGTGGAGATGTTTGGGGATTTGGTTAAAAACGATATGGGTTGGGCGTTTTCTCCTCTTGGAAAGGTTTGTGATGTTAGGGATGGAACCCATGCTTCACCCCAATATCATATGGTTGGATACCCATTGATGACATCAAAGAACTTTACCAATGGATATGAAGATTTTTCAGATGTAAAATTGATCTCGAAGGACGACTTTGACGAAATCAATAGGCGTTCTCGCGTTGATGTTGGCGATATTGTTATGCCTATGATTGGGACTATCGGTAGTCCTGTTATCATAACGAGTAATAGGGAGTTTGCTATCAAGAATGTTTCTTTAATCAAATTCATTGATGGCTCGCCGAATAATGTGTTTGTTAAGGCAGTTCTATCCTCTCGGTATTTTCAGAGAATTGTTGACGAGAAGAATAGGGGAAACACACAGAAGTTTATAGCGTTGAGCGATATTAGGGGGTTCGGAATCCCGCTTCCGCCCATTGCCCTCCAGCGCGAGTTTGCGGCGTTTGTTGCAAAGGTCGACAAATTGGCGTTTGCCGCTCGACAGAGGCGGGATGTGGCGAAGAAATTGTACAGGACAAAGATACAGGAGTTTTTCGGGTAGTTTCAAACACGGCGAATCCTACGCCGCCGGGAACGCAGCGTGTTCCATAAGGCGACAAGGGAGACGCAAAAATGAAGGAAGAAGTAATCAGAGAGGTCGAACAAGGGATGCTTGAGGTTCTTGACAACGCGCAAAGAGCGCAACTGCATCGGGTGCTGGAGCACGCGCTCTTCGGTGCTACCGTTGTCAGGGATGCGTCCGTTCGCCCTGAACCAGAGATTCCGAATGGCACGATTGCCGAGCGATTCTACGAGGCGAAGCGTCTGGAAGGATGCAGTGAACGGACAATCCGCTACTACCGCTTGACCATCTGCAAAATGCTCTCGACACTCGCTATGCCTCTTGTCCATATGACTACGGAGCATTTGCGTACCTATCTTTCTGATTATCAGGAGGAGCACAAGTGCAGCAAGCTGAACATGGACAACATAAGACGCATCCTTTCCAGCTTCTTTTCATGGCTTGAGGATGAGAACTATATCTTGAAGAGTCCGGTGCGCCGAATTCACAAGATCCGCATGGAATGTCCTGTCAAGGAAGCGTACACTGACGAGGCGCTGGAGCAGATGCGCGACAACTGCGGCAGCGTCCGCGATCTCGCCATCATTGACCTGCTTTCTTCGACAGGGATGCGTGTCGGGGAGTTGGTTGGGTTGAACCGAGCCGACATTGATTTCGAGAACCGCGAGTGTGTCGTTTTCGGCAAGGGAGGCAAGGAACGACCGGCATATTTTGACGCGAGGACAAAGATCCATTTGAAGAACTATCTGGATGCACGGGGCGACAACGATCCCGCATTGTTCGTGTCGCTTGCCGCGCCGCACAAGCGTCTGAAGATAGGCGGTATCGAGATACGGTTGCGGCGGTTGGGGCGGAGGCTCGGCATCAATAGGGTGCATCCACACAAATTCCGCCGGACGATGGCGACGCGGGCGATAGACAAGGGTATGCCGGTCGAGCAGGTTCAACGTTTGCTCGGGCACTCGAAGATCGACACGACCATGCAGTATGCGCTCGTCAACCAGAACAATGTCAAGAATTCACACAAACGGTTTATAGCGTAGAACCTCAAACAAGGAGGGCCAACGTGACAATCAAAGACATCATACGGAAGATCGCAGAAGTGGCCGGGAAGAAAGACCCAGCGGCGACGGCTGTTGCATGTCGAGAAGCGGTCCGCGACGGCGTTGGAGCAATCTACCAGAGCAAGGGTGCGGAGATGCCGCCCAAGGCGTCACTCCTTGAACTCTTGGCCGACGCGCCAGTGCGCGAGTTCATAGGTGATGATGATCGTTTGCGTGATCTTGAGTTTGTGCGCGTCCTCGGCATGAATGCCGAACACAGCCGCAAGGTGAAACGCGGCCATGCACAACTTGCCGCTGAGATTTGCACCGTGTTCCTCGAGGCTGTCGACGCGAAACTAGAAGGACGTGTTGCACCGCCGCGCTCTTGCGACATCACTGAGGCAGAGACTCGGCGTACTTACATCGATGTATATCTTGAAGAAGCAGGATGGGATGTCCTCGAAAAAGAGGGGGCTGCGCTTCCGGCCAAGGCTTGTGTCGAGATTAAAGTCGAGGGGATGCCAAACAACACTGGAGAAGGGTTCTGCGACTATGTGCTTTATGGACGCGACTTAAAACCCCTTGCCGTCATTGAGGCGAAGAAGACATCTGTAGGGCCAGAGAAAGGCCGCCAGCAGGTGAAGCTTTACGGCGAGTGTCTTGAAAAGAAATACGGCTATACGCCAATCCTTTACTACACTAACGGCTATCAGATATGGTGCATTGACGGGTTCTATCCGTCGCGGCAGATCCGGGCATTCCATACGATTGATGAATTGGAGCGGCTCATTCAAAAGCGAAATCGCAAGTCGCTCAAAGGAATCGACCTTCAAATCAACCGCGACATCGCAGGGCGCGACTACCAGATAACCGCTGTCACAAAGATTTGCGAGAAGTTTAGTGATAAGAAGAGGGCTGGGCTTCTTGTTATGGCCACAGGAACCGGCAAGACGAGGACAGTCATCTCGCTTGTAGATGTGTTGTCGCGGCAGAATTGGGTGACGAATGTTCTATTCCTCGCCGATCGTACGTCGCTCGTCAAGCAGGCGCATGACGCTTTTAAGGATCATTTGCCGGACTATCCGCGTTCCGTTATATCGGATGCTGCGCTCAAGGGCAGTCCGAACGCCCGGATATCGTTCTCAACATATCAGACGATGATCAATAAGATTGACGGCGCGGACAAGGAGTTTACTGCCGGGAGGTTCGACCTTGTGGTTGTTGACGAGGCGCACCGCTCAATCTTCAACAAGTATGGCGCAATCTTCAAGTATTTTGACGCGCTACTTGTTGGGCTTACGGCAACGCCGCGTGGTGAGGTGGATAAGAATACATATTCGCTCTTTCAATGCGAGAGTGACATCCCTGATTTCGACTATTCGATGGAGCAGGGATTCAAGGATGATGTTTTGAAGCCTTACAGGGTTGTTTCGCGGACGAGCCAAGTCTTAAGTCGCGGCATTACCTATCGTGAATGTTCCGACGAAGAGCGCAAACAGCTTGACGAGGTGTTCAATGATGAGCCACCGGATCAGATTGAAGCGAGCCGTATCTTCAACACGGTGTACAACCAAGATACTGTGGACAAAGTCATCGATGAGGTGTTGGAGCGCGGTCTCAAAGTCGATGGTGGAGAAACTATCGGAAAGACGATTATCTTTGCCTACAACCATTGCCATGCCGACCTCATTGTAAAACGAATAAAGGAGCGCTATCCACATAATGATGACTGGTGCCAGCTTGTCGATAATTACGTGAATTATGCCGACACGCTCGTCAAGAAGTTCAAGCACGATCCAAACTTTAGAATTGCCGTGTCTGTTGATATGCTCGACACGGGGATTGATGTGCCGGAGGTCTTGAACCTTGTGTTCTTCAAACCGGTCAGGTCGCGTATTAAGTTTATACAAATGATCGGGCGCGGCACAAGGCCTAGTAAGAACATTTTTGCGCCAGGCAAGGACAAGACGGAGTTTCGTATCTTTGATTACTGCGACAACTTTAAGTTCTTCGGACAGCATAAGCATGAGGTCGAAGTAGAGAAGTCGCTTTCTGTCTCGCAACAGGCGTTTGCTGCTCGTGTTGGTATTCTTGTTGAACTTCAGAAAGCGGAGAACAGAAAATATCTGTTCAACAAGACCTACCACACGGAGTTGCAGAAAGAGTTGCTGGCGCAGGTTCTGCGACTGAAGGACGACACTCATTCCTGCCGCATACAGGTGCGGGAGATGATGCCGCACATAGACCGCTATCGCACAGCTGAATCGTGGCAGTGTGTGTCTGAGGTGCAGATGGCCGAGATCACCCGCTACATCGCTCCGCTTATTGATTGCGGGGAGAGCGACGACATTCGCACCAAGATGTACGATCTTCGAATGCTCCGAATCCAGCTGGCGATTCTGATGAGCGGAGGACTTACTAAGAAAGTCATGAAGGACGTGGAGGCGGTCGTCGCTATGGCGAAAATCCTCATGACTAAGTATTCCATCCCGGAGGTTGAGGCGAGGAGCGAGGACATCGAGTCGCTTGCCAATGAATTGTTCTGGAGGGAGCCGACGTTAGAGGCGATTGAGAAGTGGCGTCGAAAGCTGCGCGATATAATGAAGTATGCAACTGGTGTGGGCGAAAATATTGTATTTGTTGATATTGGCGATATAATCACGCCTGGCGATCCTGTTGATATTGGTGTCGAGTTCAGGACCTACAGGCAGAAGGTAATAGACTTCCTGCGGGAGAATTGGAGCCTTCCTGTCATCGAGAAAATACACAAACTCGAACCGCTGACCGATGCGGACATGGGAGAACTTGAAGACATCCTGTGGCACAAGCTCGGCAGCAAGACCGACTACGAAGGCGAGGACTATGCAGGGAGTCTTGCGGGGTTTGTCCGCAGCCTTGTTGGACTTGACCAAGCGGCGGTGAACGAGAAGTTCGGTCAGTATCTTACCGGGACGGTATTCAACTCCAACCAGCAGGAGTTCGTGAAGATGGTCATAAACTACGTCCGCGAGAACGGCGAGATCACCCGCAACGACCTCGTGAACTCCTATCCGTTCAAGTTCCTGCACCCTGTCCAGCTTTTCGGCGACAAGATGCCGATATTGCTGGATGTTATAGCGGAACTCGAGAAGCTGTTGCCGAAGGCAGCATAACGGGGTGCACAAAGAGAATGGAGCATAAAACCATGAGTAAAATATCAGCAGAAGTCATTTCGGCAGTAAAGGAAATCAAGTCCGCCATCATTCGGGCGCAGGCTCACGTGTCGGCGAATGCGAATGCTGAAATGCTATCCCTATATTTCGGCATCGGCAGGTATGTGTCGTACAAGACGCAGACCGAGAAATGGGGGACGGGAGTCATTGACACAATCAGCGCCCAGCTCCAAAAGGAAATGCCGGGGCTGCGCGGATTTAGTTCCAGAAACATTCGGAATATGCGCAAATTCTACGATAGTTGGGGCAATGGGTCAATTTGGCAGACCCCATCTGCCAAATTGGATGATGCCGATGGCCAGTTAATTTGGCAGACGCCATCTGCCAAATTGGAGGATCCCGTAATTTGCTCACCGCTGACGGGCAAATTACGCGAGACATACGGGAACGCTGTTACAGTCGCTCAATTCCTGTCGTTGAGTTTTTCGCATAATTTGGAGATATTGTCCGGTGCTGAAACTGTGGATGAGCGGCTATTCTACATTCGCGAGGCTACAACAAGCCGCTGGGTGTGGCGACCTACAGGACGGCGGACGAGATGCCTGAGAACCTCAAACGCGCACTCCCGCCCATAGACGAACTGCGCAAGCAGTTGGAGATTGCCGACAATGGAACAAAGTAGGAAGGAAAAGCAAATGGACAACATAGACATGATGGCGAGGATTGAGCGCGAGATCGAGAGATCCGCCTGTGCCGAAGGCATCAGGTTGCCTGGGCGAAGCGAACCCGAAGGGCCGCAAGGGGCCGGGCGGATGGAAGCCGCCTGCGAGAAGGACGGCTGGGTGGTCTCGGTGGCGATGATGCCGCCTGAGAACACGTCGTGCACGGCGAGAAAGCCGAAGAGGAGCGCATCCGCGCAGAACTGGTGAAGATGGTGGAGGAGTTGTAATAACGGACAAGAAAGGAAAATAGGCATGAAGACTGTAGTACTATCGATAGTCACGGCATTAGCCGCTTTGAGCTCTGTAGGTTCCGAGACGATAAAGCTTCCGGCTCCCGACGGGGATTCGGGAGTGACCGTCACGCAGGCGCTGAAGGCTCGACATTCCGAGCGGGCGTTCGCGGATAAGGATCTCTCGCCCGAGTTGCTTTCAGGCGTCCTGTGGGCGGCAAACGGATTCAATCGACCCGACAAGCGCACGAATGCTACGGGCCTCAACAAGCAGGAGATAATGGTCTATGCGATCATGAAGTCAGGCGCTTATCGCTACGACGCGACGGGAAATGCGCTCATCAAGGTGTGCGACGAGGATCTGCGTCCGGCCATCGCCGGGCACCAGTCGTTCGCGGCGACAGCCCCCGCCGCGATTCTCATCGCGGCTGACGTGCGCGATCCAATCTACACTGGTGCGCGAAGCACGCTTTCCAACTACGACGCGGGCATAGTCTCCGGGAACATCTACCTCTACTGCGCGGCGAACGGACTCGCCACGGTGTGCAGACGTTCGATGGACAACGACGCGCTCAGGAAGGCGCTAAAGTTGCCTGATACGACAATCCTTCATCTCAACCACCCGATAGGATATCTGGCAGACGGGAGGGACACTTCGGTCGACGCGTCGACTGCGAAAGTCGAGCGCAACCGCGAAGCGATGCGGCTCTTCGAGAAGTGCATCAACACGAACGATCTAGAGCTGGGGCGCAAGCTGATTTCCGAAAAGGCGGCGTTCGACACGCCTGTATCGCCGACCCCGCTCTACGGGGCAGAGGGATATCTGAGCGTTGTGACGCTTATGAGAAAGAGTTTCCCCGACGTGCAGTGGAAGCTCGTTGACATGGTGGCTGATGAAAAGACAGTCGCAGTGCAGTGGGAATGCTCCGGCACGTTCAACGGCGACGAGCCGTTTGCGGGGCTTCAGCCGAACGGACGCAGGTTCTCCACTACCGTCATGAACTTCTACTCGTTCGACGACGATGGAAAGATATTCATGGATGTCGCCGCGACTGGCGTCGCGGGAATTCTGAAAGGCATTGGAGCGATCAAGTAATAACACCAAGAAGAAAGGAAAACCATCATGATTAGACTAAACTGCTTCTTTCTGGCCAAGGATGGCCGTCTCGACGACGCTCTTGCCGCCGCCAAGGAACTGACCGCCGCCTCGCTCAAGCAGGACGGATGCATCGCATACGACGTGTTTGCCTCCGCGACACGTCCCGGCGTTCTTCTCATCTGCGAGACATGGCGCGACGATGCCGCGCTCGCGGCGCACTCCGCCTCCGAGCCGTTCGTCAAGAACGTCGCCATCATTAACGACTGCGGCGAAATGAAGATCGAGAAGTTTGAGATGTAAAATCGAGAAGAGCGAAACGAGGGAAGGCAAGATAAGGTGGCGCAAGTTGAAGGAGGACCGTGACGATGTTCTACGGAAGCGAACATTCTAACTTGAGGCCGACGAACCGCGAGTATGCGTTCGTCGGGTCGCTTGGCAATCTGTACCAGCTGATGCTCGGCTGCTGGCGGCGGGAGACGTGCGCACCTCGTATGCAGGAAAAATGGAGTGAGGACAACCCAACCTGCGGACAATGCTCCATCACGGCTTTTCTGGTGCAGGACATCTTCGGTGGCGAGGTATATGGCGTACCGCTCGGCGACGGCAACTACCATTGCTTCAATGTGGTTGGCGATGCCGTGTTCGATCTCACTAGCGAGCAGTTCGACCATCCCCTTGCGTACTCGATGGACTTCCCGCAGAGCCGGGAGACGCATTTCGCCAAGGCGGAGAAGAAAGCGCGGTACGAGACGCTGAAGGATGCGCTTAGGAGAAAAGCGAAGTCGTAATGGGCAGAACGCTTACAGATTTCTCGCAGCTGTCCAAGGGGATGTTCAAGAAGAGCGACCCCGTGGTGGAAGTCAAGCCGCTGCCGCCGAAGAAGGCGGCGGGTGATGATGCACTTGCCTATTTCGGTATTGGGGGAACGGGGAACGGGGAGCAGGGAACGGCGAGAGCGGGGGCAGCGGGCGTTTCTGGGGCTCCCAGGGACGGGGTGGACAACGGGCGCATCCAGTCGCTCGAAGCGAACGTGGCGGCTCTGCGCGCCAGATACGGGGAACGGGCAACGGGGAACGGCTTGCTGAAATCGGTGTGAAGAAAGAAATCGGAGGTCGCAATGACAAGAGATTACCATGATTTGGAAGTCTGGAAACTATCGATGGCGCTCTGCGAGGATGTCTATGCGCTTCTGCGCCAGTTTCCATCGGAAGAGCGTTATGCGCTTTGCGATCAGCTGCGGCGGGCGGTTGTGTCGATTCCGTCAAACATTGCGGAGGGTAACGGGCGAGACTCCAAGGCGGAATACACCCGATTTCTGTCTATCGCACGAGGCTCTGTCTTTGAGGTACGGACACAATTGGAGTTGGCTGCGAGATTTGGTTACATTCAGCTTTCGCCGACCATGACAGACACAATCGACCGGATAAGCAAGATGCTATATTCGTTGATGAAGAGACTTCGTGCATGAACAACTTCGTCTCCACTATCCATATGCCGTTCCCCGTTCCCCATTCCCCGTTCCCCACCGTGGGCAACAAGCATTGGAAGCTCGACTACGCCAACGTCCGCATTCCGATCTAGAGAACCCCGTCCGACCGCCGTGGCGCACAGAACACGGCGACGGACATAGCAAACAGGTGTTTCTAGAGGAGAGAATATGATCGAAACAATACTTCATGGTATCCAGAAAGGGATCAATGCGGCAACGCCGTGGCTTGTCGGCACGGCGGCAGGGTTCTTTCTCCTGTGGCTTGCCTTGCTCATAAGGGAAAAGAAGCCGTTTGAGAGAGAGCTGAAGTGGTTCGCGGCGCTGACGCCTTTCGGCAAATCCGCTGTGATGCTGATGTTGGGATTCTTTACTTGGTGGGGCGGTGCCAAAGAGCGCGGCGCTTCCTCTCCTAGCGCAAATGACGATGTCTCGCCGACTCCGTCGCGCGTAGTCGAGACCGTCCAGCCTCGTTCCCTGCCAGAAGAGATTTCCACAAACGCGCTCAGGATAACAGCGTTCTCGATTAACCAGACCAACCAAACGGCCTACTTCGAGACTCGCTGTGCGACGAATCTCTTTGACCACACGGCCTCGCGCAACCTTTACTTGTTTTCATCCACGAATCTTTTGGAGCGGCGCTGGACGCCGCTTTGCATGATTCAAATGCCAGCCAATACGAATGTCCATTCATTCGTGGTTGCGCAAAGCGATGTCATGCCGTCCATGAGGCATTGGTTTCTCGATTCGTTTGGAGGCGTAGGTTTTTATCGGTTCGGAGCGGATTTTGACTCAGACGGAGATGGTGTCGCCGATGACATCGAGAGATTATGGACATTTACCGATCCTGACAAGTTCGACACAGACGGTGACGGTTTATCAGATGGTCAGGAACTTTCGTACCAAGTGAACACAAACCCGCTTGCCTACGACACAGATGGAGACGGCGTTGGCGATGGCGATGAGGTCGCGTCAGGATCTAACCCTCGTAGGGATAACTCAGATTTGGATGAGCTTACCGATGCGCAGGAACTCGGCGCGATGACTACCCTCGTTGAAAATGACTTCATGTGGTTTGATGTGTCTGACGGTACGGATCTGCTTTCCGACTATTCGACGTTAAACAGCTATTCCTGGAAGATTCCCCTTGTGTCGGAGATCGTCGTCAACGAAGTGTGCTACACCAATGCCCGCGTATGTGTGGACGGGACAGTGCATCTTCTTTGCCCGACGAATGTAAACGACTGGTATGCACACTACTACGGCAATCTAAGCAATTCGCAATGGTCGGCGTCGCACCTTACGGTGGCGTTGTGCGGTGCAAACCTTTATGCCCGCACGTCTGATTGGGGCAGCAAGATCCTTTACGGGAGCATCATTTCGGATGGCAGATCGTTTGACGTCGTCGAATACCGAAATTTGGGGCTGTATGACCATGACGATACGAACGAACTCATCACCTGTCAGCTGATATTGCCACACGACGAGACAAATACTGTCTATGTTAGCTACCTTTGTGCTTCAAACACGTTCCGCGAAGTGAGTTTCGCGGCTGGCATCCAATGTGGCTGGCTGCCCTCGGGCAAGTCTGGAGAAAGGTACTATAACCTCTCGTGGCCGATTGCCGCCGATTTCCCGCAGGACGGGTTGACTATAAAGTATTCAATCGGCACATGTACCGACCCGTCCAAGACTGATACTGACGGGGACGGGCTTTCTGACTCGGAGGAGGTCTTGGCGTATCGCACCAACCCGCTTGTGGCAGATACAGACGGCGATGGCATTCCCGACGGCGTGGAAGTGTCTGTTGGTACCGATCCGCGTTCCACCGATACGGATGCGGATGGAATGCCGGATGGATGGGAGGCGTACTACGGCCTCAATCCTCTCGTTGATGATTCGTCACTTGACGCCGACAACGACGGACTTGCCAATCGTGCCGAGTACGAATCCGGAACCAATCCAGCCGAACAGGATACCGATGGTGACGGCATTGGAGACAGAGAAGAACTTGGCTGGTGGGAGTATTTTTCTACTCTGCCTGCGTTTTCATATTCAAACGTAACCAACCTCATTTCTTCGTCTTCGGGCTATGATGACGACATGTTCCTTGTCAATCTTCCGTTCGAGGTGCGGTTCGCGGGATACAGGGCGACGAAGGCGAAGGTGAGTGTGAATGGCTTTGTGTGGCTCGTTACAGACGTCGGAGAGGTGCCGACATCTTCGGATTACGGCAATCAGAATCTTTCATACAATACGCGCAGCCAGTACCACGGATTTGTCGCGGCATATTGGGACGATCTTTACGCTTATTCAGGACGTAATGCGCAGTTGTCTGTATCGGATGCCTATGCAAATGGGCAAAGGTATTGTGTAATCAAGTACCAAAACATCAGCATAAGGGGCGACGCCTCCAACATGGGGACGTTCAGAGTCGTCATCCCGGAGAACGAAACCAATACTGTGTATGTTGCGTACGACAGCCTCGCTTCGGGATTCAACGGCGCTGGTGCAACAATCGGAGCGCAATCTCCGAACATGGGCTGCAACTTCCCTGTCGCCTACAACGAGTCCGGTTCCGTCTCGAACGGCGTGGTCATTGCCTATCATTTCGGCACAGGCGCCAACCCCTTGATGACTGATACAGACGGAGACGGGCTGGAGGACGGCGAAGAGGTCGTGATTGGAACAGTACCTGCGGCTGCGGATACGGACAATGACGGCCTGTCGGATTATTGGGAATATCAGCATGGTCTTGACCCCCTGTCTCCGTCCGGCGGCAATGGCACTGACGGCGATCCGGACGGTGACCACCTAACGAACGCAAGGGAACTCGCATACGGAACCAATCCATCCTCGCCTGACACTGATTCGGACGGATTGCCGGACTGCGATGAAACGGGATGCATATTTGTCACCAATGCCGTACCTTGGATGACGTTCGACGAGTGCAAAGACCTGACGACGGACATTTCCACCAATTCACGGCGCTGCGTAAACTGGTCTTTTCCCGTGACGTTGGGCATTCAAGGTGAAATCGTCACGAATATGACCATTGCCGCAAATGGCATCATGTATCTCAATCGTGCAGGCTATGGTGGCCCGAACTGGGTATCAAGCGGAAGTTATTTCCAGAGTGCCATTGATGGGAATGCATTTGTCGTTGCTCCGTATCTCGATTATCTGTACATTCGGAACGATATAGTCGGCAAAGAAACATCCATCAAGGTCGGGACTGCTACGCATGAAGGTGAAGGATATGTTCTCATGGAATATGAGAACATCTTTGGTGACACCTATACTTCAAGAACAAACGCGATATCATTCCAGATCGCAGTCCCGACGAATTCACCAGACAGGGCATATGTTCGTTATCGCGATGTGCCAAGGCAATGCATCGAAGGTCTATCCATTGACATCGGGATGCAGACGTTCGATGGGCGTTGGCTTCATTCCTATTGTCGCAATACGGCAGGCAAGGTCTGGGAAGACCTGTGTCTTGAATTCCTCTTTGGCGCGAACTCCAATCCTTTCGTGTCCGACACCGATCAAGACGGGTTGTCCGATGGTCAGGAGGTGTCCATTGGAACATCGCCGGCGAAGGCCGACACGGACGGAGACGAGCTGCCGGACAATTGGGAGGTGCAGAACAGCCTTGATCCGCTTTCAGCTATGGGGGATGATGGCGCTTCCGGCGATCCCGACGGGGACGGAGTGGACAATTACGCTGAATACGAACTCGGCACAAACCCGCATCTTGCCGACACGGACAACGACGGTCTACCTGACGGCAAGGAGGCGGTGTGCGTATCATTCGCCAATCCTCTCCCTTGGCTTGAGGTTTCCGTCCTGACGAACATGACCGAGGCCATAACAAACGCCTCTGGACGTGTCGTTAGCTGGGATTTGCCTTCCCCGATTCTGGTGCAGAGCGAAACTGTCACCAACATTACCATAAACACACGTGGAGTCGTGTGTCTCAACCGTGCGGGTTACAGCCATCCCAATTCTTCGCACAGCCCGTATAATCTTCAGGCTCAATCAGTCGACACGAATGCATTTGTCATTGTCGCTTATGGTGGGTACTTGGACTTGTACGATGAGGATCAAGCTTCTGCCGTCAAGATTGGCACGGCGGAATATGATGGCACGGGCTACATCGTAGTCGAATACGATAATATGTATCAAGATCGTCCTTCGTACACAACGAACGCCGTCTCGTTTCAGGTCACCATTCCAACGGGGCGGGTGGATAGGATAAGCGTCAATTACGCCGATGTGGTCGGTACGTACATGGACGGTTGGAATGCGATAATAGGCTGCCAGTCTTTCGGGGCTGATGACCGTGTGTCCTACTGCCGCTACGAACATGGAAAAATCTATGACGGCATGAGCATGGCGTTCATGGTTGGCTACGGCTCCGATCCGCTTGTCGCCGACACGGACGGTGATGGAATATCGGACGGCGTGGAGGTGAACACCTACGAGAGCAATCCAAAGGCAACGGATACCGATGCGGATGGATTGGCGGATGCGCAGGAGGCCACCCTCGGAACCGCGCTGAACAACCCAGACTCCGACGGTGACGGTCTGCTGGACGGTTGGGAGGTCGCCAATAGCTTCAATCCGCTCTCTACGCCGGGCAACGACGAGTCTGGCGTTGACATCGATGGCGACGGCCTCACCAACTTGCAGGAGCAGACAGCCGGAAGCAATCCAAGAAATGCAGACAGCGATGGAGATGGACTTTCGGATTCGGCAGAGTTTCTGACCCATCATACAAATCCGCTTGTGGCTGATACGGATGGCGACGGCATGACCGACAAGCAGGAAACGGATACGAACTACGACCCGCTTGATCCTGACATGGATAGAGACGGGATGTCTGATGGATGGGAGAACGCACACGGCCTTGATCCGCAGGACTCCACAGGCGACGATGGGGCTGACGGCGATCCCGACAACGACGGCCTGTCGAACATAGACGAGTATCTGAACGGGACTAATCCGAATCTCCCCGACAGCGACGGGGACAGGGTCTCGGACGGCGTCGAGGTCGCAAATGGCTCCGATCCGAACGACGCCTCCGACGGCGGTCAGGCGCCGCCCGTTGACAAGTTCAGGGAGATCGAGTTCAACATAAACGGCGACTATGCGGCCTGGGAGATGACGATAGAGGGGCTCGGCCCGGATGACACGCGCACACGGAAGATAAGCATGGGCAGGCCCAATGCCGCGAACACGACTACTCTCAAGATGCGGAAAGGCAACTCGTACAGGCTTTCCATGCGCTGGCTCAACTGCGATGGCCACAACGACGACAGATCGCCCTGGTATTGCTGGCTGGCGCAGTTGGACGGTCTGCCGTCCGGCTCAACCTTCTCAAGCTACACCAATACCCGTCGCGAGGGATACGAAGTCGTGGTGGGCAATGGCTGGATTGCGGACAATGAAGATGGATTGCTTACATCGCATGTTCATGAATGTACAACCCAGAGTGACGGAAGTTCGGGCGGCGGCAATGTCGCCGGTGGCTTGACGGCTACACTGTACATCCTTGACGATCCGAAGCTCATACCAGACTATGACCGCGATGGTACGATAGGCAATGAGGACAAAACCAAAGCAGAACAGAAAGAAGTTTTGCATTTCTGGATCAACGACGACGCGGACGACAATTCCACAGAAGGCAAGTACGCGGAATCGCCCATCGTTGACATACCGGGGGCCATGACTGGCTGGTTCGAGTTAGACGGGCGCGATCCTGACTGGAACGACTTCAAGGTGAACGGCTACCGCGACCTCATCGATTTCACCCCGGTGTTCATGGATGTCTCGACGATTCAGATGCTCCCGGAAAAAATCAGAAACAACCTAAGTTTCAAACTTCGTCACGATTCTGAAGCCGTGAATGTGGTGTGGACTGGATTGTCTAAGTCATCGTTAAGGCTCTTCCAGCGGGGAACGGTGAACAATTGCGGACGGAATTTGGACGAGTCGTCTTACGAGGCTGAAACGGAGGAGGTGGAATCCGACGGCATTGATGTGCCGGACACCCTTGCCGCACAAATGCGGACAGCTTCGACCGACAAGGGCGTGGCGTTCATTGAGGGCTGCTTGCCCGTGGACGCCCCGCTGAAGCTTGACATTTACTACGGTGAAGACAAAAAAGTTGTGACAGGCGAGTTGTCCTTGCCTCTTTCCTCTGTCGAGGAGATGTACTGGTTCTATTCGCTGCACGGCGCGGAGGATGTAGATTACTTTAACTTGCCGAATCAATACACGCCCGGAAACCTCATGGACAACCCCAAGGATCGCGACGTGTTCTTCACGCACGGATTCAATGTCAGCGAAAAGGATGCGCGGGCATGGGGCTCCGAAGTGTTCAAGCGCCTTTGGCACTCCGGTTCGGATGCGCGTTTCCATATGGTGGCATGGCCGGGGAACTACCATTGGACGGGGAACTGGGCAAATGGGCTTCACTATCAGAGAGACGTTTACCAGGCGCTCAAGTCGGCAAATGCGTTCAAGCGGCTCGTTGAGCGGGAGCAGGGTGATTCCGCTAAGAGAGTCATCATGGCGCAGTCGCTCGGAAACATGATGGCTTGCGAGGCTTTCCGGCAGGGGCTTTCGGCAAACCAGTACTTCATGTTCGATGCTGCAGTCGCGTCGGAGGCAATCAACTCGATATACCAGAACAACAGCGATGCCACGCGAAACAAGTATGTGCCATCGGACTGGCATCCTTACGACTCGAAGTCTTGGGCGGCGAATTGGCACACGTGGTTTACGAATGACGTAACTGATGCTCGCGGCAAGATGGGATGGCCGGATTATTTCAAGACGGCGCTCACCAATGTTGGCAGCGTGTACAACTACTATTCGACTGGAGACCCGGTGTTTATGGAGAACGATACAGTTCCAGATGTCTTGACAGGAGTGTTCCATTGGCCAACGTTTGGCTGGTCGTGGTGGCCGCCGGGGCCCACCGTGCATTGGGAGATAACGGCAGAGGCCAACTGCTGGCAGAAGCAAGAAACGCACAAAGGCGTCGAGCCAATCGCTGGCAATCTGAGAGGCGGATGGGGATTCTATTGGTGGATGGAGTCAAGTGGCGGAGAAGACTATCCCGTGTATTACTCCGCTGCAACCACAAGTGTCATGGTGGCTAACGGCTCGATTACAAACAATCCTGTGTTCTACTATCCTGGGACGCAGATGGACAACAGAAATGCAACGCAGGACAACATCTGGTTTGCGCTTGCAGAGTATGTGCCAGCTGTGTCTTCTCCGGTTGGAGGCAATTCTACTGCTCCAGCGCAGGTTGAGAATCATGATTTGAACGGTAGCCCTTATCGAAGCGGCTGGGGACGAAACGACGATGTCTATCTTGAGAACTGGTTTCACTCAGACATGAAGGACATGGCATACTTCTATGTTTATCCGCTCTACGACGAACTAAAAACGAAAGGAAGCCTCAAATGAAACTAATTGTTAGATCGTTGTGTTTCGCAATTCCGCTGATTCTGAATGCGGCAGGACCAAGCGCCGAAGAGCTGACTTTAGCAAAGGCGCGTAGATATGGTGCGCAAGCGAAAGAATGCCTCCAAGTTGTAGATCAAGACGGGATGCCTGTCGCAGATGCGCGGATATGGGGTGGATTACAGACAGGTGACGGATACAAAGATTTCATCCCCATTCGCGGAAGTACTGATACTAATGGCGAATATATCGTCCAAGGGAAATGCACAAACAGGATCACCTGCCAGATAACAAAGGAAGGCTACTATGCGTCTGAATTCGTCCTGCCGAACTATGCATATAGGCATACATTTAAAGATGGCAAATGGATTCCTTATGGTTCGCAACACACAGTTGTGCTCAAGAAAATAATCAATCCACAGCCCATGAGTTTCCATGATGAAAGAACGTCCTTCAAGGTGCCAGTTTATGACGAGTGGATTGGCTTTGATTGCGAGAAGTACGATTTCGTAGTACCTTACGGAAAGGGTGCGGCGAAAGACATGCTTCTTCGTTTCACGCTTAAGAACCCAACGACAGATGATTACCACATGACAATGGAGGTTTCGTTTACAAACAATCCCTATGCTGGCGCATACGAGATGGACAGAGCAAGGATGTCTGAATTCGAGAGCGTCTATCATGCCGACACGAATGCGGTTTATCGGCAGGATTTTGTGTATAGCTTTGATCAGTCGCCTGTTAAGACGCCGGAATACACAACGCAGCTCAAATCCGACAAGTACCTTGTTTTCCGAACAAGGACAAAGGTGGATGCAGAGGGTCGGCTTGTTTCCGCGCTTTACGGTAAGATATACGGCGATTGGAATTTTGTTGGGCCAGGCGGCATGAGCATGGCGCAGTTCGTGTTCAATACAAGACCAAACGACACAAACCTTGAGGATGAACATACGGCAGAATGTTCGCGGAAGTGCCAGCGTCAGCGCGAAGAGCCTCCGTACAAGAAGAAGCGCAAGTCTCTTTGGCCGTTCTGATGTCAATGTCACAAGGAATGCGATAGCATCGAAAGGAGAAAACCGATGAACATCCTAATTCTGCAGGGCTCGCCCCGTGCGAACGGGAACACGGCGTGGATGGCCGAGGAGTACCGCAAGGCGGCGGATGCGGCCGGGCGTTGAGGAGAAGCCGCTATGAATCATGAACGCTTAAAACCAACTCGCCTTTGCATACTTTTTCGGGGAGAAAATGACATGGTTCAGCGGTCAGCGCGAAACCAACGCCCCGTCACACTCAAAACATGTTATAATACAAGGTTTTTTGAGGGATCGGCATCTCCGCTTGTCTTGAGTGAGACGGGGGTCTGAATCTTTCAAAGACCACCAATACATAATACCGAAAGGGAGAGATCCCCGGCGCCTACGGGTGATTTGTAAAGGGGATGGGTCAGCAAAAAATTCTTAAGCCGTTTTGGCCAGACGTGAATCGTAAGCATAGGCGGTCTCTCCTTTGAGTGATAGTCTATGGATTGAATTGATGGTGTCTTCAAGGTTGCGGATCTGGGA
>JAZTWW010000033.1:0-26143 GCA_045636065.1 Kiritimatiellia bacterium | reverse complement strand
GGATCCGCCTACGCCAAGGCTACGGTGGACAATGCGATTGGGTCGCGCGAAAACAATCCTCGGTGTTTCCCGGCATGCCCACCGTAGCCTTGGCGAAGGTGGGACGAGGACATTGCCTCCGCTTGCGCTTCGCACCAAACTGCTGCCTTCATGCGGCTTGGGAAGGAAGCGGCATCACCCTTGCTCCGCTCGGGTGGGGGATGGAGCCATAGACGACGAAGCGCATAATGCCACCTCCCATTCACACTCAATTCACCTAATTTATCGCTATTATCCCATTGCCCATTCACTGCCCATCCATCCTATTATATCGCTTTAATCCCTTCGCCCAATCAAAATCCATCCACCCGATTTATCACTATTATCGCTCTTGCCCATCCAAAGTCACAGCAGTGGATTTATCGCTACTATCGCTCTTGCCCATCCAAAGTCCATCCAATTGGATTTATCGCTACTATCGCTCTTGCCCATCCAAAGTCCATCCAATTGGATTTATCGCTTTTATCCCGTAGATCCCTTACATCCCTTCCCCAAACAATCCCCATGCCACTTAGAATCCACACCATCACGCCACCCCTACCGGAATATCCCACTCGAAAGCCGAAAACATGTCGAGGATCCGCGCCGGAAGGCACCCTGGCGCACGCAGCGCCACACGCTTCGCAAACTCCCTGCACCCGATCACCGCCGCCCTCGACATCCACTCCAGCCGCCCCTTTATCGCCTCTGCCGCCCTCCTCCGCACCCCTCCCGCGGAGCCTGGCACCTTTCCTGGGGAGTCTGGCACCGTTTTTGAGGCGTCGATCGAGGCGGCGCGGGCATTGAAGATCCGCTCCATCACGGCGCGAGCCTCTCGCCAGGGAAGGCCAAGGAAGAACTCGTACCCCTCGCGGGCCTCGCGGTCGCCCGAGCAGGCCGCAGCGAAGCTGCTCCAGCGGTAGCCCATGGGGCTTCTCGTCATCTTCGCCCTGACGGGGTTGAAGTCCACATACCCCGCCACATGCGCCAGGACCTCGAACCTGCTTTCCACTATCCCGCTCCTGAAACGCCCCTCCCAGAGCGTCCCCTCGTGGTCGAAGCGCCGGTTGTACTCCTTTGAAATGCACTCCTTCACCGTCTTGACGTACTGCGTGATGCTGTTCATCCGTTTAAGGTACGCCATCTGCTCCCTTAGGACAGCATCCTCCCTGTCGAGCCTCCTCAATGAGTCCCATCTCGCCTCCACCTTTGCCGCTCCCGCTGAGCCATATAGGCGCTTGAGCCTCTTGACCATGTCCCGCTCGGGGATCCTAAGATTCGCGCCGTCAATCCGGCAGACGAGGAACGTCTCGCCGTCAACCTTCTCGAAGCGCGGTTTGGCTGCACAATCACCATTTACTTCTGCGCTTCGATCCGGAGTCATTGCATGGAGATCCGCATCTGCAATTCTAGCCCTTGCATGGATATCTGCCTCAGCACTGCCATCCGCCACCTTTGCATGGATATCTGAGGCTGAATATCCAGTTCTCTTTGGCTTCTTGACTGCGAGCCCTTCATCGACAATCCACTCTTTAGGATAGTCGCCCACATGGACGAGTATGTGGAGGTGGTTGTCCATAACGCACCATGAATACAGCCTCACTCCGCTGAAGGCCGCCGCATCTCGCGCCACCTTCACGACGTAATCCTTGAAGACTGGATCCTTGAGCATGAACCCCTTGTGGGCTATGCGGGTGGTGACATGATAGTCGCACATGGTCAGATTCGGTCTTTTAGGTCTCGACATACGCTCCCCTTCCTGCACTTGGGGACCGGGCTACAGCCGCCCGAAGTCCTATCCCCGCGTGCGGAGGTAATTATACCAAAAATCGGGAAGAGAAGTGTGACATGAGCGTGACATGAACGTGACAAAAGCGTGACAAAAGCGTGACACGACCGTGACATGAGCGTGACATGAACGTGACATGAGCGTGACACGGGCTGAAAAAAGGGAGTCTGGCACCATTCGGAAAGGAGTCTGGCACCTTAAATTTTGGGGGCTTGGGGATTGTTTTGGGGAAGAGATGTAAGGGATCTAAGCGATATAAGCTATAAATCCACTGGATGGACTTTGGATGGGCAAAAGGGATACAAGCGATGGAAGCTATAAATCGGATGGATCGTGAATGGGGAAGGGATTGTAAATCGGATGGATGAGCGATTGGTGATTGATGCCGTTTGTAAATGGGCATCGAATGTCACGCGGCATCTCCTTGCTTCCCCGTCTATGCCTCCATTACCCCACCCGAGCGGAGCAAGGGTCCTGCCGCTTCCCCTCCAATGTCGCATAAAGGCAGCAGTTTGGGAAAGCACGCAAGCACTCGCGGCATTCCAGCGGATTATTGGCGGTTAAGCCTGGCTTGAGATTAGTTGCCGTCGAATATAAATCCCACAAGGCTTGCAGGCCTTTTCGACACGGCGACGTTTCGCCGAGCCGGTGCGGCACATACGAATTGAAACCAACTCTCTTGGCGAAGGCGAATCAGAGCGAGGGCCCGAAAAACTTTCTCAAACAATAAACTTAAGGGCCCGAGCGCTCGCCGTGTCGACAAAAGGCCGGAAAGCCCCGAATTCCAATCGCGCAAGCTAAGCCAATCCGCATAGACCGAGCACCACCATCATCCGCAATTATGCCACGCATTGCGCAGCGTGCTAAACAAAACTGCGGCCTCGAATGCACGCACTAGAAGCGGCCGCCGCCACTTGCGGAGCGAGCACTCGCTCAACCCTTCATGGCGAGGGTTACGAGAAGGATGTTGCGGTCCTGGCCGCGGCGGTAGGAGACAGATTTGGCCATGCTCTTGACCATCATTATCCCGAGCCCGCCTATCTTGCGTTCGGCCGCCGGGAGGGTGGTGTCGGGATCGAGATGGGTGAGCGGATCGTAGGCGACGCCGTCGTCGATGAATATGAGCTTCACCTCGTCTGGCGCGCCGCCAAGATCGATATCCACCTCGAACCCGGTCGCCTTCGAGTACCTGACGATGTTGGAGCAGATCTCATCGAGGATGATGTGCGCCTTCGGCAGCAGACCCGGCACGGAAGCCATCGCCTCGTCTATGTAGTCCGACGCCGCCTTGACGCCCTCCTGCGACGGCGGGAACGAGCGCGTGACCATGTTCGGCGGCGAATTGTACCGTATCGCGAGGACCGTCAGATCGTCGGCCTGCGGCACTCCCTCGGAGAACGCGGCTACGGCGGCCCTCACCACGGTGGAAAGCATGTGCGGCGAAGGATCCTTCACGACCTTGATGGCGTTGATGAGCCTTTCCTCGCCAAAAAGCTCGTTGCGGGAATCGAGCGCCTCCGTGACGCCGTCCGTGTAGAGGAAAAGGAGATCGCCCGGCCTAAGCGTCAATTCGCCCTTCCTGTACGATATGCCGTCCATGAATGCGAGCACGGGCCCGGAAAGATCGTCGAGGACCTCGGGGCCGGAGCCTTTCGCCACGACGACAGGCGGATTGTGCCCCGCGTTGGCGAAAGTCACCGCGCCCGTCTCAAGATCGAGGATACCCGCCCAGGCCGTCAGGAACATGTTCGCCGAATTGCTGCGCGCAAGTTCGGAGTTGACCCTAGTGAACGCGGTGGCCGGATCCTTCTCCGCAAGGAGCATGTCCCTTATGAGCGTCTTCGCTGTCATCATGTAGAGGGCGGCCGTTATCCCCTTCCCGGAGACGTCCGCGACGAGAAACGCAACGTGCGTGGCGTCAAGGTAGAAATAGTCGTAGAAGTCGCCGCCGATCTCCTTGGCGGCCTGCATCGAAGCATCTATCTCGTAGGATGTATTGGATGGGATGCTGATCGCGAGCGCGGACGTCTGGATCGTCTTCGCTATCGCGAGCTCCTTGGATCTGCGCCTCTCCTCCGTCTCGTAGAAAGCCTTGATCCGGTCGGAGTACCGGAAGATCCTGTCGATGAAGAACGCGAACGACAGAAGGACTATGAAAAACAGGATGGAGTACACTATAGCGTATATGTTGCGCGTCCTGTAGTATTCGCGCTCCGGCAATGCGGCGACGAACCTGTGCCCTGCAAAGACGCACGAACGGCAGTAGCACTTCTCACCGAAAAGGGTCTCGACGAAAGTCCTGCCGGCGCCGGTGCCGTCAAGGACTATCTCATGCGCCTCCGTATCCTCGAGCCTGAAGCCCGCATCCTCGAGCGTGCGGGCCTCGTCGCGGTGGCGTGACGGATTCGATACGAGCCGCCCCGTGGCCATGTCCGCGCAGAGGAAGAAACCGGTCCTCCCAAGAAGCCATTCGTCGAATATGTATCCGAGGATCGACGGGAGCATCCTCGAAAGACGCCTCTCGTCTAGCCCGACCTGCACGAAGCCGTCACCGCCCGGGAAGGCGGCGGCAAGGTACTTGGCCCTCACCTCTGGGTTGCGGGCATTCGCCCTAAAAGGCTGCGATACCGTGGCGGTGACGCCATTGGTAAGCGCCATGAAAGGATCCATCACAGGGTCGCCCGCCATCACGACGCCAAGGCTGCTCGGATCGTTGGAGGCGATTATGACCCCTTCGCGACTTACGACGTTAATCTCGTCGATATCGAGCTCGCGCGCTCCAACCTCCATCTCCTCGATCGGCAGCGGCGCTGCGGAACCTATATGCCTCACGGCCATCCTCGCGACGTGTCCGAGCATCGTGTCAATCGCGCCCGCAAGCGTATCGTGGAGATCGATGATGGCATAATCGAGCTGCCAGTCCGTCTCCTTCGCAGCACGGTTCGTGCCAATGGTCCACGCGACCGACAGAAGTACGGCATACAACGCCAACGCCGCGCCGAATATGAGGATGCGCCTTCTCATGTGCCGCAGTGCACCGACTTTACTGGACTATGTTGAATATGCCGCTCATGCCGGTGATGTCGAAGACGCCCTTGACTATTGCGTTGGGGCGGGCCACGACCATCGAACCTCCGCAGGCGATCATGGCCTTCTGCGCGGCCATGAGAAGCCTAAGCCCTGCGGATGAAATGTACTCGAGCCCCTCAAGGTCGAAATAGACCTCGTTTACGCCATCGAGCCCCATCTCGGCCTCAAGCTCGGGGGACGTATTCGTATCAAGCCGCCCTGTAATCTTCAGCGACAGCTTTCCGTTTTCAAGAGTCTTGTGAATGTGCATTTTATCTCCTTTGCGAAGATATATTATATCATATTGACGCGATAAAGACAATTGCCGGGGCGTCGGCCCATATCTCGAACACGTCCGAATCCGTACGGTTCAGGGTTCCGCGCCAGAGCGTGTCGAACTTTACGCCATCAAGGGGCCATGCGAGGCCCCTGCTCTTCATGGCCGTACCGGCAACCGGCGCGAACACGCTTACGGGCGTTCCCTTGGGCGCATTAAAAGAGCGCGTCTCGCCGGCCCTCACGACGGTAAAGACGCCGTGGTCGGTCACCATGTCGGTGCGTACACCCCCTTCGTTGAATCCGAGTAGATGGAAGACGTTGCCGATGAGATGGTCCTCGCGTTTGCCGGAAGCGCCGAATATCTCGATGCGGTCTGCCCCTTCGCCGACTGCGAAGCGGAAGGCCTTGGCAAGATCGTTCGTCTCCTGCTCGTCCACCTTGCGCCATACTCCCGCGAGGCGGGCCTTGAGGCCGTCGCCGAGCGAGTCGCCGTCGCCCACGACGGCGTCTATCCTGAGCCCGGCGGCTAGCGCGGCCCCGGCAGCGCCGTCGCAGCATATGATACGTGCCGAGGCGGCAAGCCGCCTCAGCACGTTTTCGCTTCCGGGGAAGTCTCCGTTTGCGAGGATCGCAACCACTACATGAGACTCCTGTAGAGCTTGGCGATCTCCTGGACGCTCGTTTCGCGCGGGTTGCCCGGGCGGCATGCGTCGGCGTAGGCGCTCTCGGCGAGGAACTGGACGTCCTCCTCCTTGAGGACGCCCTTCAGGTCCTTCGGGATGCCGACATCGGCCGCAAGCTTCTCGACGGCCTCGATGGCGGCCTTGCGGTAATCGCAGGCCTTCATCGAATCGACGTTCTTTACGCCGAACGCGCGCGCGATCTCGCGGTACTTCGTGCCGGTCTTGGATGCGTTGTACTTCATCGCCACCGGCAGGAGGATTGCGCACGCCTTGCCGTGCGGCATGTCGTAGAGCGCGGAGAGGCCGTGCGCCATCGAGTGGTCGATGCCGAGGCCGACGTTCGAGAAGCCCATGCCTGCGATGTACTGGCCGAGGGCCATGCCTTCGCGGCCGGCAGGCTTGTTGGCGACAGCATCCCTCAGCGAGCGCGCGATGATTTCGATGGCCTTCAGGTGGAACATGTCGGTGAGCTCGCACGCGGCCTTGGTGATGAGACCTTCGATCGCGTGGGTGAGCGCATCCATGCCCGTGAACGCCGTAAGGCCCTTGGGCATCGTCGCCATCATCTCGGGATCGACGAACGCGACGACCGGGATGTCGTGTGGATCGACGCAGACGAACTTGCGGTGCTTCTCGACGTCCGTGATGACGTAGTTGATCGTGACCTCGGCGGCGGTGCCGGCCGTAGTCGGGACTGCGAGTATCGGCTTGGACGGCTTCTTCGTGGGCGCGACGCCTTCGAGGGAGCGGACGTCCGCAAACTCGGGGTTCGCGACGATGATGCCGACGGCCTTGGCCGTATCCATGGACGAGCCGCCGCCGATGGCGACGATCGAATCGGCCATTGCCTTCTTGAACGCCTTGACGCCGTTCTTCACGTTTTCGATCGTGGGGTTCGGCTTTATGTCGGTGTAGACTTCGTAAGGAACCTTCGCCTCGTCGAGAAGGCATGTCACCTTCGCCGTGACGCCGAACTTCACGAGGTCGGGATCGGAGAAGACTATGGGCTTCTTGAGGCCGCGCCTTGCGAGCTCCTGGACGATTTCCTTCACGGCGCCTGCGCCGTGGTACGACGTTTCATTGAGAATGATGCGGTTCATCGCGTGTCCTTTCGTTTGGATTGCGCGTATTATACCAAATCGCCGAGCCCCGCGCCATTGTTTTTTCGGGTTGAATGTGGTATAATGTTTGAATCAACCAAGAAAGGAGTAGGGTATGGAACTCAAAGGCAGCAAGACAGAACAGAACCTTATGGCGGCGTTCGCGGGGGAATCGCAGGCTCGCAACAAGTACGACTATTTCGCGTCGCGCGCGAAGAAGGACGGCTACGAGCAGATTGCGGCAATCTTCCAGGAGACGGCGCTCAACGAGAAGGAGCACGCCAAGATGTGGTTCAAGGAGCTCGGCGGAATAGGCGACACGCCGGCGAACCTCCTGGCCGCTGCGGCGGGCGAGCATGAGGAGTGGACAGACATGTACAAGCGCTTCTCCGAGGAGGCAAAGGCCGAGGGATTCAACCGCCTCGCGTTCCTCTTCGCCAAGGTGGCGGAGATCGAGAAGCACCACGAGGAGCGCTACCGCAAGCTCGCCGCAAACATCGAAACCGGCGAAGTGTGGGTACGCATCGGCAAGAACCGCTGGCAGTGCCGCAACTGCGGAGCGATAATCGAGGGCGAAAAGGCCCCTGAAATGTGCCCCGTATGCGCGCATCCGAAGGCGTACTTCCAGATCGAGCCGGAAAACTACTGACGCCCCGATCTGCGGCTGAAGCCGTCCGCTCCGGCATGGGACATGACCGGTGCGGGCGGCTTCGTCCATCTAGCGGTCGATGCCGTATATCGTAAACACCGTCCACCCGCCCGGGGTCGACTCGCATGTCACATCACCGCCGTACGAGACGGCTATCGCCTTTACGAGGGCAAGCCCGAGACCGTTGCCGGGCAGGGAGCGGCTTTCATCCGCACGCCAGAAGCGCTGGAATATGTGAGGCAGATCCTTGGCGGCTATTCCGGGCCCGGTGTTTGCCACGGAGAGCGTGAACGGATCGGTTGAAACCTTCACCTCGATCCTGCCGCCGCGCGGAGTGAACTTCAAGGCGTTGTCCAGAAGGTTCCCCATCATCTGCTGGAGCCTGCCCTTATGCGCCATCAGATAGACGGGCTTCCCGGGCAGCGTTGCCGTAACGTCAACCTGCGATTCCTCCGCAAGGACGGAGTAGAGCTCAAGTACGTTCTTCACGAAGCCGGACATCTCAATCCTCTCGCGGGGAGTCCGCTTTATTCGGCTTTCCGTCTGGGATATGTCAAGCATCGTGTTTATCATGTCGAGCATTGCGGTCGTCTCCTCGCAGACATCCTCGGCGAGGGAGCGCGTTCTCTCTCCGCCCATGATCTCCGTCTCGGCTGCGGCCCTCAGGCGCGTCAAGGGGGTCCTGAGATCGTGGGCGATGTCGTCCGTAAGGGTGCGCAGCTCGGAAAGCGTCTTTTCGTTGCTCTCTGCCATAAGGTTGAACGCATGCTCCAGCTCGGCGATCTCCCATCCCTCGGATGTCGGCGGGACGCGCGCGGAGTAGTCGCCGCGCGATATGTCGTCTGCGGCGGCGGCGATCTTCCTGAGCGGAGATGTTATGCGCCTTGCGAAAAACGCTCCAAGGCCGGCGCCGACGAACCACACGAAGACAAGCGACGAACCAAGCACGACCCCCAACCTCATCGCGTGAAGTTCGTCCTTTGTCACGTTGCATCCGACCGAAAGGACGCATCCGTCTTCAAGGCCGGACTTGCGCACCCTCACCGACAGGGGGCGGGGCCCGCCATCGCCCGTTTCGCCCTGTATGCGGTATGTGGTGGAGCCGCATGAGCTGAGGCGGATCATTTCGGAAAGCACGAAGGCGTTGCTTGAGCTGCTTGCCTTCACCTCCCCCGACGGGTACGTTATCAGAAGAAAGACGTTCTCCTTGCCGTGGGTCTCGGCATCCTCGGCGAAACACCTCTCCATGAAAGATGCGTCCCCGGAGCATTCCCTGTACTCCCCCATGAGATCCCCCATGAGATTCGAAAGCGTCTCGTGGTATTCGTTGACATGGTGCCGCAGCGTAGCAAACATAACAAGCGCGCCCAGAAGCGTGAAAAGAAGACCGAACGAAATGAACGATCCGAGGGCTATCCTCACCCACATCGGCCTTGCATGCGCCGGGGCTCTCTCATCCGAGGACATACCCAAATCCCCTGACCGTTGAAATGAGCTTTCTTGGAGAATGGCGGTCGATCTTCTCCCTGAGGCGGTAGACGCGCGCCTCCACGACGTTGGCGTGCGGATCGAAGGCGTAGTCCCATACGCGCTCGAGGATGGTGTTGCGCGATACCACCCTTCCGCGGTTCCGCATCAGGTACTCGAGGAGCTGGTACTCGAGCGGCTGCAGCGATATCCTCTCCCCTCCGCGGGTCACCTTGTGGGAAATGAGATCCATCTCAAGATCCTCGACCTTGAGCACTGTAGTCTCCGTCTGGCGGGCCGATCTGCGCATAAGGGCCTGGACGCGTGCGAGAAGCTCGGCCACGGAGAACGGCTTTGCGAGATAGTCGTCCGCTCCGGCCTCAAGGCCCTGTATCCTGGCGTCGACATTGCCGCGCGCCGAAAGGACTATCACCGGCAGGTTCTTCCCGGCGGCGCGGAGGGAGCGTATGATGGAAAGGCCGTCCTTGCCGGGGAGCATGATGTCCACGACGGCTGCGTCATAGTCGTCTGTCAGCGCGGCGGCGGCACCTTCAATGCCGTCGGAGCATATTGTGCAGACGTAGCCGGACTGCTTGAACGCCCCGGCCACGAATTCCGCCGTCTTGGTGTCGTCTTCTATTATAAGAACATGCATGCCTTAGATTCTACCATAGATTTCCTGTAAATGGAAGGAAGTGCGACAAGCTCGCATAATGCCCGCAAGCCGACCTTCGACCCCGGGATGTCGAACCAGGCCTTTAGTGGGATCTCCCGCACGTCTTCGCGCAGACGGCGGCGGCCTATGCGGGACAGGAGCTCGACATCGAATAGCCAGCGCGTGCGGAACGGGCTCTGGAATATCCTCCGGGCCGTTTCAAGCGAGAATATCTTCGCTCCGCACTGCGTATCCCATACGGGAACCTTGAGTATGCGCCTTATGATCGCCTTTGCGATCGCGCCAGTGACGCTGCGCACGGCTGACCGCCTTATGTCGGTGCCGAGATGGGGCCAGCGCGAACCGATTACGGCCTTGAGGGAATCCTGCTCCTCGAATGCGCGCATGAACGACGGAATCTCGTCGAGGGGCGTCGCAAGGTCGGCGTCCCAGAAGCCGACGCATCCGGCGCCGGAATACGAGCAGACATGCAGGACGCCTTGCCGGACGGCCTCCGCCTTGCCCTTGTTTCCGTCAAGGTATATCGCGTGCATGGCCGGAGAAAGGGAGGACATGTGGGCGAGCATCTCTGCGGTGGAATCGGTGGAACCGTCATCCACGAAGCAGAACGATATCCACGGCCACTCCTCGACGGCGCGTATGAACGCACTCTGGTCCAGACGTTTCGCCTCGTTGTGGCAAGGCACCACAAGCGTCAATGTCTTCATTCAGGCGCCCCCTTTCCCCATGGCCCGTTGTAGAATTCGTATGAAAAATAGTGGTCGCTGATGCGCATGGGCGCCGAAGGGCCGGGCATCTTCTTGCGGTTGAAGATGTATGTATAGCCCATTGCGCCGCAAAGGACGATCGACGCCAGCAGCGCAGCGCGGGGCACAAGCCGCAGAATCCGCCTGCGTGAAATTCCGAATTCCTCGTGGTGCTCGGCAAGGTGTGCAGCGAAAAGCGGGGCGACAGGCAGAAGGTACGTGAACGGCACACGGCTTGTGAGGCACCAGAAAGCCATAATTGCAATAATGGCGATCATATGGAACGAAAGCGACGGCAGCCTGCGCTTCAATACCGGAAGGAGCGACCAGGGCAGAGTTGCCACGAGCGCCCATATCACGGCCATTCCACGGAAAGTCTCGCGGCCCGCGCCGTATCTGTCGCCGTAGTCGTGCACCAGAAAGCGCATCAGATTCTCGTTGACGAGGAAGTATTTCAGAAATCCGGGCTGGCTATGCTCAATTGCGGCGAAGTAGGGGACCGTCACGGCCATATATGCGACAACCGCAAAGGCCGTACTTTTAAGCGGCATTGGCGGAAGTCTGCGCCTGAGAATCGATTCTGCGATTACGGGAAGGCCGAACATCGCAAGCGCGACCGGACCCTTTATTGCCGTTCCAAGCGCCAGAAGGACGGCGATTACAGGGTAGAGCGACACCTCCCCGACCGAATATAAGAGAAGAGCCCCCGACACGCAGCACACCAGAGGCGCATCGGTCATGCATATCCCCGCAATGGCAAAAAGGGAGACTGTCGTTGCGCATATGCCGACGGCAAGCACACCGGCTACGCCGCATGCCGCCCCTTTCACGGCACCGCCGGAAGCCCTTTTTTCGACTGCCCAGTACAATATGGCCAAGAGGGCGAAGAAGGAAGCGAGAGATGGAAGCCTTACAGCAAATCCGTTGACGCCAAAGACCTTGCATGCGAGCGCGGAAGCCTGGAACGACAATGGCGGCTTCCCTGCGAAAGGCTGGTAGACCCCTTCATATGTGAAGCTCGGCACAAACCAGTTCCCCGCTCTTGCCATGTTTGCGGAGATTGTCGCATATCTGGCCTCGCTCGACTCGAACGGCGGAGCAAGAACCATCACCGCAAGGCGAACGCACACCATCGCGGCGATTGAGCAAAAGGCTATCTTGATGAGGCTTTTCATCGGCGGATATTATGCAATATCATTATGACTGCAATGTCACCGCCAGATGATTATTTGGTCACATTCGCAAATATCGAGGCCCTGCCATTCCCAAAAGGCGCATAATTTGGTATAATGTGCGCGCAATGAAAAAGCTTCTCAAATTCCTGCCGCTTCTATGCGCCCTGGCATTCGCCGGATGCGCGCACGAAAGGGTCCTTGTCGATGTCGAGCATCCTGAAATAGAGCTCACGTGCGACAGAAGGCTCCTTTTCCGCAACAGGCCCATAAAGCCCAAGGAGCTTCCTTCGGAGCTGGAGCGCGCCGGAGTCGGGCACGAAGAGACCGTGCACATCAAGGTGCAGGACCTTACCGACCTGAGGGCCGCGAACGACCTTCTCGTCTACCTGCGTATGAAGGGGTACACGCGCGCGATACTCGTCACGAAGAGGCATGGCATCTCATCGGTCGACGAAAGCAAATCCCCCTACCGCAGGCGCCTGCCTTAACCGCAATTCCCTGCCTGGCACGCACCTGTCGCCTAACGACAAGAAAAGCCCCGTCCGCCTGGACGGGGCTTCTTGCGTCCGGACCAGATGGCCGGATCTATCGCGGAAGGCTTAGGCCTTCTGGATCTTGCCGCTCTTGATGCAGCGCGCGCACACGGTCATGCGCTTGGCGTTGCCCTTGCCGTCGGAAACCCTGACGGACTGGAGATTCGGCAGGAAACGGCGCTTGGAGATGCCGGTCGTGTGAAGACCGATACCGCCTTTGTACTTGGGCGAACCCTTGCGGACGATGTGCCTGCCCGCGCTCGGGTGCTTGCCGCAGATTTCACATACACGAGACATTGTCTTGATTCCTTTCCTGTAGAGAGATCACTTGTCCTCGCCGGGCTGCCACTCGACGTTCGAGAACGCCTCGTCGAAAGCCGCGCCAAGACCGCCGAGCGCCTCGCTCTTCGGGAGCTGCGCATCGGTCTCGCCGGTACCGTCGGACTCGAGGGCCTTGACCTCGTCCTCGGACATGTTGACCGCGCGGATCGAAAGGCCGATGCGGCGCTCGCCGCGATCCACCTTGACGACGCGGGCCTCGACCTCCTGGCCGATCTGGAGAGCATCACGAACCTTGTCGATGCGCTGATCGGAGATCTGGGAGATGTGGACGAGCCCGTCCACGCCGTCCTCGAGCTCGATGAACGCGCCGAAGGAAGCGATCTTGGAGACCTTGCCCTTGACGAGCGAGCCGACCTGATACTTCTCCGCGATTGAGCTCCACGGATCCGTCTGCGCCTGCTTGAGGCCGAGGCTGATGCGCTGCTCCTTCGGGTTGACGTCGAGAACGACCGCCTCGACGGGCTGGCCCTTCTGGAGGCACTCGCTCGGGTGGTTGATCTTCCTCGTCCAGCTCATGTCGCTGACGTGGATCATGCCGTCGATGCCCTCTTCGAGCTCGACGAACGCACCGTAGGTCGTGAAGTTGCGGACCTTGCCGCTCACGCGGCTGCCGACGGGATAGCGGTCCTGGACGCTGTCCCAGGGGTTGTCCTGCGTCTGGCGGATGCCGAGGGCGATCTTCTGGTTCTCGCTGTCAACGCTGAGGACGGCGACCTGGATCTCGTCACCGACGCTGAGCATGTCGCTCGCGCGGGCGACGCGCTTCGTCCAGCTGAATTCGCTGATGTGCACGAGGCCTTCGATTCCGGGGGCGATCTCGACGAACGCGCCGTAGGCGGCGAGGTTCACGACCTTGCCGTTCACGCGGCTGCCGACGGGGAAGTTCTCCGCGATCGTGCTCCAGGGGTTCTCGGTCGTCTGCTTGAGGCCGAGGCTGATGCGCTCCTTCTCGCGATCGACGTCGAGGACCATGACCTCGAGCTCCTGGCCGACCTTGAGGATCTCGCTCGGGTGCTTGATGCGGCCCCAGCTCATGTCGGTGATGTGCAGGAGACCGTCGATGCCGTCGAGGTCGATGAACGCGCCGAAGTCGGTGATGTTCTTCACGCGGCCCTTGCGGACCTCGCCCTTCTGGAGGCTGGCGAGCAGCTCTGCCTTCTTCTCGGCGAGCGTGCCCTCGATGAGCTCGCGCCTGGAGACGATGATGTTCTTGCGCTCGTTGGAGATCTTGATGACCTTGAACTCGTAGGTCTGCCCGATGTAGGGCGTGAGATCGCGCGCCGGCGTGACGTCGACCTGGCTTCCGGGAAGGAACGCCTCGACGCCGTCGATGTCGACGAGAAGACCGCCCCTGACGGCGTTCTTGATCGTGCCGGTGACGACGCAGCCTTCCGTGTACCTGTCGAGAACCTGCTGCCAGCGGATCTGGTCGTCGGCGCTCTTCTTGGAGAGCTGGACCATGCCGGTCTTGTCGTTCTCAAGCTCGACGAGCTTTACCTTGAACTCGAGGCCGGGCTTGACCTCTGCGGGGTCGGCGAACTCCTCGATCGCGACGACGCCCTCGCTCTTGTAGCCGATGTCGACGAAGACATCGCTCCCCTTCACTACGGACACCCTGCCCGTAACTATGGAACCCGGGGTGAATTTGGAATCCTGCGAGACGGACGTAAGGAACTCGGCGAACACCGCCGACTTCTCCGCCTCCCTTGTGGGCTTGCGAATAGCCATAATCTGAACTTTTCTTTGGTTTGTCTGCAAACGCGGTTTTCTGCCGCGCCACTCCCGTCTTTGGGCAGTGGAACGGATAGTATACCAAATTTCCGCCGGGGAATCAAGCCTAGAGACGGTCGATTACGCCTCTTATCGAACGCTCGCGCGCTTCGACCGACTCGCAGAGGCGGAACTGGACGCGTGCACGGTTCAGATTCTGCTCCGGAGCCGTCGTCTTGAAGTACTTGTTGCCCGCAAGATAGTCCTGGAAGAACCTGAGCCCCAGCTCGAAGGGAAGAAGCCTTATAGCGTCAAAGAGGTAGTTGCGGTCGGCATCCGTCATGAACGCGCCGGCCTCGGCCATGTACCCCTTGCAGAACGCCACGCAGAGATCCTCGTCGAAGCGCACCTTGCCGAGGTTCGTCTCCTCTTCGCCCGCCGGGTTGCAGAGACTCCTCAAGGCGTCGCCGAAGTCGATGTGCATAAGCCCGGGGCTCACCGTGTCGAGGTCGATCATCGCCGTACCCTTGCCGGTGAAATCGTCGATCATGATGTTGTTCACCTTGGGGTCGCCGTGGAACATCCTGCGCTTGAGCTCTCCGGCCTTCTCCGCGCGCTCGAGAACCGTCGCGAACTCGCGCCTGCCCTCGATGAACTTCGCGAGCCTCTTGGCCTCCATCGAGGCGTTGAGCCTATCCTTCGCGAGCGGCTCGTTGGCGAGCGTGTCGTCGTACCCCTTGAGGTACTGGCTCGTGATGTGGAAGCCGGGGAGTGGATCCTTGACGAGCGCGGGATCCATGTCGCTCACGAGATAGTGGAAGTGCCCGAGCGCGGCTCCGCACTCCTGCACGTGCTCAGCGCTCTGCGCCACGTCGTATGAATGCGCCGAGAGGATGCGCGTTATGACGCGCCACACGTCGCCGTTCTCGTCCTGTACAAAATCCTTGCCGTCCTTCGTCTTGATTATCCTCGGCATCTGCCATACGCGGTCGTCGCGCCCCGCGGCGGCATCGGCCTCAAGCCGCTCGTGGCAGTGCTTCGTCACCTCGTGCATGTTGTCCATTATGGCGACGGGGTCCTTGAAGACCGCCTTGTTGACGCGCTGCACCACGACCTGCGTCTCGGTGAACGTGTTGCGGTATACCGCAAGGTACGTATCGTTGATGTTGCCGTTCCCGAAAGGAACGAGCGTCACGAGCCTGCCCTTGATGTTGAATTTCCCCACCAGAATCGATAGATCCATCTCTCACACCCTTTCTTTGCCTGTACTCTCTTTTTTGACGTTTCTGGAACCGCCTTGAAAACTACTTCTTCGGCTCGGGCGCCGTGCCCTTGTTCTTGCCGCGCTGCGGATGCTTCGGCATGAACGGATTCGTGGTCTTGTCGCCGTCGGCCCTCATTGAGGCCGTTTCGTACCCGAGGACGACCTCGCATCCTTCAAGACCGTCCTGGTCCTTGATCTCGACCGTCTTCGAATCGCTCACGCCAGTCGCCACGAAAACGGGCGAGATGGCGCCGTCCACGCCCTTTATCCAGATCTTTTTCATGCCCGGCTCCGGGACGCCCCCCATCGCCGCCTCACCGGCCTCGCCGTCCTTGGGGCGGAAGCGGAACGCGGAGCTAGGCACCGTGACCGCATTGGACGATCTAGCCGTCTCGACGCTTATCGTTGCGGTCATCCCCGGGAAAAGCATCTCGTCGGGGTTGTCGGCCTCGATTATTATCGGATAGGTGACGACGTTGTTCTCCGTCGCCGACGCGAGGCGGATCTGCCTTACAGTGCCCTTGAACTCTCGCCTGTAGGCGTCGGCGGTGAAGGTGACGCTCTGCCCCTCCTTGATGACGCCCACATCGGCCTCAGGGACCGTCGCCTCCACCTGAATGCGACCGAGATCGGTCGCGATCGTGACGAGCGCGACGGCGTTCATCGAGCTTACGACGGTCTGCCCTTCGTCGACGCTCCTTTCGATGACGACCCCGTCGACCGGGGAGACTATCGTGCAGTAGTCCAGGTTGGCCTTCGCCTGCCTTACGCTCGCCTCGTTCTGCTCGACCATGGCCCTTGCGGCGGCAAGGCTCGCCCTTGCGCTGTCGCGCGCCTCAAGGGCTGCATCGTAGTCGGCCTCTGTGCCCATCTCCTTCTTAACCAGGTTCTCCTTGCGCGCGAGCGTCTTCTCGGCGAGCGTGAGCGCTGCCTCGCATTTGGCCACGTTCGCCTCGTTCTGGTGCAGCTGCCCGAGGGCGCTGTCGTACGTGGCCTGGTAGACCTTGGGATCGATCTTCGCGACGAGCTGGCCGTTGGTGACTATGCTGTTGTAGTCGACATGGAGCTCGATGATCTTGCCGTTCACCTGCGTGCCGACCTCGACCTTCTTTATCGGCTGCACCGTGCCCGTCGCCTCGACAGTACTCACCACATCGCCGCGGCCTATCACGGCCGTGCGGTAGCGGGGCTTCGCGGCCTCGGCCTTGCGCTCCCTGCCCTCCATCCAGAAATACGCACCCGCGCCCGCAACGGCGCAGATGACGACGACCCACTTGAGAAACCTGAAAACCCCTGCCGCCTTCATGCTTCAGCCCCTTTCTCCGAAACTTCGCCTGCGTCGCCCTCTCCGGCTTCGGCAGCCTCCTCGCCGCCTTCACCTTCGCCCGCGCCCTTCTCCTCCAGGCGGACATGCGAGCCGTCGTCGGCCCCGACGAGTGCTATGAGCTTCGCCTCCGCGATCTGGCCCGTGTAGAACGCCTTAACCCTCGCGCCTAGAGCCGAGGCGAGATCGTTCGCCGCATCGGAGAAGTCCACGCGGTTCGCCTCCCCGAGCCTGAACTGGTGCATCACGAGCTCCAGGTTCTCCCTCGCCTGCTCCACCTGCACCTTCGCGGCCTCGAGACTTTCGCGCGCGTTGTCGCGCGCCGTGACGGCGAGGCTCAGATCGAGCGAGAGCTGCTGCTCCGCCGCCTCAAGCCTCGCCCTCGCGCTCTTCATCGCGAAGACGGCCCTGTCGACGGCCGACGTCTTGCGGTAGCCCGTAAAGAGGCTCTGCACCATGTTTGCCGCCCAGGAGAAGTTCCATGTCGGATCGGTGAACGTGAACGATCCGCCGAGCGACAGCGACGGCATCAGATCGGCTATCGCGTAGTCCACCTCGGCGGACGCAGCCCTCAGCCTGGCCCTCATCACAGCCAGCGACGGATTCGTCTCCCTCGCCTTCAGGAGGGCGTCCAGGGCCGTATACATGCTGGGCGCGTAGACCACTTCGCTCGCCGAGAGCGCATCGGCCCTCGCGGGGAGTATCTCGTCCCTCGAGGATATCTCGGAATCGAGCCCGAGGACCTTGAGAAGCTCTGCCCCCGCCGCAATCACGGTATTCGAGGCGTTTATCTCCTTGAGCCTCGCCTCGGAGACGTCGAGCCTCGCCTTCAGGACATCGAGCTTCTTCGCCTCCTGCGCCTCGAAAAGGGCCTCCGCCTGGGCAAGGTGGGCCGTGCAGGCGGCGAGGTTCGTCCTTGCGACCTCAAGGAGCGCATCATCCTCGAGAAGCGTGAAATACGCCGAGCTCACTTCGTTGAACACCTTCCACGCACTGTCCGCGAGGTTGAGCTGCGCGGCGACGAGCGACTCCCTCGCTGCGGCCTCCTTCGCGTCGATCCTTCCGAAATCGTAGATGAGAAGCTCAAGGTTCACGGCGGAGCTGAACTTGCCGCGATGCTGGCGCCAGCTGAAGTGGTTGTCCGTATTCGAGGTCTGCTGCCCATAACCCGCCGAAAGCCCGACGTCAGGTGCGCGCTCGCCCGCGATCTGCTTGAGCGCGAGCTTGGCGTCCATGACTTGAATGGCGGCTTCCACCACGTCGGGGCGGTTGGTCACGGCGAAATCGACGAGCCCGGAAAGGTCCATCCCCACGAGCGAGACCCTTTCGCGGGCCTCCTTCCTCACGTTCGCGCCGGCATCCCTCTGCTCGGCCTGGGCGCGGCGCGCCCTGTCGATAGTCTTGCATCCCTCGAACGGGACGGCTGCCGCCGCGACGGCGAGAACGGCGGCGATTGCAGAGCGGATATTCATTTGTCCACATCCTTTCCCTTGTAGAGCCAGTCTAGAAAACCGGTGAAGACGGCCCGTGCGACGGCTTCGCGGCGCGCGGTATCGTGGAGCGCGGCATCCTCGCCTTCGGGCAGATTGATGAAATCGATTTCAAGAAGGCAGCTCGGCACGGCGGGATTGCGGCAGACGGCGAGATCCTTGATCTGCGCGCCCGCATCCCTTACCGGGGCCATCGCCACCGCCACGTACTTCTGTATGGCCTTCGCAAGCTCAAGGCCGTTCTCATCGCTGGCGTACGAGACCGTGTGCCTGACGGTGCGCGGATTGCGGTTAGCCGCAGTGGAATTGTGGTGGACCGATATGAATGCGTCCACCTTTTCATTGTACGCCCTGCGCGGACGGTCGTAGAGCTCCGGGAAGGAGTCGTCATCCCTCGTCATGACCACCTTGACGCCGTGGGAGACGAACTCGTCGCGTATGGCGAGGGCCTGAAGGAGATTGACGACCTTCTCGCCCCCGCCGTGCGGCATCTTGGCTCCGGCATCCTTCCCCCCGTGGCCGGCGTCGATCATCACGGTGATCTCGCCAAGAGCCTTCCCCTCGGGCGGCCCGGGCGTGAATACCTCGTCGGCCGGGATCCCGAGATCCTTTCTCACGTCCCTCGGCGGCTTGGCGGGCTTGGGCTTCGCCGCCTCTCCGGGGTCCGGCGGCTTCGGCGGGAACTCTATGAAGAACGTCCTTTCGCAGACGTTGGTCCCCCACACGGCCTTGATCGTATTGGTGCCGCTCGTGACAGGCACCATTTCGAGAAATCCCCCGGACGGGTGGACCTCCACATCCTCGCCGTTCACCTTGAGAGTGTCGGTATCGTTGGTGGCTACCGCTCCGATGCAGTATATCTCCGTTATTTCGGGATACCTTCCGCCTTCTGCGGGGAACGCTATCGAAACGGCATCTCCGGCCATGGCCCCGGCAACTGCCAAAACGGCCGCGAGCGCGGCGCATGATTGCGGACTCATCCGAAAATCTCCTTGTAGAAAGGCGCCCAGTAGGAAATCACCTGGTCCGCGCCCGCCCTGAAGATCGCATACAGCGATTCGCGCGCGGCGGCGTAAAGGTCGAGCCATCCCCTTTCGGCGGCGGCATGGATCATGGAATACTCTCCGCTCACATTGTACGCCATGACGGGAAGGAGCGTCCTCTCCTTAATACGGCGGATCATGTCGAGGTAGAGGCTCGCCGGCTTGACCATAAGCGCGTCCGCGCCCTCCGCCTCGTCGAGGACGCTCTCCCTCAATGCGGTGGAGGCGTCGCGGAAGCTCGCCTGGTAGCCCTGCCTGTCGCCGCAGGACGGAGCGGAGTTCTCCGCGTCGCGGAACGGGCCGTAGAGGGAGCTGGCGAACTTGGTGGAGTAGGAGACGACCATCACATCCTTGAAAAGCTCCTCGTCGAGCGCCGAGCGTATCGCCATGACCTGCCCGTCCATCATGGCGCTGGGCGCGACGGCGTCCGCCCCCGCACGGGCGTGCGAGACGGCGACGCGCCTCAAGACCTCCAATGCCGCATCGTTGTCGACGGAGCCGGAAGGATCCCTCGGGCCGCAGTGGCCGTGGGACGTATAGGCGCAGAGGCAGACGTCCGTAAAGACGGGAAGATCTGGAACCGCCTTCTTTATGGCGGGGACAGCCCTCTGGACGACGCCTCCCGGATCTGCGGCTGAAAGCCCTGCTTCGTCCTTTGCCGCCGCGGGAGCCGGGACTCCGAAGAGCAGCACGCCTCCAAGACCGTCGTCCGACAAAGGCTTCAGTGTCTCGGCGAGCACATCGGCGCTCATGCGGAACTGCCCTGGCATCGAGCCTATCGGCTCCTTTACGCCGCTCCCGCCGGTGACGAAGACGGGCCAGATGAACCGCGCAAAGCCAGGGCGGTCCATGGCGAACATCTCGCGGAGGCGAGCCGTGCGCCTTAGCCTCCTGAGGCGTGTTTCCGGGAACGGCATCCTTGAAAGCCCTACTTCGAAGACGGGACGGGGATTATGATCTTCTGCCCGACGCGGACGGACGCGGGATTCTTTATGCCGTTGGCGTCCTGTATGGCCTTGACGGACGTCTTGTACACACGCGCTATCTCGCTCAAGGTCTGCCCCTGCTCGATCGTATACTCGTAGTAGTCGCCCGTGATCTGCGGCCCCTGCGGCTTCGGGGTCGGCTTCGGCTGGGGCGGCGGCGGAGGCGGCGTAGCGTGCTGCTTCATGAGAGCGGCCATCTTCGCCGACAGCTCCGCCACTATCTCCTGCTTCATCGCAGCCTGCTGGCGCTTAACGTCCTGAAGGCCCGCCCTCAAGGCGGCAACCTCGTTCTTGAGGTCGGCATCGCCCTGAGGCCTGTTCTCAAGCTTCTGGAGCCGAACCGAGATGTTCTCTATATTGCTCGACATCACCTCGAACTGCCCGGCGAGCCTTTCCACCTCCTGCACAGCCAGCTGCTGCTGGTACGCCGCGCGCCTCTGCGCGACGTCTACCTGCTGCGCGAATCCGAGAAGCGGCGCGGCGAGCGCCAGCGAAACGACAATCCTTTTCATCCAATCCCCCTTCCACGGGCCTGCCTGAACTTGGGGGCCCGCACCTATTCGGACTGCTCCCTGCGCGTCGCAAGCGAGAAGTTCCATATATCGACGTTGCGGCATATGTCTATCACCTTGATGAGACTTTCGTAGCTCGTCTCCTTGTCGGCCCTTATGACGACGGGCTGCCCGGGATAGTACTTAGCCACCCTCCTCAAGCTGTCCTCCAGCTCCGCGAAGCCGAGGAAACGGCCATTGATGCTGACCATGCCCGTCTGCTCGACGTTCAGGATGATCTCGCCCGGCGCGCGGCGCGGCACCTCGGCGCTCTTCGCCTGAGGCAGCGACAGCGGCAGGGCCGTCTCGGTCTCCCACTGGGAGAAGGAGCTTGCCGTCACGAAGAAGACGAGAAGGAGGAAGACGAAGTCCATGAGACTCGTCATCTCCACCCCGGCGTGGCGGCGGCCTTTGTTGCGCGAGAACTTCATGAGAGGACACGCTCCAGATCGACGCCGAGTGATTCAAGCTGCGAGATCCTGCGGGCGGCGCGGCGCCTGAAGAACGCATGCGCCGCAAGCGCCGGGATGGCCACCACCAGTCCGAAGACGGTCGTTATGATCGCCTGGCTGACGCCGCGCGAAAGCGCCTGGAAGCGGATGCCGGCCTCAAGCTCGCTCGATATGCTGTGGAACGTCTCGAACATGCCGAGAACCGTTCCAAGAAGCCCCACGAGAGGGGCGATCGCGGCGATGTCGGAGAGGTATTCGACTCCGTTCATGAGCCTTTCGGCGATATGCCCGCCTTCCGTCTCTATGGCCGCCCCGACCTTCGCGTCGCGCCCGGCGGGCACCGACATCTTGGCGGTGAGGCCCGCTAGAACGAGATGCGCGAACGCGGTGGGCCTGCGTTCGGCAAGGCGGTAGGCCTCGTCCACATCGCCCTTCTCTATCGCCTTGGCGATGTCGCTCACCTGCGCGAGAGGCGCTATGGCTCCGCGCCTGTGGGCGAAAAGGAGGTAGATGAACAGCGCAAGCGCAAGAACGCTCAGCGCGGCAAGCACCCACATCAGCGGTCCGCCGTTCTCCCATATCCTCTCAAGAGGTATCCCCGTGACTTCCAGCTTCGGCATTTGTCTGTTCCTTTCTTAAATTCCGATAAGATCCCTGCGCCTCGAATCGAACTCCGATCGCCTCTTCCCGGCGATGGCTTCGGCCTCGGCAAGGCGCGAGTAGTAGATTGAATAGTCGAGCCCGGCCGTGGCGCCTTCGTGCCTCTTGGCGGCGACGGCCGCATCCGGATCCTCGCTTTCAAGCCGGTCGAGATGGTCTCTCACGTCGTGGTACGCCTCGCGCCACGGCGTTCCGGCGGCGACCTTGCGAAGGGCCGCATCCGTCGCGAAAACCCCTGGCGTAAGGCCGGATCTGAGGCGGCCCTCGTCGACCTCCATGCCCCTTACGAGCTTCGCGAGAATCCTCAAGGTCGTCCTCGTGATGTCCAGCCCCTTCATGTAGAGGCCCTTCGAGCACTGGAGATCGCGGTTGTACCCGCCCGGCATCGCATGGAGGATTGCGAGGCTCGACGTGAGAAGCCCCGTAACCTCGGCCGCCCTCGCGCGGACGAGTTCGCACACGTCCGGGTTGTACTTCTGCGGCATGATGCTCGAGCCGGTGCAGTATTCGCGCGGTAGCCGGAAGTACCCGAACTCCGGCATGGAGAATACGATCATGTCCTCTGCGAGACGCGAGAGCGCCGCCATGATCTGCGCAAGGGCGGAAAGGAGGGCCGTCTCGTCGGCGCCGCGAGCCATCGATGCGCCGAAGACGTTGTGCAAAGTGCGGCCGAAGCCCATAAGGCGCGTCGTCAGCTGGCGGTCTATCGGAAGCGGCACCCCGTACCCCGCAGCGCTTCCGAGCGGATTCAGGTCGTTCATCGAATACGCGGCCTCGACGGCGAAGAGCTCATCGAGGATCGATTCGGCATGCCCCGTCGCCCATACGCCTACGCTTGAGGGCATCGCGGGCTGGAGATGGGTCCGGCCGGCCATCGGCAAGGCGTTGTACCTCTCCCCGAAGAGGACGAGCTCGCGCGCAAGGGCGAGAAGCTCCAAGGTAAGCGAGAGAAGCTGGTCCTTGATGTGGAGCCGGACGTCCACGGCCACCTGGTCGTTGCGGCTGCGGCCCGTGTGGATCTTCCTTCCAAGGTCGCCAAGCCTCTCGGTGAGAATCCTCTCGACGGCCATGTGGACGTCCTGGTCGCTTTCAAGTATCCTGAAATCGCCGGCAAGCGCGCTTTTGGCGATGTCCTTGAGCGCCTCGCGCACCTTGGCGGCCTCGGCCCTCGTGACTATCGCGGGCTTGACCGGCATCCTGGAGAGCATCTCGACATGAGCAGCCGTGCCCATCGCGTCCCAGACCGCAAGGTCCAGGTCCAGGACGGGATCGTCCCCCACGGTATACCGGAGGACGTCTGGATCGACCTCACCCGTTACCGTTTTTTCGACTGTTTTCATATGCCGTCTCCAGTTTGGCCTCGGCTTCATCGAGAAGCCCGTCAAGCCTTGCCGCGCCCTCACCCCTTACGAGCGCGCGAAGAAATTCGAGATACGCGAAGTTTGCCGCCTCTATGTCGTCGCCCCGGCCTACCGCCCATATCGAAAGCGTGTTGAGCCTTCTGTACGCCGAAAGGCGGACCGTCACGTCGACGGACGAAAGCTCTATCGCCTCCCTGAACGAGCACGCGCTCGATCCGTTGACGAAAGTGTCGGAGAAAAGGCCCGCATAGAGCCTCAGGTGGCTCGCGAAAAGCGTCACGTCCCTTAGCGACGCCTTCCCGGGCGTCATCACGCTCCTTGAAAGGCGCACAAGCCTCTCGTCGCTTACGCGGTCCTGCGCATCCGCCTCGGTTTCGCCCGTGAGGCGCTGCGCGAGCGCCCGGGCATCCCATACGTTCTCCTCGCCGGGGGCCGCGAGCATCTCGGGGAGAGCGCGCCTCTCCTTTATCCATCCGGCGAGATATCCCGCGAGGTAGCCGCCGTCCGCGCCTGCGGCCGACGCCCCCTCCACAAGATGCCCGAATGCGGGAAGCCGCCCCTTCGACCAGTGCTCGACGAGCGCCGAGGCGTCATCGTGCGCCTGCGCGGAATTGGCGCATCTTACCGCGCCCGCCGTAAACCAGTCGGGGACCCCGCCCCATGAATCGAAGAACGCCTTGGCGAGCTCGAACCTGAGCGCGTCCAGGTCGCAGTGGGCTGGGCTCGGAAGGTATATCCTCGTCCTTGCCTCGCCTCTATATGTCTCCCGGCTTGAAATCACCCTCACATCGTTCGTGAGAACCTCTCCGGCGCGTATCACGATAGCGGGAGTGACCCTCTTCGGATTCTTTACGGAGAAGGTGCGCCTTATGGCGTCGAGTTCGCGGTTTGCGAAGTGGAGAATGGGACCGCGTGCGCTCCCGCCCTGCTCCGGCTCGTCCGTCCCGAAGACCTGCACGAAACCGTCGCTCGACTGCAGGGCCTTGGGGATCGCGCCTACAAGCGAGACCTTGGGCGCCTTGAGGACGGCGCCCGCATCCTCGGCCTCCATTATCGCCTCGATCTCGTCGCTCGTGAGAAGCCTCGGCGTCGAGGCGAAATTGGCGAAAGGCAGGGCTAGCGCCATTGCAAGCGCTATGAGATGGCCCATTCTGGAGCGCTTCGTCTCCAGGTAGCGTGCGTCGTGCTCGTTCGGCTCGACGACTATCGGCACGCGCTCGACGATCTCTATCCCGTATCCGGCGAGGGCCTTTATCTTGCAGGGGTTGTTGGTTAGAAGGCGTATCCGCTTCACACCGAGATCGACGAGCATCTGCGCGCCCGCCCCGTAGTCCCTGAGATCGGACGGGAAGCCGAGCTTCAGGTTCGCGTCCACGGTGTCGAGGCCGCCCTCCTGAAGGTGGTACGCGTGAAGCTTGTTCTCAAGCCCTATGCCGCGCCCTTCCTGGCGCATGTAGAGGACGCATCCGCGCCCGGCGTCGGCGATCATCTTCATCGCACGGTGGAGCTGGTCGCCGCAGTCGCACCTTTCGCTGCCGAGGACGTCGCCGGTGAAGCATTCGCTGTGTACGCGCACGAGGACGGGTTCGTCGCCTGAAAGATCCCCCTTCACGAGCGCGAGATGGTCGAGCCCGTCAGGCTCGCTCCTGTACATCCTGAGTCGGAAATGGCCCCATCTCGTCGGTAGATCCACATCCTCGATGCAGGCGACAAGCTTCTCGCTTCTGCGGCGGTACTCTATAAGCTCGGCAATGGTGCAGAACTTGAGATCGTGCTTCCGGACGAACGCCTCGATGTCGTCGAGGCGGGCCATCGTGCCGTCGTCCTTCATTATCTCGCAGCATAGACCCACTCCGCCAAGCCCCGCCATGCGGCAGAGATCGACGGTAGCCTCCGTGTGCCCCGCGCGCTTGAGAACGCCCCCTGGACGCGCCTCAAGCGGGAACATGTGCCCGGGTCTCCTGAAATCGCCCGGCCTGGAGGCGGGGTCAGCGGCCATGCGGGCCGTAAGCGCGCGCTCCTCGGCGGAGATGCCTGTCGTCGTGCGCACATGGTCGATCGAAACGGTGAATGCGGTCTGGTGGTTGTCGGTGTTCTCGGGCACCATCTGGTTGAGACCGAGGCGGGAGGTGTGTTCCCTGTCCATCGGCATGCATATAAGGCCCTTTGCGTAAGAAGCCATGAAGTTCACGCGCGCAGTCGTCGCGAAAGCGGCCGCCATTATGCAGTCGCCCTCGTTCTCGCGCTCGGCGTCGTCCGTGACGACTATGATCTCGCCTCGCTTCAAAGCCTCTATGCATGCCTCTATGCCGTCAGTCTTCAAGACCGTCCACCTCCCGTGGTTGAAATGTGATGGTATATTATAGCATAATTCGCTGGAAATTCACAGGTGGATTTTTTGCTGGAGTTTACCCATTTTGGGAAACTGCTGCGTCTTGGCAGGCATCTGCGCGACATTGAGGAGAAAAAGTCGCCCCTCTCTGGGCGATTTTAGGGTATAATACCCAGTGCCAAAATCAACCACCCAAAAAGGAGCGACACCGTGTATGATACCATAATTGCGTCGAAAGCGAAAGCACAACTTGCATCTTTTGTGGGTAAAGTGTTTACCCATTTCTCGAAAACCATGATGCGTTTCGTCCACGAAATGCTCTACGGCATCCAGGCTTCGGGCGATACGCAGCTATCGTCCATAGTTCGCGCGATCGATGACGACATAGAGCCCATCTACACGGAGAAAAGGCTTTCGCGCAACATCGACAACAAAGACCTGGAG
>JAZTWW010000032.1:0-17280 GCA_045636065.1 Kiritimatiellia bacterium | reverse complement strand
GGTGTCGCTCCTTTTTGGGTGGTTGATTTTGGCACTGGGTATTATACCCTAAAATCACCCAGAGAGGGGCGACTTTTTCTCCTCAATGTCGCGCAGATGCCTGCCAAGACGCAGCCGTTTCCCAAAATGGGTAAACTCCAGCCGAAGAATCGATTGACGGAAATCTTTGGATTTGGTAGAATATTTGATGTTGGACAGCATTGATGAACGCAACGGAAAGGTGCAAGACATGACACTTGCGGGAAAAGATGGATACCGCACGGTATCGGCGAAGGTCAAGGGCGCAACTGCGGCCATAGTAATCGCCATGGCTGCTCTGGCCGGTGCGGTGCCGGTGAAGGTCGCCTGCATTGGCGATTCGATAACATACGGCCTCGGTCTTGGCGCGCAGCGTGACGTTCAAGCATATCCGGCGCAGCTCCAGAAGATACTCGATGGCGCCACCAGCGGCGGCGAGGGATATGAGGTGCGCAATTTCGGCAATTCCGGCAGGGGCATCTACCTCGACTCGATGCTCGGCCGCGAAAAGCGCGGCTACAGGTACATGCCCGAGCACCGCGCGGCGCTCGACTGGAAACCTGACATCGTGATCTGCAACCTCGGCATAAACGACAACGACGAGTACATCAAGGAGTACACCGGTGCAAGAAGGCGCGGCCAGTTCGTCGACGATTATGTGGCGATGCTTTCCGACTACACCGCAGACGGCGCTAAGCCGAAGTTCATGATATGGACGAAACTCGCGCCCCTGGAGGCCGGGCAGCGCTGCTACAGAAGCCCCGCGCCTTTCCTTATGCAGGCGGACCTCGAAGAGGTGGCGCGCCGCATGGACGCCACTCCCATCGATATGCAGGAGCCTCTGAGGGAGGATATGGAAAGGGTGCTCGCGAAGGATTTCCTCCATCCATCGGCCGAGGGCGCGAAGATCATCGCGGAGGCGACCGCCAAGGCAATGCTGGGCGAGCGCGAGGGTGCAGTCGAGATCCCCGCCGACATCAAAGGTGGCTGTGAAGTGTGGCTCGTCGCCGGGCAGAGCAATATCCAGAAGGGATGGGGCGAGTTCAACGCCACCCCCGCCGAGCGCGCCCGCGTCGAGTCGGAGCTTGCAAGGCTCGACAAGGTCGATGTCCGCTTCTGGGATTTCAATAGCGGCGAATGGACTAAGCTCACGCGCGCGAACGCCCTGGGGAAATCTGCCCTCGGCGTAAGTTTTGCGATCCGCCGCGCCGAGGATACCGGCAAGAGCATAGCGCTCCTCTACGTCGCTGCAGGCGGCGCGCCCACCGAGGCGTTCCTTTCTGAGACGACGATGTGCGCCGTCGACAAGAACGGCAAGCCTAGATATCCCCGTCTCCACGCGATTGCGACGAACCGCCACCGCCTCGACAGGAACGCCGATTTCCCGTGCGCGTGGGTGGCCCGCGAATATCCGCTCCGCAGGGGCGACAGGGAAAAGGCCCGCTGGTGGCCCGTGTCGGCGATGTACGACGGCGGCATAAAGCGCCTCAAAGGCGTCGAGCTTACAGGCGTACTGTGGTATCAGGGCGAATCGAACGCCACAAGGAACGTCTCCCCGGACGAGGCTCTTCCCTCGCCGTACCTTGAAGAGACCATCTCCGCCGCCATGGAGGAGTTCTCGAAGCTCCACTATGCGAAGGACGGCAAGGGCCGCGCAAAGCCGAGGATCATCGTCATGGGGCTTCCTGCGATGAACCGGGCGTGGGAGCCGTACAGGGCTGCGCAGAAGAAGGTGTGCGCGCTTACGGGCGCGGAGTTCGTCGATACGTTCGCCGCCGGGCTGGGCGACTTGAATGACGTCCATCCGCGCGACAAGATCCCGTTCGCCGATCTCGCCGCCGCCGCCGCGCGCAGGGTAACCACCGATGAAGATTGAGGACGGACGCGACTTGTCAAGCGCCAACAATACGATAGTCACCATTGGTGACGTAAACTACCTTTGGGGCATATTCATGCTCATAGCCTCGGCCCGCAAGGCCGGGATGGAAGAGCGCTTCCTCGTGGGCGTCAAGGGGTTCGACGAAAGGGCCGAGAACGTCCTCAAGCAGCTTGGAGGCGTAAAGCTCGTCAATCTCGACGGCGCGGACCGTTCGCTTACCTGCCTCAAGCCTAAGGTTATGCTCAAGGCGGAGACGGATTTCGTCACTTGGGCCGATTCGGATGCCTTCTTCACGGGTGACGTTTCCGAAATTCTTCCGCCTGCCAACCCTGACGAGATCCATTTCCGCCTTAGAACACCGCCCGAGATGCCCGCGGCTTTCAAGGGCCACTCGTTCGGCGAGGACGGGACGAAAATCCCCAAGGCGGTCCTTGACGTCTGGCGCGCCGACATAAAGGAGGTGGCCGGCGACGCCGCGCCTGAAAGCAGGTACCAGACCTCGGGCTCCGCTGCGTTCGCGTCGCTCTCCCTCAAGCGCCACCGCAGGTTCCTTGAGATATGGGACGCTCTGGAGGAGAAGGTCCTTCCAAAGCGCAATGTCGGCGTGGTGGACAGGTCTCTCGAATTCTACCACCAGCTCGATGAAAGCACGCTCAACGCCTGCCTCAACTTTGTCGTCGATGCGCCGCGCGTCCAGGGCGAGTTCAAGATGAACAAGGAGCGCGGCCGGCTCTTCGTCCACTTTATCGCGCAGCCAAAGCCCTGGATGGGATGGACAAAGCGGGCCTTCAGGTTCTTCGACGACTATGTGGCCGTCGCGGCGTGGGCAAAAGAGAAGGGCCTCGAGCTTCCCGGGCCCATACCGCCTGCGCTCAAGGCGTCCAGGCGGACGCTCGCGCGGTTGATGGCTCCGTGGACCGAACTCAAGCCGAAGATCTCAAGACGCATGAAGAAGCTTTTCGCCAGGGGATAGACGACACTTTACGACATGAAAGTAGATTTCACCAGAAACACGAAGCGCAACATGGTGGCCGGGGCCTTGAACAAGGTCGTCGGTCTCCTCTTCCCGTTTCTGAACAGGACGCTCTTCCTCTGGCTGATGGGGCCGGAGTATCTTGGCCTTAACGGCCTTTTCGGCTCCATACTCGGTGTGCTGATGCTGGCCGAGCTTGGCTTCGGCACAGCCGTCGTCTGCTCCATGTACAAGCCCATCGCCGACGATAACCGCGCGCTCGTCTCGGCGTACCTCAAGTTCTACAGAAAGGTCTACAGGTGGGTGGGAGGCGTCATATTCGCCGTGGGGCTCGCGGTCCTTCCGTTCATAAGGCTTCTCGTCCACGGCGATGTCCCGCCCGACGTCAATCTCCACATCCTCTACCTCATCCATCTCGTCAATACGTCGGTGAGCTACTTCCTCTTCGCGTACAGAGGCTCCGTCCTCGCGGCGCACCACAGGGTTGATGTCCTTACGAACATCAGAACCGGCGTCTCGGTCTTGCAGTACGTCACGGTGTTCCTGATCCTCCTTCTCACGAAAAACTACTACCACTACGTCATCGCGACGGTCGCGTTCACCGTTCTCCAGAACGTCCTCGTGATGCGCGAATCGAGGAGGCTCTTCCCGGACATCGAGCCAAAGGGCATTCTTCCCGACGACATGCGTGCGAAGGTCGTGGAGGATGTAAAGTCCATATTCCTCCACAAGGTCGGCGGCGTCATCTCGTACCAGGTGGACAACATCGTGATGTCGTCCTTCCTCGGGCTCGTGGCGGTGGCGTCCTACGGCAACTACTACTACGTCGTCACCACGGCGGGCGGTTTCGTGTGGACGATATACTACTCGATGCTCGGTGGCTTCGGCAACAGGATACACACCGATTCGAAGGAGAGCAACTTCGCGCTCTTCATGCGTGCGCACAGGCTGGTCATGGCCGTTGTGGTCGCCTTTTCAGCGTACATGACGGCGCTCTACCAGCCATTCATGGAGATATGGACCAGGCGCGACCCCGATTTGATGCGCCATCCGCTCACCCCGATACTGATGGTCGTCTACTTCTACGTGAGCCAGTCGCGCCAGACGCTTCTCACCTTCAAGTCCGCCGCGGCCCTCTGGCGTCAGGACAGGATGAAGCCGATAGTCGCCGGAATAGTGAACCTGGCGCTCAACATATCGCTTGTGATCTATCTCCCCGACAGCTACAAGCTCGACGGCGTTGTCTTCTCGACGATCGTCTCGTTCCTTTTCATACAGATCCCGTGGGAGTCGCACGTCGTGTTCGCGAACTTCTTCGATTCCCGGCAGTCTTCTCTCTACTGGAGAAGCCAGGCCAAGTTCCTCGCCGTGGCGGTGGTTTCCTGCGCCGCCACATGGGAGATATCGTGCCTCATCCACGTGGGAGGCACCGTCGGGCTGATCCTAAAGGCCCTTGCCGTATCCGTAGTGGCGCTTGTGCCACTGTGCAAATACTGGTATCCCTTCCCTTATGGTCGTCTTAGGCGCGTACCCGACAGCGCGGTTTAGCTTGTCGATGCTGGCGTACGTGGCGTAGACGTCGCCCGGCTGCATGGGAAGCATCTCCATCTCGGGCTTGACGCCAAGAGCATCTGCAAGCGTCTCTATGACGTCTAGAAGCTTCTCCGAGCGGTGGTTGCCGATGTTGAAGATATCGTAGAGGGGGAGGTTGTCCGCTTCGACGACCCTGACGATCCCGTCCACGATATCGTCCACATATGTAAAGTCGCGCAGCATATCGCCGTTGTTGAAGACCTTTATCGGACTGCCGCTCAGCATGGCGTCCGCGAAGAGGGAAAGCGCCATGTCGGGCCTGTACCAGTCGCCGTAGACGGTAAAGAACCTAAGGCCAATCGTCTGCATCCTGTAGAGGTGCGCATACGTGTGCGCCATAAGCTCGTTCGCCTTCTTCGTCGCGGCGTAGAGGCTTACGGGCGTATCGACCTGATCCGATTCCTCGAAGGGCATCTTCGTGTTCCCTCCGTACACGGACGAAGACGACGCGAAAACGAGCTTCGGCGTTTTAGCCGCATGGCGGCAGCATTCGAGGATATTGAGGAATCCTTCGAGATTCGTCTTCCCGTATATGAACGGATGGCTTATCGAATACCTTACACCCGGCTGCGCGGCGAGGTGGAGGACGGCATCCGGCTTCTCGTCGCCGATTATGGCGCGAAGAGTGTCGAGATCGCATATGTCCGCCTCGTGCATGGTGAAGGCTCCCGGGTATGAGCCAGCCTCGATCGCTCCGGTGCGCTCGCGTTTAAGCGCGGGGCTATAGTAGTCGCTGTACGAATCGAGCCCCGCGACATCCCATCCGCGCCGCAGGAATTCCTGTGCGGCATGGAAGCCTATGAATCCCGCCGCCCCTGTGATAAGTATCTTCATTTCCGTTTCCGTCTTTCAACTAGTGGGTAGTAGATCTTCCTGAAAAAGAGCTTGGCGGGGGCCAGGAAGCCCCTCGCGGCGAGAAGGACGAGCGGAAGGGCGATCCTTCTCGGTTTTGACGCCATCGCGCTTAGCCATTTGATCCTTTTGAGTCCGTCGTCCTTGAGGATTATCCCGAGCGCGCGCAGCCTTTCGCCGTCGGGAATCTTCCTCGACGTCACCGGGTGGAAGAGAAACCAGTACGCCGTTGCGAGCCACTGGTTGCTCCAAAGCCGCATTACATCCTTTGGCGCGCCCGAACCTTCGGCGAACGCCATAAGCGAGGAGAGCTGGCTTGCGATGTCGCAGGCGATCCTGGGCGACGCCTCCGTCGTGAGCGAGTTGGCCCTGCGCCTGTAGACGTAAAGGGCCTCGTCGAGGTACGCGAAGCGCTCCGCCTTGAGCCATACGCGCGGCATCCAGCCGAAATCCTCCATCAAAAGCCCGTCCGACTGGCGAAGGTCGTTGTCTCTAAGGAACTTTGTCCTGTATGCGCTGAGCCATGTGTAGCTGTTCACCTTGCCGCCGTTCGCGCCGGTCTTGCGGATGGCGTCGATGCCGGAAAATACGCCTTCGGCATCCTGCGGCCTGAAGTTGGAAAGCCTTGCCGCGCTCTTGAGGTCGCTCTCCTCGTCAGGGACTGTAAGCGCCGCGAACGAGAGGACGTCCAGCTCGCCGGTGGAGTCGAGCTTCGCAGCGATCTTTTCGAGGGCGTCCGGCATAAGCCAGTCGTCGCCGTCGAGGACTACAAGGTATTCGCCGCGCGCGTTTGCTATCGCGTAGTTGCGCGTCGTAGCGACGGCGCCGCTTTTAGGCGCCGTGACGGCTCTGAAGCGCGGATCATCCCTCTCCATCCTGCGGCATATCTCAAGCGAGTCGTCTGTCGATTCCTCGACGTAGCAGATGGCCTCGAAGTCGCGGTACGTCTGCGAGGCGATGGAGCCAAGGGACTTGGGAAGGTAGGGTGCCGTCTCGTATCCCGAAAGGACGACAGTGAATTTTGGCTCTGAAGCGCTCATCCGACTATCCTTTCCAGAAGTTCATGCTGCCTTTTCATGTAGGCGCTGCGCGAAAAGGCCTTTGCCCGCTCTGCGGCATGCGCGGCGCACTCCGAACGAAAAACCGCATCCGTTGCGAGGCGCGCTAGCATGGAGGCGGCCTCCTCGTCCGTCCTGTACGTGAGATCGCTTTTCGCCACCACCTCGCCCGTTCCGCCCTCGTCGGGGACGATCGGTATAAGCCCTGCTTTCATGTACTCTACGACCGATATCCCGAAGGCCTCGTCGCGCTCGGCATGGATCGCATATGTGGCGGAGAGGAGGAAATCCTCCTTCTCAGCTCCGTACTTCGCCCCGAGAAGGCGTATCCATCCTTCCTTCGCGGCCATCGCCTTCAACGAGGCGACATACGGCGTATCGTGGAGCGCGCCGCCAATCTCGATCGTGAAGTCGAGCCCTGTAATCTCCATTGCGCGCCGCACTATGGCAATCATCCTGTCGACGCGCTTCTCAGGGAATACCTGCCCGAGAACCGCGACTTTGAGAGGGTCGCGCTTTATCCCGGTGCGCGTAAATTCGAACGTGGTGGGCGGATAGAACACCGAGCCGTTGAAAGGGCCGTAGAAATCGCGCATCACCTTGTCGACGTAGATGGAGTTGGGGTAAATGGTCTGCGAACCGTCGGCGAGAAGCCTCCTTGTGGACCGTACGCCAAGAAGGGGCCTTAAAAGCGACTCGGCGATGAATGTCTTCGCCTTCTGCCTGAACCTTGAAAAAAGCGGCCTTGGCGGAGCGTGGCCAATAAAGTCAAGAAACGCATTGTCGCCGAATGTCCTTAAAAGGTAGATGAAATGGTGCGCGCCCTTGCCGAAATCGACTGCATTGGCGGCTGAGATGCAGATGTCAGCATCCTTTGCGAGGACCTTGAGGCGCCTTGTGGAGAAGAAGGGGATGATGGCATCTATCTTTCTCGCGAAATCTCCCTTTGGCTTGACGGTCTCGGCCTTGAACCTGGAGAAGTCGATCTTGACGCCGAAGAAGTCAGCTGCGCGCCTTACGTCCGATCGCCAGTTCAAGGCGAGCGTCACTTCGCACCCGCGCTGCTGCAGCTCCTCCACGAGTAGGAGAGGCAGGTATTCGCTTCCGCCAGGGGTGTCGTTGAAGCACGTGAAGAAGACAAGCGCCTTTTTCATCGCTTCCCCCTCCTGTCGGCGAGCGGGAAGTAGAGGCGCGTGAAGAACGCCTCGGCCGCCCATCTAAGGGCGGGATGGCGCACAAATGCGCGGATCCACCACCCTGCGAGCCGCCGCGCGCGCGAGGCGTGCCTTAGAAGGGCGTCAAAGTCGCCGAAGCCGTTCCCGAACATCTTCTCTAGCGACTTGAGCCTTTCCTCCCTCGGGATCGTCTTCACGAAATCGCGGCTGAACCACTTTATCTGGAGGATCGATATCCATGCCTGCGCCCAGCATTCCGATATGCGTACGTCAAACCCCGCCTCGCGCGATACCTTGGCATGGAACGCGAAGAGCGAGCGCATTATGACCGTCCAGTCCCTGTAGAAGTACCCTTTGCCTTTCGCCTTCGTCTGGACGGAGCCTTGCCTTATGCGGTAGATGTAGAAAGGTTCGTGTATCGGGATGACGCGCTTGGCGAGATAGAGCGCGCGAGGGGAGAATTCGCTGTCCTGGTTCCTGAGCCCCACAATGCATTCGAGGCCGTTTTCGACAAGGAAGGCGCGCCTGAAGACGGTAAGCTGGAGCATCGGGCACGGGTTCAGCGTGCGGCGTTCAAGAAAGACCGTCGCCTCTGGGCCTGTAAGCTCCTTGTCGAAGTCCGGCGGATAGTTGTCGCGCAGCTCCTCGTCGTGCCCGGTCATCTCGTTTCTCACCTGCATCGCCGCGGGGTAGAGATCGGCTCCAGGGCGCTTCATGATGGCATCGTGGATCCTTTGAAGGCAGCCGGTGGCGATAAGATCGTCGCCGTCGAGGAAGATTACGTATTCGCCTTTCGCTTCGCGCGTTCCGATGTTGCGCGAGGCGGAGCAGGAGCCTGTGCGCGGCCCTGTGAAGATCCTTATGCGCCCGTCCCTTGAGGCGAGTTCCTCTGCGATATCCAAGGTGCCGTCCTTTGACTCCTCCACGACGGCCAGAAATTCCCAGTCCCCGAAGCCCTGCTCCGCAACGGACGCGTACGATTCGCGCAGGTATTGCGCAACATCGCAGCACGGAACTATAAGTGAGAAGAAGGGCTTTTCGTTTTGCATGCGCGTATTCTACCAAAATCCCATTTTTTCCGCAAGTGAGCAACAAGAATGTTGACATTGCATTGCGGTTATGGTATATTCTGCCCGTTTTTCGCTCGGGCGGGCCTCGTCGTGCGGGTGCACGGTCAAGGGAGGTTGCGTCCAACTTGGATGAACCTCGTCAGGGGATAAGTGAATTGCGCCTTGACCAGACAAATGCGCCCCTCGCGGCGGCGCTGAACGCGCAGCGGATAAACCGCCTTGCGCACTTTGACGTTCCCGGCCACAAAGGCGGGAGGATGAATCCTGAGCTCGCCGACTACTTCGGTGGGCTTTGCATGTCGCTGGACGTCAACTCCATGAAGTCCCTCGACAACCTCGGCCACCCCGTGAGCGTCATAAAGGAGGCCCAGGAGCTGGCGGCCGACGCTTTCGGCGCCGACAACGCCTTCTTCATGGTCAACGGCGCCACGAGCGCCGTGCAGACGATGATCTGGGCCACATGCGGCCGCGGCGACAAGATAATCCTTCCGAGAAACGTGCACCGCAGCGCCATCAACGCGCTCGTCGTGAATGGCGCCATCCCCGTCTACATCAACCCCGGGCGCAACGCCAGGCTCGGCATTCCGCTCGGGATGGGCGTAGCGGACGTGCAGAAGGCCATCTACGAGCATCCCGACGCGAAGGCCGTCCTCGTGAACAACCCGACGTACTACGGCGTATGCTCGGATCTTGAGACGATCGTCTCGCTCGCCCATGCGGCGGGCATGAAGGTCCTTGCCGACGAGGCCCACGGCACGCACTTCTACTTCCACGACAAGCTCCCCATCTCCGGCATGGCCGCCGGATGCGACATGGCTGCCGCCTCCCTCCACAAGACGGGCGGCTCGCTTACGCAGAGTTCGCTTCTTCTCTGCAAGTCGTCCGTCAACCCCGACTATGTGCGCCAGATCATAACGCTCACGCAGTCCACGAGCGCGAACTACCTCCTTCTCAGCTCCATCGACATCGCCCGCCGCCATCTGGCGTTCCACGGGCACGAGGCGTACGAGAAGACGATCGCGTTCGCCCAGTATGCGCGCGACGAGATCAACAGGCTCGGCGGCTACTACGCCTTCGGTCCGGAGATCGCCAACGGCGAAACATGCTTCGCCTTCGATACGACGAAGCTTTCCGTACACACCCGAGATATCGGCCTCGCCGGCATCGAGGTGTACGATCTTCTCAGGGACGACTACGGCATCCAGATCGAGTTCGGTGACATTGGAAACGTCCTTGCGATCCTCTCCGCAGGCGATAGGCGAATGGACGTCGAGCGCCTCATATCGGCTTTCGCCGAGATAAAGCGCCTGCACAGCAAGGATCCGGTGGGCCTCTTCGACCACGAATACATCGACCCGGACGTCGCCATGTCGCCCGAGTCGGCGTTCTATGCGAAGAAGGTGACCGTTCCGCTCAAGGCGTCGCTCGGGCGCGTGGCGGGCGAGTTTGTGATGAGCTATCCTCCCGGCATCCCGATCCTCGCCCCGGGCGAGCGCGTCACGCCCGATATCCTCGAGCATATCGAGTTCGCCAAGGCGAAGGGCTGCTTCATGACGGGCCCGCAGGACATGTCCATAGACAACCTCCAGGTCGTCGCCTAGCAAAAGGAGATCCCATGGAACTCTGGTACACAGACAAGCACACCGATGACGTGCGTTTCTCCATCAAGGCCAAGAAGCAGCTCGCCTCGCACAAGAGCGAGATCCAGCAGATCGACATCCTCGACACTTACGGCTTCGGAAGGGTTCTCGTCCTCGACGGGGACCTGATGATAACGGAGAAGGACGAATTCATCTACCACGAGATGATGACCCACGTGCCGATGGCCGTCCATCCCGACGTGAAGAACGTCCTTGTCGTCGGCGGCGGGGACGGCGGAACGGTGCGCGAGCTCACGAAGTACAAGGGCATAGAGTCCATCGACCTCGTCGAGGCCGACCGCGAGGTGGTCACGCTTTCATCCATACATCTTCCGTTCACGGCGTGCAAGCTGCGCGACCCCCGCGTAAGGATCCACTTCGAGGACGGTCTCAGGTTCGTGAGAGGCAAGAAGGATGCGTATGATCTCATCATAGTGGACTGCCCGGACCCGTACGGCCCTGCCGAGGGGCTTTTCACCCGCGAGTTCTACGGCAACTGCTGCAACGCCCTTAAGGACGACGGCATTCTCATCAACCAGCACGAATCGCCTTTCTACGCGGCCCACCAGACGAGCGTCAAGAACGCCCATGCGCATATCGCGATCGAGTTCCCGGTCTCGACGGTGTACCAGTGCCACATCCCGAGCTATCCATCCGGCCACTGGCTTTTCGGTTTCGCGTCGCTCAAGTACGATCCCGTGAGGGATCTTGCGGCCGAGAAGTGGGACAGCCTCGGCATCGATACGCGCTACTACAACACCGAGCTCCATCGCGGCGCGTTTGCGCTCCCCAACTACGTGAAGGAGCTTCTCAACAGATGAACACCGTGAATTTCATCGGTGCGGACGCCTCCTGGGACGAGGCGGATACGGTGATATTCGGCGCGCCGTACGATTCCACCACGAGCTTCCGCCCCGGGACGCGCTTCGGGCCGCAGGCCGTGAGGATGGAGTCTTTCGGGATCGAGACGTATTCTCCGTATCAGGACAGGGATCTGGAAGAGCTCAAGGTCCACGACGCGGGCGATCTGGAGCTGCCGTTCGGCGATCCAAAGCGCGCCCTGGAGATGATAGAGGAGGAGGCCGGTGCGATCCTGGACGGCGGCAAGGTTCCGTTCCTTCTGGGAGGCGAGCACCTTGTGAGCCTTGGCGCGATCCGCGCGGCGGCGAGGCGGCATCCCGGGCTTAGGATAATCCATTTTGACGCCCATGCCGATCTGCGCGAGGACTATCTCGGGGTGAAGCTCTCCCACGCCTCTGTGATGAGGCGCGCGTACGAGCTTCTTGGCGATGGGCGCATATGGCAGTTCGGCATACGCTCCGGTACGCGCGAGGAGTTCGCCTTTATGCGCGAAGGGCATGTGAAGACCGAGCCTTTCTCGATCAGGACTCTCGGTTCGCTCTCGTTCCCGGAGGGGACACCCGTCTATCTCACGGTGGATCTTGACGTTCTCGATCCGTCGGAGTTCCCGGGTACGGGCACGCAGGAGGCGGGAGGCTTGCGTTTCGGCGAGCTTCTTGGGGCGCTTACGGATATCCTTTCGCGCTTCAATGTGGTTGCCCTCGACAATGTCGAGCTTTCGCCCGGCCTCGATCCCTCCGGCCGCTCCACCGCGCTTGCATGCAAGCTCCTCCGCGAAGAGCTGCTGGCGCTTTCCGCTTAGAATTCGAGGGGGATTGGTTTAAGAAGGGATGTAAGCGATAAACGCGATAAAAGCGATAAATCCGATGAATGGACTGTGATTTCGAGGAAGGGATTTAAGCGATAAAGTCGATGAATGGGTTGAGAATTTGCAGGTGGAATCTTCTCGCTTCCCCGTCTATGCCTCCATAACCCCAAACGAGCGGAGCAAGGGTGCTGCCGCTTTCCTCCCAAGCCGCATAAAGGCAGCAGTTTAGCGCGGAGCGCAAGCGGAGGCAATGTCCTCGTCCGGGAAACACCGAGGATTGTTTTTTTGCGCGACCCAATCGTCCTTAAGGGATGGGAGCGCGAAAAACAACCGGAGGTGAGGGTCACGGACGAGGAGCATTGCGCAGCGTGCTACTACAAACTGCGCCTCCCCCAGCCGTCCATTGGAAGCGGCCGTCGCCCCTTGCGGAGCGAGAAAAATCCAAACTCAAACTTTCAATCCACGGTGAAATATGCTAGAATATCCCTTAAACCATGAGACTGCAGAACAGTTCGAGGTGTATTATGCATAGCAACGCTTTAGCCAGCCTTTTTACCGCAACGCTTGCGCTTGGGATCGCCTGCGCAAATGCTGAGACCTATACCGCCGACAATGTCACCAACTTCGTAGTCGCGCCGCTGACGGATGCCCATTGGACTCAGGGATCGCCGTACAACGACTACTCGCCCAAGGGGACTACCGCTTTTACATCCGGCTGGGAGGCTGGATGCGTCGCTATCGCAGCCGCGCAGGAGCTGAAGGTCGAGTGGCCGGGATCCGGGGAGTAGGCGGTTGCCGTCGCGGCGGAGCAAGAGCCGTCATGTTGCAGGTGAAGCGGTAGGATGCAGGGTTTAGGCCATAGCCAGGTTCAACGCCAGACTCTGGCGATGAGCGCCAAGGCGCAGCAGTCGCTGAGGCTCCTGAACCTGCCGCTTCAGGATCTGCGCACGGAGCTTGCCTCCATCGCCGCCTCGAATCCGGCGATAGAGGACTTCGGCGACAGGGCGGAATCGATCGAGGCGGCGGAGAGCCAGGCGAACGACGACGGGATGGAGGATCGCACCGCAGCCGAGGAGCCGAACGAAGACGAGGATGCGCACGAGCCGGACCTTGTCGAGGAGCTTGAAAGCGCGCGCGCCGGCCTGGACGACTACGATGTTCCCGATAGCGACAATTTCGCCGGTGTGGACGAGGAGGCGCGCGAGAGGCGCGACAGGTTCTTCGATTCGCAGCGGGCTACGGAGAGCCTTGCCGAACATCTCGCCTCGCAGGTTCCGCTTGCGGGGCTTGATGCGGCCGATTCGGCGCTCGCGCTCAAACTGATAGGCCATATCGACGATGACGGGTATTTCGGCGAGGTCGATTCAGGCGGAGTAAGGCGGCTTCCCTTTGCCGATCTTGAGATGGTTACCGGGAGGAGCGAGTCCGATTTGAGGCGCGTTCTTGCCGTGATCCGCTCGTTCGATCCGGAAGGGTGCGGATCGACGAGCCTTGAGGAGTGCTTCCTTTCGCAGCTCGACAGGCTCAAGGGGTCGCATCTTGAGAAGGAGGCGGCTGATGTGATAGCGCGCCTCGGCGATATCGCATCCGGGCGCTCTTCGGAGGTGATGCGCGATCTCGGGCTTTCGCCGGAGGACATGAAGGATGTGCTGGCCCTTGTAAAGACGCTTGATCCGGCGCCTGGAAGGGCGTTTTCGCCGAGGTCGGCCATGTATGTAAGGCCCGAGGTGCATGTGAGCGAAGGGGCGGACGGCAAGGCGAAGGTTTCCGTGGATTCGCGCGACGTCCCTGAGATCCGCATAAGGCGCGCGTATCTCGACATCCTGGCGCGGCCGCTCCCGGATGAAAGTTCGCCGAGATACCGCGAGCTCAAGGAGGCGCGCGACTATGCCAAGGCGAAGGTGGCGGAGGCCGAGGCGCTCAGGGATGCGCTCGCCAACCGCGACGTCACGATATTGCGCGTGGCGCGCGAGATAGCGGCCGTGCAGGGGGAATGGCTGCTTAAAAGGAGCGAGAATCTCAACCCCCTTACGATGCGCTCGATAGCCGAGAGGCTTGGGCTTGACGAATCGACCGTAAGCCGGGCGGTGAACGGCAAGTGGATGTCGTCGCCGAGGGGTGTGGTCGAGATGCGGTCTCTTTTTGCGGGCGCGCTCAAGACGGCGGACGGTGCGAGCGTCTCGCAGAAGACGGTCCAGGACAGGCTCAAGGCGCTTGTCGCGTCCGAGCCGCGCGGGAAGCCCTATTCCGACCAGAAGCTCGCGGATATCCTCTCCTCGGAAGGCTTTATGATCGCGCGCCGCACGGTCGCAAAGTACCGCGACCAGCTCGGCATCCCCTCTCGCCGCTAAGCCCCCCTGTGTGTATCCAACTGGGGACAGTCTCCCATCCTCCAACTGGGGACAGTCTCCCATTCTCCAATTGGGGACAGTCTCCTATTCTCCAATTGGGGACAGTCTCCTATCCTCCAATGAGTGGGCTGGGAATTCGAAAGCGGGATTGAGACGATAGGGCTGGGAATGGGCGGAGAACTAGCGAGAGGGGCTAAGCCATGGCTTCGGCGGCGATGCGCTGGATTTCGCGGATGGCAGAATAGGGATCGGGGTTGCGGCAGATCGCCCGCACAACGCCGAAGGTCCGCGCTCCAGAACGTATGACGCCAGGGAGGCGTTCGAGATCGATCCCGCCTATCGCCACGCATGGATGTGCGGCAAGGGAGATCATCCGCGCCATGGTCTCAAGCCCAAGGGTGGGATCGGGGATGTCTTTTGTGGGCGTCGCATAGACCGGCCCCACTCCGATATAGTCTATCGGCTCGGCGCGCGAGGCCTCCGTCTGGGCCGGATTGTGCGTCGAAAGCCCGACGATCCTGAGCTCCGGGAAAAGCATTCGCACCTCCGAGGGTTTCATGTCGTCCTGACCGACATGGACCCCATCGGCCTCAACCTCGGCCGCTATCGAGGGATCGTCGTTCACGATGAAAAGCGTACCCGAGCCGCGCGTTATGCGGCGCATCTCAAGCGCGGTCTCGACAATCTGCGCGCGCGCGGCGTGCTTCATCCTGAGCTGGATGATCTTCACGCCGGCGCGCACCGCAGCCTCGGCGCATTTCGCGTAGCCCGCAACGGGATCGGTTATGACGGGATAGAGGCCGAAATCCTTCACTTGCCGAGATCCTCCATGATGATCTTCGCGATCTTCCTGCCGCTCTTGAACATTCCGCCGAATATCGGCCCCATGCGGAAGCCGCCCTGCGTATTGTTCGCAGCCATGCCTGAGGCGTAAAGCCCGGGGTAGAGGCGCTTGGTGTTGTCAATCGTCGTCCTTTCGCCGTCGGCCATCCACATGGGCTTCTCGCCGAGAATGCCGCCCGTCGGGGAGTCGATCTTCACCCCGGCCTTGTTGACCGCCTTGTTGACGATCTCGCTCGGGTGCCCGGTTCCGTCGATCAGCGCGCGCGTCATGACGACGATCGGATCGACATGCATCTCAAGCCTCGCTACGGGGTTCCAGTTTATGACGACTCCGCAGACGACTCCATCATGGATCACGATGTCCTCGACCTTCACGGCGTTGAATATGACTGCGCCAGCTTTCCTCGCGCCGAAGATGAGCCCGGAGGCCATCTCGACCGAATCGACGGTGTGGTACGTCCCATCTACTGGAACGGTCGTGATGCCGAATTCGTGAAGTATCTCCGCAGCGTCGTTCTGGACGACAACCTCGTTCATGAGCATCCCGCCGCCCCACGTTCCGCCGCCAGGGGCGAGCTTCGACTCGAACATGGCGACCTTGTATCCCGCAAGGGCGAGATCGCGCGCGGCCACAAGCCCCGACGGCCCTGCGCCCACTATCGCCACATCAACGGCGAGGTTGCTTTCGAGCTTTTTGAAATAGCTCCGGACGATCGCTCCTGAGATTGTCTCTTCCATTACTTCCATCTTGATGTCCTCCTTCTTTTTCAAAACCTTTTCGTTTCAGCGCGCGCCCCTTGTGGGGCTTGTCCAGCCAAGGACTCCGCAGCCTTCGCCCACCCAATACGAATTTGCTATCGCCTGGTGGACGCACTCCTTCGCGCCCTTGAACGCCTCTTCAAGCCCGGCCCCGAGCGCAAGCTCGGCCGCCAGTGCGGCGGAGAGCGAGCATCCCGTCCCGTGCGTGGAGACGGGATCCGCCACCCAGGGGAGCGTCGCCGTATGGAACGAGCTGCCGTCGAAGAGCGTATCCTCGGCCTCCTCCATGTCCCCGACGGCATGGCCGCCCTTTACCACGACTGCGCATCCGAACTCGCCATGGAGGCGCTTCGCGGCCTCGCGCACATCGGCGCGCGAGGATATCCTCATCCCGGAAAGGGCCTCCGCCTCGGGGATGTTCGGGGTGATGACTGTGGCAAGCGGCAGGAGGCGGCTTTTGAGCGTTGCGATCGCGCCGTCCTCTATAAGCCTTGCGCCGCTTGTGGCGACCATCACCGGATCGACGACTTTGGCGATGAGCGGATATGCCGCGAGCTTTGCCGCTATCGCCTCTATCGCCGCGGAATCCGCGAGCATCCCGGTCTTGAGCGCCTTTATCGCGTACATCGAGAGGACTGCATCAAGCTGCGCCTTGATGAACGCGGGCGGAAGCGGATGGATCGCCGTAACGCCCCTTGGGTTCTGCGCCGTCATCGCGGCGAAAACGGTGCAGCCGTGCACCTTGTATGCGTGGAACGTCCGCAGATCGGCCTGGACGCCCGCGTTGCCGCCGGAATCGCTCCCGGCCACCGTAAGGGCGCACGGCCCAAACACGCCTTCTTTGCTCTCTTCCATGTTTTCCTCCGCAGGAATTACCCTGATCAGGTTAGCGGGTCTGTTCTCAGCCCCAAGCCGCACCATGCAGCAAGGAGCACCCCGGAAAGTTCAAGTATTATATCATATAACTTGACAAAAGACAACAATTCCGTACCGCAAAACACGCCCTCGCGACGCTTGGCGGCGAGAGGGGATGCTGAGCTAGTCGCGGTACTTTGCGACCGTGCGGCGCGGCAACACGGGGACTGTCCCCATCTCCTGCTTGAGACCTGGGGACTGTCCCCACATAGCGCAAGGAGAACAGGAGGAACTGGGGACAGTCTCCAAAATAGAGAACTGGGGACTGTCCCCATATTGCGCAAAATTCGATTTGGAGAACTGGGGACAGTCTCCATATTGCACAAAAATCGACATGCGGCGAATTTGTGCTTGAAGATGCCCGCGAAGTGTAGTACAATATGCGGCGTTCGGCGGGAAAGTGTATCGAATAAATTGAAACGGACAGTTAGCCAATCAATTGGCAAGCCGGATGTCAATCCCATTTCGGGATCGGCATCGTCTCT
>JAZTWW010000031.1:0-6179 GCA_045636065.1 Kiritimatiellia bacterium | reverse complement strand
CAGTCAGTTTTGCTGCGGGGGCGAATCCGATTATGAATGGCAGAGTTGCTGGTAACATAGAACTGTCTCCTAGGGAATTGCCATATTGGCCAGACACAAGAATCAACAATGCTGTTCGTAAATGGTGTCACTCGGATATTTGCAATCTTGCCTTCTTTTACGTCAATTCCGTATTTCGTAAAATTGTTTTGGGGGAGAATCAATGAAAAATGCAATTGTTTTTGCGGTTTGTACTGCTCTTGCAGAGTTTTCAGCGTTAGCCGACAAGGCATATTTGAGTATCCATGTAGAGGATGCCATAAGTCATTCGCCGTTACAGGGGGTCAAGGTCGTTGCGTCATTTGAAGATGACAATGGATGGCGTGCATGGACAGAAGGGCCTAGCCCAGATGTTGTCCATGGAATTACTGATAAACACGGATTCTGCAGGTTGTCAGGGAAGACTAACTGCGGTAGAAGCAGCATATGGGTTGATAAAGCACCGCATGGATATTATGAAGCGGCTCGTGGAGGCACAGCGAAATACACGGGGAAGTCTCTGTTAGGAACATGGCAGCCAGAGAATTTTGTGGTTACAGTTGGCCTTCAGCGCGTGGAACACCCCATACCGTTATATGTCCGCCGGGCTGAAATAAGAGATGACAAAGGTCGCCTCGGTGGATTTGATGGCACGAACGCAGTATTGAGCTATGATTTCGTGGCTGGGGATTGGCTCCCCCCATATGGCGAAGGGGTTTATGCAGACATGACAATCCGAACACATTATAATCTAACGGAAGTGCTCTCCGATCGGGTAAGTAAAAGGTGTTTTTTTGATTTTACAAATGACATAGTGTTCCCTGGCGAGGGCAATGGACTCTACCAAGAATCGTTTGCCGATATGAACTATGGGATAAAGTTCCGTGTTGCGCCGGAATCAGGCTATGTAAGCGGAAAGACGTTGCGCTTTGGGTGCAAAAAGAGTGTCGCTGGCGTAAATGTATTCCCTAAGCAATATACGGATAGTGATCAAGAGAGATGCTACTGTTTCCGCGTCCGTTCAAGGTATAACGATAAAGGCGAATTGATTGGAGCATACTACGGAAAGATTTATGGCGACTTCATGTTTGAGGGATGGTTTAAGACAGGATTCATAGGTGTAAAGTTTCTTTATTATTTTAACCCAACCCCGTTGGATAGGAACCTTGAATGGGATATGAGAAACAATCTTTGTCCAAACCCTACTAATAGTCCAAATAGTCCGTTCAAGGTAGAGCCTTGACATTAGTCCTTCGAATGCTGTAAGCGTGTACAACTACTATTCATCAGGCGACCCGGTGTTTATGGAAGATGACACAATACCAATTGTTCTGACCGGAGTATTCCATTGGCCGACATTGCATTGGACATGGCCATTTATTGATTTGGACATAACCGCAGAGGCAAACTGCTGGCAGAAGCAGGAAACGCACAAGGGCATTGAGCCAATCGCTGGCAATTTGAAAGGCGACTGGGGATTCTACTGGTGGATGGAATCAAGTGGCGGAGAAGACTATCCCGTTTATGCCTCCATCCCCCCACACGAGCGGAGCCAAGGGTGCTGCCGCTTCCCTCCCAAGTCGCATAAAGGCAGCAGTTTTGTGAAGCACCCACGTAACCGCGGCATTCTAGCGGATTGAAGAGCGGTAAGCCTGGCTTGAGATTAGTCGCACTCGAATATAAATCCAATAAGGCTTGCAGGTCTCTTCGCCCCAGCGATGTAAGGCCGAGCCGGTGCGGCACATACGAATAGGAATAAACAATCTTGGCGAAGGCCGCCAAGCGAGGGCCCGAAAAACTATCTCAAACAATAAACTTACGGGCCCGAGCGCTCGCAGGGGCGAAGGAGACCGGAAAGCCTCGAATTCCAATCCCGCAAGCTAATCCGCACATAGCCAGCACACCACCATCCGCAATTGTGCCGCGCATTGCGCAGCGTGCTTCCCACAAATTGCGTTTTGAATGCATTCCCTTTGAAGCGGCCTGCCGCCCATTGCGGAGCGAGCCCCGTTGCGGAGCGAGAAATACTTGCACTCCCCAGGTGATATTTGGTAGAATATCCCAAAATGCAAGGGGGGATAATGAGAATTGCAGGAGCCATATCTGCCGCATATCTGGCGGTCTTGGGCGCGTATGCCTATGAAATTCCGCTCGATGACGCAGTTTCCGCCGCCGCGAGATGGGCCGGGAATGGCGCAAACCTCCATGGCGCGAACCTTTCGGCGGAGCCGTCGGAGGCGAGAACGGTCAGGGCCGGGGACGGCACTGCCCTTTACCATGTAGTATCCATGGAGGGCGGAGGGTATATGATCCTATCCGCCGAAAACCGCATTACGCCCGTCATAGCATTCTCCGACAATGGAGAGTTCGTCGAGTCCGACGAGAATCCGCTTTACTCCCTCCTTGCAGGGGACATGCCGCTAAGGCTTGAAATGGTGGAGAATGCGGGAGAACGCAATGCTGGAGGCCGTACCCTTGCGGCGGCTGGAGCGGCGGAGACCGAGGCCTTCCCTGGCGCACAGGCCGAGTGGGATTCCCTTTTGAGCCGCGGCCGAACCCTGGCGGCGGTAACGGGCCTCGATTCAGTTCCCGATACGCGCGTAGCCCCGCTTCTCAAAACGAAATGGGGCCAGTCCACCGTGTGGGACAAGACCGACCGCGAGTCCAAGACGTTCTACAACTACTATACCCCGAACAACTACGTATGCGGCTGCGTTGCCACGGCTACAGCCCAGATCATGAAATACCACCGCCACCCGACCGCGAGCATCGAGGCGAGGACGTTCGAATGCGCGGTCGATGGTGTCTGGACGAACCTCACGACGAAAGCCGGCATGTTCGGCTGGGATGCGATGCCTCTCGTGCCGAAAAACCTTTCGACCATCACCGTCGCCCAGCGCGAGGCCGTAGGCAAACTCATGTACAATGTCGGTGTGGCGTGCGAGATGAGCTACAAATCGGGCGGTTCGGGATCGTCCCTCGCCACCGCCTGCAAGTCCCTCAAAAGCCTCTTCGGATACGAAAGCGCCTTTTTCATATACGTGGACAACACGGGGAAGTATGACGGCAAATTCCCTGACTGGGAGCTGGCGCTTGAAAACGGAATTCTTGCCAACCTTGACTACCGCAAACCCGTGGGGCTTAGCATATCCTCCACGGCCGGAAGCCTCTCCGGGCATGCGGTCGTGGCCGACGGCTACGGCTACAGCAGCGCGAGTACGCTTTACGTCCATGTGAATATGGGCTGGAGCGGCTCTGACGACGCCTGGTATGCCTTGCCCGAAATATATGAATACGACAGGGTGCGTGCAATCTCGTACAACATATTCCCGGATGAGCAGGGCGAGATCGTAAGCGGCAGAACGCTCGACGACTACGATAACCCCATAGCGGGGGCGATCGTGAAGGCCTTGGATCCCAAGGGGGCGGAAGCGGCGGTTGCGACAAGCGACGCAAAAGGCATGTATGCGCTTTTAGTCCCCTCGTCGGCGGAATACACGATAAAGGCCGAGACGGACCTTAAAAGCGGCACTTCGCATGTAGATGTCGGAACGAGCCTTGGCCAGTCGTTTGACGGCGTCTATTCCCTCGATCCCACCATATACACGATCGGCAACAGGTGGGGGGAGGACATCTACCTTTCGGGGAAGGACGGCATGCATGTAGTCGAATTCTACCCGAACGGCGGGGCTATCTCCGGCAATCCAACCTTGCGAATGGCTTCGCTCGCCTTCTGGGGCGAAGAACCGCAGGCACTTTTGAAGAACGAGTATGTGCGCGAAGGATATCAGTTCGCCGGATGGGCATTGACGAGCGACGGAGATGTAGCATACGCCGACGAAGCGGTCATATCCGTCACGGGCGATCTTATCCTCTACGCCAAATGGGTGCGGATCGGTTTCCCGGTAGTGTACAAGCCTGGCGCCAATGGTACAGGCCAGGAGGAGTCCGACGTAAAGGCCTTCGGCGAGGATCTCCAGCTTAAGGGAGCGATATTTACGCGCACCGGGTACCGGCAGACCGGCTGGTCCACGACGGACGGCGGGTCGCTGGCGTACACGCTTTCCTCGTATTATACGGCGAATGCCGCTTTAACTCTCTATCCGTTCTGGAGAGCCGAGACGTACAAGGTGACGCTTGACCGGCAGGGGGCCACAAGCGGCACGGCGAGCGTGACGGCCACGTACGGTAGCTCCATGCCGTCGATCACAAGGCCGACCCGCACCGGATTCGAATTCGGCGGGTATTTCTCCGGCGAGAACGGCACGGGCGTAAAGTACTACAACGCCGACGGCACGAGCGCGCGCGCGTGGGACGTGGCCGGCGCGGCCACGCTCTACGCCAAATGGAATCCCGTGGCGTACACGGTCACGCTTGACCGTCAGAGCGGAAGCGGCGGCACGGCGAGCGTGGCCGTACCCTATAATGATCCCATGCCGGAGATCGAGATCCCCGAGCGCGACGGCTACAGCTTTGACGGATATTTCTCCGGCAAGAAGGGCGCCGGCACAAAATACTACAACGCCGACGGCACGAGCGCGCACACATGGGACAGGACGAGGGCGGCCACCATATACGCCAAATGGACGGCGAAATCGTACAAGGTGACGCTCGATCCCGAAGGTGGCAGCGGCGGTACGGAAACTGTCGATGCCACATACGCTTCGGCTATGCCGGCGATGACGAGACCCGTGCGAGCCGGCTATGAATTCGGAGGCTACTTCTCGGGGCGGAACGGATCCGGCGCAAGGTACTACAATGGCGATGGCACGAGCGCGCGCGCATGGGATTTGGCCGGCGAGGCGACGCTCTATGCGCATTGGCGCGCCTTCGATCTTACATGCGGCGAACCTTCGGTCTACGAGGGGGATGATCTTGAGATCACCGTCTTTGGCGGCTCAGCCAATTCCGCATCCTCAGTCAAGCTCTATATCGCCTATGAAACCGCCACCGCCGCCGATCTGGACCTTGCCAAAGGGCGTGTCGATGGCGTTACACCCAAGGGCGGGCTCAAGTTCCCCCTGACTCTCGAATGGGCCGCAGGCGATTCAGGTGTAAAGACTGTCGCGATTCCCGTCAAGGCCGACAAGACTGTGGAGGCTGATGAAACCTTGCTCCTTCAGATCGGCGATCCCTTGGGGCTTCAACTTGGAGAGATGCGCGATTGCATCGTCACGATAAACGATGCGGGGTATGACGATCTTGCTGCCAAGATCGCGGCGGGGGATGCGACAAAGGCAGAAGAGACGAGCTGGAACAAGCTTAAGAGAAATGGCGTATTCATCCGCGGTATCGCAGATCCAGCAAGCGCCGGCAAGGTGACAGGCTCCGCCTGGTGCCATGATGGCAAGAATGTGTCGCTAAAGGCTGCCGCGAACAAGGGTTATGTGTTCACAGGCTGGACGGTGGGAGCGCCGGTGGAACCAGGCGATGCCCCAGGCGTGGATTACCTTGCGACAACCGCCGGTCTTACGGTCGATCGTAGCGCGAAGCCAGCCAAATCCTCCGCGACCGCTACGGTAATTACAAATGTGGATGAAATTACCACATACTTCGCGAATTATGTCACCACAGAGGAGGACAAGGCCGCGATCGGGCTTGAAATCGCCACCCCCGCCGAAACGGGGACAGGCTCCACCTGGACCGGGCTTGATGAGGGGACTGTCCCCAACTGGAGCGTCATGTGCGGCGTGGCGACGGACTGGCCGCTTGCCACCTCCGGGCTTAGCGCGATAACCGTCAAGGCGACGGGGCTTCCTGCGGGGCTCAAGCTTGTCCAGGACAAGGAGACCAAGGAGTACTCCATCTCTGGCATCCCGACTGCGGCCTCAAAGAAGAACGCCAAGACGGGCGAGATCACGCCTTCTAAGGTGAAGCTTACCGCTACCTCTGCGGGGAAGTCGTCGAAGGTCTACAACGTTGAAGTCACTGTCCTTCCTCTCTACGACTGGGCGCAAGGGACGTTCACAGGCTATGTTTGGGACGGCTCGAACGGTCCTCTCGCAGGTGCGGTCCAGTCTTTCACGGTCACCGCCGCCGGGAAGATAAGCGGCAAGGTGCAGCGCGGAGCGACGGCCTACACCCTTACGGGGAATGGATTCGAAGGTTTGGACGGCAAGACTGATCTGATCGCCACCGTGGTCGAGAAGGCGGGCAAGGCG
>JAZTWW010000030.1:0-18393 GCA_045636065.1 Kiritimatiellia bacterium | reverse complement strand
CAACCTTCTCACCAGACGTCAGATCCAGCAGCTGGAGAACTGGATAAACTCAATCCACAGGGAATCACTAAACGGAGAGACTGCTTATGCGTATGATTCACGTCTTGCCCAGGCGGCTTAGGGAGTTTTTGCTGTCCCACCCCCTTTACAAATCACCGCGATTTTGGGCAGATATGCTGACAAAATTCGTAAGAATACGACTATTTTGCACTGTTATTGGCTTGTTACAATTACGTGAATATCCAGCCGCCGCGCAAACCGCGTGATAGTGCAGAGGTTCGAGCAGCCCTGTTGTCCTCGGCGAGGTCCGAAATCTCGTCATATTTGTCAATTTGTAAAATATTCGTTTACCTTTTGACATCGCACCAAGTCCAACCTGTCAAAAGTATAGCGTTTTTGCCATACTTTTGGCAGGCATGTATAATCTTGTTTTGATTTACACACAAGTTTGGAAGAATTGTTATAGACAACAAAAAATCCGCCGCGTGTGCGACGGTTTGCATTACATATGTTTGGTGGCCAGGAGCGGGATCGAACCGCTGACACACGGATTTTCAGTCCGTTGCTCTACCAACTGAGCTACCTAGCCGAAGTTGGTGAAATGGTAGGAGCGCAGGGATTCGAACCCTGGACCCAGTGATTAAGAGTCACTTGCTCTACCAGCTGAGCTACGCTCCCATCTCACTCGCCTTGCGCGGTACCTTTGAATGGAGCGAGCTAAGGGACTCGAACCCTCGACAACCACCTTGGCAAGGTGGCACTCTACCAACTGAGTTAAGCTCGCCTTGTATCGCGAAGACGAGCAGTAGTATACCAAAAGCCGTTTCCGATTGCAAGCACAAATTTAAAAAATTTTTCCGCCCCCAGTCTGCGGGGGTTCCCGGGTGCGGCCGACCCATCAAAATCCCCTCCCCCTCCGCCAATGGATTCGGGACGGAATGCCGATGGGTTCTGGACGGAATTTTGATGCGTCGGGAGTATTTGGCTTCACACGCGCGCGCGCATATGGTATAATATGCGCATGGAAAATTTCAGGAAAATAGCCGTCCTGATGGGCGGCGTCTCTAACGAAAGGGAAGTTTCGCTCGACAGCGGCGACAATGTCGCCAGAGCCCTCGAATCCCTTGGCAAATACGAAGTCAAGCGCATGGTCCTGGAAAGCGAGGAGCTTCCGGACCTTTCCGGGATCGACGCGGTGTTTCTCGCGCTCCACGGCGGATGGGGCGAGAACGGAGGCGTGCAGGCCGCCCTCGACGCCATAGCAATGCCCTACACCGGCCCTGGAGCGGCGGCTTCGCGCCTTGCGATGGACAAGATCGCCACAAAGCGCATACTGGACTCTGCGGGCGTGCCCACGGCGGAATGGGCCGTCGTCGCGGACGCTTCAGAGAAGGTCTCCCCGATACAGCTCCCGTGCGTCGTAAAGCCGCCCAAGGACGGCTCATCCGTAGGGATAACGTGCGTACGCACGCCCGAGGAGTGGCCGGCCGCGCTGAAGCTCGCGATCGATGTCGACGGGAAAGAGGCTCTCGTCGAAAAGTACATCCCCGGCCGCGAAATGACGGTCGGCATACTCCCGGGCCCGAAAGCCCTTCCCGTCATCGACATCGTAACCCCAAAGGGCTGGTACGGGTACGAGGAGAAGTACCTCTCGAACGCGACGCAGTACATCTTCCCGGAGGATGCGTTCCTTCCGCAGCTCCAGGAGATCGCCCTTAAGGCGTACGCCGCATGCGGATGCCGCGGCGTATCGAGGGTCGATTTCCGCGTCGATCCCGACGGCAGGGCGTTCGTTCTCGAGCTCAACACCCTTCCCGGCATGACGGCCCACTCGCTCGTGCCAAAGGCCTGCTCCAAGATCGGGCTATCCTTCGCCGGCATGTGCGAAACCATCCTCGAGGCGGCCGCGCATGACTAGAAGAAGCCCTGCACCTGCATCGTCCATGCCCGTGGGCAAGATCGTCGCGGCGGCGGTGGCGGCGGCTCTCGCCGTCGGGGCCGTCGCAGGCGGATGCGTCCTCGCCGGCAAGCTGGGGAAGATCTGCCGCGAGCAGTGCGTCGTCACCGACCCGAAGCTCGACGTGGTGGTCACCACCGGGAAGACCGTTCCCGCCAACCTCGTCATAAACCACTTCGGGCTCACGAACGGCGTAAACCTAGCCGAACTCGAGCTGGGCAAGCTCCGCGCCGAGCTTCTGAGGTACATGCCGAACATCCGCGACCTGAGGATCGAATGGCACCAGCCGAATGCGATCAGGATCGATGTTATAGAGAGGATCCCCGTCGCCCGCATAATGACGATGAGAACCACATCCCCAGGCCCAAGGGTGGCCGATGTGGAGGGATTCGTCTTTACGTACCCGAGGCGCGAAACGGAGGACCTTCCGATAGTCCGCGACCCTACCGACCGCAAGGTTAAACCTGGCGAGAAGCTCGACGGCATGGCCGAGGCCGCCCTGCGAATGGTCGAGGCGTCGCGCGAGAGCTTCAAGGAGCTTGGGATATCGGATGTGAACACCTCGTATCCGGACTGGCTCGAGGCGACGCTTGAAGGCGGCATCACAGCCCGCATCGCCTGGCAGGACATGACGAACCCATCGCCCATATCAGACGCATCTATGCGCCGCCAGCTGAGGCGGCTCTCGAAGGCCATAGCCTCGGGTCTCTCCCCAAATACGCGCCTTTGGACGGCCACCGATTTCGCCGACAAGGGGCGCATCTACGCAAACGACCCTTCCCGCGTGGAGAACTGACATGAAGCACCAGGATCCAATAGCCGTTCTCGAGATCGGCACAACCCACATAACGCTCACGCTCGGCGAACCGCTCGGGCAGGGCCGCATCCGCGTGATAGCCCGTGCGGACGTCCCTTCGGTGGGCGTACGCAAAAGCTGCATCATCGACATGAAGCAGGTCTCCTTCGCGATAGAGACGGCCATAAAGAACATCGCGCACAACTTCAACTGGACCGTCGGCACGGCGACGCTGATCGTGTCGGGGCCGCACATAACGATGACGAGCAGGTCGCACCAGATCGCCGTGGACGGAGGCTCCGTCACGGAGGAGACGATGCGGGCCTTGAACAACCACGCCTGGGAGGAGGCGAGCAGCTCCGCAAGCCGTACGCTTCTCGACCTTTCCGAGACGGGGTACTCCATCGGGGAACTTACAGGCATAGTCAACCCGTGCAACATGACGGGCCATCTCCTTACGCTCCATGCGCTCGGCATCGACGCCTCGACCGACAGGGTTGAAGACGCGCGCAAGGCTGCGGAGGCGGTGAACCTCCAGCTTTCCGACGAGTTCCTCTTCGCCGGCACGTGCGCAGCGGCAGGCGTTCTCTCCGAGGAGGACAAGGAGGCGGGAACGCTCGTCATCGATCTCGGAGGCGGCTGCACCTCCTGGTCGCTCCACTGCGACGGTCGGCTCGCGTACGCATCGGTGCTAGGCGTAGGCGGCGACCATGTAACGAGCGACATCGCCCAGGCATTCACGCTTCCGCAGGCTACGGCCGAGCAGATAAAGCCACTTGCCTCCGCCACCCTCGAGAGGGATCGCGAAGGCACGCGGATCGACGTTCCCGCGACGATCACGGGCAGCTCGGGCAACACCATCTCAAGCCGCGCACTCGACACCGTCGTCAACGCAAGGATGAGGGAGCTTTTCACGATAATCCGCGACGATCTGGAAAAGGCCGGGGCTCTCCACCTCATAAGGGGCGGCATCATCCTCACCGGCGGCGGAAGCGCCTTGAATGGCGCCGCAAAGCTCTGCGAGACGATCTTCGGAAGCCACACGAGGCTCGGGCAGCCGATACCTGAGGTGGAGGGGCTTGAAAAGGCGCCCTTCCCGCCCTCCGTGGCGACGGTGGCGGGAGCCCTTTCCATACTCGCGCAGCAGTACGCCGACGAAACCCCGGACGACGGAGGCTTCGCGTCGTTCTTCGGCAAATTCTTCAAATGACCATCGAGGCGGCGGCAACCATGGACGAATCTTCCTCTCTCATTCTGATAGGCGTTGGCGGCAGCGGATGCGCGGCCGCACGCGCAATCGCCGAGAACTACGGCGGCACGATGCGCGCAAGGCTGGTCGACACCGATGCGCTCACCCCCGCGGGCGCACTCCCCTTCACGCTCATAGGCGGAAGCCGGCTTTCAGGGCAGGGCGCGGGCGGCGCGGCAACAAAGGCGCGCGCGGCGTTCCTCGATGATCCGGCGATCCTCGATGCCGGGCTTTCCGGCGTGAAGCTCGCCATTGTCGTCACCTGCCTTGGCGGCGGCACTGGAGGCGGCGCTACGCCCGAGATACTCAAGAGGCTGAAATCGAAAGGCATCGCCTCGCTCGTTTTCGCGACGAAGCCCTTCCCGTTCGAAGGGGAGGCGCGCATAAGCCGCGCCAACTCAGACGCAGGGCTCGTGGCGCAGGAGGCGGACGTATCAGTCATCCTCCCGATGGAGGACATCGCCCTCGATACGGACGATCCGGCGCGCACGCTAAAGGATGCGCTTGATGCCGCGACGGCTGCGCTCGCAAAGGGGGTATCGCTCTTCTGGCGTCTCCTTGAAAAGCCGGGCTACATCAAGTTCGATCCGGAAAGGCTGAGGAACATCCTCTCCGATGCCGGGCGCGCCCGCTTCGCGGCCGTGACCGCCTCAGGCGAGGATCGCGTATCGGAGATACTTTCGCGCCTCGAGTCGGCGGCATCCCTGCAAAGGGGCGCCCGCGGCCGCGTCAAGACGATTTTCCTCGGGCTTCTCGCCGGCGACGACCTGAGGCTCTCAGAGATCGCAAAGATAACGCAGGCCCTGGCCGCAACGTTCGGCGCCGAGGCGACGCTTGAACTTGGAACCGTCAACGACGAGGAAACGTTCTCGGGAAGCCTTTCGCTTGTCACCCTTCTCTTCGAGGAAGGCGCGCGTTCACGGGCGCAGACAAGAAGCCGGCAGAACCGCGCCGTCCGCTCCGCTGGCGAGATCGCCCTTTCGGCCGACGACCGCTTCCGCATGACGGACGCCACAATGCTCGGCGACACGAACCTCGACATCCCGACATACTACAGGCTGGAGCTTACGCTCGAGAGATGACGGAACGCGCGAAAGTAAAGCTTCTGCCCATCAATGTGGCGAACAAGATCGCCGCGGGCGAGGTGATAGAGCGCCCTGCAAGCGCCCTCAAGGAGCTTGTCGAGAATTCGCTCGACGCGGGGGCCACGCAGATCGACATATCAGTGTGCGAGGGCGGCAGGAAGCTCATACTCGTAAAGGACAACGGCTGCGGCATGTGCCGCGAAGACGCGCTCCTTTCGCTTGAAAGGCAGGCCACCTCGAAGATACGCGACGTGGATGACATCGAAAGGATCTCCACTCTCGGCTTCAGGGGAGAGGCCATCCCCTCCATCGCATCTGTCTCGAGGCTCACTCTCGTCACCCGCACGGAGGAGGACGAGGCCGCCACACGGCTCAAGGTGGAGGCCGGAAGGCTTGCAGAGGTTGCCGAGGCGGGAGCGCCAAAGGGGACGCTCGTAGAGGTGAGGGATCTATTCTGCAACGTCCCCGCGAGAAAGAAGTTCCTGAGGGCCGTTGCCACCGAGGAGACTCACGTAAAGGCCCTTTTCACGCAGCATGCGCTCGCGCATCCTGATGTCGGTTTCACCCTCCAGATCGACGGGCGCAAAGTGTACGAGCTTGCGCGCGGCGACACTTTAAAGGAGCGCATCCAGGCTCTCTTCGGCGCCGATTTCGCCGATGCCTGCGTGGAGATCGGCCAGGACGGCGCAGAGGCTTCAGGGGTGAAGGTCACCGGATTCGTGGAGAGGCCTTCCGTCAGGCATGCCACAAGGCGCGAGCAGTTCGTCTTCGTCAACGGAAGGCCGGCCACGGCGGCGCCTATAGCATATGCGCTCAAGGAATCGCTTTCAAAGGGGTCTGACGAAACGAGACCTGGCGTGATCCTTTTCATAGAGCTCGCGCCCACGCTTGTCGACGTGAACGTCCATCCCGCGAAGCGCGAAGTGAGATTCCGCCGCCCGGGCGACGTCAGGGAGGCCATAATGGGGGCGATAGGAAAGGCCCTCTCGCCGGTTGCGGCTCAGGAGCCGTTCATGCCGCCTTTCCAGGGGAGGCCCGCGCCGCAGCCCTTCATGCCCATCGTCGATGAAAGGGAATATGCGCCCGGGCCTGAACCGGCGGCTGTCGCACCTGAGATGCAGCCCACAGCGCCAGTTCAGGGCGAACTTCCAATCGAGGAGCCTGCCGGCGCAAACCTCCCGTTCAAGCTCGACTCCATATCAAACATACTCCCGCTTTCCACGGGATTCGCCATAATGGAGACGTCGAACGGGATCATAGTCCTCAACCCCAAGGCGGCGATCGAGCGGATATCATACGAAAAGGCGATGAAATTATCATCCGGCGCAGTCTCGCAGCCTCTCATAATCCCAGAGACGGTGCGCCTTGCACCGGCGGATTCGGCAAGGCTTGCGTCATTCAAAGGGCCGCTGGAGGAGATCGGCTTCAGAATCGACAACCTCGGGATGGATACGTGGAAAGTCGATGCCGTGCCGCAGATGATGGCCAAAGCGGACGCCGGCGCGGCGCTTGCCTCGATAGCGGCTGACATGGCCGATGCAGGCGTAAGGCGAGGTGCCGCCAGATGGCGCGAGGACTTGACCGCAAGAGCCGTGGCAAAGGCCTGTGCGCGCGCGTCCAAGGCGCTTCATGCTGACGGGATCCTGAAGCTCGTGAAGGAACTCGCCTCGTGCGACATGCCATACGTCACCCCGCGCGGGAAGCCGGTTCTCATCTTCACCTCAAGGCGCGAACTCGACCGCAGATTCGGGATGTGACGGGCGAATTCACTTCTTGAAATAGACCATCGTCCCCTTTTCGATATGCTTCTCGTCGATCTTGTCGCCGGGGATGACGTGGTTCCTTATAAGGTAGTATGTTGTGGGCTTGCGCCATGCAGCGCCCGCAATCTTTATGGCTGTTTTGCCTGGACCGATAGGACCTCCGACGGTGTAGCCTTCAAGGGCGTCAAGCTCGGCCTTCGTTCTCGGGATGGTCTTCGGCTTTCCGTCGGCGCCGAGAAGCTGGTTCGCTGAAGGCGGCGTCACCGGGACAGGAGGTTTCTTCTGCTCCTGCTTTTTCGTTTCGGCCAGTTTGGGTTCCGGCTTCTTCGCCTCAGGCTTTTTGGGCGGCGGAGTCTTCACCTCAGCCTTTTTGGCTTCAGGCTTCTTAGCTTCCGGTTTTTTCGCTTCGGTCTTCTCCGTTTCGGCCTTTGGCGCCCCCGCAAGGAACGCGCCTATCCCGGCCAGGACGCCGTCGCTCTTCTGGGGCGCCGCGGTCCCGGGGGCGGGGAGACGGCCTTTCATCGTGTCCGTCTTGCCGTAAAGCACCCCTTCGAGGTACTTGTCACCGACGACGAGCCTCCTCGCCTTGACGTCGGGATCGAGCGCCATGCGCTTCTTGAGCCCAAGCCTCGCCCTGACGCTCGGCATCGCGAAAAGCATTCCGCACTGCTTGCGGCCCCTGTGCTTCCTGGGATGCCACTTGTTGGGCGCGCCGTACGCCACCTGCGAATGCGTGACAAACTTGTCGTCTGTGAGCTTGTACGTCTTCTTGAGCTCCGCTATAAGCTCCTTGAGCGCATCGAGCTGAAGCCCGGTAAGAGGCTTGTCGTGGTATCCGACGACTTCAATCCCCACGGAGAACTTGTCGCAGTCCTCCCTGCCGTTCCACATCGAGCGCCCGGCGTGGAAGGCCTCCCTGTCGCGGTCCACGATCTTGTAGACTGTGCCGTTCTCGACTACGCAGTAGTGGGCCTCGCCGCGCTCGGAAAGCTTCCTCAAGCTGGAGGAGCTGCCCGCCTCGGTTGTGTGCAGGACCACCAGAGTAGTCGCCTTCCTTACGGCGCGCTCGGCGTTTCTCGGGCTGCGCCATCTGTCCGAATAGGTGAGAGCGCCGGCCTGAAAGGCGAAAAAAAGGGCGAAAGCCGCCAGCAGAGACTGTTGGACAGCTTTCATCCCTCCTCCTTTCGAATATGCAGCAAGCCTAGAGAGACTCAGATGTTGAGTGCGGTCTTGCTCCAGTTCTCCTTGCCGGCGAGCAGCGACGGGGTCGTCATCTCCTGCGGAACAGGAAGGCCGAGCATCTGCAGAGCCGTCGGAGCGATGGCGCTGAGCTTGGCAAGGGGCGTGAGCCTGACACCGGCCGCATCGTTCGCCACGTAGAAGCAATCGACGAGGTTGAGCGTGTGCGACGTCTTCGTCATGCCGGTCCTGTAGTCCACCATCTGCTCGGCGTTGCCGTGGTCGGCGAAGATGAGAACGTGCGCGTCAAGCTTCATGAGACGCGGAAGGATCTTTCCGATGCACTCGTCGACCACCTCCGTCGCCTTCGTGGCGGCGGCCATGTCGCCCGTATGGCCGACCATGTCGCAGTTCGCGTAGTTGACGACGATGAAGCCGTAGGGGTTGTCTTCAAGGCGCTTGAGAAGCTCGTCCGTCACGGTGTACGCATCCATTTCGGGATGGCTCGCGAACGTGGCGGGGTCGAAGCGGCTCTTGAGCTCGACCTGGTCCTCGCCCTCGCTCGGGGTGGTGCTCTTGCCGTTGAAGAAGCTCGTCACGTGCCTGAACTTCTGCGTCTCGGCGATCCTGAGCTGCCTGATGCCGGCCTTGGAGACGACCTCGCCAAGGAGGTTGTCCATGCCGCCGCCCGCGCCCATCGCGCCGAGGAGGTAGTCCTCGAACTCGTCCCAGTAGCGTGTGAAGCCGAGATAGGACACCTTGGGGCGCGCATGGCGGTTGCCCGCGTAACCGTCGAGGACGAACGCCTGCGTAAGCTGGATGGCGCGGTCCTGGCGGTAATTGGTGTGCATGATGGAGTCGCCGTCCTTGACGCCCTCGTATCCCTCCACTACGCAGCAGGGGATGTACTCGTCGGTCATTGGCGTTCCGTCAGGCGTCTTGTCGCTTTCGTAGCTCGCCTTGATCGCATCCTCGACGCTCTTGATCCTCCTGCCCTCGCCGGAGACGATGCAGTTGTATGCGAGGTCGGTCAGCGTCCAGTTCTTGACGCGGTCCATTCCGTAGTAGCGGCCCATGATGGTGCCGATCGTGCAGTTGCCGACGGCCCCCATCTCGGCCTTAAGGCGCGCGATGTACTCGAGCGTGGACCTCGGGGGCGTGTCGCGCCCGTCGAGGAACGGATGGATCACGATGCGCCCTTCCGGGAACTCCCTGCGTGCGCGCTTCATGAGCTTGTAGAGGTGCTCCTGGTGGGCGTGGACGCCTTCGTCCTGGAGAAGCCCGAAGAAATGGAGCTGGCTGTTGTTGCGCTTCCAGTTGTCGATGAGCGCGGCCCACTTGGGGCTTTCGAAGAGGCTTCCCGAGGAAAGGCCGTCGTCGATGCGCTTGAGCTCCTGGACGACGATGCGCCCGGCACCCATGTTGAGGTGGCCGACCTCGCTGGAGCCCTGGTAGCCGTCAGGAAGGCCGACGGCCTCGCCGCAGCAGTCGAGAAGGCAGTGCGGGTAGCGTGCCCTGATCTGGTCGATGACGGGGGTCTTGGCGGCGAAGGCGCTGTTGCCCTCCTTGCGGGGGTTGACGCCCCAACCGTCGCGGATTACGAGAACTACGGGTCTCATTTGAGCATTCTCCTTTGGATAGATTGCCGTCAGCCGATCATTCCGCCGTTGACGGAGAGGATCTGGCCTGTGATGTAGGAAGAGTCGTCCGAGGCGAGGAATACGGCGGCCTTCGCGACGTCGATCGCCGTGCCGAAGCGCCTCAGCGGAATCGACTCGCGGTACTTGGCCTTGACGTCATCGGGGAGGACGTCCGTCATCTTGGATTCGATGAATCCGGGGGCGATGGCGTTGCACCTTATCTGCCTTGAGCCGAGCTCCTTGGAAGTCGTCTTCGTAAGCGCGATGACGCCGCCCTTCGAGGCCGTGTAGTTGGCCTGGCCGGCGTTGCCCATGATGCCGACGACGGACGCAAGGTTGATGATCGATCCGCCGCGCGGCGCGCGCGTCACGGGATCCTTCTGCTTCATCATCTGCTTCGCGGCTTCGCGCGTGAAGAGGAACGTACCCTTGAGGTTCACCGAAATGACGGCGTCCCAGGCGTCGTCGCCCATCTTGAGAAGAAGCCCGTCCCTGGTGATGCCGGCGTTGTTGACGAGGATGTCGAGCTTGCCGAACTCCTTGACGACGGCATCCACGGCGGCGGCGACCTGTGCGCTGTCGGCCACATTGACGGCGACCTTGAGCGCCTTTCTTCCGGCCGCCTCGATCATGCCGGCCGTCTCGTCGAGCCATCCGGCCTCGAGATCCATTATCGCGACGTCCGCGCCCTCTTCGGCGAGCATCTTTGCGATGGCCTGGCCGATGCCGCGCGCGGCTCCGGTGACTACGGCAACCTTGCTATCCAGCTTACCCATTTCGATTCTCCTTAGGACTTGTGAAATCAAGGTGCAATTATACCATATTTTGCACTGCGTGCAAAGAATCTTTTGCCATTTAATGCGCTGGAAGTGTTCCAGTAATCAACAAGCAGTGTTCAGCGGCCCAATACGCAAGGTCGTGGCGCGTTATATGACTTCATTTGACTTCCCAGGGACTGTCCATCGGCCGCGCCCGTCCCTTCTTTACGCGCGGGCATCGAGCCCACGCTTGTGCGATATGCGAATGGTGCCAGACACCAATAAATAAGCCCATTCATTGGATTTATCGCTTTTATCGCGTTTATCGCTTATATCCCTTCTTAAACCGATCCTCTCCAGATTCCAAGCGGAATTTACGGTGCCAGGCTCCCTTTTCATCTCAACGCACTGAACCCTGCGCCCCATGCGATCGATCTTCATTGTGATGTTCGTGGAGCCGAGCGGAAGCCATGCATCGATGCTATTCTCTTTCGGATCTGAATCCGAATTGGAGAACGCGCATTCGCACGAATTCCAAAGCGATATAAGCGATAAATCCAATTGGATGGACTTTGTATGTGAGGATGGATAATAGCGATAAATCCGGAAAATGCGCGATTCGTGATCTATGCCGCGCTGGATGGGCTTGCAATGGCCCTTTAGCTACTCCAAGCACGGCTTGCAACTATCCTTCAGCGGCGCCAGGCGCGGTTCGCAATGGCCACTCAGTCCTGGCGCAGACGACTGCAACTGATTTCATTTTCATTGGCATTTTTCCTTCAACCCCATAAAGGGAAATCAAGATATGGTGAATTATAGCAGATATCGCTATGGGATTCAACCAGTTTTCGCCCGATATCAGAACCACGGGAGCTTCGCGAGGGAGTCGGACAGGCCGCCCTCCCTGTTGCGGAGCTTCCAGACGCGCTGATGCTCTGATCTTATCGCATTGAGCCGGCCAATGTCGCGCCTGTGGCATGCCGCATCCACAAGGTTCGCCATGTACATTATCTCCTTCGCCCAGACCGATCCCTCGCCGTACAGCGCCTCGCTGACATATGCCGCCGCCGCGTGACGGCAGTTCTCCGCTATCGCCGACACCTCGGAAAGTACGCTCTCAGTAAGCCCGGGATGGCGCGAATATCCCCTGTCGGACGAAAGTATCCTAAATAGCTCGCTCGCGTTCGCCCTCAATGCGCCCCCGCGAAGATAGAGCGTTCCAAGCTTGAGGAGCGTCCCCCCAAGAGGCACGCCCATAATGGAGTTGAGATCGTTCTCAATGTCCATCCTGTTGGCCGTCTCGCCCTCTGCCGCAACGGCACCGCCAAGGACGATACCGGGAAGGCTCGCGGCAAGCGGCTGCCAGTGCCCGCCATCGCCCCAGTCCGTCATTAAAAGCCCCTTGGCCCCGTAGAGGCGCCCCGCCTTTTCCGCCGCCGCGACGTTCTCGCGCATGTTCTCCACGCGCCCTGCAAGAGAGTTCCACGAGCTCGTCCCGGGGCAGACGTAGAAATCGAGCCCTGCGGCCTTGAACTTCGCAGCTTCGCTCTCGAATGGGTGGTTTCCCTCGTACCCCCAGTCAAGGGCGACGGCATCGCATGGAAGCTCCTTCACGAGCTCCGGATGCTTCAATATGACATCTCCCCAGAACATCGGCCTCTTGCCGCGCTCCCTCACGAGCGAACACACCTTCTTGAGGAATTCAAGATATACGCGCCCCGCCCCCTTCTCCGCCACCTCGCGGGCGCTACGGCCGCGAGGGCTGAGAAGGTCGAACGTCTCGTCGCATCCGATGTTGACGAGCCTGCAGCTGAAGTTTGGGAAAAGCTCGTCGTACAGGCCGGCAAGGAACTCAAGCGACTCGGGGTCCGTTGGGCAGAGAGTCGTCGGATCCTTCTTGACCGTTCCCCATGGCGTTACCGCACCGCCGCCCGGAAGCTCGGCGAGATGGTTGTACTCGGGGAGCTTGAGCCATCTTTCCATATGGCCGAAGCTGTTCTGGTTCGCGACGAGGTCAATGCCGTGCATCGCGGCATATTCGCCCAGAACCGATATCTCGCGGGCGGTGAGCGGACTTGCGTCCTTCCATACGTCGCGATGGCGCGAGTACGCGAAAGTATGCTCGGTGTAGAGCTGGAGCTGGTTGTACCGGCAACGCTCAAGGATGTCCACGAGGCGGCGGAGCGTCGCCATCGTGGGGACCTTGTCCCTGCTCACATCGAGCATATAGCCGCGTACGGCGAACATCACCTGGACCTCTGGCGGACCACCTCGTACATCGCGACGGCCGCCGCGACGCCTGCATTGAGGCTCCCGATCTCACCGGCCATCGGCAGGACGGCTATAAAGTCGCACGTCTCCCTGGCAAGGCGCGATATCCCCTTCCCCTCTGCGCCTACCACAAGTCCGACGCGCCCCTTGAAGTCGATGTCGGTGTAGTTCTTCGCGTCATCGCCCCAATCGAGGCCCGTAAGCCACACGTTGCGCTTCTTGAGCGCCTCCATCGCCCTGACGAGATTGACGACATGCGCGATCTTGAGGTACTCGCTGCCGCCGGCGCTCGCCCTGACGGCGGCCGGCGTCACCATCGAGGCGCGGTCCTCGGGGATTATCACGCCGGTCGCCCCTACCGCGCACGCGCTTCTAAGGATGCTGCCCACGTTCTGCGGATCCTCGAGGTGGTCGAGTATGATGACGAGCGCATTCTCGTCAGCGTCTGCGGCTTCGAGGATGTCCTCGAAATCGGTATAAGGGTAGCCGCCCGTCTTGAGGGCGACGTTCTGGTGGTGGCCGCCTTTTAGAAGGACGTCCATCCTGCTCTTCTCCTCAGTGCGCACGACTATGGAGTACCTATGGCCCCATGCGCGCATCTCGGCGATGTCGTCCGGCTCCTTCGGGTCGTACGGGGGCAGTATGAGCTCGTGCATCTTGCGCCGCGCCGCCCTGAGCGTTTCAAGGACAGGGCGCCTCCCGTATATCCACTCGCCTCCGGAAACGCTCTCTCGCGGACCTTTCTTCCTGTCTCCGCCGTCGAATCTTCTCGCCATGGCTCGTATCCTTTCCGCCCATTTATAGCCCATTCATTGGATTTATCGCTTTTATCGCGTAGATCCCGTTTATCCCTTACCTTAAATCGCTTCCTCCATCAATCCAATCGCTTCCTCCACCGATCCTCCTATCTGAGGATGCGCTTGCGCCAGGCGTGAAAGAACGCGATTGGATGGAGAAGGCGCTCGCGCCAGGGCCAGAAAGGCGTCACAAGATACCGCTCCTTGGTGTTCGACACCCCGAAAGGCGCAGTGACGTTCGCCATAGCGACCATATCGGCTTTCGTGGGCCGCTTGAGGAGGTTCAGGATCTCGATTATCGTCTCCTGCGGCGGGTCGGGCGGCGTTTCGCCAGAGCGCCTGTACGCCCGCGCGAACGCCTCGGCTCCGTCCTGCAGATCGGCCGCGATAAGGTGGCGCACATGCTCGTTCTCGTCCTCGTCCAGGGTCTCGATCTTGAACCCGCCGCCCCTGCGCTTTATGGCAACCGTAAGAAGCGACGGCGAGATGCAGAGGAAATCGAGGAAATCGAGAACGCGCCTCGCATTGGGCGGCGTATGCTCGAAATACCCGTGGAAGTTCCAGCCTGAAGTGCGAAGATCGATGTAGAAGCCGTGGATGGGATTCTCCGGGAAGAACGATTCAAGGGCCCTCTGCATGGTACCGTTCCGGCCCACGTCAACTATCCCCGCGCCGGGAACGTCGAAGCCCTCGCTCTTCAAATACGCGATATAGTCCTCGCGGCACGACTCGTTCGCGCAGAGCCTCCTGGAGCAGAGGATGTAGCGGCAGCGCGACGCCTCATCCGGATAGAGGGCGGTGAAGACGCGCTTCATCACCTCGCCGTCGCGCGCAAGGAAGAATATGCGCCTTATGCCGAGATCGTCCGTCGACTTCTTGAGCCACCTTGAGAAAATCACCAGCAGAGTCCCCAGATACTGGAAGCCTATTCCATGCCAGTACGACGGGAAGCGCGTATCGGAGACGAGCGTTTCGGCGAGCTTGAGGAACGGCTCGTCGCTTGCGGCGAAAAGCTCCGCAAGCCTGTCTGAATGGAAGCCCGACATGTCTACCGCCCCCCTTTCAGATAGCGCAGGAGATGCCCGAATCCATCTGATATGGCGACAAGCGGATTGTGTTTCCTCAAAGCCGTGCGCGCGTAGACGCGCCAGGGACGGGTCGGCGGCGCGACCTTCGCACCCTCCGCCTCGACGACCGAAATTATCTGCGCCCAGAGGTTGTACTTTTCAAGGAGCATCCTCTTGGCCTCGCGTATGGCGGAAAGACGCCTTGAATGCTCGTCGTTTGCGATCGCCTCCTTTATCGTCCGCTCCGCGCTGACAGGATCGTCGATCGGGATCGGGATGAAGGAATCAGACGGCAGCACTTCGCCAAGCTCCGGGTCCCCCGCGTAGAACGCAAGCGTCTCGGTGAGGATCGGATCGGCGATCTTCTCGGTCCAGTGCTTCGGCGCGATATGGTTCTCGACAGCGACATGGTAGCGGTACGCGTCGAGCGCGTCGTACTTGTGCTCAAGGTACCTGATGCCGTGGCCGAACCAGTCGAGCTCCGGGATGGCGGCCTTGAGATGCTCGGTAAGGCGGAAGCGCGCATCGTGCATCGTCTGGCGCATGCGCTTGTCGCTGCAGACGGTCGAGATGAGCTTCGTCTTCGCCGGGACGGGCGTCGAGACGACCTCGCGGTATCCCCTTCCGAGGCACCACGGGAAATAGCCGCGCCCCAGATGGTAATGTGGGTGGTTCTCGGCCTCGCGCGGGCGGTTCGTTAGCATATGGCCGAACTGGCGCGTGAATGCGCGCGAGTACGACTTGACGGAGACGGGCTCCCACGTGAGGAGCATAGTGCGCTCCCTGGGGCATGTAACATCGAGGGCCATCCCCTTTGGAAGATCCTCGAAGACGACGAGCCAATCGTACCCCTCCGCCTGAGGATCCATAAGGAACGTCCAGCCCGGCGCGTACTCGAATGGCTTCATGCCGGGCTTGGACTTCTTGTCTATGAGCTTTATCTTCATTCGCCCTCGACAGGCTCCCAAAGCTCCTTGACCCATTTCGTCGGCCTGACCCACGTGTTGATGTGGCCCTTGCGGAAGCCGGTTATGGCCTCATGCGGGTTGGGCGAACCGTGGAAGCAGAGGATGGAGGCGTTCTTCGGCTTGCGTGCCGGAAGGACGAGATTGAGCGGGAACGGCGGCACGAGCGAGCGCTTGAACGAGCAGACCCATTCCTTCGGCCACCAGCTCACCTTGCCGGTCTCGAACATGGCCATCGTCTGGAACTTCTGCGAGCCCTTCCTGAAGCGCGGCTCCTCGGCGGGATCCTTCTGGATGCGCTCGAAGATCTCGTAGACCTTGTTGCTTTTGCCGGCGTCGAACCTGAAGCACGAGGAGTTGCCGATCCTAGGCCTCTTGCGGAAGAGCGTCTTACGCCATTCGATCCAGTTGTAGATTATGCAGAACTCTCCCGGGCGGTAGTCGAAGAACCTGCCGAGATCGCCTATTATGATCTGGTCGACGTCGAGAAAGAGCGTCGGCCCCTTGAGATCCGCGACGCCGTCCTTGAAAAGGCAGAGCTTCGCGAAAAGGCCCGGCCACTTGTAGCGCCAACCTTCGGGCGGCGGCGGTATGGGGGCGGCCTCCACGCCTTCGGCAAGGCCGCTCGGATCCTCGGTGAAGCAGACGAACCTGAAGGGCCTGTCCATATTGGCCTTCACGCCTTTGTAGAGGCGGTTCACATAGTCCGGCCCGTAGAGCGTGCCCCATTTGAGGCATATTACGTTAACGGGATCCCTGCCTTTAGATTCTTCGCCCACGACGTTCCTCCCAAGCGTTTGGATACAGTTTGAAACTGCCTAAGATTATACCAAATCGCGCAACGCACTTCAAGCATTGAGTTTCGGGAAGTGTTCCAATAGCCAGTAACCAACAGCCAATGATGAGAATGGGGGAGGTGGAGCGGGCGAAGGGAATCGAACCCTCGTCATCGGCTTGGAAGGCCGACGCTCTGCCATTGAGCTACGCCCGCGACGGAACAGGTTCCATTGATTGGAGCCAGGTAACGGATTCGAACCGCCGACCTGCTCATTACGAATGAGCCGCACTACCAGCTGTGCTAACCTGGCTTGGTTGAAAACGTGTTGTAGTATACCAAAAATCCCGCTTGGAGTCAAGCGGGATTTTTGGGGGTTGGAATGGCCGCCTTTCTTAGACGTTCAGCTGGCTCTCGTCGCGCATCGCGGGGCCGTTGACGTCGAGCCCCATCTTGACGAGATCGACGTCCACGATGCCGATGGGCTTCGCGGTCTTCCAGCCGCCGCGCGTGAAGTCGGGGATGTCCATGGAGGCGCTGCGGTTGCGGACGCTCTTCTCCGAAAGCTCGGCGAGGCAGCACCAGCTGGCGAGGTCGTAGACGTCCATATCGAGCGGCAGGCCGTTCTGGAGGCAGTACGAAAGCCTGAGGTCCATAAGGAAGTCCATGCCGCCGTGGCCGCCGACGGCCTTGGCGAACTCGCCGGCCTTCTTCCAGAGCGGATGCTTGTACGTTTCGCGCATCTCGGCGGCCTTGGCCGCGTCGAACTGGTGGGCTCCGCCGCCGGCGGTCTCTTCGACGGCAAGGCGGTAGGGATAGTCGCAGATCATGCCCTTCGTGCCGCTGAGAAGATTGATGCGGCTGTAGGGGCGCGGGCTTGCGACATCGTGCTGGATCATGATGGAACGGCCCTTCACGGTCTTGATGAGCATCGTGTTCATGTCGCCCATCTGCGTGTTGAGGCGCGTCTGCCAATCGCCTTCGGCATACTTGTCGCGGGCGTACTGGTCCATGCCGATCGCCTGGCTCTCGAGCGAGACGAGGTAGTCCATCCTGTCGCCGCGGTTGATGTCCATGTACTGGCAGATCGGGCCGAGACCGTGGGTGACGTACTGGTCGCCCTTGTGGGTCTGATTCCACCTGAGGCGCCAGTAGTTGTCGTAGCCGCCCTTGTCGGGAGGGCAGAAGCACCAATCCCTGAGGTCGTGGATGTACGCGCCTTCGCCGTGCTTGAGTTCGCCGAGGATTCCGTTCCTGACGAGGTTCAGGGTGAGCATCTCGATCTCGCCGTAGCAGCAGTTCTCGAGCTGCATGCAGTGGCGCTTCGTGCGCTCGGCCGTTTCAACGAGCTTCCAGCACTCGTCGAGCGTCATCGCGCTAGGAACTTCGATCGCAACATGCTTGCCGCTCTCCATCGCATACGCGCCGATCTCGGCGTGGAGGTGCCAAGGCGTGACGTTGTAGACGAGATCGAGATCGCTTTCGCAGAGGGCCTTCCACCCCTCTTCGCCGGTATATTCGCGCGCGGCGGGCTTGCCGTTGGCCTTGAGCCACTCCTGCTGGGTGGCGACCCTGTCGGCATGGCGGTCGCAGAGGGCCACGACCTCAGTGCCCGGGATGGAGGCGAGGCGGTGCACCGCGCTCGAGCCGCGCATTCCAAGGCCCACTACGCCAATGCGGACCTTCTTTATGGGCGCAACCGCAAAACCCTGCATAGTGGCTCCGCCGGGGATCGGCGAACCGCTCTTTGCGCCGATGCATCCGGCCGCAAACGCAGCCGCGCCCATCCACGCGGTACCCTTCAGAAAATCACGCCTGTTCATATCCATAGCTATTCTGCCTTTCGCTTTTCGAGGTATCCAAGATGTCTTGAAACGACAGCTCCATACTACCAAAGTTGGATTGAAATATCAAGTGCTATTTCACTGGAGTTTACCCATTTTGGGAAACTGTGGATTGCGGAAGTAAGTGCACCAGTTTTGGTGCGGTTACTCTCGCGACAGGCATTGGAGATTGTTGGGATCCAGACAGATCAAGGTGATGACCGCTATCACACACTTCCCATGGGAAGTAGGGTGCGATTAGTCGCGC
>JAZTWW010000029.1:0-9232 GCA_045636065.1 Kiritimatiellia bacterium | reverse complement strand
AAGGCCTGCAAGCCTTGTGGGGGTTCCGTTCGACAGCAACTAATCTCAAGCCAGGCTTTACCACCAATAATCCGCTAGAATGCCGCTAGTGCTTGCGTGCCACTCCAAACTGCTGCCTTTATGCGACTTGGGATGGAAGCGGCAGCACGCCCATCCAAAGTCCATCCACCCGATTTATCACTATTATCGCTCTTGCCCATCCACAGTCCATTCATTGGATTTATCGCTTTTATCGCGTAGATCCCTTTTATCCCTTCCCCAAAATCGGCTTGCCTCTCCTAATCCACTGATCCGCCATCCCTTCCACCTTGCGCGATTCGCCGCCCGGCAATTTTCGCGGTCCGCCGTTCCCGGGACTTGACAGCGGGCGGGAAAATGGTAAAATATGCGGCGCAAAAGCACAAATCAAAATCATAAATCATACAAATCAAAACCACAAAGCAACCGGTATGACAGTATTCGATAAATTGCTGGCGGATTTTGCAGCCATGACGGGGCTGGAAGTCTCTGCAGATCCGCAGAACTCCTGCCAACTCGAAACAGACGGGCTCATCATCACGCTCCAGTACCGCAGCGACGCGGATGACCTCGTGATATTCGCACCCGTGACCGACCCCGACGAGAACGGCGAACTCGCACCGTCCCAGTACAAGAAGGCGCTTTCTCTCGCCTTCGACGGCAAGGGCACGTCCGGGGCGTCGCTCGGGCTCTTCGATGGCCAGCTCGTCCTCTCCGTGCATCTCCCGATGAACGCGCTTGACGCCGAAACGCTCGGAGTCAGGCTCACGGCGTTCACCGATGCCGCAATTTCCGTCAAAGCCGAGATCGCGGCCGTTGCCGGCAGCGGCGACGGCGCCTTGGCGCCAGCGGGCCAGACGGATGCAATTCACGAGCTCGAAAACCTCATCCGCGTCTGATCCGATTCCGGTGCCAAGTCGCCTTTGGGCCTGGCAATCGGCAATCCCTCAAAAATTTCTGTAACCTTGCGGCGGTTTGCGTGTAGACAGGGCTGAACGGGAAAGGAACAAAAACCATGAGCATGACAGTAGCGCCTCACCTCAATCTCGACACGATAAGCAAGCTTGATTCCAACAAGCAGTACTTCCTCTCATCCTCGACCGGGCGGGTCAAGGAAGCCGGTCTTTGGATGCGCTTCAAGTGCGCCATCGGCGTCGCCAGCGCGCGGCAGAAGGTCGCCAATCTCGTAGATGCCGTCAGATCCACGCTCCTGAGCGCCGCAGGACTGACGGGCAACGCGACTCTCGATACGGACATCAAGACTGTCGATCTCACGTCGATGGTCAAGGGCAGTGTCATAAAGGATATCGCAAACCGCTTCTCCTCCACCAACTCCGAGACGGTCATGAAGGGCGATGCGGCAAAGGTGGCGAAACGTGTCGGCAATCAGATCGCCGCCAGACTTTCCATGACAATGCTCGGCATCGGGATGACCAAAGTGGTTGGAAGCATCGTCGAGCACGCGCTCAAGCCCATGATCAACGATACAAAGAACCTGCCGACGAAGACTGTGAAGGATTCCAGCGGGAACACCACAACCGTTCTTGACAAAAGTCGCCTTGAGACGAAGATGTTCGAGGCCGCCGGGGATATCCAGGGACTCATAAAGAGCATCGCGAACAACAAGCGTCTCGGCTCCCCCAACATCGACAAGAACTACGCCAAGCACATAATCGATACGCTTTTCAACGAGGACGGCACGCGCAACGACAAGACCATCGACGACCTGAAGACCCCCCTCCAGTTGAAGGTCGATATCGCCTTCAAGTTCAACCAGATACAAAACGTAAGCTTTGAGCATACAGTACATAAAACGCTCAAGGAGAACGGCATCGACCCTGAAAAGAAGGTTGCAGAACTGCTCAAACTCTGCGACGGCGACAGAGAACTTGAGGAAATGGTCCTTGATAAAGTCCCTGTCTTCTGCGCCAACGCCAACCAGGTCCTCCGCACCGAGGAGAGGACCAAGTCGATGTTTGCCAATCTCAAGGATGCCCTTGCGGAAATCCGTGAGGTGGCGAAGGGTTTCCCCGGATGCGCCCAAACCCTTAAAGGCGTAGTTGCAACGCTGGGCAGCACCCCAATACCAAAGGGTTTCTTCAGGAATATCGCGAATGTCGTCAAGAACGCCAAGATAGACAAGCTCGAAAATCTCACGAGCCTATCCTCCGCCGATGCGATATATGAAGGCATCGAGCAGCTGCGTCTGCTAACTGACAACGTCGGCAAGGAGATAGACATTCCCAAGGCGTTCAGGGACGCAGGCGAAGATGACTGTGAAATAGGTGGGCCTCACATGAATGCGGCGAGAGTGACCACAATCGCCCTTGCCCTCGCAAAGGCCGGACCGGCCCTCCTGGCCCGCCTCCCGAACGTCATCAACGGCACGGAATTCCAGAAGATGTCTTCAGTCGTCACCGAATTACGTCAAGACCTTGCCAATCATTTCCAGATTCCTGGCATAGAAGATTCGGATACCGCAAAAGAAGTCTTGGAAAATCAGGACATAATGCTTTCGTTCCTGCAGTCATGCGTAAGCGAAGGGCTTGGGATAGAGATTCCTGAAGTGCCGACAGTCGAGGTCGACACGAAAGCGGACTACGTTTCAAACATGCTCTATACGTTGGAAACTGCCGTGGAAAGAGGTTGATCTCTTTCGGCAAGCCGGATCGATCAGCTCTAGCGCCGCTATTGTTTGCAAAGGGATGGATGATTTGGTATAATATCCAGCGCTCTGGAAGGCGCGCCTTCAAATGTCCGCCGTGTGGCGGGCGGGGGTGCGGCGCCGGAGCGCCATATAAGGAGTCGTGTCCATGAAAAAGTCGTTGCTGATCGCCTGCATGGTGTTTTCCGGAGCTCTCTTCGCGAACTGGTCACCGGTCGAGGTGTCAATCGTCACCCCGCTCCAGCTGCCATCCCGCGACTATGACACATACGGTCTTAGGCTCAACCTCATATACGGCGAATCGAGGGACGTGCGCGGTCTCGATATCGGCATCGTCAACCGCACGACAGGCGATTTCATGGGCGTCGAGGTCGGCGGCGTCAACATCGTCGACGATACGATGTACGGCGCGCAGGTGGGCCTCGTGAACTGGAACTGGAACCCCACATCGACCTGGGACGACTGCTCCGCCGGTTTGCAGTACGGCATCATCAACAAGGCCGACACCTTCTGCGGCTTCCAGGACGGTTTCCTGAACCTCTCGGAATCGGACTTCACCGGCTGGGAGTACGGCTTCGTCAATTGCGCGCATGACGTGACAGGCCTTCAGAGCGGCGTCCTCCTTGTTCTTGGCGTCAACTTCGCCACCGGCGATTTCAGCGGCTGCCAGATCGGCATTCTCAACTATGCCAAGACGATGAAGAGCGGCTGCCAGATCGGCATCTTGAACATCATCACGAACGGCGGCTTCATGCCCATCTTCCCGATCGTGAACGGCTCGTTCTAAAGTAGCCTGCAAAAAGGGATACACCGGATGAAATGCCCAAAATGCGGCGCTCTCGAGGACAAGGTCCTCGACTCGCGCTCTGCCCGCGACGGCGCTGCCATACGGCGCCGCCGCGAGTGCGCCTCGTGCGGCTTCAGGTTCACCACCTACGAGGAGATCGACCGCGACGAGGTCATAGTCGTCAAGCGCGACGGAAGGCGCGAGGCCTTCTCCCGCGCGAAGCTTGAAGGCGGCATACGCGCGAGCTGCCAGAAGCGAAACGTCTCCGACGAGCAGATCCGTACGCTCATCGACGGCGTCATCGCCAGCCTTGAAGGCGGCGAGATCCCGTCGATAAGGATCGGCGAGCTCGTCATGGAGAGGCTCAAGAACCTCGACGAGGTTGCCTACATAAGGTTCGCGAGCGTGTACCGCAAGTTCACCGACGTTAAGCAGTTTCTTAGCGCGATAACAGAGATGGTAGGCTAGAGGAGAGGCATATGAAGATCGATGTCGGGTACGTCGCCGAGCTCGCGAGGCTCGATCTGACGGATGAGGAGAAGGCCGTTTTCCAGCCGCAGATGGAAGGCATAGTCAAGTGGGTGGAGAAGATCAACTCGGCCGACATTGAAGACGTGCCGCCGACCATGCACGGGCGCGAGATCGTGAACGCCTTCCGCGAGGACGAGGTGCGGCCTTCGATGGATCGCGAGGCGGCGCTTGCCAACGCCCCGGCGAGAACTGGCGACGAGTTCATGCTCCCCAAGATCGTCGAAGGGGCCGAATCGTAGGCGATGCGATTTTTTAACATTCCCTCTTGATTTTGCGGCGAAAATATGGTATCCTATCACCCAACCCGCAGGAGGGATGGCTGAGTGGCTGAAGGCAGCGGTTTGCTAAATCGTCATACGGTCTAATCTCCGTATCGGGGGTTCGAATCCCCCTCCCTCCGCCAAACTTGATGAGGCGTCGGCTTCCATGTTCTTGCGCGCTGCGGCATTAACCCCGGCGCTTTAGGAGACTTGAGATGGAACTTTACGAGCTGGGCATTGAAGATGCGGGCAGACTTCTTGATGGCGGCGAAATTTCGAGCGTAGAGCTCACCAAGGCCCTCATCGAGCGCGTTCACGAAAAGGATCCCGAGATAGGCGCATACCTGACGTTCGACGAGCCCGGCATCATTGCGGCCGCAGAGGAGGCCGACAGGCAAAGGCGCGAAGGCGCGAAGGGGCCGCTTCTCGGCATCCCCGTAGGAATCAAGGACCTCATAAACGTTAAGGGCCAGCCCTGCACATGCGCCTCGAAGATCCTCGAAGGGTATGTAAGCCCATACGATGCGACGGTCGTAAAGAACCTCAAGGCGGCCGGCGCGGTTCCCGCAGGCCGCCTCAACATGGACCAGTTCGCGATGGGCAGCTCCACCGAAACGAGCGCCTTCAAGCTTACGCACAACCCCTACGGTCTTGATCGCGTCCCGGGCGGAAGCTCGGGCGGCAGCGCTGCAGCCGTCGGCGGCAATCTCGCGATCGCGACTCTGGGCACCGATACGGGCGGCTCCATCCGCCAGCCCGCGAGTTTCTGCAACTGCGTAGGACTCAAGCCAAGCTACGGGCGCGTTAGCCGCTACGGCGTCACGGCGTTCGCAAGCTCGCTCGACCAGGTAGGCCCCATGACGAAAAGCGTGAGGGATGCGGCAATCCTCCTTAAGGCCCTCGCCGGGCACGATGAGATGGACGGCACGACGCCCAAGATCGACGTTCCGGACTACCTTGCGGCGCTCGAAGGCGCGAGCCTCAAGGACGTAAAGCTGGGCATTCCGAAGGAGTATTTCGTCGACGGCATCGACCCCGAGGTGAGAAGGCTCACGGTCGAGGCGATGAAAGTCTGCGAGAGCGCCGGAGCGGAGCTTGTGGACGTGAGCCTCCCCAATACCGAGTACGCGATGGCTGTCTACTACATCGTCGCGCCGGCGGAGGCGAGCGCCAATCTCGCGCGCTTCGACGGCGTCAGGTACGGCCACAGGAGCGCCGCGTCGGACAGCGTCTTCAACCTGTACGCGAGAAGCCGCGCCGAGGGGTTCGGCCCCGAGGTGAAGCGCCGCATCATAATGGGGACGTACGTCCTTTCAAGCGGATACTACGATGCGTACTACGGGCGCGCGCTCAAGGTGAGAACGCTCATAAGGCGCGATTTCGAGAGGGCCTTCGAGAAGGTGGATGCGCTTCTCACTCCCGTTGCGCCGACGCCAGCTTTCAAGCTCGGCGAGGTGCAGGAACCCCTTACGATGTATTTGAACGACCTTTTCACGATACCTTCGGCCCTTGCGGGCGTGGCGGGCATCAGCGTCCCTGCCGGCTTTACGGCCGGCGATCGCCTGCCTGTCGGAGTGCAGTTCATCGGCCCCGGGTTCAAGGAGGAGTCGCTTCTCAAGGTTGCAAGGGCGTACGAGATCGCGCGAGGCTAAAGGCCAATCCAAGGAGATTTTCAGATGCAAGAGATCGAATTCGAGAATACGATAGGCCTTGAGACCCACGTGCAGCTCAAGACCAGGACGAAGATGTTCTGCGGTTGCCTTCTCAAGACGGGCTGCGAGCCCAATACGAACATATGCCCGGTGTGCCTCGGGTATCCGGGCGCGCTTCCCGTGATGAACAAGGAGGCGGTGAAGCTCACCGTCATGAGCGGAATGATGCTCGGCTGCGAGATAAACCGCCACGCCACGTTCGACCGCAAGAACTACTTCTATCCGGACATGGCCAAGGACTACCAGATCTCCGAGAACGGCAATCCCCTCTGCATCGGCGGCGGCGTGACGATCGAGACGCCCAAAGGCCCCAAGTTCATCCGCATAAACCACATCCACCTCGAAGAGGATGCGGCGAAGATCAACCACTACGCAACGGTAAGCGGCGTCGATTTCAACCGCGGCGGCACACCCCTCATGGAGATAGTGAGCGAGCCGGACCTTTCAAGCGCAGACGAGGCCATCGCCTACCTGACGGCTTTGAGGGAGATTCTCATATACGCCGGCGTGAGCGACTGCCACCTTGAAGAGGGCAACATGCGCTCGGACGTCAACATCTCCATAAGGCCCGTGGGCTCGGAGAAGCTCGGCACCAAGGTCGAGATAAAGAACATGAACTCCTTCACGGGCATACATGCCGCGCTCGAGTACGAGGCGCGCCGCCAGAGGGCATGCGTCAAGGGCGGAGTGCCCGTCGTCCAGGAGACCCGCCGCTGGGACGGCGAGGCGATGGAGACTGCGTCCATGCGCAGCAAGGAGAACGCCCACGACTACAGGTACTTTCCTGAGCCGGATCTCGTGCCAGTCGAGCTTTCCGAGGAGCAGATCGCCGAGTGGCGCAAGCTCCTTCCCGAGGCGCCCGAGGCGAGGCGCGCAAGGATGATGGAGGAGTACGGCATAGCCGAATACGACGCTTCCGTCCTTAGCCAGGTGAAGGCCAACGCGGACTTTTTCGAGGCGGCCGCAAAGGGGATGGACAAGAAGAGGGCGAAGAGTCTCTGCAATCTCATGATGGGCGATGTGATGGCCCTTATGAACGAAAGCGGGAAGACGATCCACGATGCAGCCCTTACGCCGCAGGCGCTCGCCGCGCTCGTGAATCTCGCCGCAGCCGGCACGATCAACGGTCCGACGGTGAAGGAGCTTCTTCCGGAGCTCTTCGAGAAGGGCGGCGATCCCGAGGCGATCGTCAAGGAGCGCGGCCTTGGCGCCGTGAGCGACACGTCGGCTCTGGAGGCGTTCGTCGATCAGGCGATAGCCGCCAACCCGAAGAGCGTAGCCGACTACAAGGCCGGCAAGAAGGCCGCGGCCGGATTCTTCGTCGGGCAGGTGATGAAGCTTTCCAAGGGCAAGGCGGATCCCAAGATCGTCGGGCCGCTCGTCGCCAGGAAGCTTGCCGCCCTTTGACGGGAGGGTAGAGGATGCGCATCGCTGGGGGCGAGTTCAGGGGGAGGACGATCAAGGTCCCTCCGGGCGAGGCCGTGAGGCCCACGCAGGACCGCGTGCGCGAAGCGCTTTTCTCGATGATCCACTTCGACCTTCAGGGGAAGACGTTTCTCGATCTCTTTGCAGGTTCCGGGGCCGTCGCGCTTGAGGCCCTAAGCCGCGGCGCCGCGTCCGCGACCCTTGTCGAATCGAATCCAAGGCATTTCAGGGTTGCCTCGGAGAACGTGCGGACCTTGAAGTGCGAAGGGCGCGTCTCGCTCGTCGAGGCGGACGTGTTCCTCTGGATAAGGGGCGCGGGCGGCGGACGCCGCTTCGGGATCGCATTCGCCGATCCGCCGTACGCCCTCATTGCCGAGGCGGGGTACGCGGGCATCCTCGAAGCTCTTTCAACGAACGATGTCGTGGCCCCGGGCGGGCTTTTCATCGCGGAGATGCATCGCGGATCATTGGGCGGCGGCGATCCTCTAAGGGGCTGCGATGAAGTCGACGGGTGGGATCTCTGCCGCGACAGGACCTACGGCCAGACGCGCCTTGTCATATGGAAGCGTCGTGATGGATAGCACTGGGCCCATAGGTTTCTTCGACTCGGGCGTAGGCGGGCTTTCCGTATGGCGCGAGGTCGTTGGCCTTCTTCCATTCGAGGATACGCTCTACATCGGCGACGGCGCGAACTGCCCGTACGGCTTCAAGCCTCCGGAGATGGTGGTGGAGCTTTCGAGATTCCACGCAAACAGCCTTATCTCGCGCGGCGCGAAGCTGATAGTCGTCGCCTGCAACACGGCGACGGCGGCTGCGATATCGATTCTGCGCCAGGAGCATCCCGATGTGCCGTTTGTCGGCATGGAGCCGGCGGTAAAGCCTGCCGCGCTCCATACAAGGACTGGTGTCGTCGGAGTTCTCGCGACTGCGGGGACGTTCAGGGGGCGGCTCTACTGGGAGACGTGCGAAAGGTTCGCGAAGGGGACGTGCGTTCTCATGTGCGTCGCCGACGAGTTCGTTTCGCTTGTCGAGCGCGGCGTCACCGATGGCCCCGAGGCCGAGGCCGCCGTAGAAAGGCGGCTTAGGCCGCTTCTCGCCGCCGGAGCCGACCATATAGTCCTCGGGTGCACGCATTTCCCGTTCCTCAGGGGCGTGATGGAGCGCGTTGCCGGCGGCGCCGCGAAGATAGTCGATCCCTCCGCCGCCGTGGCGCGTCAGGTGAAGCGGCTTCTTGATGAGCGCTCTCTCGCGCGATCCTCCAATCCCGCTCCGCGCCATGTCTTCGAGACGACCGGCGACAAGGCGGCATTCAATGCATTCCTGGCGGGGGGGAGGATCTTTTAGGAGAAGGGATCGAAGGGATAAACGCGATAAACGCGATAAATCCAATTGGATGGACTGTGGATGGGCAGAAGGGATACAAGCGAGAATGGGCTGTGGATGGGAGAAGGGATACAAGCGATAAATCTGGTGGATGGGCTTTTTGTTCTGTGTATCGAACTTGAATGGAGAAGGGATTTGGGGTATAATATTGCACATGAAAACGATTTTTGCGGCAATTTTGGTGATGGCGGCGGCGCACTCTCTGGCGGAGGATGCGCCGCTTACGGACAGCGACGTGTGGAACAAGGGCGTTGAGGAATACCTTGCCGGTAATGCGACGAACGCCCTGGAGACGCTTAGGACGATAACCCTTTCACGCACGCACGGCCCGCGCGCCAGCGAAGTCGTGGGCGCCATCGAGGCCGGCATCGCAGGCGAGGCGATGGGGCGCGACGATGTCGAAGGTGCGCTCAAGGCGTACGAATCATCTGCCGAGGCCATGCAGCGCACA
>JAZTWW010000028.1:0-2914 GCA_045636065.1 Kiritimatiellia bacterium | reverse complement strand
CAACCCATGAAACCATTTGCACGAATCAACTTGTCCTCCGTCTTGTCCTCCGTCTTGTCCTCCGTAGCCTTGGCGAAGGAGGAAGCCTTGGCGAAGGAGGAAGCCTCTTGTCCTCCGAAGCGCGCTGCGCGAAGGAGGATGGCGAAGGTGGACGCCCTGCGTAGGGGGATCCTCGCCTCATCCCTCGTGCGAGAGGGGAGAGGGAAAGCGAAAGGAGAAGCGAAATGAAACTGAGAATAATTATTGCTGCAATGGCGGTGGCACTTGCCGCCGTGTCGTTTGGCGCGACGCGAACAGAGGCGCTTCGGGCAAAGTTTCTGTCCGATGATCGTGAGTATGTGTTTGTGGCGATGCATCGCGGCGATTGGCGCAACTTCCCGGAAAACAGCCGCTCGGCCATCCTTTCGGCAATCGCGCTGGACGCGGACATTGTCGAGATTGATGCGCGGCGGACGAAGGACGGGCGGTTTGTGCTGATGCATGACGAGTATGTTGACCGCGTCACCAACGGACATGGCGCGGTCGCCGACATGACATTGGAAGAGTTGCAGTCGCTTCGGTTTGTGAAAGACGGAAAGACGACTGACGAAAGAATCCTTACGCTTGAGGATGCGCTCGAATTGACGAAAGGCAAAATCCTCGTCAATATAGACAGGTTTACGGAGCATCCGCAGGAGATTCTGGATATTGTGACGGCGACTGGAGCGACGAAAGAGGTGATTGTCAAATCAACGCAGTCGCCGGAAGAGGCGAAAGCGCTTCTCGGAGAATACTGGCCGCTTGCCGAAAGTGGAGAACTCATCTTCATGCCGGTCGTGCAGTTTTGCTGGTCACACCATGCACATGCCTCCGAAATCTTCCCGAAATGGCTTGCGGAGGAGCCGCGCAAGGCTTCCGTTTACGAGATCTGCTTTGACGATGCGGACATGGTGTCTCCCGTGCTGGGCGAACTGCGCAAGGCGCCGAATGCGCCCCGGCTTTGGCTTAATGCCATGTGGGACGACCTCTCGGCGGAACATTCAGACCGTCGCGCTTTGCTTGATCCTTCAGCAAATTGGGGCTGGTGTCTTCGCGAAGGCGCGACGCTGATACAGACCGATTGCGGCGCTGAGCTCATATTGTATCTGACGCGAAACGGTCGCCACTCGCTCGGCCCGGCAGCGAATAAGGTGCTGGTGGCGAGTCATAGGGCGGACTGGAAGCTTGCGCCGGAGAATTCGCTTGCCGCGCTTGAAAACGCCATCCGCTATGGAGTCGACATCGTCGAGACGGATGTGCGGCGCACGAAGGACGGACATCTTGTGATTCTGCACGATCCGCATGTCGCGCGGGTGACGAACGGACAGGGGTATATCGCCGACATGACGCTAGAGGAGGTAAAGCGGCTCAATCTGCGCGATGCGCTCGGACAGACCACTGCGGAAAAGATACCGACGCTTGAAGAATATATGCTCTCCGCCAAGGGCAGAGTGCGGCTTTATCTCGACAAGGCCGGACAGGACGGCGGTACGCTCGTACCGCAGATTCTCGAACTCGCGAAGAAGTGCGGGACGCTGGAAGAGACGGTGTTTGTGCTCGATTGGCCCTACGAAAAGGTGAGGGCGGTGTTTGGCGACGACCTTGAAAAGGTGGTTTACTGTCCGGTAATCGAAGACAAGATTGCGAACCTCGACACGTATGTCGACGAGTGGCTGGCGAATTTCAAGCCGTTCGCGTTCCAGTTCCGCTTCGCCTCGACCGACACGCGAACGTTCGCGCTCTTGCCGAAGATTCTTGCAAGCGGCTCGCGTGCATTCGTGGCGGCGACATGGCAGAGCCACACGGCAGGACACGATGACCGCGCATCGCTCATGGGGTCTCCGGAGGACGGCTGGGGCTGGCTAGTCGAACGCGGCTTCACCATCCTCGAAACCAACTTCCCGCACGAAATGAAGTCGTGGCTGAAGCAAGGCGAGGCGAAATGAAACGCCTGCGAAGAACGGTTTACTTGTTGGGCGTCTGTCTCGCGTTGACGTGTTCGGCGCTGGGGGCGGTAGGGCCAGGCAAGCCCAACATCATCTTCATACTCGCGGACGATCTCGGATGGGGCGATACCGGCTTCAACTGGCAGAACGCCCGCGCCGAAGGTCTTCCGCGCATAAAGACGCCAAACCTTGACCGTCTTGCCGCGAGTGGCGTGACGCTGACCGACCATTACTGCGCCGCGCCAGTTTGCGCACCGAGCCGCGCGTCCATACTTACGGGGCGGAGGCAGGGCGAGTGTTCGCTTCGTGACAATTGCTTCGACCGCGCTTTCTCCGAGACGAACACGCTTGGCACGGTAATGCGCGAACACGGCTATGCGACATGTGCGGTCGGCAAGTGGGGGATCGCCGGCGGCGGGGAATCCGGCGAGAGCGTGACTTCGCATCCGCTCGACCGTGGTTTCGACTATTACTACGGCTTCCTCGACCATCTTGCCGGGCACACCTACTACCACTACAGGGGATATGTTCGCGGCGCATACATGGGCATTACCGAAAACCGTACCGACGTGACGGAAGGCGCGGAAGGCATCTACTCCACCGACCTTTTCATGGCTAAGGTGAAGCAACTAGCGAGTGACGTAGGTGTATCATGGTTTTTGGCGCGGAATGTCATATTACGCATTTTTCGCGTATTGACGCCGAAGCCTTAGAATGATAAAAAACAGTATGTATAACCAAGAGTGGAGTGGGGTCAAGGAGCGCTATCCGTAGTTAGAATGCTTACGGGTGGACTTTCTTTTGGACGACCATCCTTCGCGATTTGCGTGGAAATCGGCTACGGATGGCACGCCATCCTCGAAGAGAGGGCGGGCCAGCAGTAGCGAACGAAGGATTTTCTATGCTCGATAAAGCGCATGCTTTCGAGAAGTATATGAAGTCCGGATCGG
>JAZTWW010000027.1:0-9764 GCA_045636065.1 Kiritimatiellia bacterium | reverse complement strand
AGCCTCCCCCAAGACAAGATCTCCCGGACGCAAGTCCCTCAAGCAGGGTCGTAGACCACGACCTCGATAGACGGGCGGTGCAAGCGCAGCAATGCGTTGAGCTGACCCGCACTAATCCTGCGTGAGGCTTAGCTTATATTTCCTCAACTTCATTCAGAGTGCGGAAACAGGGCTTTAGTAGCCCTCCCGCGCGCTGTGGTTCCCTCCAGCTCCAATGCAGGCAGTTTTCTGCCGGTGGCCATAGAGAGGCGGCAATACCCGTTCCCATCCCGAACACGGAAGTCAAGAGCCTCTTCGCCGAGGGTAGTGCGGGACTCGCCCGTGCGAGAGTAGGGCGCCGCCGGCTTTTTTTCCTTTACATACCCCACAAGGCGCCAGGTCCCCCCTGGCGCCTTTTTTTCATGTAATGGGTTATAGTGAATGGTGAATAGGTTTTTTGTGCGGTGGGGAGTGAATAGGCAAGGGGTTAGTGAGTGAAATTTACGGTACCAGATTGCGGGATCGATAGGATCGATACCTGGCTTACCGGTCTTCTGGAAGGCTTTTCGCGCGCTCGCGTGCAAGGTCTCATGAAGGCCGGTTTCGTCACGCTTGCGGGCCGCAGTCTCATGAAATCGACTGAAAGGCTCAATCCAGGCGATGAGGTGGAGGTCACAATTCCGCCTCCCGTCCCGGCCGAGCCGGCACCTGAGGATATCCCCCTTTCGATCCTTTATGAGGATGATGATATAATCGCCATCGATAAGCCGGCCGGGCTTGTGGTCCATCCCGCCCCCGGCCACCATTCGGGGACTCTCGTAAACGCGCTTTTAAGCCATTGCCCCGATTTGAAGGGCATAGGCGGCGTCGCGAGGCCCGGCATCGTCCATCGGCTCGACGCGGATACGAGCGGCGTCATGGTGGTCGCAAAAAGCGAAAGGGCGATGCAGACGCTCGTCAAGGAGTTCTCGTCCCACGAGGCGATAAAAAAGACGTACCTTGCAATAGTCCATGGACGCCCCGTGCCTGCGTCCGGAAGGATCGAGAATCTCATAGGCAGGTCTCCGTACGACAGGAAGAAGATGGCCGTCGTCGAGAGAAACGGCAAAAGGGCTGCCACGAACTACAGGGTCGTTTCGTCAAACGGGAGCCTTTCGCTCGTGGAATGCGTGATCGAGACGGGCAGGACCCATCAGATAAGGGTGCATATGGCGAGCATAGGCCACCCTGTCGCGGGTGATGCAGTCTACGGCTTCGAGCGGCTCGACAGGATGCTTGAGCCTAGACCCAAGCGCCAGCTCCTTCACGCCTGGCGGCTTGAGCTCAAGCATCCCGTCCTTCGCACCCCTCTCTCCCTTGAATCGCCCCCACCCCCCGATTTCAAGCAATTTTTTCCTATAGCCAACGTATCATAATTTCCTTATCCTTGCTCCGCAATGGGCGGCAACCGCTTGTAACTCGTCGCATTCAAGGCGCAATTTGGGGAAGCACTCACGCAACCGCGGCACATATGCGGATTGATGGGTGCAATGGCTGGCTTGAGATTAGTTGCTGTCGAACACAGGTCCAATAAGGCTTGCAGGCCTTTTCGACACGGTGACGTGTCGCCGAGCCGGTGCGGCACATACGAATTGGAACCAACTCTCTTGGCGAAGACCGCCAGATGCGCCTGTCGCCGAAGGCGATCAGGTTGCCCGACGAGCGAAGCGAGGAGCTTTCGCGCAGCGAAAGTCGCAAGAGGCCGCGCGAGGGCCCGAAAAACTCTCTCAAACATAAAACTTACGGGCCCGAGCGCTCGCCGTGTCGACAAAAGGCCGGAAAGCCTCAAATTCCAATCGCGCAAGCCAATCCAACCCACACCGCCCAACCACAATCCGCCACCATACCTCGCATTGCGCAGCGTGCTTCCCCAAACTGCGGCTATAATACGACGCATAGGAAGCGGGCCGTCGCCCATTGCGGAGCGAGAACATTTTCTTTATTTACCTCTTGATTTTTCCGTAGAATGCGCTAAACTATACGAATGCATTTCAACAACATCAGGAGAACGGAAAATGGATCTCAAGAGTGCGGCTGACCGCGTAAAGAGGCAGGGCGAACTTGTCTCGAGGATAAAGGACGAGGTCGCCAAGGTTATAGTCGGACAGGAAAAGCTCGTTGACAGGCTTATACTTGCTCTTGCGGCGGATGGACATATACTTCTTGAAGGCGTCCCCGGCCTTGCCAAGACGTTGAGCGTCAATACGCTCGCGAAGGCGCTCGGCCTTGCCTTCAGCCGCATCTCGTTCACGCCGGATCTTCTTCCCGCCGATGTGACGGGTACGCTCGTCTATTCCCCCAAGACGGGCGAGTTCACGCCCAAGAAAGGCCCAGTCTTCGCGAACCTGCTTCTCGCAGACGAGATAAACCGCGCTCCCGCCAAGGTCCAGAGCGCTCTTCTGGAGGCGATGCAGGAGAGGCAGGTTACGATCGGCGAATCGACGTACGCCCTCCCGGAGCCGTTCCTCGTCCTCGCGACGCAGAACCCTCTTGAGCAGGAGGGAACGTATCCGCTCCCCGAAGCTCAGGTGGACCGTTTCATGTTCAAGTGCCTCGTGGAGACGCCCTCGCGCGCAGACGAGCGCCGCATAATGCAGCGTTTCGCCGACAACTCTGCCGCCCCCGAGGCGAAGGCCGTAGCATCGGCCGCCGATGTCGCCGAGCTTCGCGCCGCGCTGAATGAAGTGTACTGCGACGAGAAGGTGGGCGACTACATCCTCGACATCGTCTTCGCGACGCGCGAATGCGAGAAGACGAAGGGCCTTGAGGATCTTAAGCCCTACATCATGACGGGCGCATCCCCCCGCGCCACGCTCGCCCTCAACAAGGCGGCCCGCGCGAACGCGCTTCTCCATGGCCGCGCCTACGCCACCCCTCAGGACGTCAAGGAGGTCGCGCGCGACGTTCTTAGGCACCGCATCCTTCTCACATACGAGGCCGAGGCCGAGAACATCACATCCGATGCGATAATCGACAGGCTTCTCTCAACGATTCCGGTTCCCTGAAATGTCCATCGACGTCAAAGAGCTGATGGCCAAGGTGGGGAGGATAAGGATCCTCACCAACAAGCTCATCGACGATCGCCTGAGCGGCGACTACCACTCCACCTTCAAGGGTCAGGGCGTGGAGTTCGACGAGGTGCGGCCGTACGTCGCAGGGGACGATGTGAGGACGATCGACTGGAACGTGACGGCCAAGATGGGCGAGCCCTTCATCAAGCGCTTCAGCGAGGAGCGCGAGCTTACCGTCGTTTTCATGGTCGATGTATCAGGTTCCCAGATATACGGCAGCGGCGGCCGGTCCAAGGCGGAGCTTGCCGCCGAAGTGACGGCGCTTCTCGCCCTTACGGCCATACGCAACCAGGACAAGATCGGGCTTGTGCTCTTCTCGGACAGGATCGTAAAGTACATCCCTCCGAGGAAAGGCCGCGAAAGCGTGATGAGGCTTGTGCGCGAAGTCCTCGCCGCCGAAGACGGCGCCATGGGGGCGACGGACATCACGGCCGCGTTCAGGTTCCTGAACGGAGTGCAGAAGAGAAGGTGTGTCGTCTTTCTCGTATCAGATTTCATTGACTCGGGGTGGGAGCGGGAGCTTAAGGTCACCTCGCGTCGCCATGACGTAATATGCTTAAGCGTCTCCGATCCCGCAGAAATGGACCTTCCCGATTGCGGGCTCTGCGAGCTTGAAGACCCGGAGTCAGGCGAACTCGTTCTCGTGGACACCTCCAACAGGGCCGTCAGGCGGGCTTTCGCCGAAAACGCCCGCCGCGCCCGCGAGGAGCGCATGTCGCTTTTCGCGAAGAACGGCGTGGATGTCGTCGAGATCTCAACCGCAAAGGCGTACATCCACGAGATACGCGCTCTCTTCAAGAGGAGGGCTTCAAGAAGATGAAAAGGCTGGCCCTTGCCGCGGCGCTCTTCGCCGCCTCTTTCCAGACGGATGCCGCCGTGTGGGATCTTTCCCGCGAGGATGTCTCGATAACCGTCGAAAGCGACCTTGAAAGGATAGATCCCGCCAGGGATTTCACGATCAGCGTCTCGGCCACTTTCCCTGATGCGTCCAATGCGTCGCTTCCCGACCTGAGGGACAGGTTCCAGGGCTTCAAGGTGGCCGAGGATTTCGTCGAGGATCCGATCCCCGGGCCGGACGGATCCGTTACGGTCGTCTCCCGCTGGAGGCTCGTCCCCGAACCATCCGCCGCCAAGTACAGGCTTGCGCCTTTCGCAGTGGCGGACCGCTTCTGGACGCAGCCCATCATTTTCGAGCCGCCGCCGCCCTTCGAGAGTGTGACGGGCCCAATGGAGCTCGACCCCAAGCCCGATCCTCCGCCGATGGATTTTAGGCGCATTGGCATCTTCGCCCTTTGGGCCCTTGCCGCGGCATTCGCCGTATGGCTTGCCATGTGGCTCGTCAGGAAGGCCCGCACGTGGGTGCGCGTAAGGAAGATGAGCCCCATCGAGAGGGCCAGATACGAGCTTGACGTACTTCTCGGCAAGGGGCTCCCCGGGCGAGGCCTTTTCAAGGACTTCTATGTGGAGCTTACGATGGTCGTAAGGCGGTACATCGGCCGCCGCCACAACATAAAGGCCCCGCAGCTGACGACTGACGAGTTCCTGCGCTCCGCCTCGGGCGACGAGGCGTTCCCCAAGGAGATGATAGGTTTTCTAAAGAATTTCCTCGAAAGCGCGGACCTCGTGAAGTTCGCCGGCCTCGACGCCACGCCCGAGATGGCGGACGGGGCGACGGTGAGCGCGCGCGAATACCTTGAAAGCGATGATGCCGCAATGGCTGCGAAGGAGCGCTGAGGCACCATGCGCATAAAGCAGGTGACTTTCGGCTGCCGCCTGAACCGTGCCGAGTCCCTTGACGAAGGCGCGAGGCTGGAGGCCATGGGGCACACGCTTGTCGAGCGCGCCTCGGATGCCGGGCTTATCATCGTAAGGTGCTGCAGCGTCACGGCAAAGGCCGAGCGCGACTGCCGCAGGGAGCTGGGAAGGCTGAGGAAGGCCTATCCAAACGCCGAGGTGAGGGCCGTAGGGTGCATTGAAGGGGCCTCGCGCGAAGATGGCCTCTCCCTGGGTCCCGCCCTGCCTCTCAAGACATCGCGCGCATATCTGAAAGTGCAGGACGGATGCGCAGCCAATTGCGCCTACTGCATAGTTCCAAGGTTCAGGGGCACGCCAAGGAGCGTCCCTTTCGCCGATGTGATGGAACGTGCCCGGGCGTTCGCCGGGGCGGGGTATTCCGAGCTCGTCCTTACAGGGTGCAATCTCGCACTCTACCGTTCGGCCGGGAAGGGTCTTGCGGAACTTGCCGATGCCCTTGCCAAGGCCGTCCCGAGGCTCCGCATAGGCTCCGTAGAGCCGGGGCCAGGGGCCGAGGGGCTCGTCGAGGCGATGGCGGAGAATCCGAACATATGCAGGTTCCTGCACATCTCGCTCCAGAGCGCGTCTCAAGCCGTCCTGAGGCGGATGGGCCGTCCGTACGGCGCAGGGGACCTTGAGGAGATGTGCCTTGGGGCGCGACGCAGGCTTGGGGCGAGGTTAATGCTAGGCGCCGATGCGATAGCGGGCTTCCCCGGGGAGAGCGAGAGCGATTTCGCCATGACGCGCGATTTCCTGAGGCGGCACGGCTTCGCGAACGTACACGCATTCGCCTATTCCGAGCGCCCGGGTACGGCCGCCGCCGCGATGGACGGCGCAATTGAAGTCCCTGAAAGGCGCAGAAGGGCGCATATCCTTTCGGCGGACGGGAGAGAGGCTAGGGAAACGTTCGCCAAAGGGCTTCTCGGGCAAGAGGTGGAGATCGCCGTCGAGCGCGTCATGGGCGGCGTATCATACGGCTGGAGTTCAGAGTACGTATGGACGGGAATCGAGGGTGTCTATCCCAGAAGATCTCTCGCAAAGGGTGTCGCGGTTAAATTGGAGGGCGGTATCCTCCAGGCGAAACATGTGAACCGGGAAGAGGTGGAGGCCGTTTAAGGAATCATGAAGAAGATATTATTTGCGATGGTGGCGTCTTCGCTCCTGCCGTTTGGAGCGATGCTCGCCGACGAGGCGTCCGGGCAGCTCCCGGGCGATCCCACGGTGCTTTCGTCATACATGTCCGAGGCGCTTTCGAGGAGCCTTGCGGAATCTGGCGCACTAAAGGTGCATGCGCTTGTGGTCGGCGCCTCGGGGGAGGGCGTGGCTCTCGTTGGAGAGAGCGTCGCAAATGCCGAGTGCGTGAGATCGGGCTCAAGCATCGTACGCGAGATCGACGGGGTGGCCGTCGAGATGAAGGTGCGCCGCGTCACGGCATCGGGCGTCGAGATCGAGACCCAGGGGCCGGCAATGACGCTTTCAGGCGGCTATGCTCCCCTTGCCGCGCCCGAGAATCCGCCGCCCGAGTTCCTTCTGTACCTGGAGGCGAACGACGTTCCGCTTGAAAGGCTCCTTAGGCTCATTGCAGACCAGAGCGGCGTCAACATCTCGGCGAGCGATGCTACAGGCGGAAGGCGTGCTTCGATATTCCTGAGGAACATGCCAGCTCCGCGCGCGGTAGAGGAGATATGCCGCGCCACAGGCCTCTGGTACAGGCGCGAAAGCGCGACGGACGTGATACGCGTCACCACGATGGCGGAGTACGAGCAGAACCTCTCCAGCTTCCGCGAGGAGCGCACCGAGACGTTCACCCTCCTCTACCCGAACGTGATCGAGGTGGCGGGGGTCATTTACGGGCTCTACCCGGAAAGGACTCTTCTCGGCCTTGGCGAGGATGAGCTTCTCCAGGACGACGAAAACGATCTCGGAAGGCGTTTCAGGCGTTTTCAGATGATTACCGACAATGGCGGATCCTCCTTCCTCAAGATGGAGCCGCCGGACTCCACCAGCTCCGCCGGCACGGGTGCAAGCGGTATGTTCTCGTTTTCGAGGGGCGGGCTTTCGCGCATCGGAAGGTACGACGAGTTCAACAGGGCGATGCGCCTTAAGGGCATAACGAGCGCCGAGGCGAAAGCTCTCGAAACGCGTCTTCGCGAAGGTGATACGAATGCGTATGAAAGCGTATACGCCAAGGCTTCCGGCGGAGCGGCCACCATATTCCTCACCGTGAGCCGCAAGACGAACATGCTTGCCGTAAGAACGAGCGACGCCGGCGCGATGGACGAGATAAGGCGGCTTGTGAGGGAGCTTGACGTGCCCACCCCCATGGTGCTTCTGGAGGTCAAGGTGATGGAGCTCGACATCACGGACGATTTCAACGCGCGTTTCGAGTACAGCTTCAACAGGGGAGGCCAGCTTTCCGGCGGCGGGTATTCAAGCCGCTCGGACAATGTGATCGCGGGATCTCTCGGTTTCGATCCGCTTTCGAGTGAGCCGACTATAGCGGGGGCGCTGAGCTTCCAGGCCGTGAGCGACAAGCTCGCCGCGCGCATTCAGCTTCTCCAGAAGGACGGAAAGGTGAAGACGCTCGCAACGCCGACGATCCTTACGGCGAACAACGAGGTGAGCCGCATATTCGACGGCCACGAGCATCCGGTCGTCAAGGGGATCAGCGGGCAGACGGTTATAGGCGAGAACCAGACGGTCACCTCTCCGGCGACGGAGTTCGAGTACCAGGATGTCGGGACGATGCTCCTTATAACGCCAAACATCAACTCCGACCGCACGGTTACCTTGAGGGTCCTTCAGGAGAACAGCGTAGTCGTTGAGAACGGCGCGCACATCCCCGTGTATTCGTCCGCGAGCGCGGATGCCGTCAGCTACGCGAACGTCGATCTCGTCCACTCGCGCACGCTTTCCGGGACGTTCGTCGCAAAGGACGGAATGGCCGTCATGGCGGGCGGGCTCATATCCGAGAGCGAGAAGGTCGTCAACACGAGAACTCCTTTCCTCGGTTCGATACCGCTTCTGGGATGGCTTTTCAGGGGCACCGAGAAGGTGAAGGAGCGCAAGGAGCTTGTCGTCATCATAAAGCCGCACGTCATATCTACCCCGATGGAGGGCGGGCGGATATCGCAGGAATTGCTCGACGCCCTGAGCGCGCACCCGGCGAAGGACGGAAGGCCGTCGATGGGCCTTTTCATGGACGGCAAGCCCCATACCATAGCGGATGAGGTGGAAAGTCTCGTAAAGTAGGTGTTGATGGAGGTTCAGATGAAAAAAGGCTTCACGCTCATAGAGCTTCTGGTGGTTGTCGCGCTCATCGCGATAGTCTCCACGCTTGCCGTCACGAGGATCGGCAACACGAGAAAGACGGCGAGCCGCAAGGTTTCGATAGCGAACCAGCAGGCCGTGGGGCGCGCCGTTGATGCGTATATGACGCTCAACGGAGGCAAGCTCCCCAACAGGTTCGATGCGCTTCTCGACATGGGTACGCCCCTTGGCGACGGCAAGGGCTTCGACTTTGCGGCGACAACCGTCGAGAACGCGGAAGGGTACCTGTACTGGGGCCCCGACGACATTGCGGACAACGCCGCGTTGAAGGAGCGCAACGCCGGGCTTACGCCGAATCTGCGCTCGGTGCTGGTTCCGTATTCGCTTTCGATGAAGGAGGCGAACGGCCTTTCGAGCTTCGGGCTCAAGTTCCTCATGCGCCATACGGCCAAGGCGCTCGCCTCGCCCAGGGCGGCCTACGGCGATCTGGGCGAAGATGGCGAGTTCCTGCCGGATGATGCGAATGTCGGGCTTATGCCGGAGATGTCGGCATGCGTGGCTGTGGCCGTCACGAACAGGATGGTTGTCGCAGCCGTATCGCCGAAGACGAACGAGGGGCGGGAGATATACCGCGATCTTGGAATAGAGCTTCTCAGGACGAAGGACGACGATTCCGGGTACAGCGATGCGGAGGTCGTGAGGGAAGTCGAGGCATTGGGCGGGCCGCTTCTCGCCTTTGGCCTCGGGCAGAGATGTTCGCTTGTCGGTGCCATTGAAGGCGGGCTTGAGGCCGTTCCCTCGGCCGAGTATCCGCTCGTCAAGTTCTACAGGCAGTACATAGTCCTCTTTCAGATGCGCAGCGTGAACAACCGCGTCGAGCCTGTTTTCGCCGGCGTCCTCGACCCCTGCGGCATGACGATCCGCAAAGCCCGCGCAGTCCTCTCCACCCTCTGAGGCGTTGGAGGATCATTTGGGGCAAGCCGATCTAGGAGAAAGGGATATAAGGGATCAAAGGGATGTAAGGGATAAATCCGATTTCAAGTCCACTCATTGGATTTATCGCTATTATCGCTCTTGCCCATTCAAAGTCCATCCAATTGGATTTATCGCTTTTATCGCTTTTATCCCTTTCATCCCTTCCCCAAAAATCGGCTAGCCACTTAAAATCCACATATCCTCTAATCCCCAGATCCCCTAAATTCATGGCGCCATCCTCCACTAGGAATCCCCAAATATTTGCGCACCTCTTGACTTCCCCGGGCAAATCTGGTAAGATTTCCGAGTCTTTCGGGCATGGGCGCGGCGGTTGGGCGAACTGCGGTTGCCCATGCAATAGGTGATTTAAAGCGGAATGGGTATGATATGGCAAGGTTCGTGAAAAGATGGTGGAAGGCGGCGGGCCTGTGCGCCGCTGCCGCGCTGGGGCTTGCGTTTGCGGCCAGGGCCCTCGACCACGCGCTTCTCGACGCACGTGTCGATCCGCCAGATGTCGTCTCGGTCGGGGGCGCTCTCTCCGATCCGGTGCCGACGGCAGAAGGTGTAGCGCTCGTCGTTGACTCGCCGGAGGACGTGAGCCTCACGGTTATAGGTCTCGGCGACTCCCCCAAGGTG
>JAZTWW010000026.1:0-109430 GCA_045636065.1 Kiritimatiellia bacterium | reverse complement strand
CGCACACTCCGCGCCGAGCCGGACGATGACCGCGCCATGCGCAATTTCATCCGCGCAGCCGACAAGCTCCCCGCGCTCAGGTCGGCCGCAAGGACGCGCGCCGCGATGAAGGCCGCCGAAGGTAAAAGCCCCGATGCGCTAGTAGGCGCAGCCCACAGGGAGGCGCTTTCCATAATGAAGGCGCAGGATGGCGTACTGACCAACGCACCTGCGGCGGCGATTTCGGCGAGCGAGGAGCTTGCGCGCCGTGCAGACGCTCTTTCCGATTCGTGGGATCCCCTGAGGGGAGTCGTCGAGGCGAGCGTCACGAACTCGACGCAGCTCGCCCAGCTCCTTTCGAGAATAGAGGGAGGCAAGGCGGCTACAATCGACGCAGCCGAGAAGCTTGCCGATCTAGACCCCAACGCCGCTTCGGCGATATCGTCTGCGGAATCGAGCCTGCACGACTTCTGGCTCGCGGTGGTGCTTCCTCCTGAATCCATTGCAGCCGGCATCCAGGCGCAGACGAACGCCTACACGAAGGCTGAGACCGAGAACTCCCGCGAATGGAACGGCGAGGCGCTGAAGCTCACGGGGGCGTTCCGCTCGAAGTTCCCGATGTGGGCTAGCATGTACGAGCAGCAGGCGCAGAGCTACACTAACAAGCCTCCTTTCACGGCCGAGGCGCAGGCGGAGATAAGTGCGCTCGCGACGGAGGTGGAGAAGCTGCAGCTTGGCCTTGCGAATCCTACGCCCGCCACCGTTACGGGATGGGCCTCGTATGGAATGGAGGAGAGCGATGTGCAGACGAACGTCATCGCGAAGCTCCAGCGCATCCAGGATCTGATGCCGAAGGATGGCGGCGGCGGCTCAGGTGCACAGGAGGAGTCGTCCGGGCAGGATAGTCAGCCGCAGGCCGGCGCGCAGCAGCCCGAGGCCGATGAAGATGAAGAGAAAGACAGCGGCGCGAGCAAAAGCGAAGACGGCGAGGATGAACCCAAGGAGGCGCAGGCCGCAAAGGCCGAACCTCGCGACGAGGATGCCGAGCAGATGATGGACCGGGCCCAGCGGCGCAGCGACGAGCACGAGGCCGAGAAGAAGGCGGCCCAGCAGAGGCTCCGCCTCTCACCCAACGAGAAGGACTGGTAGTACCTCCCGCAAATTCTCAGCCCATCACTTGGATTTATCGCTTTTATCGCTCTTGCCCAATCAAAGTCCATCACTTGGATTTATCGCTTTTATCGCTCTTGCCCAATCAAAGTCCATCACTTGGATTTATCGCTTTTATCGCGTTTATCCCTTCTATCCCTTCTTACCACAATCCACATCCCTAGAGGGCGCGCGAGTGCGGCTATCGCGGCCATCGCGAAAAGGATGCCTAATGGTATATCGCCGAATGTTGAGTAGAACGTCTTCTGGTGGAACTTGGGCATGAGCACGTAGTCCACCATCACCCCTGGCTTGTCAATGCGCGGCCTGTCGCCGTCCATAAGCCATCTTGCGCTTCCGTCGGGATCGATTATGCCCGTCGCGCCGGAGTTGCCAACGCGTATCACGGGAAGGCCCGCCTCGACGGCCCTGCCGCGTGCCTGGGCTGCATGCGCCACGGCCTCGCCCGAGTTCGAGAACCAGCTGTCGTTCGTTATAAGCACTATGGCGTTCGCCATCACGTACGGTTCGCGGTATCCGGCGTAGGCGGCCTTGGCGTAGAGCGAGGAATCGGTGTCCTCGAAGCAGATGAGAGGCGCGATGCCAATGCCTGTCGCGGCCGATCCGATGCTTCCAAGATCGAGGACCATGCTCTCGCCCGGATGGAGCGAGACGCCAATCGGCGAAAGCTTCTGGAGGAACTTGAGCTTCTTGTCGAAGGGGATGTATTCGCCGAACGGGACAAGATGCTGCTTCGAGTATGCCCCCGCGAACCTGGCGCCGCCAACGTCGGCGATGTAAAGCGCGGCCGAGTTGTAGAAGCGCCTTTTGCCGTCAGGGCCCTCGTCCGTCATGTCGCCGCCGGCGAGAAGCGCGTACGCTCCTGCCGCCTTCAAGATCTCGCCGGCCGCAGCGACGGCGTATCTGCCGTCGAGCGGGCCAAGGCCAGTGAATGCGCTCTCGGCAAGGATTACAAGGTCGCACCCGTCGACTTCGTCCGCCGAGACGAGCGACTTGATCTCGGCGAGGGGATTGCGGCGGGCCGCTCCCTCCGAGAAGATGCAAGGGGCGTTATGCTGGACAAGGGCAACCTTCACCGGGGCCATTTCGCCCGGGGCCAGCGTCGCGTGGCGGAAGGCAACCATTGCAAGGAGAATCGCGAAAAGGGGGATCGCCGTTTCGGCGATGCGCGCTGGGCGGCTCTCCGTGCCGGTGCGCGACGCCCTGAACGTGCGCATGAAGACCGTCGCGAAAACGCCGTTGAGGAGTATCACAAGCGCCGAAAGCCCTCTTATGCCTATATATCTCGCCGGAGCCGCGAGAGCCGGTGCGTCGACAAGCGCCAGGCCGAGCTCGTTCCAAGAGAAGCCCGTGAACCAGAATGCGCGGCAGTGCTCAAGCCCGGCCCAGAGGACGGCCTCGCCGAGGCTCGCCGCAAGAAACGCGACGAGGCCCTTGCCGCGCGCAAGACGCCAGATGTTCGCCGCCATATAACCGAACGCCGCCTCGTAGAGTGCGCAGAGGAGGGCAAGGCCGGCCCATCCGGCAATGACGAGAGGCCACGGACCGTTGTTCTTGATGATGGCCGGCATCCACGCGAGGGACGCGAACCAGTGCGCGAAACCGAAGGCGAGGAACGCCGCCGCGGCGCGTTTGGGGCTCGCCATGCGGGCTATAATAAGCATGGGTGCAAGGGCGATCGCGACGTTCGCGCTTTCCGCCAGCGGCGCGAAGGCGGCCCACGTGAGGGTCGCCGAGAGGCCTATTGCAAGGCTTGAGAGTAGGGTTTTTCTGTTCATGTCCAATATTTTACCATATTTTTTGCGATTCTACTTGCAAAATCTGAAAAAAACCTATAAAATATCCGCCGTCAGCGAGGGATGTCCTCTCGCGTGTGCAAAAAGGAAGTTAAGAATGGCTACAAAGAAAGTCGTTGTCCCGACCACGAAGGGCGCAATCCTCACCGCTATCGCGGAAGCTGCCGAGATCTCCAAGAAGCAGGCTGCCGCCGCCTATGACAAGCTTCTCGAGATCGCCTATGCCGGCGCCAAGCTCGAGAAGGGGATTCTCCTTCCCGGCCTCGGCAAGCTCCTCGTCAAGCAGCAGAAGGCTCGCACCGTCCGCAATCCCCAGACCGGCGAAGCCATCAAGAAGAAGGCCTGCAAGGTCCTCAAGTTCCGCCTCGCCAAGGTTGCGAAGGATGCGGTTCTCCCCCCCAAGAAGTGATGGCAGTCTTTAATGACGCACGAAGACCCGCACGGCTTGCCGCGCGGGTCTTTCGTTTATGCGCCCCGTTGGGAGGGGCTATCAAGCTTTGATCAAGGGGATTGGTCGGAGCGGAGGGATTTGAACCCTCGACCTTTTGGTCCCGAACCAAACGCGCTACCAGACTGCGCTACGCTCCGTGAAAAACTTCAAATAGTATACCAAAACGGACATGCGTTATCAAGAGCGAAATCAAGAAATTTTTAGCTTGGGAAAAGACCGTTTTTTGCTTGCATTTTTCTGCGCAATGGTGTAATATGTTGGCATGAAAAAAATCACCATCTTGGCATCGATTGGAGCGGTGGCGGCCGTAGCAGCGGCCCAAACCGATGTCTCGCCGGACGTGCTTATGGAAGAGGCGCGGCGGCAGGCGAGAAGCGTGCATCTGCAGTATGAGCTTCCGGCCGGGTCCGTAAGGCGCATGACTGCCGATGTCACGGTTCGTGATACCGTTCCAGGGACGTATTTCTGCGCGCTTGCATTCAATGGCGGATATGTCGGCATGCAGGATCTCCCGAGCGGTGAGCGGGTTGCAATCTTCTCGGTGTGGGATACGGAAGATCCTTTCGACTTCAAGACGCGCGAGGCCGACGTCCACATGGACAGGCGCGCGCATGTTCTTTATTCGGGGCCTGGCGTAAGGGTCAAGCGCTTCGAAGGTGAAGGTACGGGCGCGCAGACGATGATGCCGTTCGCGTGGAAGGTCGGCGAGACGTACACGTTCACGGTCGAGTCCGAGCCCGACGGCGACGGCCGCACCGTGTTCACTGCATACTGCCGCATGCCGGGAGGGGAGGATTTCAAGATCGCCACACTCTCCACATGCGGACGCGGAGGAGACCCGAACCTTGCTGGCGTCATGTCGTTCGTCGAGGACTTCATCCGCAACGGCGAATCCGTCAAGCATATAAGAAGGGCCGACTTCACGAGGATCTGCGCCGGCACGAGCTCAGTGAGCCATGCCGTGTTCACGGGAGACCGCAATCCCGCCAAGACGGTAGACGCCGGCTCAGTGCCAGAGGGGTTCTTCCTACAGACGGGTGGCTCGACGATGAATGTGCATGCTCCTCTCTGGAGCAGGGTGAGGGCCGGCTACTGATGTGCGCAAGGTGGCCGGCATTTCAGTTTTTTCTTTTTTCCGCGTGACAAGCGGCGGAAAATATGCTAACCTATACGTGACATTGGAAAGATAGTTGAAACGCGGAGAGAGACCAATGGAAAACAACGACGAGTTCATCACATTCCTGTGCGGTGCCTGCAAGCAGGAGATCGAGGCGACGCGCGACATGGCCGGGGTCGAGGCCGAGTGCCCCGGATGCGGCGCGCGCATAGTCGTCCCCGCCCCCGAGCAGAAGCAGGAGCAGAAGCGCAAGACCATCAGGATCGATCTCGGCGATCTTTTGAACGACCTCTAGGCCGTTTTTTCAGGATATACGCCATGCGGAAAGAAGGCTGCGCCTTATCTCGGCGGGCCTGTCCAGATGCCATCCCATGAAGACGCCCGTCACGCGCAGCGCGGCGAGCGTCGTTTCCGTTTCCATGGGCCCGTTGGCGCGGCCGCGCTGCGCCTCAAGGAGAAGCTTGAGCGTCGAAGGCGATATCCTTACCGTTCTCGTGCCCTCGCCTATCCGGCCCATGTCGACCGCGAACGGGTAATACGGCGCATCGGCCTCGTGGGATGTGAAATCCGGCCTCAAGCCTGCCATTGAAAGTATCTCAAGCTCCGTCTCAAGAAGCGCCAGGGGGAGGTTCTCCTGAGGCTTGGGCGATGAAAGCCTGTCGAGAAGGGCAGTGTGGAAGCTGAACCAGGCGGATGATTCCGCGCCCCCGGGGCAGAGCTCCTTCGCAAGGCCGGCGGCGTATCCGGCAAGGCAGGTCTCGCGCCAGCGGCCCCTAAGTGCATCTCGCATCTCAAGGGGCACCACCTCCCTTATCGCGTGGAGTTCTCCCGATGAGCTTGCGTAGTAGAGGAGATCGCATGTGTAGTGGAGATCGTACTGGCCGAGGAACTGCGACTTTGGCCGCGTGGCGCCTTTAACGAGCGTCGCCACGACGCCGTGCCCGTCGGTGAGCCACGTGACGATATGGCTTGTGCGGCTGAAAGGCCTTATGTCGAGGACTGCGGCCCTCGTCTTTATGATTTCGCCAGCCATCGCGGTCTAGATCGGTTTTGCGGGATTGAGGCGCGGATTGGAGTGGGCGTGCGCCATGGCTATCGCTAGCGCGTCGGCGGCGTCGTTCTGCGGAAGCTCGCCGAGCGAGAGGAGCGTCTTGACCATCCTCTGCACCTGCTCCTTGCCGGCGAGACCGTTGCCGCAGACGCTCATCTTTACGCGCCTTGGCTCGTATTCGTAGACCTCAAGCCCCGCGTCCGCCGCAGCGACGATGACGCTCCCGCGCGCCTGCCCGAGAACGAGCATCGTCTGCGCGTTCTTGCCGTATATGACTCCTTCGACTGCCACGACGTCAGGGTGGTGCGCTTCGATGAGGGCGGATATCTTTTCGTGGATCGCCTTGAGGCAGGCGGAGAGCGGCAGCTCGGCAGCGTTCCGTATGCGCCCGTATTCAATGGCGCACATGCGGCTCCCCGACGTTTCTATGACGCCGTATCCCGTGCTGCGAAGGCTCGTGTCAACGCCGAGTATTACCATCTCAGCGCTCCTCCGCGCCGCGCGAGGGGATGAATTCGAGGCGGCGCCTTTCGTAGTCCGCGCCTGCAAGGTGGACTTTCATCTTCATGCCGAAGCTCCACGTCTCGTGCGAATCGGAGAGGGTGCTGTCGAACTGGTTCCATCTGACGTACTCCCCGTTGGCGGAGAGCGACGAGACGTGGACCATGCCGCCTGCGGCAAGCTCGGGGATGTCGATGAAGACACCAAAGCGCGTGACTTTCGAGATGACGGCGTCCCACGGGCCGGGGTTCTCCTCAAGGTAGCGGTACTTCTTCACCTCGATCACGTTGCGCTCGGCCTCAGCGGCGTTGGCCTCGCGGTCCGTGAGGTGCTTGGCCGCGCGTTCGAGGAAGACGTCGTCCTCCCTGCCGCCGTAGCCGGCGAGAAGGCTCGCGAGCTGGCGGTGCAACGTAAGGTCGGGATAGCGGCGGATCGGGCTTGTAAAATGGGCGTAGTACCTTTTCGCAAGGCCCCAGTGGCCCATCTTCTTTGCATCGTACACCGCGCGCTTCTGGCTTCTCAGGACCATCAGCGCCAGCTGCCCCGCGAGCGGGTGGCGCTTTATGGCGTCGAGGAAACGGCGCATCTGGCGCGGGTTCGAAAGCTCGCCGCACTTGATGCCGAGCTGCATCGCGCCTGCGCGAAGCTCGTCGAGGCGCTCCTTGTCCGGCGGTTCGTGAAGGCGCGTCAGAATCCTTATCCCTCTCGTCCAGAGCTCCGTGGCAACCGCCTCGTTCGCAGCTACCATGCACTCCTCGATCATCTGGTGGGATTCGTCGTCCGCCCGGACCTTGAGGCCCTTGAGGCGCTTTTCATCGTCGAGGATCACTTCAAGCTCGGGGACCGATATGTCGAGCGCCCCCGCCGCGAAACGCGCCGCGCGCAGCGTCTGCGCGAGCGCGCCGATCGCGCGCACCTTGGAGCGCCACGCCGCCTTCATCCCGCTTTTGGAGGCGCTTTTGCGCCCTGCGAGAACGGCCATCACCTCTTCGTAGGTGAAGCGCGCCTTGGAGCGGATCACAGTCTTCGCGAAGCTGCGCTTTATCATGCGCCCGCCGTCGTCGAAAGTCATGAAGACGCTGAAGGCAAGCCTGTCTTCACCGGGGACGAGCGAGCATACGCCGTTCGAAAGCGATTCGGGGAGCATGGGGATGACCCTGTCGGCGAGGTAGACGCTCGTGCCTCTTCTGTACGCCTCCTTGTCGAGCGCGCCGCCGGCCTTGACGAAGTGGCCGACATCGGCGATATGGACGCCAAGTACGCGCCTTCCCTGCTTGTCGGTTTCAAGGCTGAGCGCATCATCGTAGTCGCGCGCGCTCTGGGGGTCGCACGTGAAGATGAACTTGCGCCTGAGATCGAGTCTCTTGCCGGGCTTTGAGGCGGCCTTGAGGGCCTCCTCCGCGGCGGCGAGCACCTTTGGGGGGAAGCATTCCGGAAGGCCGTACGCCTTCATGGCCGCAAGTGTGTCTCCGGCCGGGGTCTCGCCCTTTACGAGCGGCTTCTTCTCCTTGGGGTCCTCCTGCATGCTTGCGCGGCCCGCTCCGCGTGGATTGTAGCCGCCTGCGGCTTCAAGCTTTCTGACCTTGACGATCCGCGGCTTCAGGCGCCTCTTGAAGCGCCCGTTTCCTCTGTTGAATCCCATATTATCTTTTCTTCTCTTCATTTTTCTCTTCTCTTCATTTTTGCTTTTGGTGGGTATTATACCAAATTGGGGCTCGCTCCGCAAGAAGTGGCAGGCCGCTTGGAATGGTAAGTGGATGGAGGCGCAGTTTGGGGTAGCACGCTTCGCACCAAACTGCTGCCTTTATGCGACTTGGGATGGAAGCGGCAGCACCCTTGCTCCGCTCGTGTGGGGGGATGGCGGCATAAATGAGGAAGCGCAGAGATGCCGCGTGACATTTGCTGCCCATTTACAAGCGGCATCGATCACCAATCGCTCATCCATCCGATTTACAATCCCTTCCCCATTCACGATCCATCCGATTTATAGCTTCCATCGCTTGTATCCCTTTTGCCCATCCAAAGTCCATCCAGTGGATTTATCGCTTATATCGCTTAGATCCTATGGTGCCAGACTCCCATTCTTCCGCCCGTGTCACGCTCATGTCACGCTCATGTCACGCTCATGTCACGTTCATGTCACGGTCGTGTCACGCTTTTGTCACGCTTTTGTCACGGTCATGTCACGCTCATGTCACACTTCTCTTCCCGATTTCTGGTATAATACCCTCCGCACGCAGGGATAGGCCTTAGGGCGGCTGTACGCCCGGTCCCCAAGTGCAGGAAGGGGAGCGTATGTCGAGACCTAAAAGACCGAATTTGACCATGTGCGACTACCATGTCACCACCCGCATAGCCCACAAGGGGTTCATGCTCAAGGATCCAGGCTTCAAGGATTACGTCGTGAAGGTGGCGCGGGATGCGGCGGCCTTCAGCGGCGTGAGGCTTTATTCATGGTGCGTGATGGACAACCACCTCCACATCCTCGTCCATGTGGGCGACTATCCGAAGGAGTGGATTGTCGATGAAGGACGCGCAGTCAAGGAGCCAAATGGAACTGGATATTCATCCTCAGGTGTTCCAGTAAGGGTGGCGGATGGCAGTGCTGGGGTAGATGTCCATACAAAGGTGGCAGAGGGTAGTGCTGAGGCGGATGTCGATTATGCGGCCAAGTCGCACTTCGAGAAGGTTGACGGCGAGACGTTCCTCGTCTGCCGGATGGACGGGGCGAATCTGAGGATCCCCGAGCGGGACATGGTCAAGAGGCTCAAGCGCCTATATGGCCCAGCGGGAGCCGCAAAGGTGGAGGCGAGATGGGACTCCTTGAGGAGGTTCGACAGGGAGGATGCTGTCCTAAGGGAGCAGATGGCGTACCTTAAGCGCATGAACAGCATAACACAGTACGTCAAGACGGTGAAGGAGTGCATTTCAAAGGAGTACAACCGGCGCTTCGACCACGAGGGGACTCTCTGGGAAGGGCGCTTCAGGAGCGGGATAGTGGAAAGCAGGTTCGAGGTTCTGGCGCACGTGGCGGGGTATGTGGATTTCAACCCCGTGCGCGCAAAGATGACGAGAAGCCCCATGGGCTACCGCTGGAGCAGCTTCGCTGCTGCCTGCTCGGGCGACCGCGAGGCCCGCGAGGGGTACGAGTTCTTCCTTGGCCTTCCCTGGCGCGAGGCTCGCGCCGTCATGGAGCGGATATTCAACGCCCGCGCCGCCTCGATCGACGCCTCAAAAACAGTGCCAGACTCCCCAGGAAAGGTGCCAGACTCCCATGGAATGTGCGTGAAAATGGTGCCAGACTCCGCAGGAGGGGTGCGGAGGAGGGCGGCCGAGGCGATAAAGGGGCGGCTGGAGTGGATGTCGAGAGCGGCTGTGATCGGGTGCTGGGAGTTTGCGAGGCGTGTGGCGCTACGCGCGCCAGGGTGCCTTCCGGCGCGGATACTCGACATGTTCTCGGCTTTCGAGTGGGATATTCCGGTCGGGGTGGCGTGATAGTGTGGATTTTAAGTGGTAAGCGGATTTAGGGGAAGTGGATTAGGAGTGGCATGGGGATTGTTTTGGGAAGGGATGTAAGTGATCTACGCGATAAAAGCGATAAATCCGAGTGAATGGACTTTGATTGGGCAAGAGCGATAAATCAGGTGGGTAGTAGCCAAATACGACATGAAGGGAGTCTGGCACCATAGAAAAGGAGTCTGGCACCTTGCTTAGGGCAGGCGCTTATATTGCACACGCGCGGGCTCGATGCCCGCGCACGAAAGAATGTCCGGGTGCGTCCGATGGACCGTCCCTGGGAAGTCCAAGAGCGGCAAATAACGCGCCGCGACCTTTCGTATTGGTTGCTGGATACTGGTTATTGGTTACTGAGACACTTCCCAGATTTAAGGTGCCAGACTCCCTTTCTATGGTGCCAGGCTCCGCGGGAGGGGGTGCGGTGAAAATCGCGCTTGCCCTCGGGGGGGAAAAATAGTATAATCTTGCCGTCAAAAAGAAAGGACGCGGTTAGAGGGAAGATGGCGGAAGCAAAACAGAAAGAGAAAGTCTACGGAGACGAGCAGATCCAGCATTTGAGCGCGATGGAGCACATTAGGCTCAGGCTTGGCATGTACATCGGGCGCGCGGGCGACGGCAGCGACTACGACGACGGAATATACATTCTCCTCAAAGAGGTCATAGACAACGCCATAGACGAATTCATAATGGGATTCGGGCGCAGAATCCTCGTCAACATCGACTGGGAGGGGGGCGTCTGCTCGGTAAGGGATTTCGGGCGAGGCATCCCCCTCGGGAAGGTCATTGACTGCGTAAGCGAGCTTAATACGGGCGGCAAGTTCAACACCGAGGCGTTCCAGTTCTCCGTCGGCATGAACGGCGTCGGCACGAAGGCCGTGAACGCGCTCTCTGACGAGTTCTACGTAAGGAGCGTCAGGGACGGCGAATATTCCGAGGCGCGCTTCGAGAGGGGCGAGCTCAAGGAGAAGCACCGTGGCAGATGCAAGGACCCCAACGAGCGCAATGGCACGTTCGTCAGGTTCAAGCCCGACTCGACGATGTTCAAGAAGTTCAAGTTCCGCGAAACACACGTCGAGCGCAGGCTCAAGATGTACGCCTACCTGAACGCGGGGCTTAGGATCGACCTCAACGGCCGCGTCATCGTGAGCGACAGGGGCCTTGCCGACCTCATAGCCGACGAGGTGCAGATGGAGAACCTCTACGAGCCTTTCACGTTCCGCTCGAAGGCTCTCGAATTCGTCTTCACGCACACCAACCGCTTCTCCGAGACGTACTACAGCTTCGTCAACGGCCAGCATACGACAGAGGGCGGGACTCACCTTACGGCGTTCAAGGAGGCTCTCACCAAGGCCCTCAACGAGTACAGCAAGAAGAAGTTCGACGGAGACGACGTGCGCGACGGCATCGTCGGCGCCGTGGCGATAAGGATGCAGGATCCGCAGTTCGAGGGGCAGGCGAAGACGAAGCTTGGAAGCCCCGAGATACGCGCCGAGCTGGTCGCCAACATCAAGAAGGAGGTCGAGGCGCTCCTCCACAAGTTCCCGCAGGAGACGGAGAAGCTCGTAAAGAAGGTCGAGGAGACGACAAAGCTGAGAAGCCAGCTCAACTCCATCAAGAAGCAGGCGAGAGAGCGCAGCCAGGCAGTCTCCGTGCGCGTCCCGCAGCTCAAGGACTGCAAGAACCACCTGCGGCTCGACAGGAAGGGCGACAGGAAAGGCTGGGGCGAGGATACGATGATATTCCTCACCGAGGGCCTCTCCGCGGGCGGCACTCTGACGCAGTGCCGCGACGCCGCCACGCAGGCCGTCTACTTCTTAAGGGGCAAGCCCCTCAACTGCTGCAAGCTGAACCGCGACACGCTCTACAAGAACGAGGAGTTCTTCAACCTCATAAAGAGCCTTGACGTCGAGGAGTCGCTTGAAAGGCTCAGGTACGGCAAGATAATCTTCGCGACGGATGCCGATGTCGACGGGCTCCACATAAGAAACCTCCTTATAACGTTCTTCATGCGCTTCTACAAGCAGCTCATAACGGACGGGCGCGTGTTCATACTCGAGACGCCTCTTTTTAGGGTGCGCAACAAGAAGGAGCAGTACTACTGCTTCACCGAGGAGGAGCGCGTAAAGGCGATCGCCAAGTGCGGCAAGTCTGCGGAGATAACGCGCTTCAAGGGCCTAGGGGAGCTGAACGCCAAGGAGTTCAAGGACTTCATCGGCGAGGACATGCGCCTTACGCCTGTCGTCTGCACGGAGGACAGGCACCTTGAGCGCACAATAGAGTTCTACATGGGCTCCAACACGCCCGACAGGCGCGCGTACATAATGGACAACCTCGTATGCACCGAGGAGAGCTTCGAGTAGCCATGGGGAGAGGTGCGCCATGAATATCGAGCTTGGCATAGGCGATGTCACATCGGCCCTCGAGGGCGGAAGCAGGGTGCTGCTCATGATGCGCCACGCCGAAAGGCCGCACATAGACCACGAGGATCCGACGTTCGGCGCCGATCTGCCCATAACCCCCGCGGGCGTCGCCGCGGCCGAGGCCCTCGGCGCGCGTCTCGCCGGCTTCGCCGATTCGGTGCAGTTCTTTTCAAGCCCGTTGAGGCGTACGCGCCTCACCGCCCATCATGTGGCGAAAGGGATGGGCGTAGGCGCGAGATGGAACATCTATACGATCCCCCTGGACGGCCGCCTCGGCAACGAGAGCTTCTACTTCGCCGACCAGTTGAAGGTGTGGGAGCTTTTTAGGGGCGGCGAGTTCTTCAGGCTCATATTCGAATATATCGAAAAGGGCGAGCTTGAAGGCTTCCGCCCGCTTGACGAGGCGTCGCGGATGCTCGAGGATTTCGTCGTGGAGCGTTTCACCGGAAGGCTGGGCATATTCACCACGCACGACCTCTACAACGGGGCGTTCCTCAAATCGCGCGGCGCGTGGGATTCATGGACGGTCGAGAACTGGGTGGGGTTCCTCGACAGCGCCGCGATATTCATTTCCCCGGACGGATCGAGGCGCTATGCCCTCGTCCGCAGCAGATAGCGCCGCCGTGACGGAAGGAGGTTCCATGGAAAGGGAGAGATACGAACTCGACGAGGCCCTTCAGGAGGAGATCCGCACGAAGGTTTTCGGCGAAGGGTTCATGAAGCTCGTGCAGCGCGTAAGGCGCGGCGGGGAGACGTTCCGCATCTCGATGCGTCCCGTGATGATAGGCGGGGTGAAGAAGTTCCAGGCCGAGATGCTCGACGGAACGCAGGTGCAGGTGAAGAACTTCGACGTCCCCGGCGCGGCGGAAGGGCTTGAGGAGATAATCCGCCAGAAGGGCGCAAGGGAGCTCCATCTCATAACGGCGGAAGGCGATCTTCACGTGAGGGTCACAAAGAAGGGCAAGGCCCTCGTCTCAAGGAGCGCCGCGATGGCGCGCGAGGCGAACGTCCCTTCGCACGACAGGGTCAAGAACGTGCCGCTTTCGAGATTCGATTCCGGCGCGCTTTTGAAGGCTATTGGCATCTCTTCCGGCGACGGCGCGATAAGGGCGTCGATGCGAGGGAAGTACGACCAGGTGAACGAGTTCCTGAGGGTTGTGGAGGATGTCCTCAAGGACGACCCTTCGGCGAAGGACAGGCCTTTTACAGTGGTCGACTGCGGCTGCGGCAGGGCGTATCTCACCTTCGCGCTCTGGTGCTACCTCTCCGAGGCGCTAGGATTCAAGGACGTGCGCGTCGCCGGGATAGACTTGAAGGGCGATGTGATCTCGCGCGCCCGCGCGATCGCGAAGAGCCTAGACCTTGAAGGGCGGGCCGTATTCTTCGAGGGGGACCTCGGAAAGTTCACGCTTGAAGACCTGAAAGCCGAGGGCATCTCCTCAGTCGATATGGTAATCTCGCTCCACGCCTGCGACACGGCTACGGACGAGGCCCTCGCAAAGGGCGTCGAGTGGGGTTCGAGATACATAGTAAGTGCCCCATGCTGCCAGCACGAGCTGCAGAAGACGATCACGGGGCCGCAGTCAAACGCCGATTTCCAGGGGCTTCTCAGGCAGTCGATCCTGCGCGAGCGCCTTTGCGACATACTTACCGACTCGTTCCGTGCGATGATCCTGAGGATGCTCGGCTACAGGACGCAGGTCATGGAGTTCGTGAGCCCCGACGCTACGGCGCGCAACATCCTTCTCAAGGCGACGGGCGGGCTGAGGCCCGGCCAGGCGTCGGCGATAGGCGAGTACCTCAACCTGAGGGATCTCTGGCATGTCGTGCCGTGGCTTGAAACGCGCCTTTCATCGCGCCTCAAGCCGATGCTCGAAAGATACGTATAGGCGGAGGGGCGATGGCGCGCATAGGCATATTCGGCGGAAGCTTCGATCCGATCCACTCGGGCCATGTGGGGCTCGCCCTGAGGGCCGCCCGCGAATATGCGCTTGAGAGGGTGCTTGTCGTGCCTGCGCACGTGAGCCCCTTCAAGACGGACGCCCCGCCGATGGACGACGGTCTCAGATGGGAGCTCGTGAAGCTCGCCTGCGCGCCGCATCCCGTTCTCGAGCCGTGCGATATCGAGCTTAAGGCCGGCGGCACAAGCTACGCTATCGACACCGTAAGGCGCGTAAGGGCGGATAACCCGGGCACGGAGATCTATTTCATCATAGGCGAGGACAGCGTCGCCGGGCTTCCCAAGTGGAAGGACTGGAACGAGCTCAGGACGCTTGCGAAGTTCGTGAGCTTCCCGAGAACGCGCGAAAGCTCGACGGAGGTTCGAAGGCGCATGGCGCTTGGCCTCCCGCTCGACGACATGGTCCCGGAAGCGGTTGCGAGGCGGCTTGCCGCCAAGGTGGGTCAAGACGGTTTGACGACTTGAAGGAAAGGAACGGACGTATGGCGGAAGAAGAGATGGCCAAGTCGCCCCAGGGGGCCGACGGAATATTCAAGGTCGACGGCGCAAAGTGCATGAAGTGCGGCCTCTGCGTAGAGGACTGCGCCTTCGGGGCGCTTAAGATGGACGAGTCGCGTACGCCCGTCATGGCGAAGCCCGGCGCGTGCATGCGCTGCCAGCACTGCCTCGCCGTATGCCCGGCGGGCGCGGTGACGTTCGACGGCGTCACTCCTGAGAGGTGCCTGCCCGTGAAGGGGCTCGAGCTTCCCGGCTTCGAGGCCGCGTCGAACTGGCTCAGGACACGCCGATCGATGCGCCGTTTCGCGAAGGAGGACGTGGATCGCGGAACGCTCGATAGGATACTCAATGTCCTCGGCAACACGCCCACGGGATGCAACGCGCGCTCGCTTACCTTCACATGCCTTCCCACGAGGGAATCGATGATGCGCTTCAAGAAGTCGTTCATTGAGGCCATCGAGGAGCACCGCAACGGCGACAAGCTCCTGCCGCGCTGGCTCGCGGTGCCGGCCATAAAGCTTCGCAAGGGCGGCAGGGACATGTTCTTTCGCGACGCGCCCGGAATGATCATAGTTTCGACGGACGAAACGAATCCCGAGGTGACGACGCCGCAGGAGGATGTGACGATCGCCTGCTCGCACTTCGAGATGCTGGCGAACGCCGCGGGGATCGCCACATGCTGGTGCGGCTTTCTGGGGCTTGTCCAGAAGGAGGTGCCGGAGATACTCGAGAAGGCTCTCGGGCTTCGCCGCACGGCGCCGTTCTACGCGATGCTCTTCGGCAAGGCGGCCGTCAGGTATGCGCGCGGCGTGCAGCGCGACGCATACGCCAAGATCGTCTACCGCTGAGGCTGACTCTTGAAAAAATTCCGTGGTATGGTATAATAGCGTAAAACCGTCCGCAGGATGGTCTGCGGGCATGACTTGAAGGAGCCTAAATGGAGATAGCTGAACCGACTGCGCCAGAACCGGTGAATCCGGTCGCAGACCTGGAGGCGACGCTGGCGAAGGTCCGCGCGGCGCAGCGCCGCTACGCGACGTACACCCAGGAGCAGGTCGACGCGATCTTTCGCGCGGCCGCCCTCGCCGCAAACCGTGAACGCATCCCGCTCGCCAAGATGGCCGTCTCCGAAACGGGGATGGGCATCGTCGAGGACAAGGTGATAAAGAACCACTACGCGGCCGAATACATCTACAACGCCTACCGCGACGTGAAGACGTGCGGAGTCGTCGAGCGCGACGAGGCGATGGGGATAATGAAGATCGCCGAACCCGTCGGCGTCGTCGGTGCGGTAATCCCGACAACCAACCCCACCTCCACGGCGATATTCAAGGCGCTCCTTGCGCTCAAGACGAGAAACGGCATCATCATAAGCCCGCACCCGCGCGCCAAGCAGTCGACGGTGGCGGCCGCAAGGATCGTCCTCGACGCAGCCGTTAAGGCGGGCGCGCCCGAGGACATCATCGGCTGGATCGACGCCCCGTCGCTCCCGAAGACGAACTTCCTCATGAAGGAGGCCGATCTCATCCTCGCGACTGGCGGCCCCGGCATGGTCAAGGCCGCGTACTCGAGCGGCACGCCGGCAGTAGGCGTCGGCGCGGGCAACACCCCTGCGATAATCGACGATACCGCCGACCTGACTCTCGCCGTAAGCTCCATAATCCACTCCAAGACGTTCGACAACGGCATGATCTGCGCCTCGGAGCAGAGCGTCATCGTGCTCGATGAAGTCTACGACAAGGTGCGCTCCCTCTTCGAGAGGATGGGATGCCATCTTCTCGGCGCGGAGGAGCTTGACGCCACGCGCAGGACGATCCTCATCAACGGCTCGCTCAACGCGAAGATCGTCGGCCAGAGGCCGGTGACGATCGCGAAGCTCGCCGGCTTCGACGTCGACCCCGACACCAAGATCCTCATCGGCGAGGTCGATTCCGTCGAGCTCTCCGAGGAGTTCGCGCACGAGAAGCTTTCGCCTGTACTTGCGATGTACCGCGCAAAGGACATTGAGGACGCATTCGCGAAGGCCGAACGCCTCGTGGCAGACGGCGGCTACGGCCACACGTCGTCCATATACCTCGACGAGGTGAACGAGAAGGCGAAGCTCGAGGAGTTCGCATCGCGCATGAAGACGTGCCGCATCCTCGTCAACACGCCTTCGTCGCAGGGCGGCATCGGCGACATCTACAACTTCGTCCTCACGCCGTCGCTTACGCTCGGATGCGGCTCGTGGGGCGGCAACTCCGTAAGCGAGAACGTAGGTGTAAAGCAACTCATCAACATAAAGACCGTAGCAATGAGACGCGAAAACATGCTTTGGTTCCGCGCGCCCGAAAAGGTGTACCAGAAGAAGGGGTGCCTCGCGGTGGCCCTCCGGGAGATCGGCGGGGAGCTTGGCAGGAAGAGGGCGTTCATCGTGACGGACTCGTTCCTCTACGACAACGGCTACACGAAGCCCATCGAGAAGTCTCTCGAAAGCCAGGGCGTTATGTTCGCGACGTTCTCCAATGTCGCTCCCGACCCGACGCTCGCCTGCGCCAAGGAGGGCGCGAAGCTTATGGCAGGCTTCAAGCCCGACGTGATAATCGCCGTGGGCGGCGGCTCCGCGATGGACGCGGCGAAGATCATGTGGGTTCTCTACGAGCATCCGGAGGCCGACTTCCACGACATGGCGATGCGCTTCATGGACATCAGAAAGCGCGTCTACACGTTCCCGAAGATGGGCGAGAAGGCGTATTTCGTATGCGTCCCGACATCGGCCGGCACAGGCTCGGAGGTGACGCCGTTCGCGGTCATAACGGACGAGACGACGGGGACAAAGTATCCCCTCGCGGACTACGCGCTCATGCCAAACATGGCGATCGTAGACGCCGACATGCAGATGATGGCGCCGCCCGGCCTCACGTCGGCCTCTGGCATCGACGCCGTATCCCACGCCCTTGAGGCCTACGCCTCGATGCTCGCAACGGACTACACCGACGGCCTCGCGATCCGCGCGCTCCAGACGATATTCAGGTATCTGCCGGAATGCTACGACGCGGCGGTTTCGAAGACGGCGAACCCCGTGGCACGCGAGAAGATGGCGAACGCCGCGACGATCGCCGGCATGGCATTCGCGAACGCCTTCCTCGGCGTGATGCACTCGATGGCGCACAAGCTCGGCGCCTTCCACCACATCCCGCATGGAATCGCCAACGCGCTCATGATGGAGGAGGTGATCCGCTTCAACGCTTCTCCCGTCCCGCGCAAGATGGGGACGTTCCCGCAGTACGGCCACCCGCATGCCTTCGAGCGCTACCTCGAGATCGCAGATGCGCTCGGCATCGTCGGCAAGGACGACGCCGAGAAGTTCGAGAACTTCGTGGGGGCGGTGCGCGAGCTCAAGGCGCGCATCGGCATAAAGCCTACGATCCGCGACTACGTCCCGGACGAGAAGGACTTCCTCGAGCGTCTGGACGACATGGTCGAGCAGGCCTTCGACGACCAGTGCACCGGCGCGAACCCGCGCTATCCGCTCATGGCCGAGATCCGCGAAATGTACCTCAACGCCTACTACGGCAGGCGCGGTAACGTGTAAGGAAAGGGGATTTAAAATGGCAACAAGGAAAAAGACCGTCGTTAAGGCATCCCCCGACAGGGCGCCCGTCAGGAAGGACGGAGTCCTTCTCGAGCGCGCCCACAAGGTCGTGATGAAGGACAAGGAGAGCGTCCTCAAGATATTCGGCCCGGAGTACAAGGTCTCGGCCATCCTCAACGAGGCGATGAACGAGGCGCGCGCGGCGGAGACGGGGCTTCCCGTCGCGAAGGTATTGGAGGTGCAGAAGCTGCGCGACCACTGGTGCATCCGCCGCGAGTGGATCGAGGGCGAGACGCTTGCCGATGTGATGACGCGCGACAGGAAGAACGTCGATGCGTACCTCAAGCAGTTCGTCGCGATCCAGTGCGAGATCTTCACCAAGACGTCCGAGCGCATGGGGTGCATCAACGACAAGCTCGACAAGCTCATCTCCGCCTCTCCGCTTCCCAAGGAGACGAGGTACGATCTGCACGTCAAGCTCCAGTCGCTCCCGCGCGGCAAGTCGCGCTGCCACGGCGGCTTCAACCCGACGAACGTCATCATCACCCCGAAGGGCGACTGGCGCGTGATCGACTGGTCCCACGTGAGGCTCGGCGATCCGCGCGCGGACGTGGCGCATACGTACCTCCTGTTGTGGCTCTCCGGGCACATCGCAGGGGCGGAGAAGTACATGGCGCTCGCGTGCGAAGCCTTGAAGACGAAGGTGCAGGACGTGCAGAAGTGGCTTCCGATCGTCGCGGCAGCAGCATCAGCCAAGTTCCACGACCCGAAGAAGCTCGAGCTTCTCGTACACTGGGCGTCCGTCGTCGATTACGAATAGGAGATTCATGTATGGATCCGCTTCTTGAAGAGCTTAGAAGGAACGGCCGCGAAACGAGCGCGAACCTCGCCAAGATGCTCGGCATGGGCGAGGACGAGGTGCGCGCCAAGGTGGCAGAATATACCGCCGACGGGGTGATACGCGGCTTCAGGGCCGTCTTGAACCCCAACAAGATAGAGACGACGGACGTCCATGCCGTCATCGGCTTAAGGATCCGCCCCTCGAAGGGGACGGGCTTTGCAGACATCGCGGCGCTGGTGTCGCGCTTCGAGCAGGTGGACAGCTGCTATCTTATGAGCGGCGGATACGACCTTCTCCTTTTCGTCACCGGAAGAAGCCTCCAGGACGTCGCCCACTTCGTCGCCGCCGATCTCTCGACCATCGACGGCGTCCTCTCCACCGCGACGCACTTCATGCTGCGCACGTACAAGGAGCAGGGCATCTTCATGGACGGCACGGAGAGCGACTCGCGCCTCAGCGTATCGCCTTAGGAAGAACGAGATGCCACGCAGAACCTTTACAGCGGAGCACGTCGCCGCCCTCCCCAAAAGCGGCATCCGCGCCTTCTTCGACATCGTTGCGCAAAGGCGCGACATCGTCTCGCTCGGCGTCGGCGAGCCCGACTTCAACACCCCGTGGCACATCCTTAGGGCTGTGGAGCAGGGCGTAAAGGAGGGGGCCACGCACTACACCTCGAACCTCGGCACGCCCCAGCTGCGCGAGGCCATATGCCGCTACCTCAAAAGGCGCTTCTCGGCGTCGTTCGACTGGCGCGACCAGGTTCTCGTCACGGTGGGCGTATCGGAGGCGATCGATGCGGCGATAAGGGCTGTCACGGAACCGGGTGACGAGATACTCTACCACGAGCCCTGCTTCGTGAGCTACGCGGCGACGATCCGCCTTGCGCACGGAGTGCCAGTCGCCGTCGAGACGCGCGCAAAGGACGGCTTCCGCCTTACTGTCGAAGATCTCGAAAGGAAGGTGACGCCAAAGACGAAGGCGATCCTTCTCAACTTCCCGTGCAACCCGACTGGCGCCGTCCTCTCCCGTGACGACATTAAGGAGATATGCGAGTTCGCCAGGCGGCACGACATCCTCATCCTCTCCGACGAGGTGTACTCCGAACTCGTCTACGACGACGAGAGCGTCAAGGCGCCGCCAAGCTTCGCCAACTTCCCCGAGTACGCCGACAGGGTCGTGATCCTCAACGGCTTCTCCAAGAGCTGGGCGATGACGGGCTTCCGCCTCGGATACGCGTGCGGCCCCGTGGATGTTATCGACATGATGATGAAGATCCACCAGTACGGGATAATGAGCGCGCCGACGCTCTCGCAGTTCGCCGGCGTGGAGGCGATGGACCACGGCGACCAGGACGTGGACGCCATGCGCGACGAGTACCGTCGCCGCAGGAACTTCCTCGTCGCGAGCCTCAACGAGTGCGGGCTTGAAACGCTCCTTCCAAAAGGCGCGTTCTATGCTTTCGCCGACATTCGCTCCACGGGGCTCGATTCGCAGACGTTCGCGATGCGCCTTCTAGAGCGCGACGTGGCCGTCGTTCCAGGTTGCGCTTTCGGCGCGTGCGGAGAGGGGTACATAAGGTGCTCCTACGCTACGGGGATGGACCGTCTCAAGACGGCGGCTGAGAGGATCGCCGCGTTCGCAAGGGATCTGAGAGGCTAGAAGATGGCGCAGGAATGGAACATAAGAAGCCGCGCCCACGTGTGCGGAGTGTGCGGCGAGGCGCTCAAGGACAAGTCGCCCGTCATAAGCGCGCTCAGGGCGGTGAACGGCTCCTACGAAAGGCTTGACGCGCACCCCGCGTGCTGGAAGCAGATGCACCGCGACTGGGAGCCGTTCAGCCTCTGGGAGAGCGTCTATGAGGCTCCGCCTCCGCCGGACGCGAAGAAGGAGCCCATAAAGAAGGAGACGGCCGACGAGCTTTTGAGGCATCTCATACAGCTTGAGGATCCCGCGATGAAGAACGTGGTGTACGTCCTCGCGGTGATGCTCGAGCGCGGCAAGACGCTCGTGGAGCGCGGAGTCAAGGAGCGGGAGGACAAGTCCCTGATCCGCATATACGAGCACCGCAAGACGGGCGAGAGCTTCATAGTGCCCGATCCTCGCATTAGGCTCGAGAACCTTTCCGAGGTGCAGAACCAGGTGGTGGCGCTTTTAAGCGGCACGGAGACGCTGGCCGAGGTCAGCGCAAAGGAGGAGGCTCAGGATGACTGAAGAATCGCTTCGCTCGCTTAAGGTCCTCTACGGCTCGTACGTCGATACGTACAGGGGAGCTGACGGCAGTCTTCCGGAGATGATGGAGCTAAAGCTCAAGCACACGGGCCTTGTGGTCGCTAACGCCATCGCAATCGCAACGGAGGAGGGCTTCGACGGCAATACGCGCCTTGTGTGCGAGGCGGCGGCGCTTCTCCACGACACGGGCCGCTACGAGCAGCTCAAGAGGTTCAACACTTTCCGCGACGTCGATAGCGTGGACCACGCAGTCTTCTCGCACGAGATCGTAAAGGAGAGGGGATGGCTTGAGAAGTGCGGCGTCTGCGAAGGCGAGGCACAGGCGATTCTTAAGGCCGTCCTCGTCCACAACCGCCGCGAGATCCCTGGCGGCATGGACGATCTCACGCTTACGGCGTCCAAGGTCGTTCGCGACGCCGACAAGCTCGACATCTTCCGCGTCCTCGAAGAGAGGGTCACGACTTGCGACTGGCGCACCGGTTCGCGCGAGTTCTGGAACCTCACCCCGGGCCTCCCGCCCTCAAAGGCGGTCATCGAGGCCATACTCGCTAAAAGGCCGGTGGACTATGGAGCCATCGCATCGCTCCCTGATTTCATCCTCATCCAGGTGGGGTGGATGATATGCGGGCTCAACTACGCCTCGTCGCGCCGTCTCGCCGCGAGGCGCGGACATCTCGAGTTCAGGCGCAGGTTCCTCAAGGAGATCACATCCGATCCAGCGATCGACGTCATCTGCGATCTCGCTAAAAACGTGATGGAGGGCGCATAGGACGCGATGAAGGTTCTCCTCCACACCTGCTGCGGGCCCTGTGCAAGCGCATGCGTGCCGGAACTGAAGGCGCGCGGCCACGAGGCGGCGATGTTCTTCAGCAACTCGAACATTGCGCCTCACGAGGAGTTCCTCAAGCGGGCGAAGAACGCGGCGACTCTCGCGGAGGCGGAGGGCGTGGAGCTATATGTCGACGCCCCCGGCCACGGCGACTGGCTTGAGAAGGTCGCCAAGGGCTTCGAGAACGAGCCGGAGAAGGGGGAGCGGTGCCTCAGGTGCTTCAGGTACAACCTGGAAAGGACGGCCCGCTTCGCGGAGGAGCACGGGTTCGACGCATTCACGACAAGCCTCACCGTGAGCCCGCACAAGGTGAGCCCGGCGATATTCTCGTGCGGACACGAGGTCGAAAGCGCCGGCTGCCCGTTTCTGGAGATCGATTTCAAGAAGAAGGACGGATTCCTTAAAAGCCTTGCGCGCGCGGCCGAGCTCGGGCTCTACAGGCAGAGCTGGTGCGGATGCGAGTTTTCGAGGCGCGGCGCGAAAGGCGGGGAAGGGGGTGGCTGATGGGTTCAGGCGCAATTCTCTGTGCTGTTGCGATGATAAGGTTTCTCGATCCCTATACGGCGGTCCTGCAGACGGACGTGCCGGCCGTAGGGTATGCGCTTTCAAGCATGGACGGATACTGGAAAAGGCCGAACGGTCTTGTGGATCCGCTTGAGAAGAAGCTTAAGGCGCGGGTGATGCACACGTGCTTCTTCGTTTCTGGAACGCCTTACGCTTGCTATCGCGAGGAGGAGCCGAGCGCGCTATTCAAGGTGAACCAGGTGGGATACCTCCCAGATGCGCCGAAGTACGCGTATCTAGGCGCATGGATGGGGCCTAAGCTTGGCGCGTGGAAGCCGCACGGAAGCCTCGCCAACTGGGAACTCGTCGATGCGGCGACGGGAGAGAGCGTCTTCAAGTCGCAGGAGCCGCCCATAAAGCGCGTAGAGGACACGAAGAGCAAGGAGGGCGTCCCTTTCACCGGCGAGGAGACGTACGAGATGGACTTCTCGGAGGTGACGCGCGAGGGGCTCTACTTCCTGCGCATCCCGGGCGTAGGAAGGAGCATCGATTTCAGGATATCGCGCGAGGCCGCCGAGGACGCTTTCAGGGTGCATATGCTAGGTCTCTACCAGAAGCGGTGCGGAATCGCCAAGGAGGAGCCGTACACGCACTGGAAGGCGGGGCCGTGCCACAGGAGCGTCGTCAGGGGGCGCTTCGCCTCGGAGGACGGAAAGCTCTCCGGAAAGGTGAAGTGGTTCGATGTAATACGCTGCACGACGGACTGGGAAGGCGGCGAGAGGCTTGAGCTTGAAGGCGGATGGCATGACGCGGCCGACTACGACAGAAGGCCGTTCCATCTAAATATCGTGAACGACCTCATCGCCGTATACCTGATGCGCCCAGGGAACTTCTACGACGGGCAGCTTGCGATCCCCGAGAGCGCAAACGGAATCCCCGACATCCTCGACGAGGCCGAGTGGGGCCTCAGGCACCTTCTGGCCGGCCAGGAGAAGGGCGGCGGCGTAGGGACGTGGATAGAGACTACGGGCCATCCCGTTCCCGGGAACGTCGCCGAGAGCGACACGATGCAGTACGCGCTTGCGAAGGCCACGAGAAGAAGCTCCATGATGTACGCGGCGCACGCCTCGCTTATTGCAAGGTGCGGCGAGAGCTTCAAGGAGAAGTATCTCGACTCGGCCATACGCGCATGGGATTTCGCCGTAGGCACGAAGCCAAGGCGGGAGTACTTCACGCTCGAGTTCAAGAAGGGCCGCTTCGGCACGGAGACATGCGACGTCGAATGGACCGAGGACGAAAAGCTCCAGAGCGCCTATTTCGTCAAGGCGGCCGTGAACCTCTACGCACTCACGTCCGACAGGCGTTTCCTCGACGCGCTTGAAGGGGACATGCCGCGCATCCTCGACGATGTTAAGCGCAACGCTTGGAACTGGATACCGCTCCTTTTCGCCGGCGAAAGGACTTTCGGGTATCCGCCGGAGCTTTCGGAGTTCTTCTCAAGATGGGAGAAACGCACCGTCAACGTCGCCAAGGAGATCCTCGGGCAGATCGACTCCTCGTACGCCTACCGCGCGCCGTGGTGGGCGCCCGGCAAGGGCTGGTGCCACTCGATGAGCTGGGGGCAGAGCCATCCGCTGAGAAGGGCGCAGTACCTCCTGGCCGCGCACGGCATAACGGGCGAGGACAGGTATCTTAAGGCGGCCTCCATCGCGAACGATTTCCACAACGGATGCAACCCGCAGGGGGCGACGCTCACGAGCGCGCTCGGGAGCGTATATCCCGTGGCGTTCCTCGACCTTCCCTCGTACGTCGACGGCATTGAAGAGTACGTCCCCGGGATAACGCCCTACAGGTGGAACTACGGCATACCGCCGAAGGCGATCGAGATGGTTTGGGCCGGCGACAAGAACGAGGCCATCAAGTGGCCCATCTGGCGCAGATGGGGTAACCTCGAGAACCAGACCGTCGCCGCGAGCGAGTATACGGTCTGGGAGACGATAGCCCCCGCAGCGAGCGTCACGGGGTACTTGGCCTCTCCCGGAAGGACGACCCCAAAGCCTTTGCCGCCGCCTGTAGACGATTTGAGGAAACTGCCGGGATACTGGATGCTGCCATGACAGAAGGAATGAAAGATAAAGACGCGCCATTCGCGAGCGTCCTTGTAAGGGCGCGCAACGACGAGGCGATAATAGGACGGACCCTCGACGGGATCTTCTCCCAGAAGGTGCCGTTCAAGTTCGAGGTGGTGGTGTGCGACGACGGCTCGACAGACGCGACGCACGAGATCGCCTCAAGGTACCCTGTGAGGTTTTTCGAAAGGCCGCTCGGGCCATACAAGCCGGGGCGGACGCTCAATGCGCTTGTTGCCGACGCGAAGGGCGAAATGGCCGTCTTCAACAACTCAGACGCGGTCCCACTCGATGACGGCTGGCTTAAGGAGCTTACGGCTCCTCTTCTCGATTCGCCCGCAAAGCCGAGGTTCGTCTTCGCGAACCAGCTGCCGCGCGCCGACGCGACGGCGCTTGTGAGGAAGGATTCCGAGAGGGCGTTCGGCGACGGGAGCGTCCACAGGAAATGGCGGTTCTTCTTCTCGCTTGCAAGCTCCGCGACATGGAAAAGGCTTCTCGTAGAAACGCCGTTCGACGAGATGATACAGTTCTCGGAGGACGTCGAATGGACGTGGCGCAATTCGCGGCGGGCGGTGGATCCCGTCGAGATAGTCTACGCCGCCAATGCCCGCGTCGAGCATTCGCACAACTATACCTTGAAGGAGCTTGCGCGCCGCTTCAGGGGCGAGGGCGCGGCCGACAGGACGATATTCAAGGACGACCCTTCACTCCTGAGGGAGATCCTTTCGGCCGGGAAGGAGTCGCTGAGGGACATGGCATACCTGGCGTCGAGACCGCGCTCGTGGGGCGAGATCCCGGTTTCTCCGGTAAGGCGTCTCATCCAGAGGATATCCCACTACAAGGGGATGAAGGACGCCGTGCGGAAGGAGGCCCAAGATGCCGGTTGACAAGTTTAAGCGGCTTGCAAGGCGCATCATCGACGCGGCGGCGCGCCTCAAGGTCCGCCGCGAGGCGTCAAAGGCGTTCGCCTACGATAGGCGCCAGTTCATGAAAGGCGCAGGCGCTCTCCATCCCGAGAGGCGCGAGGCCGCCCTTGCAGAGATAGTGATGGGCTATCACGTCCTCGAGAAGGGCCTTACGATGCCGAGACGGCGGCTCGGGTTCGGGAAGGGGGCCGTGGTGCATCTCATAAACCTCATCGAGTCTTTCGAGCGCCGCTTCGGCTTCGATCCGCAGTGTGGCCATGCCGCGGCGGTCCTCAAGGCCTACAGGGAGCTGCACCGCGACTGGCCCGAGCCCATGCCGAGGCTCGACACGTTCCTCGCGGCAAGGCCGTCCCTTGAGCCTGCCAAGGAGCCGCACGTCAAAAGGGCCGATTTCTACTCGGCGAAGGAATCTCCCTTCCCCGTCTTCGCCGCCTCGCGCCATGTGGTAAGGCACTTCGAGGGTCCGGTCCCCATGGATGCCATCAAGGAGGCGCTTGAGATCGCAAGGACCGCGCCAAGCGCGTGCAACAGGCAGCACGCCCGCGTGCATGTGATCTGCGACCACTCCTTGAGGGACAGGCTCTTTGCCATACAGGGCGGGACCCGCGGCTTCGGCGGCGACGCCGACAAGGTCCTTATCGTCACGTCGGACCTCTCCGCCGTCAGGTGGGCGTGGGAGCGGCACGATGCGTACGTCAATGGCGGCATATACGTGATGAACCTCTCCTACGCCCTGCACTACTGCGGGATCGCGCACTGCATCCTGCACTGGAGCGTTCCGCCCAAGGTGGATGAGGAGGCGCACAGGATGCTCGGCATCCCCGGATGCGAGGCCATAGTGCAGGTGATCGCCTGCGGCATGGCACCTGAGGAGTTCGACGTGGCGGCTTCGCCAAGAAGGGCGCTAGAGGTGAATATCGTGAAGGGAGGCGGGGAATGAAGGTTTTTCTTGGAGGTGTTCCTTTCGGATGCGACAATATCGGCGACGAGGCGATTCTCGAATCTGTCGTTGCGATGCTGCGCAAGTCGATCAAAGAGCCGCTTTCGATAACGGTCGCCACGGCCGATCCGGCGACGGCTTCGCGCCTTGGCGTCGATGTCGAGCCGGCGTTCGGCTTCGCTGGCGTCCCCAGTCTCGGGTTCATCCAGGCGCTCAAGGGGCACGATGCGTACATCTGGTGCGGGGCGACGGGGCTTTCCGACTATCCGCATGTGGCGCTCGACCTTCTTGAGACCGCACTCGACGAAAGGGTGCCCTCGTTCATATGGGGCGTCGGGATGGACGATGAGCTAAATCCCGTATTCTTCAAGGCCGCCGGAAGGCGCAGACGCGTCCTTGCGGCGTTCGGGCTTGTGGGCCTCTACGAACACCGCCTGAAGTCCAAGCTGAAGCGCAGGATATCGCGCCTTCTTCCCAGGTGCGCTGGTGTATGGCTCAGGGACAGGGAGAGCGCCGCCGTGCTTGCCCGGATGGGCTTTAGAGGGGCGGGCGTCGCGGTCGACACTGCTTTCGCGCTTAGGCCGGCTGCTTCGGACTTGAAGCCGCAGGACGCACCAAGGCTTGGAATCTGCATATCGACGCAGCGCCAGGTGAGCGACATGGAGGGCCTTAAGCGCATGCTCAAGGCAGTGCGCGACTCGGGCGCGGACATCCTCGGAATCCCCATGAACCCGAAGACCGACAGGCAGCTTCTCGATTCGCTCGGTGTCGAGTGCATCGAAGGGACCGATCCCGCCGATGTGATGGAGGCCGCGTCGCGCTGCAGCGTGGTCCTCTCAAGCAGGCTCCACCTTCTCATCCTCGCCGCGAATGCCGGAGTCCCAATCCTCGGGATCGCAAGGGGCTCCAAGCTCGCCAACTGGCTTGCCAACTTCGATCGCACCGTCGAGGGAAGCGTATACGACTGCGACTGGGACAAGGTCACGGTGGATGTCCTCGCCGCGCTCGCTTCGCGTGGCAACTGGGACGAAGTGCGTGCCAAGGCGTACGAAAGGCTCCAGGACAGGTTCGACGAAGCGAAAGGCGATTTCATCGGGAGGCTTCTCGAATGCGTAGAATAGCCGTCTACCTTGAAAGCTCGGGGATACGAGGCGGAATCGAGATATTCGCCGAGCGGCAGATCGCAGAGCTGCGCGCTGAGGGCTGCGAGGTGGACGTCTTCGGGGCAATCCCCGAGGGCGACGACCCGTTTGCGGAGTACGACGAGCTAATAGTACACAAGGCGAAGGATGTAGCGACTCTTGAGCGCTTCCCCGCAAACAAGACCGTCTTCTACGTACACGACCATGAGCCCATATGCCCTAGGTCGTACGCCTATACTCCCCTCGGGCGCAACTGCACGAGACCGGGCGGGTTTTGGCCCTGCATATTCTGCGCGCCTCTCTGCCGCTCGTGGAGGGCGGCGCTCTCGCGCGTCATGTCGCAGTCGAGACGGATAAGGGCGATGTCGGAGTTCAAGAGGATCGTCGTCATATCCAAGTTCATGAAATCGAGACTCGCCGCAAATTCCATCCCGGAGGAGATAATCGAGGTGAAGCCTCCGGCGATCGATGTCTCCTCGCTTGGCGGGGCATCCGGCGTGGGCGATCCCGACGTCCCCGAAAGGATCGACATCCTCTTTGCGGGGCAGCTTATAAGGGGCAAGGGCGTACAGCTCCTTTTGAAGGCGATGGCGCTTTCCTCCAGGCCGTGGACGCTTGATGTGATAGGTACAGGCAACATGGAGGGGAAGCTTCGCCAGCTCGCCGCGCGGCTCGGGCTTGAAGGGCGCGTCAGGTGGCGCGGCTTCAGGGCGAGGCCGCAGGATTGGATGGCGAAGGCCGCGTGCGTTGTCGTTCCGAGCTTCTGGCAGGAGCCTTACGGGCTTGTCGCCGCGGAAGCGGTGGCGCTTGGCCGGAAGGTTGTCGCCTTCGCCGTGGGAGGGCTTCCCGAGGCATGCCAGGGCCGGGCGGAACTCGTCCCCGCAGGCGACTATAGAGCCCTCGCCGCGAAGATCGATTCAGTTCTAGCAATTCCCTCTTGACTCTCGCCCGAGAAAAAGGTATTATATTAGGAAATTTTAAGACCGCTTAGGTCTCCCATTTACAAGCAAGGAGCATCAAAAAGATGAAGAGAATGACGAAGTTGGCCTGTGCAGCCTGCACAGCGATGGTTGTGGCGTCTTCCGCGTTCGCGGAGGCGGAGTCCGAGGCGCAGGTCGCGCCCAAGAGCAAGGGCTATACGGCTGTTGCGTTCGGTTTCGCGACGCCCGTGCAGCTTCCCTGGGGATTCGACTGGGATGTGTACGGTCTCGACCTCAATCTCGGCTACAGCGACGCCAACAGGATGCGCGGTCTCCAGGTCGCGCTCGGCGCGAACGCCGCCCGCACGGATCTCATGGGCGCGCAGGTGGCCATCGGCGGCAACTATTCGCCCGCCGACTCCTACGGTCTCAAGGTCGCGCTTCTCAACCTCACGAACGGTGAGCTTGACGGTGTCGCGGTCGATGCGGTCGGCCTGAGCCGCGGCTTCGCGGGCATCCAGGTGGATCTGCTCGGTGCCGGCGTCGACGGCAGCTTCTACGGCTTCACGGCCGACGGTCTCGGCAGCCTCGTCTCCGAGGACATGTGGGGCGTCCAGGCCGCGCTCGGCGCGAACTTCGCCCGCCGCGTCCACGGTCTCCAGGCGGCTCTCATCTTCAACATGACCGAGAGCCTCACCGGTGCGCAGGTCTCTCTCGTCAACTTCGCGAGCGAGTGCCCCGTCGGCTTCCAGATCGGCCTTGTCAACATCATCCTCGACAATGTCGTTCCCGTGCTGCCGATCGTCAACGGCTACTTCTGATAGGGCGCACGGCGATATGATTTCGCCGCGACTGTAGCTCAATTGGATAGAGCGTTGGCCTCCGAAGCCGAAGGTTGCTGGTTCGATCCCAGTCAGTCGCACCAGTAGATTCCAACAGAAACGCCAGGTAACTGGCGTTTCTTCGTTTTATCGCCGAAACGCTTCTCCGGCCGCTTCGCCCGGGGGATACGGTTATGCTGGAAAAGGGGGAGGATTTTTGATATAATATCACTTTCACGCGGCCGTGTGGGCGCGTACTACAGGAGGTTTCAATGGGTGGTTTCTGCGGAGTCTATTCGAAGACGGATTGCGTCACCGATCTCTTCTACGGGACGGACTATCATTCCCATCTGGGAACGCACCGCGGCGGCATGGCCGTTCTCGGCCCCGAAGGCTTCAAGCGCGCTATACACTCGATAGCGAACGCGCCGTTCAGGACGAGGCTTCAGGACGACTACCAGCGTTTCGAAGGCCGGCTGGGGCTTGGCGTCATATCCGACACCGACCCGCAGCCGCTTGTCATATCAAGCCCCCTCGGGACATACGCGATAGTCACCGTGGGCATCCTCACGAACCAGAAGGCGCTGATGGATGAGCTCTGGCAGAAGCAGCGCGTGTGCTTCGACTACTCCACCACCTCTGGCGGCGTCGGCCCGACGGCCGTTGTAAGCCGTCTCATCAACTCTCAGGCGAGTTTCGCCGAGGGCTTCAAGTACGCGCTCGAAAAGATCGAGGGCAGCTGCTCGATAATGCTCATCACGGAGAGTGGCGACTTCTGGGCCGCGCGCGACAAGTACGGCCGCACGCCCGTCATACTCGGAAAGAAGCCCGGCTCGATGATCGTGACGATGGAGTCGAGCATCTTCCCCAACCTCGGCTACACGCCGTACCGCGAACTCGGCCCGGGCGAGGTGGTGACGCTCACCCCTGACGGCGCCGAGACCGTCATCCCTCCCGGGCGCGAAATGGCGATCTGCTCGTTCCTCTGGGTCTACTACGGCTATCCCGCCTCAAGCTACGAAGGGGCCAACGTCGAGGAGAGCCGCTACAGGAGCGGCCGCTACCTTGCGCACCGTTCGCCGGTCGAGGCGGACAGCGTGGGCGGCATACCCGACTCCGGCTCCGGCCATGCCCTCGGCTATTCGCACGAGAGCGGCCTTCCGTACAAGCGGCCATTCGTCAAGTACACGCCGACCTGGCCGAGAAGCTTCATGCCGCCGAACCAGCGCGACCGCGACATGATAGCCCGCATGAAGCTCATCCCCATCCCCGATCTCATCCGCGGGCAGAGGCTCGTATTCTGCGACGATTCGATCGTGAGGGGAACGCAGCTCAAAAACCAGACGAACCAGCTCTACGCCGACGGGGCGCGCGAGGTCCACATGAGGATCGCCTGCCCGCCGCTTCTTTTCGGCTGCAAGTTCATCAACTTCTCTCGCTCCAAGAGCGTGATGGACCTGATAACCCGCCGCGTCATCCGCGAGCTGGAAGGCCCCGCCTACGAGGCCGATCCCGACGCAGCCGTAAGGAAATACCTCGACCCGGACGGCACCCCCTACAAGCTTATGGTCGAGAGGATACGCCGCCATCTGGGCCTCACCACGCTTTCCTTTCAGAGGCTCGACGATCTCATCGCCTCGATCGGTCTTCCCAAGGAGCGGCTCTGCACCTACTGCTGGTCGGGCCGCGACGTCTCCGACAGGCCCTGCGGCGGATGCTGCCCCGGGTGCGGCGCGGGGGAAGGGCGATGAAGGTCGCGATGGTAGGGCTTGTGGGCCGCACGAACGCCGGCAAGTCCACGATCATGAACGCTCTCGTGGGCGAGAAGGTCTCCATAGTAAGCCCCGTGGAGCAGACGACGCGAAACACGATAAAGGGCATCGTCTCCGACGAGCGCGGCCAGCTCGTCATAATCGACACTCCCGGCCTCCACAAGGCGGTAGGGCCTTTGGGCAAGCTTCTCAACGGCATGGCGCGCGCCTCCAGCATGGGGGTGGACATCCTCGCCGTCGCGTTCGACGCCTCGCGCGAGCCGCAGCTTGAGGACGACGGCTGGATGAGACGCGTCGCGAAAATGGCTGCGGATGAAGCCCCGAAGATGGTGTTCGTGCTCAACAAGCGCGATGCAAAGCCTTTTCACGCCGAAGCGTTCAAGTCTCTCTGGGGCGAGATGGCAGAGGAATCGTCCCCGTCGCCCGCATGGGTCGAGACGAGCGCGATCATGGGCCCGGACGGGGTGTCGCCGCTCATGGACGAGCTGTTCTTGCTCGCTGACGAGGGCGAGCTCCTTTTCCCCGAAGACATCGTGACCGACTATCCCCGCAAACTCGCGATAGCCGACACCGTCCGCGAGAAGATGCTCGCCAAGGTCTTCCAGGAGGTCCCGCACGAGCTGGGCGTTCTCGTCAAGGACATACGCGAGCGCGACAACCGCTGGGACGTCGAGGTCGATATCATCGTGAACCGCGAGGGGCAGAAGGGGATCGTAATCGGCCCCAAGGCGCAGAACATGAAGGACGTCAGGGCGAAGGCGCAGCGCGAGCTCTCCGAGATGTTCGGCGTGAGGGTCAACCTCGAGCTTTGGGTGAAGGTCGTCCCCAACTGGATGAAGAACCCGAGAATGCTCGCCGAGATGGGCTATCAGGGCGGGCTTGTGTGACATTCTTTTTTTGACAAGGATTGGAGATCTATATGGCAAAGCTTACTAGAGAAGAGGTGATGGAGTTCCACAAGGGAGGCAAGGTCGGCATGCGCCTTGCAAAGCCGCTTGCTACGGCTCAAGACCTCAGCCTTGCGTACACTCCAGGTGTTGCGGAGGCCGTGAAGGCCGTGGCGGAGAACCCCGCAAACGCATACGCCTGCACGTCAAAGGGGAACCTCGTCGCCGTCGTGAGCGACGGAACGGCGATTCTCGGACTCGGCGATCTCGGGGCTTTGGCCTCTATACCAGTGATGGAAGGCAAGGCCGTCCTCTTCAAGGCTTTCGGCGATGTTGACGCCTGGCCAGTCCCTCTCGCCAACTGCCGCAAGGGCGGAGCCGACACGGGCCGCACGGACCCCGAGCGCGTCATCGCGGCCGTAAAGGCCATCGCTCCGCAGTACGGCGGCGTAAACCTCGAGGATATCGCCTCGCCCGCCTGCTTCGAGATCGAGGACAGGCTAGACGCCGAGCTTGACATCCCCGTCTTCCACGACGACCAGTGGGGCACTGCCGTCATCTCCCTCGCGGGCGTGATGAACTACGCCTTCCTTGCCGGGAAGCGCCTCGACGAGCTCAAGGTCGTCATGAACGGCGCCGGCGCGGCCGGTATAAGGATATGCGAGATGTGCAAGGCCGCGGGCGTCAAGGATATAACGATGTGCGACTCCAGGGGCGTCATCTCCACATCGCGCACGGACTTGAACCCGTACAAGGCTCGCCATGCGGTCGACAGCGCCGCGAAGACGCTCAAGGAGGCGATCGTGGGGGCGGACGTCTTCATAGGCGTCTCCGCCGCCAACGTCCTCTCCGGAGACGACGTAAAGCGCATGAGCGCGTTCCCGGCCATCTTCGCCATGGCGAACCCCGACCCCGAGATATCGCCTGCGGCCGTCGCCGAGGCGCTTTCCGACCGCCGCTACGTGATGGTCACGGGCCGCAGCGACTACCCGAACCAGATAAACAACGTCCTCGGCTTCCCGTACCTCTTCAGGGGCGCGCTCGATGTGAGGGCGAGGACCGTCAACAAGGAGATGAAGGTGGCGGCCGCGAACGCCCTTGCGGCGCTTGCGCGTGAACCCGTCACCGCCGAGGTTGCGGCCCTCTATCCCGGCGAGAACCTCGTCTTCGGCACCGGCTACATCATCCCCAAGCCTTTCGACAGGCGCCTTTTCGTCGAGGTGAGCTTCGCCGTAGCCAAGGCGGCCGTCGAAAGCGGCGTCGCGCAGATTGAAGTCGATCTCGACGCCTACAGGTCCAAGCTCGTCGAACGCAACAATGCGAGGTGAACATGGAGCAGATTCCCGCGCCAGAATCGTTTATGCTCAAATGGAAGGGCGACAGCCTGACCGTCACGCTCAAGGTCGGCCCAGGCCGCAAGGGAAGGGCAAGCCTCAGGACAAATCTCGGCGCCGCCAGCACAAGGCGGCGCGAGATAATAGCCGAGACCGAAAGCGGCGTGACGCCGCTTGCCAAGGCGTGGAACGACATCCCGATGAGCGAGACCTCCCCGGGCGAGTGGTCCGTCACGGTGCCTCTTGAAGAGGTTGGCGTATTCAGCTGCAAGGCGTGCTTCTTCCCCGAGGGGAGCCGCACGGCCGAGTGGCCGCATGGGCGCAACTTCCACGTGAAGGTCTCGCCCGAGGTGACGCGCAGCAACAATTCGATATACACCGTCTTCACGCGCCAGTTCGGCCCCGCGATGGAGACGAACCCGAGAACCGAGAGCGTGCAGGACCGCGAGGCGTACCTCGACCACCAGGGTTACACGGTGATCCCGCCGAGCGGAACGTTCAGGAACGTTATACGCCATCTCGACACGATCATGGACGAGATGCGCTTCAAGATCGTGCAGGTGCTGCCGATATTCCCAGTCCCGACGACATACGCGAGGATGGGCCGCTTCGGCTGTCCTTTCGCGGCGACGGACTTCCTGAGCGTAGACCCCGCATACGCCGAGGACGACAAGAAGGCGACGCCTCTCGACCAGTTCGTCGAGCTCATAGATGCCGTCCACTCCAAAGGCGGGCTTCTTTTCGTCGATCTTCCGGCGAACCACACGGGATGGGCCTCCACATTGCAGACGCACCACCCCGAGTGGTACAAGCGCGAGAAGGACGGCACCTTCATCTCGCCCGGCGCATGGGGCGTAGTGTGGTCGGATCTAGTCGCGCTCGACTATTCGCGTCCAGAGCTCAGGGCGTACATGGCCGAGGTGTTCCTCTTCTGGTGCCGTCTCGGCGTGGACGGCTTCAGGTGCGACGCAGGGTACATGATCCCCGAGTCGACGTGGATCTACATAGTAGCCCGCGTCAGGGAGGAGTACCCAGAGACGATATTCATGCTGGAGGGCCTCGGCGGAAAGCTTGAGGTCACCGACATGCTCCTTCAAAGGGCCAACCTCGACTGGGCGTACTCCGAGATGTTCCAGACGTACACGCGCGACGAGTTCCAGTGGTATATGCCGCCGGCGCTCGAAAGGAGCGAGAAGTACGGAGTCCTTGTCCATTTCGCCGAGACGCACGACAACGACAGGCTCGCGAAGAAGGGCAAGACGTACGCCCGCATGAGGGTGATGCTCTCGGCGCTTCTCTCGCAGCAGGGCGCATGGGGGATAGCAAACGGCGTCGAATGGTACGCGACTGAGAAGATAGACGTCCACGGGGCGAGCGCACTCAACTGGGGCGCCAAGGACAACATGGTCAAGCTCATCGCGAGCCTCAACGGGCTTCTCTCGCACCATCCCGCTTTCGGGACGGACGTGAAGCAGCGTCTCGTCACGGAGGGCGGCGGCAACACGCTTGCTGTCGTACGCATCCATCCGAGCGGGCTTAGGGTTCTCGTCCTCGCGAACCTCGACTGCGAGACTGGCACCTCGATCAGCTGGCGCCGCAGCGAGTTCGGCGAGGGTTCGCCTACCGCCTTCGACATCATCACCGGGCGCGAGTTCGACCTGAGGGGTACAGGGGTGTGGCTTGACGCTGGAGAGGTCGTATGCCTGTGCCTTCCCGGAAAGGAGCGTCTCATAGCCGACCTGGAGGAGGAGGCGATCGCCAAGATCACGCCGCCGCAGCCGCAGAACGCTGAAGTCAACACTCTTCTCGACTGGCCCGTCGACGTGAGGCGCGATGTGATCGTCCCGGCCGGGGCGAAGCTTGCGGTCCGCGCGCCCTATCCTTTCCGCGTCCAGGTTGAGGACGGCGATGTCACGATCGCATCGGCGCGTTCGCACGTGAAGCCGTACGTGGCCATCCTTCCGCTGCCGCCATATTCCGGCGACGGCACGAGGGCCGACCGCCGCAAGGTGAGGATGACGGTCTTCGCGCCGGAAGGGGTGAGGCGCACCGAAAGCTTCATCATGATCCTTCCCGACGGCGACGAGGCGAAGGTCAAGCTTTCCGTCACGGGTGACGAGGTGAGGCTCAATCCCGTCTTCAGGACGGTCCTTTCCAACGGATCGGGCGCCGATGCGTTCGTCCCGGTGTGCTGGGGCAGGATCATGAGCCAGTACGACTCTTTCCTGAGCGTCAATCCGAACCCGAACGTCCCCGACAACAGGATCGTCGTCTGGACGCGCTGCCGCGCATGGCTCCAGCACGAGGGCTATTCGCGCGAGATAAACAACGACTGTCTCGTCAAGTTCCGCGCCGATCCCGCCGGCAGGTTCGCCATGTGGCTCTTCCACGTCCCCTGCGGCATGGGTCGCCAGGTGGCGTTCGCATTCAGGCTTTCGCTCGATCCCGGCATAAACGCCGCGCGCCTTTCCGTAAGGAGGTATTCGAGCGGCCCGCTCGACATCACCGATAGCGTAAGGCTCGTCTTCAGGCCCGATATCGAGTGGCGCAGCTTCCACGATACGACGAAGGCCCAGGGGAGCGTCGAGGAGGCGTTCAAGAACGCGACGTACCACCTTCCCGGCGATGAGGGCTTCGGCTTCTCGCCGTACGGCGACGGCAATCTCGAATTCTCCGTCAAGGGCGGAGAGTATCACCATGCGCCCGAGTGGACTTACATGGTGCCGCATCCCGACGAGGCCGAGCGCGGCCAGAGCGACTGCGGCGACCTGTGGAGCCCGGGGTGGATATCATGCGACTTCGAGCCTGGGGCGTTCGCCGAGCTGCGGGCCGCATGGGGAAGCATGAAAGCCCCGATGGGAACTCCGCCCAAGGCGACGTATCCTCTTCTCAAGGAGACTTGCCTCGTCCTTGAGCGCGATGACGCTCTTGTGACAGTTCCCGAGGCGCTTTCCCAGTCGCTCGAGCTTTTCGTCCAGAAGCGCGACGACTTGAAGACCGTTCTCGCGGGATACCCCTGGTTCCTCGACTGGGGCCGCGATACGCTCATCTTCCTTCGCGGATATATCGCGGCCGGCCACACTTCCGAGGCGCTTAAGATCCTTACGGCTTTTGCGCGCTTCGAGGAGAACGGCACAATCCCCAACATCATCTACGGCGACACTGCCGGCAACAGGGACACAGTCGATGCGCCTCTCTGGCTTGTAGTCGCGGCTGGCGATCTCGTAAGGCACATGGGCGTCGATGTCCTCTCCACGGACTGTACGCCTCTTAAGGGCGGCAAGAGGCGCACTCTCGCCGAGGTGATGGCGAGCATCGTCGAGAGCTACATCCGCGGTACGGATAACGGCATATCCGTCGATCCCGAGAGCCTTCTCGTCAGGAATCCCCCGCACTACACGTGGATGGACACGAACTACCCCGCCGGCACGCCGCGCGAAGGGTACTGCGTGGAGATCCAGGCGCTTTGGATAGCGGCTTTGAAGATCCTCGCGTCCGCCGTGGACGAGAAGTACGGGGCTTTGGCCGAAAAGGCTTCAAAGAGCCTGGTCGAGCTTTTCTACATTCCCGGAAAGGGCTTTGCGGACTGCCTGAGGGCCGCCGCCGGAATTGCCGCCAAGGATGCCGTAAAGGAGGATGTGACGAGGCCCAACCAGCTCTTTGCCCTTACGCTCGACGTGCTGCCGCGCGACGCGGACGCCCTCAAGCGCGATATCCTCCTCACGGCTGCGAAGCTCGTCGTCCCGGGCGGAATAAGGAGCGTGGCCGACGAAACCGTCAAGTGCGACATGTCCGTCGTCGACATGGGCAGAGTCCTCGTCAAGGCCGACAACCCGTATTTCGGGAGGTACACCGGTGACGAGGATACGAGCCGCAAGCCGGCGTACCACAACGGCACCGTCTGGGCATGGCCGTTCCCGATGTTCGCCGAGGCGCTCTTCAAGACGCATCTCGTGCCGAAGCGCACGGCCGTCTCGATCCTCGCCTCGGCCGTGGAGAACCTCAACGACGGCTGCCTTGCGCACATGAGCGAAATCGCCGACGGCGATTCGCCGCACGCGCAGAAGGGCTGCCGCGCGCAGGCGTGGAGCGAAAGCGAGCTTCTGCGCGTATGGAAGGAGCTTGAGTGATGAAGGAGGTTTTCGACAAGGTCTTCCTCTGCGTGTTCATCGCGCTTTTCACGATCATCGTTGTGGTGGCCGTGTACCAGACGTGGCCGAAGTACCTGAGGAGCGAAGGCCTTCTCAAGGAGCACGCGAGGCTGGAGCGCCAGATCGAGGCCAAGGACCGCGAGATCGAAGAGGTGCGCACGAAGCAGCGCCGCTTCAAGGAGGACCGCACCTTCGTCGAGGCCCTTGCGCGAGAAAGCCACCGCGTCCTTCCGGGCGAGCTCGTGTTCGTCTTCGAGGACGATGAACCTTTAAGCGTGGAAGTCCCCGCAAAATGAAACGCTTTGCCCTCTTCATCCTTGCGCTTGCGGGGCTGCCCCTCTGCTGGGCCGTCGCCAGATCCGCCATCGACATCCTTTCGATGCAGCCCAATGGCGAGGGGATGTCGATCCCTGCGGGGACGCTAGGCCTCTGGGCGGGGTTCGGCACGTTCCTCGCGCTTTGGCTCGTCCGCTTCAGGCCCGTTAAGACGTACGTCTTCGGCCACGAGATGACGCATGCGATAGTGGGCCTCTGCTTCGGCGCGAAACCATCGAACCTCAAGGTCACCATGAAAGGCGGAAGCGTGCAGCTCACGAAAAGCAACGTGTGGATTACGCTCTCGCCATATTTCGTGCCGTTCTACACGATCCTTGCGGTGATCGTCGCTGCCGTCGCGAGGCTCTGCATGGGCACTCTCCCTTTCCCGCCGGCGTGGATGTTCGCCGTCGGGTTCACATGGTGCTTCCATCTCTGCTTCACGATCAAAAGTCTCGGGGAGGAGCAGCCTGACGTCAAGGAGTACGGCAGGCTCTTCTCTTGGGAGCTCATCTTCCTTTTCAACGCGGCGGGGATCCTCATCTGGGTTTCCGTCATGTCCGGCATCAACCCCGCGCATCTTTTGAGAACGATCCTTTCCCGCACGACCGGGGCATACGGCGCAGTCTACGGTTTCGTCGTGAACCTCCTGCCGGAGCGGAGCGTTTAAGCCTGCAAAGAAAGGGTTTAAAGGCAAATGAAAAACGTCCGCTCAAGCCGGGGCTTCACGCTCATCGAACTCATAATCGTCATAGCGATCCTCGCTTTCGTCACGGTGATTGGTCTGCACAGCTACGGAAACCTCAAGGACGTGCAGGCGAAGAAGATGAACGTCACAAACATCAAGCGCGTCTACACCGCGCTTGCCACGTACAACGAGGCGCGCGAGGATGTGCTTGGAAGGTTCAACAACCTCGATGCGCTCATAGACGCCCCACCGAGCGGGTGGTACCAGGGGAGGCGCTCCGAATCGGGCGACGCGATGGCGGGCGGCACCTACGACTGGACGCCCCGTGCCGGCACGGCCGAATCGATCATATACGACGGCAACTGGAAGTGGTCGTCCGATCCGCTCACCGTCGAACAGTACAAGGAAAAGAACGCCGGCATAACGGACCCCCTCGCCGAAAAGCTCGGCATCTACTATCTGACCGCAGGTGACGTCACTTCGCTCAAGGAGGCCGGCATAAGCCGCGTCCTTCTCCACAACTGGTGGAAGCTCAATCCCGAGAACAACCCCGGCTCGGGCGACATTGCCTTCGTCTGGGGCGGCGGCGGCCCCGGCTTCCGTCCTGACATGAGCGCCTACCTTTCGGTCCCCATCACCAACGGAACGGCCGTATGCGTGATCCGCCCCGACGCCAAGTGCGAATCCGTCGCCGGGTATGTATACAACCATCTCGGGTTCTCGCTCACGAACGACTACACCAACGTCTCGTCGTCCGACTCCGACATGACGGCTCTTCTGAACGGCAAGACGAAGCTTATCGTCTTCGGCATCGGGCGCGGCGCGGAGTGCGTCACATCCCCGCTCGGCCTCGGGGAGGCGCCGTACGATCCCGTCTTCAACAAGACGTGGTACAGGAACTATCTTGCGGTGTTCGCGCTCTATACAGGTTCGCGCGGCACTGCCAGCACGTGCAGGCTAGTGGGCGTACTGGACGCGAAGGGCAACACGTGGGAAGGTGCGTCATACGGCCTTAAATGGCAGACGACGGAGAACTGACGGAAAGAAAAGGAGAGTGGGGGAACATGAGAAGCTCGGCTGAGATCCTCAAGGATATCGATGGCATCGACGATCAATTGGCAGGCCTTCTGCGCCGCAGGCTCGAACTTTCTGGCGAAGCGGCGGAGGCCAAGACTTTGGAAGGGGTGCGCCTCTCGGATCCTGCGCGCGATCGCGCCACGGTTGCGCGGGTTGCCGGAATAACGGGGCCAAAGTTCGAGGATGCGGCGAAGCTTCTCTACACCAACATCTTCGGCATCACCAAGGCGCGCCAGCGCCTTATGGTGCGCGGCGAGCCGGAGATAGTCAAGTCCATCCGCAAGGCTGCCGGGGAGGCCGCGCCGCTTCCCTCGCACGCCCTTGTCGCATGCCAGGGAACGGACGGCTCCTATGCGCAGCAGGCCGCAAGCGCGATGTTCCGGATTCCGACGCTCCTTTTCTTCTCCGATTTCGAGAGCGTTTTCGAGGCCGTGGAGAAGGGGCTTTGCCCTTACGGCGTCTTGCCGATCGAGAACTCGTCGGCGGGCTCCGTCTCGCAGGTGTACGACCTTATGGTGAAGCACCGCTTCCATATCGTAAGCGCGATCCGCGTCAAGATCGACCATGTCCTCCTTGGAAGGCCGGGCGCCAAGGCCGGTGCCATCCGTGAAGTGCACAGCCATCCGCACGCGCTTGCGCAGTGCTCCGCATTCCTCAAGGCGCATCCCGAGATGAAGCCCGTGCCGGAATCGAACACGGCCCTGGCGGCAAGAGCCGTCGCCGACGGCGACCGTGACGATGTGGCGGCGATCGCCTCGCGCGCGTGCGCCGAGCTGTACGGGCTCGACGTCCTTGCCGAGGGTGTAGCCGATGCGGCGAACAACTACACGAGGTTCATCTGCATATCGCGCGGCCTTTCCACTACGCCAGATGCTGGCAAGCTTAGCCTTATGATGAGCCTTCCGCACAGGCCCGGCTCGCTCAACGCGATACTCTCGAAGTTCTCGGCGATCGACGTCAATCTCACGAAGCTCGAGTCGCGCCCGGTCCCCGGGATGGATTTCGAGTTCCTTTTCGTGTTCGACTTCGAGTCCCGCCCGGACAACCCTGCCGTCCTTGCCCTCATATCCGAGCTTGCGCAGGATCCCGAGATCGAGCGCTTCACCTTCCTCGGCGCCTACGCCGAACGGTGAATCATGGGCATAGAGCCCACGCTCCCATCCCCTTGAGAAATTTGTGCGTGACATTGAGGCGTGGTTGTTGTATAATATTGTCCATCGAAATTCCCTTGGAGGATAGAACATGTCGGAAGAGCTTATTGGTGCGGCCACCCCCGCAAAGGCAGGCGAGGAAATCGACAGCGCGGACATCCGCGACACTGATATCGTATTCGACTGCCCAGCCTGCGGACACAACCTCTGCGTCGACTATCGCGCCGCCGGTCTCCAGATCGACTGCGTCGAGTGCGGCGAGCGCATTCTCGTGCCGATCCCCGACGGCATGAACATCGAAGATCTCGACATCGAGAAGGGCGAGGTCCTCAAGCAGCTCTTCGCGACACGCCGCCTTCTCCAGAAGGCCGAGCGCCGCGTCGCCCAGCTCGAGAACAAGCTCACCGAAATAGCCGTGGCTCTCGGCAACGTCAGCGCGCTCGTTACGGCGGAGTGACGCCATGGCTCTCGACCACCGCAGTTTCGTGACGGCACTCACGCTTTCGCGGGTGCCGCTCATCGCGCTTTTCGCGGTCATGGCCATCGTGGCGGAATACGCCGGCGGGCCGTGGCTTCCCTGGGTGGCCGGCTTTTTCATGGGTGCGAGCGGTCTGTCGGATCTCTTCGACGGCCGCCTCGCCCGCAAGTGGGGCGTCGTCTCGAATTTCGGCAAGATGGCCGACCCGCTTATGGACAAGGTGTTCTTCATCGTCGTCTTCCCCACGCTCCTCTGGGTGTGCGGCCACCAGCCGGACGGCGAGATGCACGCCATAGTCCTTCTCTTCTTCACGATTTTCTGGATCCTGCGCGACCAGTGGGTCACGTTCCTCAGGTCCGTCGCCTCCCAGTACGGCGCCGATGTAAGCGCCATGTGGCTCGGGAAGGTCCGTACGGCCCTGAGCTTCCCGTGCGCCGGATTCATCTACGCATACCTCTCGCTCCATTCGACCCTGCCCGAGTGCTGCCGCCTCGATGTCTGGGGCGAATACTGGCTCTGGAGCGTATACGCCGTCGAGGGCGCGCTTATAGCCCTTAACGCCTACTCCTGTCTCGTGTACACGCGCGTCTACATGCCGTACCTGAGGCGCTCCATCGGCTGAGGTCCGCTCGATGGCCACGGTTGCCGGAACAGCGCAGCGCCGGGTGTTCACCGTCACGCAGGTCACGGAGAGCATACAAAGGACGATCGACCGGCTTCAAAGCGGCAAATCGCCTTATTGGGTGGAAGGCGAAATAGGCGAATGGAAATACTACGGCCGTGGCGATGCCTACTTTACGCTCAAGGACGAAACCTCGCTCATAAACTGCATCGCATGGGCCGGGATCATCGCCAGGCTTGACGGCGCAAGCCGCGAAAGGCTTTCCGACAGGGCGAAGAACCAGGGGCTCAAGATCAAGGTGCTAGGTTCGGTGACGGTGCAGAAGAGGGCCGGAAGATACAGCTTCATGGTCCAGTCGATCGAACTTTGCGACGGCACCGGCGAGCTGATGAAGCGCTTCCTCGAAGCCAAGGCGGGATTCGAGGCGGAAGGGCTCTTCGCGCATGGCATCAATCCTAGGCCGCTACCCAAGATGCCAAGGCGCATTGGCGTCGTGACGAGCGAAAGCGGCGCCGTGATCCACGACATCTGCGACACTGTCTTCAGGCGCTTCCCCGATCTGGAGCTTAGGCTTTACCCGGCGAAAGTGCAGGGCGAAGGCGCCGCGAAGGACGTTGCGCGCGGCATAAGATACTTCAATACCTGCCAGGATTGGCGCGCCGAGGTGCTGATCGTCGGGCGCGGCGGCGGGTCGATGGAGGACCTCTGGGCCTTCAACGAGGAGGAGGTCGTAAGGGCCGTCGCGACGAGCGCCATCCCCGTCATAAGCGCCGTAGGCCACCAGACGGACCATACGCTCTGCGACGACGCGGCAGACTTAAGGGCCGGCACGCCCTCCATAGCCGCAGAGAAGGCCGTTCCGCAGAAGATCGACGTCGCAGGGCGCATATACGATGCGGAAAGCAGGATGAAAAGGGCGTTCAGAAACGCATATGCGATGGCAGGCTCGCGTCTCAAGGCCGCCGCGCTCAAGCTCGGATCGGCGCCGCAGCGCTACGTATCCGATTTCGAAAGGCGCCTTGAGCGCTCCAGGACGGCGCTTGGCGCGGCCGCCCTTGCCCATTGCGAACGCGCATCCCACGCCATCGAGCGCGCGAGCGCCAAACTTGAGCTTCTAAATCCGTACTCCACCCTCAAAAGGGGATATTCCATAACTCTCGATGCCGCTGGGCGGGCCTTGAGCGATCCCAAATCGGTAAAACCGGGCGATGAAATCACCACTCTTCTCGCCGGCGGGCGCCTTGAATCGTCCGTAAAACGCGCCATTTTGCCCTAATTGATTTTTTTGTTGCCAAAACGCCGAAAATATGAGAGAATGCAAACCGTTCACACGATGAAAGGTTTACGGATATGAAAGAGATCAATGGTCAATTGACAGCGCGCGGCGTGAGATTGGCGCTTGTTGCGAGCCGTTTCAATTCTTTTCTCGTCGAGCAGCTTGTAAAGGGCGCGATGGACGTGTTCGACCGCCTTGGCGGCGATGACGACGACATGATCCTCGTGCGCGTTCCCGGGGCGTACGAGCTTCCCGTTGCCGCGAAGAGGCTTGCGGAAAGCGGCGACTACGATGCAGTTGTGGCGCTTGGCGCTGTCATAAGGGGCGCAACTCCCCATGCAGGGCTTATAGTGGAGACGACGGCAAGGGCCTTCAGCGAGATCGCCCTCCAGACCGGGGTTCCAGTAACGGACGGCGTTGTCGTCGCGGACAGCCTTGAGCAGGCTGTTGAGCGCTGCGGCACGAAGCAGGGCAACAAGGGCGCGAATGCGACGCAGGCCGCGATAGAGACGGTCAACGTCCTCAAGCAGATCTAAGTTCAAGTTTCAGATTGGAAAGAACGGAAAGAGAAAGACAGGAAAGAAGATGGCAGTCAAGAAGGTAGCGTTTCTCACGGCAGGCGGACTGGCGCCCTGCCTCTCGGCATCAATAGGGTTTCTGATCGACGCATACACGAAAAAGGCCCCCAAGGTCGAGATGATCGGATACGTAAACGGATATATGGGGCTTCTCAAGGGCGAATCGATCGCCGTCACTCCCCAGACGCGCAAGAACGCGCTCGTCCTCACGCAGCACGGCGGCTCGCCGCTCGGCAACAGCCGCGTGAAGCTCACGAACGTCAAGGATTGTGTCAAGCGCGGCCTCGTCAAGGAGGGAGAGGATCCCCTCAAGGTCGCGGCGGAGCGTCTCGTCAAGGACGGAGTTGACGTCCTCCATACGATAGGCGGCGACGACACCAACACCACGGCCGCCGACCTCGCGGCCTATCTCGCCGAGAACGGCTATGCCCTCACGGTCGTCGGCCTTCCCAAGACGATCGACAACGACGTCTATCCGATCCGCCAGAGCCTCGGCGCATACACTGCCGCCGAGGAGGGCGCCAAGTTCTTCTCGCACGTCGTCAAGGAGAATACGGCCAATCCGCGCGCGCTCATCATCCATGAGGTGATGGGCCGCAACTGCGGCTGGCTCACGGCCTTCACGGCCCTCGCCTACCACAGGATGGTCATGAAGTCCTTCGACTACCTCCCCGACTTCGGCCTTACGGCGAAGCGCCAGGACGTGCACGCCGTCTACGTGCCCGAGTCGAAGGTTGATTTCGCCGCCGAGGCCGAGCGCCTCAGGAAGGTGATGGACGAGGTCGACTGCGTCAACATCTTCGTCAGCGAAGGCGCCTGCGTCAAGGAGATCATCAAGGAGCTCAAGAAGGCCGGCGAGGACGTTCCCGTCGATGCGTTCGGCCATCCGCGCCTCGACAAGGTCAATGTCGGGCAGTGGTTCGCCAGGCAGTTCGGCGCGCGCCTCGGCGCCGAGAAGACGAGCGTCTTCAAGAGCGGCTACTATGCCCGTGCATCGGCCCCCAACAAGAAGGATCTCCAGCTCATCAAGGACTGCGCCGAGAAGGCGGTCGAATGCGCGCTCGCCGGAGTCGGCGGCGTCATCGGCCACGACGAGGGCAACCGCAACGAGCTGAGGGCCTGCGAGTTCACGCGCATCGCTGGAGGCAAGCCCTTTAACGTGCGCAACTCCCGCTTCCGCAAACTTCTCAGCGACATCGGCCAGCCGATCCCCCGCAAGACGCGTGTCGTCAAGTCATGATTTGCCCGTAACCCACAATGGAGTTCCAGAAAATGGCAGAAAGCGAAAACTATCAGCGCGGCGTAGTCGTAGAGTTCGACTTCACGGCCGCAGACGGCGCCGAGATCCTTTTCGGCATCGCCTCGAAGAAGCTTGCGGACAAAGGTATCGCCCTTACGCCGATGCTTGAGGCCAAGCACCTCGCCGGCGGCAACATGCATGGAGCCCTCGCCGAGCTCTTCTCCGAGCTTGGCGTAGAGGCCGATGCGGCCCAGATCGCGCGCGAGATCCAGTCGGAGTTCGCCGCATCTCTCACCGCGCAGATCCCCGCGCTCGTCGACGACGGCTTCAAGGCGTTCGTCGGCGCCCTCACGCACAAGGGCGTGAAGGTCGTCCTCGCGACGCGCGGCGACGCGGCAGCCCTCAAGGATGCCCTCAAGGACGTCGAGAACCCCGATAACGTCGTCATCTATCCCGAGCCTTCGACGACATACGGCGGATGCAAGTGGGACGCATGGAGGCGCGCAGTGGCGCAGAACGGCCTGCAGGAGATCTTCACGGCCGCTGTCGCCGGGAGCGGCCACGGAGTCAAGAGCGCGCTCATAGCCAACCTCGCGGTCGTCGCCGTCGAGCATCCGCATGTGGCGTACCAGGATTTCGGAGGCGCCGATACAGTCGTCGACAGCTTCGGCGAGCCTCTTGCGAAGGAGCTTTTGAGGATGCTCCACATGGGAGTGCAGTGAGCATGACCGGCATAGAGAGGCTGCACCAGATAATGGTGCGCCTCAGGGATCCTGAGAAGGGCTGCCCCTGGGACAGGGTGCAGACTCTTGAGACTTTGAAGCCGTGCGTCCTTGAAGAGACGTACGAGCTTCTTTCCGCCATGGACCGGCCGGAGGACAGGGCCAACCATATCGAGGAGCTGGGGGACGTGCTTCTTCAGGTCATGTTCCAGTGCGTCATGGCCGAGCAGGAAGGCGCTTTCACGTTCGACGATGTGGCTAACGCCATCTCCGACAAGCTTGTAAGGCGCCACCCGCACGTCTTCGGCGATATCGTCGCCAAGGATCCCGCCACCGTCCTCAGGAACTGGGAGCAGATCAAGGCGCGCGAACATGCGAAGGAGACGCGCCACAGCGCCCTCGACGGCGTTCCGGAGGCGCTCCCAGCGCTGCTCAAGGCCCAGCGCACGGCCGAGAAGGCCTCGCGCGTCGGCTTCGACTGGGAGGACAGCGAAGGCGTCATCGACAAGGTCCGCGAGGAGTTCGACGAGCTTGAGACGGCCGTAAAGGAAGGCCACAGCGCCGATCACGTCAAGGAGGAGCTTGGAGACGTACTTTTCGCAGTGGCAAACTACGCGCGCCACATAAAGAGCGACGCCGAAAGCGCGCTCAACAACACGACGGCCAAGTTCGCGAGGCGCTTCCGCGCCGTAGAGGCCGCCGCAGCCGGCGAAGGCCGAAGCCTTAAGGACATGACTCTCGCCGAGATGGACGCCCTCTGGAACGCCGCGAAGGCGGCAGAACCGGAGCGCGGCTGATGAAGGTGACCGTCATAGAGCCGCACGGCTTCTGCGGCGGTGTGACGGCTGCCCTCAAGAAGGCCATCAAGGCGCTGGAAGCAGGCGGACGGGTATACTGCCTGCATACGCTCGTCCACAACGAGCAGGTGATCGCCGAACTCGGGCGTCGCGGCATGGTGTTCGTCGAAAGCCTTTGCGATGTCCCGGAGGGATCCAAAGTCCTCTTTAGCGCGCACGGCGTTTCGCCTGCCGTGCGCGACGAAGCGCGCCGACGCAGGCTCGATGTGGTGGATGCGACATGCCCGATGGTGGCGCGCGTCCACCTGAGGGTGCAGGCGTATGCGCGCGAATCGCTGCCGGTAGTAGTTCTCGGCCACAGGGCCCACGCCGAAACCGTCGGCATCGCCGGCGAGGTGGGAGACCCTTCGCGCGTCGCGATCGTCACCAAAGCGGGCGACATTGATTCGATCCCTTTCGCGCCGCCCTTTGGAGTGGTTTCGCAGACCACGATGAACGGTGCCGAGGTGGAGGGGCTTCTTGATTCGCTCAAGGCGAAATTCGGCCAGGACGGCGTCATCGCCGACGGCGCAACGCACATCTGCAACGCGACGGACGAGCGGCAGCTTGCCGTCTCGCGCTTTGCGAAGAGCCGTGCAAACTCAGGGGTGCTCGTCCTTGGAAGCTCCACGAGCTCCAATACGCTGAGGCTCGCGGAAGTGGCCGTGAGCGCCGGTGCCAAGGCTTGGCGCGCAGGGTCGATGGACGAGCTTGAAAGGCTTGATTTCTCTGGCGTTGACGAACTGGGCGTCACGAGCGGCGCCTCCACGCCGGAAGATTTTCTCCACCAGGTTGTCGCCCGTCTGGGCGGGAAGGGCGGACCGGAGCAATGAGCCGCTTCGTCATAAACGGCGGCAGGGCCGTCACGGGCGTCCATCGCGTCCCGGGAAACAAGAACGCCGCGCTTCCCATGATCGCGGCGGCGCTTCTCTGCGAAGGGCCGGTGACGCTCGAGAACGTTCCGGACATAGCCGACGTGAGGCTGATGCTTGAATTCGCCAAGCGCTTCGGCGCGGCCGTTTCGCACGACAGGGCTGCGCGCACGGTCACGATCGCGGCGCGGCGGCTCAAGGCCGCCAGGCTAGACCCCGACCTTTCCCGGCGCATAAGGACTTCCATACTTTTCGCGGGTCCGCTTCTTGCAAGGCTCGGGCATGTGGCGCTTCCGCCGCCCGGCGGGGACGGAATTGGCCACAGGCGGCTTGACACGCATTTCGACGGCCTTATTGCACTCGGGGCGAAGGCGAGGCTTACAAGCCGCGTCTTCTCGCTCAGGGCCCCCAAGGGACTTCAGGGGCGGAGGATCATCCTCGACGAGGCGAGCGTCACGGCGACGGAGAACATCCTTATGGCCGCATCGCTCGCCAAGGGGCGCACCGAGATATACAACGCCGCCTGCGAGCCGCACGTCCAGAATCTCGCGGGGATGCTCTCCTCGATGGGCGCGAAGATCGAGGGCGCTGGGACGAACAGGATCGTGATTGACGGCGTCGAGAGGCTTGGCGGCGCCACGGCGCGCGTCGGGTCGGATCTCATAGAGGCGGGAAGCTATCTCGCCGCGGCGGCCGTGACGGGCGGCGAGCTTGAGCTTGAAGGGCTCGACGTAGCCGATTTCGAGGTCCTCTCCAAGCCGCTCAGGCGCTTCGGACTCAAGTGGAGCGTAGATGCCGCGGCGGGGAGGCTCCATCTTCCGGCAAAGCAGAGGCGCAAGATCAAATACGATTTCGGCGATGCGATACCTTCCGTCTCTGATGGGCCGTGGCCCGCGTTCCCGAGCGACATGATGTCTGTTCTAATAGTCCTCGCGACGCAGTCGAGGGGGACTTGCCTCTTCTTCGAGAAGATGTTCGAGTCGAGGCTTTACTTTGTGGACCATCTTATCGGCATGGGTGCCAAGATTGTGCCGTGCGACCCGCACAGGGTTGTCGTTACGGGGCCCACCCAGCTTAGGGGCGGAACGGTCACCTCGCCCGACATCCGCGCCGGCATAGCACTCATTCTAGCGGCCCTTTGCGCAAAGGGGACTACGGTCATACTGAACGCGGAGTCGGTCGACAGGGGCTACGAGGCTGTCGAGCGCGAGCTTTCAAAGCTTGGCGCGGACATCAAGAGGATCGATTGAAACAAGAAAGGAACGGGTAGAATCAATGGCGCCGGTAAACCATTTCATAGGGGCTTGCGTGAATCCGCTCGTGATCGGAATCGCGTTTGTCGTGTTTGCATATCTCTTCTGCGTCTTCAGATGGGGCGGCCTTGCGCGCTTTTTCGTGGGGTTGGCGGCATTGTGGCTCTGGGCGTGGAGTACGCCGCTCATGACGCATCTCCTTTCAAGCCCCTTGGAGGGCGAGTTCCCGCGCGAGGAGGTGTCGGCCGCCCCCGAGGCGGATGCTATAGTAGTCCTGGGTGGCGGCATGGCCGCCGTGACGAACGGCTACGAGATGGCCGACATGACTCCGGGCGCGGACAGGGTATGGATCGGAGCCGAGCTCTTCAAGGCCGGCAAGGCGCCTCTTTTAATCGCTACCGGGAGCAACGTGGATGTGAGCTCTATGCCGCTTTTCCAGAGCCTTGGCGTGCCCGTCGAGGCCGTAAGGTGCCTTCCCGCGGCGCGCAACACCGAGGAGGAGGCGCGAGCTGTGGAGCAGCTTCTCGGCAAGGGGGCGAACGTCATTCTCGTCACTTCCTCGTGGCACATGAGAAGGGCGCTTTTGATGTTCTCGAAGACGTCTCTCAAGGTGCGGCCTTTCGCCGCCGACTACGAGGGGACCGTAAGGTGCTCCAACGGCTTTGACATCACCTGGTTCTGCCCGGTCGCCGAAGTCCTCTCGTTCAACACGAGCCTCTTCAAGGAGCATTACGCCTACTGGGGCTACAAGCTGATCCGCGGGTATTGACAGGCCCCGGGAACACGCGGCGGACGATAGTTTTTCCTTGCCTTTTTGCGCGGTATTTGAGATAATATTAGCCCACATGGCAAAAGACATTTTCATCGTCGGCGTGGAGCGCTCGACAGTGCGGGCGCTCAGGCTTTCGCTTGGCGCGAAAGGCTGGTCCAAAAGCGACCAGGCCGAGTGGCCGCTCGACCTCCCGGAGGCTACGGGCGACGCCGAATTTGCAGGCTGTGAAGAGAGTGCCGTGGAAGATCGCCCCGATGGGGCCGCAGAGCCGGTTGAGGCCAAGGATACGCCTCTTGTTGCTGCGCTCAAGGAGGCGGTGCGCAAATACCACACGAAGGAATTCACGCTTGCGCTGCCGCTTGGTGACATGCTGGTGTCGCATCTGCGCATCCCCGAGGAGGACCGCGATCTCATAGACGACAATGCCCTTGAGGAGATCAAGGCGATAAGCCCGTTCCCGGACGAGCAGATGCTTGCCTCTGTGGAGACGACCGCCGAGACGGACATAAGCGTTAGGGCTATAGCGGCTGCCTTGCCGGAGGCGACGGCGCTTGACATCTCTGGCGCGCTCGACTTGGCAGGCGTCAAGGTGGTCCGCACGGACATCACCGCCCTCGGCTGGCTCAGGACGCTTTGGAGCCGCCTTGGCGAGAATGTCCCGAGAAGGCTCGTCCTCCTGGATCTCGGCGATGGATGGGATTTCATGCTGATGGAGTCGGGCGCCGTATCGTCGCTCCGCTCGATAGGGCACGTTCCGCCACAGGAGCTCAAGAGGGAGCTTACGCTCACGCTTCTCAGGACATCCTCCGGCGCGCTCGATGAGATCACGGTCTTCTCGCGGCCGGGCGCGAGGACGGACGAGGAGAAGGAAGTCCTTTCTCTCTTTGCGCCCGTGGTGCGTTTCGAGGAGGTGGAGGACCTCTACGGCGGAATTGAAGGTGCCGCCTTGAGGGGCGTCGAAGGCCAGGCTCTCGACGTGACGCCGCGGCTCTGGCGCGACGCTTTGAGGGAGTCGCGCTTCAATTCGAAGCTCAAGGCGTTTCTCGCGGCGGCTGGCGCGGTGTGGCTTCTCCTCTTGGGCGCGATGGTCGCTCTTCCCATGGTGTACGACCACCTCGCCGAGGTAGAGCGCAAGGAGATCAAGGCCCACGCCAAGGCGTACAAGGCGGTGAGTGACACGAAGGAGAGGGTGGCCCTCGTCAAGCGCTACTCGAACCGCGACACGAGCGCTTTGGAGATGCTTAGGATCGTCTGCGAGGAGATGCCATACGGAATAGCGCTCTCGCGAATCCAGTACACGAAGGACATGAAGCTCGTCCTCGCGGGCGATGCAGAAGATGCGCAGAAGGTCTACGATTTCAAGAACAATCTCGTCAAGGCGAGATACCTTCCCTCGGAGATCGCGGCGGAAGGGCGCAAGGGCCCGAAGGAGCCGGTCTTCTCGAGCGTTGACATGAAAGGTCCGACCTTGCGGAAGAACAGGCAGGCGTTCACGATCGAATGCCGCTTCGAAGAGAAGGAGGATGAGTGATGGCCCGTGCACGTTCGATGCGCGAAAGGGCGATACTTGCAGTCCTTCTCGTGGTGGCGCTCTATGTGGGGCTCGCTCTCATGTGGACGGGCTCGCAGCGTCAGAGGCTGGAGTCGAGCCGCAAGACGTACGAAACGCAGAAGAAGCGCGCCGAGCGCGAGACGAAGCTCATCTCTAGGACCGACTACTGGCGCGAGCAGCTGGAAAACGAAAGCTCGAAGATGCCGACCTTCCCTGAGGGGCAGGACGTCGACACCTGGTGGTGGCAGCGCGTCGATGCGCTCGCGGCGGCGAACAACGTCTCCACGCCCAACCACGACAAGGGCGCCGAGGAGCGCAAGGGCGACGTCTACGAACTCCAGCTTGATGCGCGCGGATGGGAGTCGAGCCTAAAGAGCCTTGTGCGGTTCCTGTGCTCGCTCGAGACAGCCGAGAACGCGATGTTCGACATAAGGGATATTACCATAAACCCCGTGCAGAAGTCAGTAAGCTACACGGGCCTTCTCAAGACGTCCTTCCGCCTCGGATGCGCGTACATGCGCGGCGAGGCGGAGGAGGAGGCCGAAGAGGAGGATGAGGAGGAAGAGGACAGCGAGGCCCAAGAGGCCACCGTGAACGGAACGGCAACCGGGGATGGAGCTGCGGCGGAGGAACCCGCCAAGGAGGCGACGACATGAGTTTTGCATTTGCTGGACGTCTTTTGAAGGCATTGAGATCGCCTGCGATCGCCGTGGCGCTCGTGTTCACCACGGGCACGGTTTCGGCGCAGCAGGCGGCCGCGCCGAGGCGTTCGCCTTTGATGACGAGGACGCAGGGCCGCGCAGGCGCGCGTGGAGCCGCCGGTGCCGCCGCAGCCCAGGCTGCGGACGCCGCGAAGGGCGACGAGGCGATGGAGCGCTTCCATGCCGGGCTTGAGAAGAAGGAGCTGAACATCGAGGATGCGCCCATCGCGCAGGTCCTCATGATGTATGCCGAGCACGCGCACAAGACCGTGATCCCCGCACCCGATCTCCCCAAGGTCAACATCACCTTCCACTCGCTTCCGGGCGACGAGCTTACCGAGACGGAGAGGCTTGAGATACTGAACGTCCTCTTGACGATGAACGGAGTAGTCCTCGAGCCGCGCGGCACGAGGTTTCTTAGGGCGCTTCCGAGGAAGACCGTGCGCACGCAGGGCATTCCGATCCTCATCGAGCAGAACGGGCTTCTTCCCGAGGACGGCAAGGTCGTAAGCCAGCTCATAACGTTCAAGAACGTCCTTGCGACAGAGGCGCAGAAGGCGCTTGAAGGCTTCAAGGATCCGAATGGGCTATTCCAGGTGTTCGAGCGCACGAACGCGATTCTCGTTACAGACACGCAGGAGAACATCAACAGGATGCTTGAGATCGTCAAGACGCTCGATGTGGCGACGCCCGTCACAGAGGACGTTTTCGTTAGGCAGATCGTCTACTCGACCGCGGCCAACATCAAGCAGGCGCTTGAGGCGATAGTCACCGAAAGCCAGAAGGAGACGCAGTCCAAGGAGTCGGGGACGAAGCAGTCGGGCGGGCCCGGCTTCACGTCGTCCACGAGGACGCAGTCCTCTTCCGGGTCGAGGCTTCTTTCGTCCGGCTCGCAGAGGCCGGGCGCGAGGACCGACGAGCAGCAGCCGCAGGAGACGCCGAACGCCGACATGGTTGCAGGCGTGAGCGACGCCGACAGGGGCATGATAAGGGGCAAGGTCCTCATACTCGACGACGAGCGCAGCAACAAGCTTATCGTAATCACCTCTAAGGCGAACATGGACTTCTTCGACAAGGTGATTTCGACCTTGGACGTCGAGACCTCGCCGGAGGTGCAGGTCGAGGTGATACGCCTCAAGTACGCCGAAGCCGAGGACGTAAGCTCCATGCTCAACGACCTTATCGGCAACTCGTCCAACTCCTCGCAGCAGAACAACCAGAACCAGAACACGCAGCGCGGCACGGGGTCGGGCACGCTTACGGGTCAGCGCCCTGGTGGCGGACAGCAGCCGCCGGCGCCGCCGTCAGGCAACCAGTCCAAGAGCCAGTCCAAGGCCTCCTCCAACAACCAGCTCGGGCAGCTTTCAAAGGACAACATCAAGATCCTCGCCGACAAGCGCATCAACGGCATCGTCGTGATGGCTCGCAAGGCCGACATGAAGGCGATAAAGGACGTGATCGTCGATATGGACGTGAAGCTTTCGCAGGTCCTTATCGAAACGTGCATCATCGAGGTGAGCCTCGGCGACGAGATAAAGACGGGCGTCGACTGGGTGCAGAAGGGGAAGAACAACTCCTTCTTCAACAGGGGCAGCGAAACGTCCGGATATATGCTCGGCGGCGGCGGAGGAACCGGGAAAGCTACACTCTCCGAGCTTTTTGGCACAGTGGAGTCGACTGTCTCCAACGCCACTTCGGCCGTTACGAGTACGAGCGAGGCTGTCTCCGCGACGCCTATCGGTTCCGGGCTCAACTATTTCCTCAAGAGCGACCGCCTCAACCTGGCGGCTGTAATCCAGGCGTCCAAGTTCGATTCGCACGCCAAGTTCCTTGCCAGCCCGATCGTGATGACCCTCGACAACAAGGAGGCCAAGATCGAGGCGACAGACATGCACTATATCCTGACGGGCTTTACGATGTCTTCGACGTCCTACACGTCGATGGCCGTTCCTAACTACGAACAGAAGCAGATCGGCATTACGATAACGGTCACCCCGAAGATCAACCCCAACGGTACGGTCATGCTTACGGTCGAGGAGGAGTATTCCCAGCTCGGCGAGCAGCAGACGATCCAGACGAGCGGAAGCGCGTCCGACTCCAAGCTTACGGATGTTAAGGTCGATACGACGGTGACACGAAAGATGAGCGCAGACATTTCGCTCGAGAACATGCAGACGGTCGTTCTAGGCGGCCTTGTCCAGTCGTACACGAGCGAAGCCGAAACAGGCATTCCGCTTCTCAAGGACATCCCCTGGATCGGCAAATGGCTCTTCGGATCCACTGAAAAGACCGTCGCCCGCAAGGAGCTTCTCATCTTCATGACTCCATACGTGCTCAACGACAGCGAGTCTGCCCAGGCGGAGGCTCTGCGCCGCAAGAAGGCTCTGAGCGATGTCAGGTCCTGGGATGACAATGCCTGGAGTGCATCGCCTCTTGCCGATCCCGTCTCCAGGAGCGAGCAGCTTCGCAAGCTCGAAGAGGAGTGGAAGCGCCAGGACGAGGAGCGCAAGACGAGAATGGCGATTGAGAAGGCCAAGATCGAGCGCCTTGAGAAGCTCAGGAGCATGACCGAGGACGAGCAGAGCTACTGGCTCAAGCTCCACGAGGAGGAGCTCGAGAAGGAGACGAAGGAGTCCGAGGCCGAGCAGGAGGAACTCAAGCGCTTCGTAGAGAGGATCCGCGCCGAGCGTCTTGCCGAGGCGCAGACGCAGCTTGACGAGGCTGAGAGGCAAAGCCGGGAGACCGAGCCTCTGCCCGCCCCCATCCCCGAGCCGATGAGCGAGCCGCTTCCAGAAGAGACTCCCGCACCTGTGCCGCAGGGTGGAGTTTACCAGAAGCTTTTGAGGGACTCTGAAAGATGAGAAACCTCCTTTCAATCGGCATCCTTCTGGCGGTCATCGCTGGAGTTCTCGGCTTCGCTTTCGTGAAGCGGGCCGAGAAGGAGAGGGTTATCGCCGAAATGAACCTCCAGAGCGCGGAGGCCGAGCGAAAGATCGCCGAGGCCGAGGCGAAGGACTCGGCGGCGCAGGCCAAGAAAGCCGAGAAGGAGGCTGAGGCGGCAAAGGCTAAGGCCGATGCCGCCAAGGCCGACAGGGAGGCGAAGGCCCTTGCGAAGGAGACGGCCAATATAGAAAAGGCCAACCTTGCCGAAAAGAAGAAGATCGCTGATGCCGAAAGCGCAAGGGCGGGCGACGAGAGGAAAGCCGCCGAAGAGGCGCGTCTTGCCGAGGAGGCCAAGACCGAGGCGCAGCGTCTTGCAGCCGAGGAGGCTGCGGCCAACGAAAGGGCGGAGGCGGCGAAACTTCAGGAGTCCGAGGAGGCTAGGCTTATCGTCGAGGCCGAAACGGAGCGCAGGAATGCCGAAATCAAGCTCCTTGAACTCAAGCGGCAGGATCTTGATAGGCTCATAAGCGAGAATGCGGAGCTTCAGAATATCCTCCGCCTCCGCGAGGAGGAGACACGGCCCGAGAAGACGGTTGGAGATCTTATCGCTGAGAACGAGTCGGGGATGGAAGGGGAGGATGAGGATGGCGGCACGGAAGGGGCCAAATCCCGCGCACAGGCGTCAGTGAGCGTGCCGCGCCGCAAGGAGGATATCCTTCTCGAGGAAGTCGCCAGAATCGCCGAGGAGAGGCTTGGAAAGGCAAGCGATTCCGTCCGCGAAAGGGCGATCCGCGAACTTGAGCCGCTTCTCTACAAGGCCGTCCGTGAAGGGCGGCGCGACGACGCCGAATTCTATCTCAACAATCTTCTTGTATTTGTCCCTGACTATATGCCGGGTATGACCGGCACAAGCGGATCTTCAAAGGAAGAAGGCGCGGAAAAATGAAACTTAAGTCCTCCAAACTTGCGGTCTTCGTTCTGGCGATCGCGGTTTCGGCCGGAAGCTTTTCGTCCGAGGAGGATTTCCTTAAGCTCGCGGATATCGCAGCCGACATCCTTGCCGGAAACACTCCTTCGGCGGAGGAGCTTCAGCCGCTTGAAAACGTAAGGAAGGATGTTGCCAAGGCGATGGGCATGGAGGATGCCCCGAGCCTTGATTTGAATCTCCTTTCAGGCGGTATCAAAATCCTCAGGATGACGCCGCTATTTAACGGCAACACGATTACAAACGCCCCCTCGCACTACGATTTCAACATGACCGAGGAGGAGACGGCGCTTTTTGTGAGGGATCTCATGGAGGCCGCGCAGATTGTGGCAAAGGCTAACGCCCGCGCCGAGATATACAAGCAAAGGCTGGCCGAGGAAGGGTATGCCGAGGAGCCCGCGTCCGAGGCTGCCGTCCGCTATGAGATCGATACGGGAACCTCCAAGCTCAAGTTCGACAAGTTCGGCGAGCTTTTCGTCGACAGGCGATTCCTTTCTGAAGACGAGATGAAGGCCGTGAAGCGTGTGGAGCGCGACTACCGTGCGGAGTATGCGAGAACGGCGGCTGCGCAGGGTGAGAAGCTTCCCGAGAGCCGCGAGGCGGTTGAAAAGACTTTAAAGGTTCCGATCTTCCGCGGATTCGAGGACGACAGATACCAGGTCCACGACGAGCTGATAGTTAAGCTTGTAACTGCGTTCAATGCCAACAAGGCGGCCTGGATCGGCGGGACGGAGCTTCAGGCGGCCAAGGTGGCCGACCTTACGCCTGCGATCGTCAAGTCACACATGATCGAGGAATCGGGCGGGAATGGTCCTCAAAGCAGGGCTGCGTGGCTCGTGGATCCCATGCAGGTAAACGTGCCCGGCGACTGGGATCCCGCCAAGAAGCTCGTAGGGCTTTCTAAACCGTCCAAGCGCAACCAGGGGACTCCCGAGGCGAATATCCGTGCGGCAATCAAGTGGCTCGCCAGGAAAGGCTTTGGCGCAAGCGGAAGGCCTGCAGGTGAAAGGCCGAAGGGATTCTTCGATGGCTGGAAAATGGCTTTAAGGCGCTATAACGCCCGTACTGACAGGACAAAGGATGGCCGCGCATACAAAGATGCCTATGCAGACAAGATTATGCGCCGTGCCCAGAACCCAGCCCGGTTCTATCCTGTTGAAATCAAAATCAAGTGATTTTCGCCGCCTACATTTTTTTGCCGCAAATCTCGCTTTTATTTGCTTCAAGCCACAAACCTCGCTCTAATACTTCAAGCCGCAAACATCGCCTTAATAATTCAAGCCGCAAACATCGCCTTAAGCCAATTGTAGGGATATTATGTAAACTATCCAATTATCCAGAGGCAATTTTCAGGTCATCATAATGTAAAGGGCCGTCTGCAATATCTCTGGATAATGCGATAGTATACATAATCTCTATTATGCGACATGCGTGTCAATATGAACTTAAGCATTTAAGAGGTGCTTGGAAATGGTCTCCAGCGCGATCTCACGGACCTTATCAACAACCTCATTTTGACGCTTAAGCCTGTTGATATCCTTGAGCATCCCAAGCGTAACGAGTTCGATATCATTCTTGGCATCATCTGCAATATGGAAATTGCCAGGCTGTCCGAGATCTAGAATCAGTTTTTTTCGGCCACCAACTGGGGACAGTCCCTCAGAAATGGGAGTCTGGCACCGTTTTTTGAAGTCGGGAATTGGAGACAGTCCCCCGGAAATAGGAGTCTGGCACCATTCGTTGGGAGTCTGGCACCGTTTTTCAGGAGACGAATACGGAAGATCTGGGGACTGTCCCCAAATGATGGGGCGGTCAAGGGATAGTGCCGAAATGATAATATCCGATTCTTCAATGGCGGCTTTGAGACATTCCCACGGCTGGATGTCGACCAAGGAACCGCTATTGTTTGACGGGCGATTCTTATGAAAAATCCATGTAAAAGCTTGATTTCTTGAAGATAGCTGATTGGCAACGGCCGCACCAACGGAGCCTGTCCCCAAAACTACGATCTTTGCTGAAGGATTAAGGAATTGTGAATTATATATGAAATTCAGGGTTATATCTTGAATTTCCAAGGGATTATTGAGCAGATATGAAGTTTTGTGGCGAATTTCCTTGGCGCACTGCTGGATCTGGGAGACAATCTGGGCCAAGAAGGGGGCTACCCCCCCTTCCCGACTGGACTCGTCTATAGCGTCCTTGAATTGCCCGGCAATCGCATATTCGCCGAGGAAAGGCGAATCAAGCCCCGAGACTACTAAAGAAAGATGCCTGAACGCCTCATCACCCGTTCGGGAAACAATGTCGCATAATCTATCTGGACAGATAAATGCGCTGAGTAGACTTTTAAGGGAGGATATGAGTTCTGGGGAAATTGCCCCTGCCACGACAAGTTCAACCCTTGAACATGTATTTAATATAAGCCACCCTTCTACGCACTTGAATTGAGACAGGAGGGAATGGAGCTCGCGCTTACGCCCTTCTGTAAGATGGATGTCTCCAAGTTCAGAACCGGAAATTCCAATAACGGCGATTGATCTAGGGGATTTTCGCGATTTCACCCATTCAGCTATGGAATCGCGCATGTCTCTTGATGTCCGGCAATCCTGGCCGTTGGTGGAAACGGAAAAGACGATATCATCGTCGCGCAGGATGGCAGGCATGGTAAAATCGCCCTGAGCCCAGTTCCCGTCGGCAAGGCAGCAGGGGATTTTCGCCTTTCTGGCATCATGGAGAACACGCATATTTACATTTTTATCATCGCTACAGGCGAAAATTGCAAGCCATCCCCCTTCCAACACCTCACCATCATACACCTTCTCCCTCCATGTGAAACTGGGGACAGTCCCCCTAAAATGGGAGTCTGGCACCATAAAATGGGAGTCTGGCACCGTTTTAGGGGGCGAAATTTTGGGGACTGTCCCCATTGGAAGGGAGTCTGGCACCATTGTTTGGGAGTCTGGCACCAAGTGATGGAACTCGTCGAGTGCAGTTGGAGAGACGAGGACGACTGAAAGATTGGCGGAAAGAAGCGAGCGCGTCTTCCTTAGACCGACGCGGCCACCTCCAACGACAAGAGCACATTTCCCGTCTGTTATAAGATTGACGGGCAATGTGCTTCTTACCGGCCTCGAAGTTATTCGCATGGTTCCCGAAGCGATATGAACGAAAAGTGGCGATTACGAGCTGGAACGGTCAATCGCGTACGCCTGACCAACGCGCAAAGCGTTCTTCGGCGAGTTTGCGGTATTTCTCGCCTGTCCCATCATTGACGAAGGGATCGATGCTTATACCGCCCCTTGCGGCGAATTTACCGTAGACTTCCATGTACTTAGGCTCAAGAAGCCTGGAAAGGTCGCCAAATATCACGTTAATGACATCCTCGTGGAAATCGCCATGGTTGCGGAAACCGAAAAGGTAGAGCTTCAGCGACTTCGACTCTACAAGAAGCCTGTCCGGAATATAGCGTATTGTAATAGTCGCAAAATCGGGCTGACCCGTCTTCGGGCAGAGCGTCGTAAACTCCGGGCAGGTGAAAGTCACCCAATAGTCGCGCTCCGGGTGGCGGTTTTCAAACGCCTCTAGAATCGCAGGATCGTATTCGCAGGCGACCCTTGTCTGGCTGCCAAGCGATTTCAAATTGTCAAGATCGTTTCTCATGGCCATATTATACCAAATAAAAGACGGCTGCGCAATGCAGCCGTCTTTTTCAGTTGAAGGTTTCGCCGTAGGGAAAGACCGGCGAACCTTGAGACCGGGGCCTTAGCGGACCTTCTTGTAGCCGTAGACCGCCTTGTCGCCGAGCTCCTCTTCGATGCGGAGAAGCTGGTTGTACTTGGCGATACGGTCGGTACGGGACATGGAACCGGTCTTGATCTGTCCGGAGTTCGTGGCGACGGCGATGTCGGCGATCGTCGCATCCTCGGTCTCGCCGGAGCGGTGGGAGGTGACGGACGTGTAGCCGGCGCGGTGCGCCATCTCTATGGCATCGAGCGTCTCGGAGAGAGAGCCGATCTGGTTGACCTTGATGAGGATCGAGTTGGCTGCGCCGAGCTTGATGCCCTTCTCGAGGTACTTGACGTTCGTGACGAACAGATCGTCGCCGACGAGCTGGCACTTGTCGCCGATCGCCTTCGTGAGGGCAACCCAGCCGTCCCAGTCACCTTCGGCCATGCCGTCTTCGATGGAGTCGATCGGGTACTTGGCGACGAGCTCTTCGAGGTACTTGACCTGCTCATCGCTCGTGCGCTTGGCGCCCTTCTCGCCTTCCTTCCAGGTGTAGTCGTAGATGCCATCCTTGTAGAACTCGCTCGAAGCGCAGTCCATGGCGATCGTGACATCCTCGCCGGGCTTGTAGCCGGCCTGCTCGATGGCCTTGATGATGCAGTCGAGAGCATCCTCGATGGAGTCGAGCGCAGGGGCGAAGCCGCCCTCGTCGCCGACGGCCGTCGAAAGACCGCGGGCCTTGAGAACCTTCTTGAGGTTGTGGAACACCTCAGCGCCGCAGCGGAGGCCTTCCTTGAAGGTCTTGGCGCCGACGGGACGGATCATGAACTCCTGGAACGCGATAGGCGCATCGGAGTGGGCGCCGCCATTGATGATGTTCATCATCGGAACGGGGAGGGTGTACGTGTTCGTGCCGCCGATATAGCGGTAGAGGGGCATGCCGAGGCAGTTGGCGGCAGCCTTGGCGACCGCGAGCGAAACGCCGAGGATGGCATTGGCGCCGAGCTTGGACTTCGTGGGCGTACCGTCAAGCTCGAGCATGAGCCTGTCGATGCCACGCTGATCGCACGCGCAGCGGCCGATGAGCGCAGGGGCGATGATGTTGTTGACGTTCTCCACGGCCTTGGTGACGCCCTTGCCGAGATAGCGCTTGGGATCGCCGTCGCGAAGCTCGAGGGCCTCGTTGACGCCGGTGGAGGCTCCGCTGGGAACGGCGGCGCGACCGAGCGTGCCGTCTTCGAGCGTGACGTCCACTTCAACCGTAGGATTACCGCGGGAATCGATGATCTCCCGCGCCTTGACTTCAATAATCTCCATCCTTGCCTTTCCTTTCTGAGAGAAAAACTTGACCTATTCTACCACATTCCCCCCTTCCGCGCAAGTGCGAAATATGCGAAAATTCCCCTTCACATTTCGTGCCACTTATGGTAAAATAATGACAGATTTCGATGTCCAATCGGGTAGGCGATGCCCGCTTGGGACACAGCCAAAAGCGCTTCGGGCGTTTTCGCGGGATGTCTTCACGGGCATCCCGTGTTTTTTGCCTTTACAAGCCGCTTTAGCCCCTATGCCAGCCTACAGGTGCCTACAGGCTGAGGAGCCTTCTAAGCGACTCGGCGACAACCGGATTCGCGTCCGGCGAGTCGATATATTCCCTCGCCTCTGGCTCGACCTCGGGATCCCTTATGCGAGCTCTCATGACGAGCCTAGCCTCGCGACGAACCTTCTCGCGCCTGGAAGAGTCGGGGAACCATCCCTCGACGATCTTCGAGTTCTCCTCCTCGCCCCTTGAATGGCACTTGGCGCAGGCGCTCGAGCCTCCGTGCATGACTGCTAGCCCTGGATCGGGCGGCCTAAGAGAATGATCGACGTGCGTGATCCTCGCAAAGCTCGTGCTGGGCATGTGGCAGTCTACGCACGTCGGTCTCCGCGCGCCTCCTTTGGCGTGCCTTCCATGCACTTCTACGCTCTTGTCGGCATGGCACGCTGTGCAGTTCGCATCGCCCTTAGCGCGCGTCCGCCCGCTTGACGTGTGGCACGTGAGACAGCCTGGCGTCCCTTCCTTCCCCACCCCTACGCGCATCATCCACCTTGTGATCGTGTAGTTCTCGCCGAGATCGCGCCCGTCGGCCGTGAAATCGATATCTTCAAGCATCACAATGTTGGCTGGATCCATGGCCGCCCTTTCGCGCCGCACAAGCTCGGGGAGATCCTGGCTTTGGCTCTCGATGGCATCGCCGTAGAGTTTCACGTGGCAGGCGATGCAGCTCTCGTCGCCGAGCTTCTTCGCGCCGAAGAGGAGCGGAAGCTTCACATGCCTTTTAAGAGGGCCGTGGCAGCCTTCGCATGATATTCTAGGCTCCATCCAATGGCTCGAATATGTGCGGCTTTTTGCGTCGTATCCGCGCCAGGCGGGAGCCACGTGGCAGCCCATGCAGGAGCTGTTGAAGGTGAGCGATTCGTGCGTCCAGTGGACAGGCCCGTCGCCCGGGATCCAGTCCCTTACCATGCTGCCAGTCGTATTGTACCACTCGCGGCGCTTCAAGTCCCAGCTCCATGGCATGGTCTGTAGCCTGCCGCCGCCAAGAGGCCTGAAGTACTGAACGACATCGTTTATCCCGATCGCCCAGACTGCACCCTTGACCTCATTCGTCGCCGCCCTGAACTGCCGCGTGTGCGGCCCGGTGAGCCAGAGACCGTATTCCCTTTCGTGACACTCGCGGCAGCTTTCGCTCCCCGCGTATCCATCGTCGATCACATGCGAGGCGATGCCGCGCACAAGCGCGACACCACCCGCAAAAACGGCGGCGCAGAGAAGCGCCGCCGCCGCGATATGCCTGGCCTTTACTGCCATGCCGGCTTGACGAGCTTGAGGTCGCCGCCCGGCAGATACTCGGGAACCTTGTATTCGCCGCGCGACTGGAAATACTGTCTCTTGAGAGATTCGAGGATATCCCGGTAATCGGGCGACCCCGCGACATTGACGAGCTGTCTCGGGTCGGTCTCGTTGTCGATGAGAAGCCACTCGTCGGATTCGGTGAAGGGAACGTTGTTCGGCCACGAGCGGTTCTTGACGAAATGCCCGAGCGTGTAGCGCTTCGTCCTTATGCCGTCGTGGCGCGGAGCGTTATGCTCGCCCGGATTCTCGTAGAACGCATAGTAGAGAGGCCTGTCCTCGAAGCCCTCCTCCATGCCGGTCTTGAAAAGCGGCGAGAGATCGCGCCCCTGGAATCCCGCCTTCTTCGCCTCCTCCGCGGCTCCCGCCAGAGCGCAGAACGTGGCGCCATAGTCGATGTTCTGCACCATCGCCGTGGACCTCACGCCTGGGGCGATATGGCCCTTCCAGCGCATCACAAGAGGCATCCTGAAGCTCTCCTCGAATATCCAGCGCTTGTCGTAGAGACCGTGCTGCCCTGTGTAGAAGCCCTGGTCGCCGCAGTAGACGACAAGCGTGTTCTCCGAAAGCCCCTTGCTGTCGAGGTAGTCGAGGATCGTTCCGATGGAGTCGTCGACGGCCATGATCGTTCCGAGGTAGTCCTCCATGTACGTGCGCCAGCGCCATTCGGCGAGCGCCTTCGGGTCCTTGGGCCTGCCGGACTTGACGCCCTCGATCATCTCGCGCGTCCTTTCGGCGTGGTACCTCACCCACGGGATCTTCTGCTCTTCGCTCATGCGCTCGAGCTCGCCAAGCCTCCACTGGTAGCCGCCGAGGACGACCGTCTTCACGACCTCGTCGTCAGCCGTGTACGCCGAGAAGTCCTCTGTCCCCAGGGCCTTCTTGAGAAGCTCCCTGTTGGCCGGATCCTTGAAGAACTCTGGCGGAAGGATGTGCTGGTCGCTCCAGACGGCGAAGTGGCGCGCAAGCGTCTGCTCGTTGAGCTTGAGCGAGTGGGGCCTGTTGGCGTAGTCGTCGAAGAACGTCTCAGGCACGGGGAGCTTCGAGACGAACTCCTTCGCCTTGCCGAGATGCCTTTCGGCAGGAAGCCACGGACGGTGCGGCGCCTTGTGCGCGACGACAAGCGCGAAAGGACGCTCCGTGTCGCGGTCGTCGAGCCACTTAAGGGCCTTGTCCGTCACGAGATCCGTGGCGTACCCGTCAACGCGCCTGCCGCGCCACTTGAGCCCGCCGCTGCCGTTGGGGACGCCATCGTAGAAGTCGGGGTTGTAGTACTGCCCCTGGTTCGAGAAGATCTCCCACGTGTCGAAACCCGTCGGCATCGAATCGAGATGCCACTTGCCGATGATCGCCGTCTGGTATCCCGCCGCGCCGAGCACCTTCGGGAATGTCGGCTGGCTGCCGTCGAACGCGGGCCCGCCGTTGTAGAGATAGGCGTTGCGGTGCGAGTGGCGCGAGGTGTAGATCGTCGCGCGGCTCGGGCCGCACAGCGAGTTGCCGCAGTAGCTGCGGTCGAAGACCATGCCCTCGGACGCGAGCCTGCGGAAGTTTGGAAGCGGCACGGGGGAATCTGAATCGCATGTGCCGAACGCCTCGACGGCGTGGTCGTCCGTGATTATCATCAGCACGTTCGGACGCTCCGCAGCTACGGCGCCAAGCGCCATGACGGATGCAACAGCAAGTCCCACAATCCTTTTCATGGTAGCCTCCCTGACTTTGTCCGTCACTTGACGAGCCTAAGATCCTTCCAGACGCCGGCCGCAGGCGCAGTGCCCTCCTGCGTGAACCTGAAGATGAGCCTCTTCGCGTCCTTGGGGATGTTGACCGACACGAGCTGCGGCGCGTCCTTGCCCTTCTGGCCGACCCTTTCGAAGATCACCTTGCCGGAGTCCGTCGTGAGGCGGAACGTGACGCGCGCATCCTCTGACGTGTCGCTGGAGCAGACGACGCTGCCCGTGACGCGCTCCCACGTGCCGTCAACATCAATGGCGTATTCGCCGCCGAGCTGCTGCACCAGGTTAGGCGCGTTCATCGGGGCGACAAGCCTCTCCTCGTGCTTCGCCGTCTCGGCGGCGCGCTTGACGACATCCTCCGGCGGCTCCGGATACGGCACGCAGGCAGGCTTTACGGACTCTGGAATCTCGATCGAGATCGAGACGGGCTTCTTCGTGCACCTCTTGGCGAGCTTTGCCTTTACGGTGCCGCCCTTGTCGTTCCTGTCGTAGTGCCAGCACTGCTGGGAGCTTGCGTAGATGGTGGCCGCATCCGAGCCCTTGGCGGAGATGGGAAGAAGCTCTTCGCCGTCAACGACGATCCTCTCGGGCTTTGCGCCCGTGCGGACCCAGAGCTCGTATGCGCGCTCCTTGATCTGCCCCTTGAAGCCTTCGCCCGTCACGCCGTCGATCGTGACCTCGACCGTGCCCGTGCGGTCCGCCGCAGGCGCCTTGACCGACACCTTCTGCCTCGTCCACTCGCCCCTCTCGTAGGCGCGGCTCTCGCCGTCGTCCTCGTAGACGGTATATGAGCTTTCACCGTCGGGCCAGATGTCGAAGGTGAGCATGTCCTTGGGCTTCTGGGTGGAGTAGAGCGTTTCGGGATACATCGGAAGGATAGCGCCGCCCCTTATGAAGACGGGGAGCGTGTTTATCGTAGTCCTGTAGGCGGATATGGTCTTCCCGCCCTCGACGCGCCTGCCGTCGTTGTAGTCGTACCACGCGCCGGCCGGGAGGTATATCCCCTTGAGGTACCAGCCGTCCGTGCGGGACATCGGCTCAAAGACAGGCGCAACGAGTATGTCTGCGCCGAGCATCATCTCGTAGCTGACCTTGGAGGAGAGGGCCGTCTCGTCGTCAGGGTAGTTCCAGGCGAGGGGCCTTACGATAGGCGCGCCCGTGTCCCACGCCTCGCGGCACGTGGTGTAGATGTAGGGCGTCATCCTGAGTTTCCACTTGAGCCACCCCCTGATGAACGAGCGGTAGGGCTCGGGATAGCTCCACGGCGCCTTGTTGATGTCGCTCCAGCCGTTCATCACGTACATCGCCGGCGTGAAGCACTTCCACTGGAGATCCCTCAGGTATGACTCGTTCGAGCCGCCGAAGATGCCGTCGATGTCGGTCGTCGCATACGCCTGGCCGCTCATGCCCGAGCCGGTGACCGTCGGCACATGGTACCTTACGAGATCGAGATTGCCGTACTGGTCGCCCGTCCAGCAGACGGCGTAGCGCTGCGTGCCCGCCCAGCCCTGGCACGTCCATATGAACGCGCGGGCGTCGGAGTTGTCGACGATGGCGTTGTACGCAACGGCGTTGCAGTTGAGCCCGTGCTGGTACGCCGGGCCGCTCCATGCGACGTCGATCTTCTGTACGCGCGTTCCGGCCGTGCCGACCTCCCACTTGATCCTGTCGAGGGCGCCTTCGGTCCAAAGACCCGTCTTGAACCCGAGCGCCGCAAGGGCCTTGACCGTCCACGGAAGCTGCATGTACTTGCAGCCGTAGCCGTCGTTGACGAGGATCCAGCCGCCAGGCATGTCGGCCGCGCGGTACTTCTCGGCGTTTCTCGCCACGACGTCCGTCGTGATCTCGACGTATTCGCCGTTCTCGCGCTGCTTGGGCTCGCGCGTCGTCTGGTCGCGCGTCATCCACGCGTCGGCGTCGCCGAGTTCAAGCCCCCACACGGGGATGAAATTCGGGCGGCCGGTGAATTCGGTATACCTGTCGAGAACCTTGTTGAAGCTTTTGCCGACGAAATAGAACGCATCGAAGCGCGACTCCTGGTGCGTGAAGATGGCGGCGCCAGGATCCCTGAAGTCGTACTTGCCCTGGGAGAACGTATGGCGCAGGATGCCGTAGTAGACGCCCTTCGCGACGCGCGCCATCATCCACGGGGCGGGGTTCGGGTGGCCGCCCTCGTCCCACTTGCTGTCGGCGACGATGTCGATGAGGCGGCCCTGGTGCGCCAGGGAGCCGTTCTGCTGGCCGCCGCCGAAGTACGCGGCCGACTTGGAGGAGGAAAGGACCTGTGCGGCGATTCCCGGCGACTTCTTGTCAGCCTTCATGAGCTTCATGGGCTCAAGCTCCTCGAAGACGGGCTCTCCTCCCGCAAGGGCGCACTTGAACGTGCCGCGCACCTTGTCGAGCGTGAGCGTGAGGGCTATCGTCTTCCACACGTATTCGTCCGCGCTGTCCTCGAAGACGACGCGGCTTGCATCCTCCTTCACCGTAGGAAGCAGGATCTGCACGCCCTTGGGGTCGTTGCGCAGATCGGCGTACGCGACGGTGTATGCGTCGTTCGTCACCGAAAGGTACTGCCCCGTCTCCGTTATGACAGTGCTGGCGACGACATTCGTATCCGCCACCTTGAAGCCCGTCTCGATGCGGAAGACGTCCGCACGCCAGAACGTGACGCGCGTCTCGGTCTCACCGGTCGACTTGACGGTCCAGGCTTTAGATACGTAGCTCTCGGGCACAACCTTGGCGACAGCCCGGTTCCCGCCCTCGCCGAACGCGGCGAACGCCATCAGACACGCGCAGAACGCAGTACAACCTCTCAGCATTGCTTTACTCCTAACTTCCTGACTGGACGGCAAAATTCACACCCCCGCCGAAGTGGGTGGTTTCACATGATGAATTATACCACACACGCGCGCGTGAGGCAACACTTCAATGAAAAAAACTGCATCCGGGGCAGGGAAAGGCCTGGAACCCGAGTTCAGTTCGCGGCGGCCTGGCGGAACTCGACCTTCCTCAAGAGGCGTATCTGCGCGTACGTGAAGGCGACGAGGGCCGTCCCGAGGAACCACGCCATCGTTGTCGCCGTCGAGAAGCGCAGATTGTTGTACGCCTCCTTCCAGATGGCGAGGGAAAGTACGCTCGTCGCATCGCCTGGGCCGCCGAAGGTCAGGAGGAATATGGAGCCCATCCCCTGGAAGGCCGCAATGAAGGCGCCCACGAAGTTTATCACTATAAGGGGCGCAAGCTGCGGGAAGGTTATGTGCCTCAGGCGCGCGCGTATCCCGGCTCCGTCGATCGCTGCCGCCTCGTAGTAGTCGTGCGGAAGGCTCCCCAATGCGGCTATGTAGATGAGGCTTGCCATTCCGGCCCCAGCCCATACGCCAGGGAGGATGCAGCACACCATAGCCCACGAGGGATCGAGAAGCCACCCCTGCCTTTCAATCCCGAAGATGGCTAGGAGCTGGTTGATCATGCCGTTTTCCGTCGGGTCGTACATGAGCTTCCAGAGAAGCGTCACCACGAGCGCGCTTGTAAGGTGCGGAAGGAAGTAGACGGTCCTGAAAAACACCTTCCCCTTCGGTATCTCCGAAAGGAGTATCGCAAGGACTATGGGAGTCACGAACCCGAGAGCTAGCGTTATGCCGACATATTCGAGCGTCCTCACCCACGCCGCCCAGAATCCGGGATCCGTCGCGACGCGTATGAAGTTGTCGAGGCCGAGCCACTCGCCTCCGCCGACTATCCTGTAGTCCTCGAACGCCATCACCGCGCCCTTGATGAGAGGATAGTAGCTCCAGAGCGCAATGCTCGCTACGGCCGGTGCAAGGAAAAGCCACGGCGCGAGCCGCCTCCTGGTGCCCTCTGCGTCCGTCGCGGCGCGCTCGCGGCGCGACTTCCTGAAAAGAAGCCATCCACAGACAAGCGCCGTTATCGCGACTATGCCCGCGATCGCCCTCGCGGCAGGGCGCGCCCTTTCGATGCGCCCCTTGTCGGCATCGAACATAAGCCCTCTGTTGGCGTCGGCCGTTATGCTCGCCAAGGCCGCCTTGACATCCATCTCGCGCCCTGCGTCGCTCAGGAGAACCCCCAGAAACCTCCTGCTGACAAGATCGCTCGCCGCCTGCCAGAAGCCCATGTAAGGCTCCGTGACGGCCTTCACGGACCCGCTCTCCAGCTCTTCGTACATGCGCCTTACGCCATCCGGTATCTCGGCGAGATACGCATCGAGCCCAAGCCTCTTCAGATCGGAAGGCGTGCACCACCTCGCGCGCCCTTCCGCGACGTTCTTCCTTACGGCTGCATCATGCACCTCGCGGCTTGCAAGCTCGTTGACGAGCGCCCAAACCATGTCGCGCTCCTCCTTGGGCCTTCTGGCGACGCCCTCCGTCATCGCGTAGAAGTGCTTGTGCGCCTGCAGGACGCGCGGCAGGTCCGCCCTCGCGGACGGAAATGGCATAAGCCCGATCTCCTCGGGCGGGAACTGAAGCCGCTCGACGAGGTGATTGACGAGATTCTCGCCGCCGAAGACGCAGACTATCTCGCCCTGCGCGAAAAGCTCGGCCGCCTCGTCGCCCGCGCTCAGCGTGGGAAGAGCCCGCACCGTGCCCGCCGTTATGAGCCTCTGGAGAAAGAGCGCCGCCTCCACGGCGTGCGGATTGTCGAACGACGCGCGCCATGCGCCGTCGGGGCCCTGCTCGACGACATCGCCGCCGGCCGCCTGCACCCACGGAAGGAAACCCCAGGGCCTGTTCTCTATCCCAAGCGCCCTCTGGCCGCGCATGACGCTTGCGCCAGGGATCACCTTGTCGGCGAAAGTGAGCCTTTTGCACCATGTCTCGAACTCGTCCCACGTGCGCGGGACCTCTTCAGGGTCGAGCCCCGCAGCCCTTACGAGATCCTTGCGGTAGACGAGCCCGTAGTACGCCATACCCGCCGTCGGAACGGCGTAGACCTTGCCGTCCTTCGTCGCGACGTCACGCCAGAGCTGGGGGACGTCGCTCCACCCTGGCCACGCCGCTTCACTATCGGAGATCTTTCCATCGCCGTCGGAGTCCTCGCCGATCCACTCGTTAAGAGGCATGCAGAAGCCTTCATCGATATCGTGCCTTAGGATGTGGAACCATGCCTTGTACACGTCCGGCGCGCTTCCGCCTGCAAGCGCGAGCATGAACATCGCCCTTCCGCCGCCGCCAGGGAGAGTAAGCCCTCCCCACTGGAGCGGGCGAACCTCCGGGTGTGCGGCGGAGTAGTCGAGGATGCGACGCGTCGCGGGATCCTCCGGGCGGTCCGGACTGTATGCCATAAGGAAAGTCACGTCGACGGCCGCGAGATTCAATGCGGCCAAGGCCGCGGACGCGATTGCAGCAAATCTCATCTCGGAAGCCCCTCCACGAAAGCGACATATCTGCGGTATATGGAGCGGGCGTCGAAAAGCCCTTTAAGCGGGCTTGAATCGCAGTCCATCACCTTGAGAAGCAGGAGCGCCCTTCTGAGATCGTCCCTGTCGCCGTACCTGTAGGCGACTCCCGCGTGGGTGCGCCTTAGAAGCTCGTCGAGCTCGCCGCCGAGGGAGCTTGCTATCTTGAGCGAGGCCGAGGCGTAGTCCGCGAGCTTGTACGGTATGCCGACGCAGCTTTTCGGATCCATGGGGACAAGCCCCACGTCGCAGCCGGAAAGGAAATCGGCTACGCCATCTCCGCCGAGGTATCCCATGAAGCGGATGTTGTCTGCGCCCTTTGCAAGTTCTCTCAGGCGCTCCTCGTCAGGGCCGCGCCCGGCAAGGGTGAGTGTGACCCCTTCCATGCCCTTTACGGCCTCGATCGCCGTTGCTAGGTCGTACGAGGCGCTCATGTTCCCGAGATATGCCACCTTCAAGGGTTCGCCTGGCGCACGCAGCCTCGGCGCGCCGCCAGCCGGAGGGAACTCTATGCCGTGGTAGAAGAGCCTCACGGGCCTTTTTACGCCGTACGTGCCCTTTACGAGATCCATGTACCTTCTAGCGACGACCGTAACCGCCGATGCCGCGCGGTACGTTTTTCCCGCCATCGACGCAAGCGGCTTCAAGATCCACTTGGGTACCACCCTCTCGAACGTCTCGGGCCAAGCGTCCATCACGTCCACGATCAGCTTCGCGCCGTTCATCTCCGCATAGCGGCGGGCCTCGGCTCCGATGGAAAGCGGCGGAGAGCTTACGATGATCACATCGGGCGGCGTCTCCTCTTCGGCTGCACGCCGCCAGTTGGCTGCCCAGCGCCTGTGCGACCAGAGGCGCTTCAAGGAGATGTTGGCCCCGTACGGCGGCTCGTGGACAAGCCTTAATTCGGCTCCTGCAAGATCCTCGCGTGCGCGCTCAAGATCCTCTTTGCCGATCTGCCGCGGCTTCTTGAGGGCGTGGGAGAAATCGGCGCTCCATAGGACGGTCTTGTGCCCGGCGGACGCGAACGCCCGCGCCATCAGCCAGAAGCGCTGCGGCCTAAAGCCTTCCACGGGAAGGTTGTCAAAGGGATTGATTATCCAGACCTTCATCCGGACACCCTCCTTGAGAAGATGCGTTTTATGCCGGCGCCCCAAAGGGCCCCTTGAGTCGAGATGGTATCTGCAAAGGGCCTGAAGTGGCTGGCCCTGTTGCCGTCGATGTACACCGTCTCGATCGGCACCTCCACGGGGAGAGACGGATGCGATGCGGCATCGATGAGCATCATCGTCTCGAACTCGTATCTGTCGCCCTTCAATGCGGCTATCCTCGCAACGAGTCCCGCCGGAATCCCCCTGAGGCCCGTCTGCGTGTCGCTCACGCGGTATCCGGCCATGAAACGGAAGAGGCCCCTGGTCCATGCGTTGGCGAAGCGCGATTTGAAAGGCGCGCCGCGGCCGATCTGCCTTGCGCCAAGAACGAGCCTTTCGATCCCGGCGGCGCGATCGTCCTCAAGCCGCTTCGCAACTGAGACGATGTCCTCCGGAAGATGCTGCCCGTCGGCGTCCGCGGTGACGACTCCGGCGATGTCCGGCCACAAGCGCATGATAGCCTTGAGACCAGTCTTCAAGGCCGCCCCCTTGCCCATGTTGCGGACATGCGACTCGACGGGGATTGAAAGCTCCGCAAGGGCCTCAAAGACATCCTTCCCTTCGCTTGAGCCGTCGTCCACTACGAATATGCGCCGGAACGAGTCCTTGAGCGCCACGGCAAGATCCTTCAGGCGGGACTCCGGCTGGTAGGCGGGAATGAGAACGGCGACATCCTCGATCATCGTCCATCCTTCCGGCGCTATCTGGTGCACCATGCGAAGGCGCTCAGGATCGCCGCTGTGTAGATGGCGCTTACGATGTCGTCGAAAAGTACGCCATGGGCGTTGTGGATGTTGCGGTCGATGTACCTTGCGCCCGGCAGCTTTATGGCGTCGAGGATCCTGAAGATGACGAAGCCGGCGATCACGTACCATACCGGCCAGCGCCATCCGCCTGCGACGAACGTCTCGTCGGGGAATACGGTGAAGACGGGAACCGCCAGATACCCGACGACTTCATCGAGCACGAAGTGCTTAGGATCGCTTTCGCCCCAGTGCGCCTGCGCCCATGGCGTGAGCCAGTAGTGGAGCGCCGAGAATATGACCGCGCCCGTAAGGCACCATATCTTCACATCGACCGGCGTCCACCTGAAATGCCACGCCACGCCATGCCACGCAAGGCCTGCCAGCGCGCCGAACGATCCCGGCACAAGCGGCAGCAGCCCGAGGAAGAATCCGCTGGCGATGAAAAGCCTTAAAGTATCCTTTGGTTTCATGCCCAAGATTATACCATATCGCGCCGATTACTGGAAGCGATTTCTTGCCGAAAAGGAGTGGGGCTAGTGGATTTTAAGGCAAGGGGATTTTTTGGGGAAGGGATATAAGGGATCTACGGGATATAAGCGATAAATCCAATGAGTGGACTGTGATTGGGCAAGAGCGTCGGGCGGATGCGCTCTTAGAACGTCTTGGCATGACCACCTCCACGGGGATGAATATTCTTCTCATGCAGACATTGGAGCATCGCGGTTTCCCGTACGGCATCACAATTCCTAAGAGGCGCGATGCCGTCAGAGGGAGCATGGAAGAGGAAGAGGCAAACGAATACCCCAACGCCGAGACCCGCGCTGTCCTCGACCGCGTCCTCGCCGGGACGGAGCCAATGTATGGGCCGTTCGACAGCTTGAGCTGATCTGCGCCCGTCTCGGCACCCATGGCGATTTTTTCGGCAAATGAGCCATAATCCCCTTCCCAAAGGGAGTCTGGCACCAGAAGTTCCACTTGCGGATTATAAAGTGGCAAGGGGATTTTTAGGGGAAGGGATAAACGGGATCTACGGGATATAAGCGATAAAATCCACTGGATGGACTTTGGATGGGCGGATGGGATACTGGCGATAAATCCGGTGAAAGGGCTTAGAATTGGGCTGAATGGGCTGGGAATGGGCGAGGGAACGCTCTATTGTAGGATCTGGGAGGCGAGGACGGATGTGAGGGCGAGTTCGCCGGGGCGGCCTGGGGGGAAATGCGAGGGATCGATGGGATCTGATGCCTCAAGCCGCCAGACAAGCGTCCGCTCCCCGACGTCCCAGAACGGCTGCCCCTTCCCGAGGACGCTTTCGCTGCATGAAAGCCTGACGGGAAGAACCTTCGCGCCGGAGGCGGCTGCAATCCTTGCAGCGCCTCGCTTAAGCCGCTTTTTAGATGGAGTTGGTGCGCCTGATCTCGTACCCTCTGGAAAGACTATCAAGTTCACGCCGGCGGCAAGGAGCCGCGACGCTTCCTCAAGGACGCGGGCCGTATCGCCACCCGGAATGAAGGCGGATCTTACGATGAAACCGTAGAAAGGATTCCTCGCCGCCCCATCCTTCGCTATCGCGCTTGAGTCGCCAAGTGTCGCTATGAGGATCACCACATCGATAAGCGATATGTGGTTCGCGGCGATGACACATGCGCGCGCATCCTTGAGAGCGCGCCTTGTCCTCTCGTCCATCTCTATCCTGAAAAGCCCCGTCACGCGCGCTGCGGCGCAAAAGAGCCTGTAGCTCATCCTCACAAGCGAGCGCCTGCGCCTTTCGGCAAGCCCTTTCCCCGAAAAGGCCGATATGGCGGGAAACGCCACAAGCCCAATAACGAGCGAACCGAGTGCGAACACGGCGAAGAACCCCGCCGAGAGGAAACCCCTCGCGACTCTGGATACGCTCAGACGCATCTGATGGCACCCGTAGCCGCCGCGAAATCGTCGAATCCGCCCTTCGCCGCCTCGACGATGCGTGGCTGAAGCCCCTTCTCAAGGACCTCCACCCCGATTCTTGCGGCGATCGCCCGGGCTCCTGCCGGATCGGGGAACGAGGGAGTGTACATCTCTGGCGTCGCCTCCTCGGCGTAGACGAGAACGACTGCCCTCCTCATCCCGCGTGAAACGGCATCTGAAAGCTGCGAGAGCGCCTCGAGAGCCCCGGCATAAAGGCTATCCCCGCGAGCGGCGATTGCCGTATATGGTGCGCGTGAGCGCTTCAAAAGGGAGAACGCACCAGGGAAAGCGTTGTGTACGCTCGACGAGAATCCGGCCGGACTCATCTCCCCTTCCTCTTGGATCTGCCTGATGAGCTTGAGTGTCGTTCCTATCTCGCCCCAGCGGCTTGCGAAAACGAGCGGCACTGGTTCGGCGTCAAGCCATACGCGCTCAGTGACGGCTGCAGCGGCCCGCTCGACCGGCGTAAGGCGCCTTCGTTGCATCGCAGGGATGAACGAGACGTCCGGCCCGGAGCCGGAGTCTGAATCCCAGAAATGGGCGAGCACTCCCTCCATGTCCGCCTCGCTATCTCAGCCGCCAAAGGCGCCTAAAGCGTCCACCATAAGACGTCTCGCCTCCGCATCGCGCATCGCGGCCTTGTCGCTTCCGAGAACAATGACTATGGCGCGCCTGCCGTTGCGCGTGCCGGTGAGGATTATCGAACTGCCGCCGGCGTCAATGTAGCCGGTCTTGAGCCCGTCAACCATGCTGCACCCGTCGGTGTCGAGGATCTTGAGCTTGTCCTTGACGAGTATGTTGTTGTGGTTGACCATCCTAAGGGGGTTGCCAGCACCGTCGGTGACCGTTGCCATCTTGAGCGAGGTGTACTTGAACGTCTCCGGCATCGCCACAAGGAGCCTTGCGAGCTTCGCGAGGTCGGCGGCCGTGGATTCGTCGAACCCGCGCTTCATGTTGCTCTTTGGCGGCGGCAGGCCGTTGGGGCTAGCGTACCTCGTGTGCGACATCCCGAGCGCCGCGGCCCTCTCGTTCATCCTCGCGATGAAGGCGGGGAGGTCGGCGCCTGTTATATTTCCCTTGCGCCCGGCCCTTATGGCGCTCGAGTTCTCGGCGAGGACTACGGCCGCGTCGTTTGCGCTCTTGACCATTATCGAGATGAGAAGGTCGTTCACCGTCATGCTCTCGCCAGGCTTGATGCCGACGATGCTCGGTTCCTCGCGCGTCGCCCTGACGGTTGCGACCATCGTGTCGGTAGGGGCGTAAAGGCCCTCTCGCATATCCTCGAGGATGAGAAGGAACGTCATGAGCTTCGTGACGCTCGCCGGGTATGCAAGAGCCTCCGACTTGTCGCGTAAGAGCACCTCCCCCGTATCGGCGTCCATGACGATGCATCCGACATATGGAGCCGCCCTTCTCGCGGCCGCCAGGCCCTCGAAGGCGAAAGCCGCCGCCATCAGAAGCGCAAGAACTAATTTAAGGGAAGTCTTCACAAGAACTCCTTTCATATTGCAAAGCCGATGAGCCAGAGGACGAATATGACGGCGCATATGACGAGAAACCTCGTCTGCCGGCGCTCGCGCACCATCCTGAGGCTCGTGGACCCGAACGCCTTCAAGCCGCCGCCGCGCAGATAGTGGAAGAGCCTCCAGCCGAATCTGGCGTTGCCGACATTGCGGTCTTCGCTCAGATCCCACGGAACATCCACCTTCGTCCACGAATGGCGGCTTTCAACGAACGGGCTTGTTTTGCCTAGCATGTCTATCCGGCGCCTCTGGGTCCGTCACGGAAGTATTATCGTCTGCCCCGCCCTGACGCGGCCGTCGGGATCGATCGTCGCCTTGTTGGCCTCGCGGATCTTGCGCCATTCGGGAGCGCCGTAGAAACGCCTTGCTATCTGGGTGAGCGTCTCGCCCTCCTGGACGACATACGTCTTCGGCTTTTCCGGAGGCTTGGACCTGGAATCGTCCTTATGCGCGTCCTTCGCGCCCTCGGGCCGCATTGAACGCGTCCTCGGGTCGTCGTCGTCCTCCGCCTCTTCGCGCTGGAGATCGGCCTTGATGGCCTTGTACTCGGCGGTGTCGGCTATGCGGGGGCTAGGAGTATCGTCGTCGAGGAGTTCCGCGTCGGTCGGGTGGATCGAGCGCCTTTCCGGCTCGACGAGATTCTTCTCGGATTCCTTGAGCTCCCCGAGCGCGGCCACAAGACTGCTCGACTCCTGGCCTTTGTCGTCCATCGCGGCGATCTTCATGAGAAGCCTCTTCTGCATCGTGATATCCTGCTCGAGGGTCGTGATGCGGGATTTGGCGTCAGCAAGCTCGGCCGTCGCCTTGGTAAGCTCGGCCTGGAGCTTGTCCCTCGTGGCCCTAAGAGTCTCAAGCTCGGCCTGGATCTCCTTGTCGATCGCGCTGCCGTTCTTGATGAGGTCGGTCTTGTAGAGGTTCTCGCACATCTTCGCGCGCTCCTCGGCGACAGGGGCCTTGTCGGCGTCGGGGCGCATCGCGAGATACTGCCTGTAGTGGATCATCGCTCCAACGTAGTCCTTCTTCACGTCCTGGAGGATGGTCGCCAGCTGGAAATGCGCGGAGTAGTTCCCAGGTTCAAGCTGTATGACGCGCGTGAAGCCCGCGATTGCAGGCTCAGTGCGGCCGCTCTGGAAATCGTCCATGGCGTTGCGGTAGAGCCTGCTTGCGCGCTCGCGCGCCTCCACCTCGCTCAGGTCGGCGCCCCTCTCGCAGGCCGTGAGAAGCGACAGGAGAGGAATCGCCATCACTGCGACGGCGATGCTCCAGCGCGTCTCGCGGCGCGCCTTAGGCTCCTTGATCGTCTTGCCCGCCCTGAAGAGCGTCCCCAGCGCCTCCACTATCCTCATTATCGCCCTCAGCGCCCTCATCACCGCCCTCGAGCGGACCTTCGGCGCCGACACCGTCCTCGTGCGGGGCTGGGCCCTTGTCGCCGTTCTCGACGACCTCGCCCAATTCGAGCTGGTTCTCGTCTTCATGTCTGGCCTCCTTCTTGACAAAGAGTTTGGCGCGCTCGCGCGGATCGGAGCGCTGCAGGGTTGGATCTATGGCGTTGAGCTCGCTGAGGTTGGCGAGCCCGAAATGGTCGAGGAACGAGGGCGTTGTGCCGTAAAGGAACGGATGCCCTGGAAGTTCGCTCCTTCCTACGAGCCTCACAAGCCCAAGTTGCAGGAGAGTCTTCATTATCGCATCTACCTGGACGCCGCGTATCTCTTCGATCTCCGTCTTCGTTATCGGCTGGCGGTAGGCGACTATCGCAAGCGTCTCCAGCGATGCGCGCGAGAGGCGGCTTGGCTTGTCGAGCTTCAGCATGGCCCTTACATAGCGGCCCGAAGCCGGGCTTGTCTGGAGCCTGAACTGCCCGCCCGCCGAAACGAGCGTCATGCCTATCGCGCTTCTTTCAAGCTCCTTCTCAAGCCCATGCAGCGCGGCCTCGACCTCGCGGGACGTGCAGGTGCGGTAGACCTCCATCACCTCTACATCCTCGCCCTCTTCCGGCTCGACCTCGTGTATGGCGTTCTTGAGCTCAAGAACCGTCATCGGCTGCGGACTTGCAAAGAGGAGCGCGCCCACTATCTCCTGCAGCGAGCGCGGCAGGGGGATCTTCGCTTCACCATTCATCTGGGGCCTCCAAAGGACTGTCGTCCGGCATTTCGTTCGACGGCACGACCGTTATCTCATGGAACGCCGCATTCTGGTATACGATTATGCGGTGCTGCCTCAAGAGCTCCAGCAGGGCGAGAAACGTCACTATCACCTCGCCGCGCGGGCTTTCCGCCGTGAAGAGGCGCGAGAACGCGATCGGCCCGCCGCCCCGCGCGCGCCTCACTATCATGTCCATCTTGTCGGGGACGCTCCACCTGGCACCCTTCAGCTCGCCCTGCGGAATCTGCGCCGCGCGCTGGAGGACCTCCTGGAAGGCTGTAAGAAGGTCGAAGAGGTCGTATCCTGCAAGGCTCGCCTGCCCGTCAGCGGCGGACTTCTCGATCTTCGGCCTCCCCCCGCCGTAATCGTAGCACTCGAGGCGCATCGCCTCGCATTCGGCGAGACGGCCCGCCGCATCCTTGAACTTCTTGTATTCGACGAGCTGCCGCACGAGATCGAGCCTCGGATCGGTCCATTCCTCGTCGACGGCGTCTTCCGTTTCGCGGCGCGCCACAGGAAGGAGCATCCTGCTTTTTATCACCATCAACGTCGCCGCCATCACGACGAACTCGCCTGCGACGTCGAGGTTCAGCTGACGCATCAGGTTGAGGTACTCCATGTACTCTTCGGTGATGCGCCCGATCGGGATGTCGTAGATGTCGATCTCCTCGCGGCGGATAAGGTACAGGAGAAGATCCAGAGGCCCTTCGAAGACCTCAAGATCGACCTTGTACTCGTCGGCGAAAAGCTCGGCCTGCGCCATAGCCCTAGAGCCCCACCGCCTCGCGGACCTTCGCCATCGTCTCGGCGGCGGTGGCGCGGGCGCGTTTCTCGCCCTCTCTAAGGACATCATCGACGTAGCCGGGATCGGCTTCAAGCGCCGCGCGCTTTTCGCGGAACGGGCCGAAGAGCCTTTCCACGGCGTCGGTGAGCGCCTTCTTTGCGTGGCCGTAGCCGTAGCCGCCCGCCCTCAGGCGCGCAGCCATCTCGGCGACCTCCTCGGGCGTCGCGAAAAGCTTGTAGAGCTCGTATACGGCGTTGCCCTCCGGCTCCTTCGGCTCCTCAAGGGGCGTGGAATCCGTCTTGATCCCAGCGACCTTCTTCTTGAGGCTCTTGGGCGACTCGAATATCTCGATCGTGTTGTGGTAGCTCTTCGACATCTTCTGGCCGTCCGTTCCCGGGATGGTGGCGACGGTTTCGGGGATGTAGGCGTCGGGGAGCTTGAATATTGGGCCGTAGGCGTTGTTGAACTTCTGCGCGAGATCGCGCGTGACTTCAAGGTGCTGCTTCTGGTCCTTGCCGACGGGGACCAAGTCGGCGTTCATTATGAGGATGTCGGCCGCCATGAGCGCGGGGTACGCGAAAAGGCCGTGCGTGGCCTCGAAGCCGTGGGCCATCTTGTCCTTGTAGCTGTGGCACCTTTCGAGAAGTCCCATCGGGCAGAGGCAGCTAAGCTCCCACGCGAGCTCCTGCACGTCGGTGACGGCGCTCTGGCGGTAGAACACCGTCTTCGTGGCGTCGAGCCCGCAGGCGAGGAAATCGAGGGCGACGTCGCGCGTCATGCGCCTCAAGTCGGCGCCGTCGCGGACTGTCGTCATCGCATGGTAGTTGGCGATGAAGATGTACGCCTCGCCCTTCTCCTGAAGTGCGAAAGCGTTCCTCATCGCTCCAAAATAGTTGCCCCAGTGGAGCTTTCCGCTCGGCTGGATGCCGGTTAGAATGCGCATACTTTTTCTCCTGAAAACCAACGAGTGTATTCTACACCATTTCGCCGCATAATTCAATCCCGGGGACTACTGGTCCTCTGTGACGCGGCGGATCTCCCTGACGCTCGTGACGCCCTTGAAGACCTTGGCCCAGCCGTCCTCGCGCAGCGTCTTCATCCCCTTCGAGAGGGCTATCTTCTGGATCTGCGTGGCGTTGTCGCGCCTGATGATCGCGGACTCGATGTCGTCGTCGACGTCAAGGACCTCGAAGAGGGCGCGCCTGCCCTTGTATCCCGTGCGGCTGCAGAGATCGCATCCCGCAGGCTCGAAGACTGTGTTGCTCTCCGGCGGATACGCAAGATCGTACCACTTCATGTCGAGCGGCACCTCCTTGCGGCACGCCGGGCAGAGACGGCGGCACAGGCGCTGGCCCATGACGCCCGCCACCGCCGATGCGATGAGAAACGGCTCGACGCCCATATCGGTAAGGCGCGGAAACGCGCCTGCGGCCGTATTCGTGTGCAGGGTCGAAAAGACCATGTGGCCCGTAAGCGAGGCGTTGATGGCGATTTCGGCCGTTTCGCGGTCGCGGATTTCGCCGACCATTATCTTGTCAGGGTCCTGGCGGAGGAAGGCCCTCAAGGTGCGCGCGAAGTCAAGGCCGATATCCTTGTTCATCTGCACCTGGATGATGCCCTCCATCTGGTATTCGATCGGGTCCTCCGCCGTAAGGATCCTCACGTCCATCGTGTTCACCTCATGGAGGAAGCTGTAGAGCGACGTGGACTTTCCGGAACCTGTCGGGCCCGTCACGAGGAATATGCCGTTCGGGCGGCGGATTATCCTGTCCACCACCTTGAAGTCGCGGTCGTTGAAGCCGAGATCGACCATCTTGACGAAGTTCCCGGCCTTGGCGAGAAGTCTCAGCGAGATCGATTCGCCCCACGCGCCCGGCATTGTCGAAACGCGGATGTCGATGTCCTCTCCGCCGATCCTGATGCCGATGCGTCCGTCCATCGGCAGGCGCTTCTCGGCGATATCGAGGTTCGCCATGACCTTGATGCGCGAGATGATGGCCGACTTGAGGCGGTTGAGCTGCGGCGGCACGTCCACCTTGTGGAGCATGCCGTCGATGCGGTAGCGGATCCTGAGTTCAGTCTCCTGCGGCTCGATGTGGATATCGGTGGCGCCCTGCCTGTCGGCTTCGGCGATGATCCTGTTGACGAACTTGACGATCGACGCCTCCTCGCCCTCCGCGCCGACGTCGATCTTGGAGATGGCGTTGAGATCGTCGTCCACCGCGTAGCGGCCGTCGTCGATCATCTTCTCGATCGCATCTGCGCCGACGCCGTAGAACTTCTTGACGGCCTTGTCGATATCCTCCTTGGGGGCGAGCGCTATCCTCACGGGGCAGCGCGCCGCGATCCTGAGCCCGTCCGCCACGCTGACCGCGAAGGGATCGCTGGAGGCGACGGTCAAGACTCCGCCCGAGAACCTCACGGGCAGGACGTTGTACTGGTACACCGCGCTCGCCGGCAGCTTCTGGAGAACCTCCGGATGCGGCGTGACCTTTTCGATCTCGATGTACTCGAGCCCCAGCGCCTCGGCCGTCCGCTTGAGGAACTCAGCCTCCTTGACGCCGCCGAACTTGAGCGCCGCCTCGACTATGCCCATGCCGGCGTTGGCCTCGCGCGCGTCGAGGATGCGCCTTAAAGTCTCCTCCTGATAGAGGCCGAGTGAACCGAGAATCGATTCTGCGAGATTGGTGCCAGTTTCTGCCATATGCGTATTATACTCCATTGGGCCGCCTGATTTCAAGCGTCATTTGCGCCCTTCGGGACTTTGCGCCGTTTCGGGGCCCCTGACGGCGGGACTTAGATAGACCGGCAGGGGATCCTCCACGAGGGCGCCCGGCTCCTCAAGCGCGGCCTTGGCGAGAATCGCGGCCGACGGCGCGTTTAGGCCCGGCAAAGGCTCTTCGCGCCACTCGAAGCGGTTTGAGAATATCCGCGAAAGGACGGGCGCAATCCTTGAGCCGTCTGGAGTTCGAACGATCCCCTCGGGCGCGGCGGCGGCAAGGCCTTCCTCATCGACGAGCCTTAGCGGGGAGACCTCCTTGAAGCCCTCGTACGTGACGGTCCAGAAAAGGTGCCTTCTCGCATCGCCGACAATAGTCACCTTCCCCTCCCCGCCTGCCATCGATACGGGGCTTGGAAGGCCGAAGACCGGCTTCCCGAGAGGGATCGCGAGCCCCTGCACGAAAGCTAGCGCCGACCTCGTACCTGCAAAGCTCCCGGGTCCTAGACCTACAAGGAAGCGGTCGATCGAGCCGAAGGAAAGACCGGCCGACGAAAGGAAATCCCTCACCTTCAGCGCCCATGCGCCGCTTCTTGCGTCGATCCCCTCGAGAACGGCGGACGAGATCGCGCCGTCCGATTCGATCGCGACGCCGGAGAGATCTGTCGCTCGGTCTATCGCCAGGGTCGTCATTTCAACCCCGCGGCTACTTCTTCGACGCCTGCTGCTGGAGGTACGCCTCGATGAAAGGCTGGATGTGGCCGTCCATCACGCCGTTGACGTCGCTCGTTTCGCACTGCGTCCTCAGATCCTTGACCATCGTGTACGGGCAGAAGACGTACGAACGTATCTGGCTTCCCCAGCCGTTCTCGCTCTTCGCGCCGTAGAAGCGGTCCATCTCCGCCTTCTTCTGGTCCTCGTAGTACTCGTAGAGCTGGGCGCGCAGCATGTTCATCGCCTTTTCCTTGTTCATGTGCTGCGAGCGCTCCTTCTGGCAGGCGACGACTATGCCCGTGGGCAGATGCGTAAGCCTAACGGCCGAGTCCGTCTTGTTGACGTGCTGGCCGCCGGCGCCGCCGGAACGGTACGTGTCGATCCTCAGATCCTCGTCCTTGATCTCGACGTCGATCTCCTCGTTGATCTCGGCGACAGTCTCGACGCTTGCGAAGCTCGTCTGGCGGCGCTTGTTCGCATCGAACGGCGAGATTCTCACAAGCCTGTGGATGCCGCGCTCGCACTTCATCGCGCCGAACGCATAGCTTCCCTCGATTCGGAAGTAGACATCCTTCAAACCCGCCTCTTCGCCCGGCTGCTGGTCGTACTCCTCGATCTTCCAGCCCTGGTCCTCGGCGTACCTCTGGTACATCCTGTAGAGCATCGTCACCCAGTCGCACGCCTCGGTGCCGCCCTGGCCCGCATGGAGCTTGACGAACACGTTGCACGCGTCGAACTTGCCTCCGAGAAGCGACTGCATCCTCAGCTTGGCGAAATACTCGTCGGCCTTGTCGCACTCGGCCATCGTGTCGGCGAGGGCAGACTGCTGGGCGGACTGGTCCTCTTCCATCTCGGCGAGCTCAAGCATGACGCCCGCGTCCTCGACAGTCTTCGTGAGGGCATCGAAAGGATTCACGTAGGCGCGCTCGGCGTTCGTCTTCGCAATGACGTCCTTGGCTTTCGTCTGGTCGTTCCAGAATGCGCCGTCGGCCTGCTCCGCCTCAAGGGCCTTGAGCCTCTCGCGCCGGGCGTCGATGCCGATGTAGTCCGCCATTTCGGCGACGGACTGCTTGAGCTTGGCGATCCTCTGCGAAACCTCCTCGACCTCAAGGAGCTTCTCTTTCTTCTCCTCTGCCATGAGCCACCTTCCTTGAAACTATTTTTTGAGCCCCATCCACGGCGGGAAACGCGAGGCAAGCTGATGCGCCTCGCGGCTCTGCATCGTGGAGCCGGGAAGCCCGCTTTCTAGCGTGCTGATGCGCGCAAGAAGCGCCTGCTCCGTAGTCTCCGCGCGCTTGCGGAACTCGTCCGCCATGCGCCTTTCGTCCATAAGCTCCTTCTCGCGCTGCTGAAGCCTCTGCCTGAAATCGGACAGCTGGCGGTTGAGAAGCGTAATGTCGCCCGACTGGAGCCTGAGCCTGTCCGCTTCGGAGCGTGCCTCCCTCAGGCGCGCCTCAAGCTCCCTGATCTTGAAGTCCGACTCGCGCTGGCCCTTCTCCTGGAGGATCTTGAGCGCATCGCGCTCCTGCCTCAGGTACGCCATGCGCGGATCCTCGCGCCTTTCCGCAAGCGCGCGCTGGACCATGTCGCCGGGATCGCTTCCAATGCGCGAAACGAGCTCGCGCCTTCTCGCGGCGATATTCTCGCGCCTTGCGTTGCGTGCCTTTAGAACCTTATCGTAGTATTCGTCGAGATCTGCAAGCTCCGCGTCGAGATCCTCCCTCTCGGCCTGCATAAGCGCATATACGGCCGCCTCGACCTCCGCCGCCTTCTCTGCGTTCTCCGGGAGACGCTTAAGCTCGCCAGTCAAGGCGAAGCTCTTGCCCTGCTCGTCCTTGAGAGCCTTTTCAAGGCCTGCCTTCGATTCCTCAAGGCTCCGGCGCTCGGCATCCATCCTGCCCTTGTCGGAAGCGAGCGATTCGCACTTCTCCCTCAAGGTATCGCGCTCGCTCAAAAGCGCATCGCGTTCACTCAAGAGGGCGTCGCGTTCGCCCGTTATGGAATCCCTCTCCGCGAGAAGAGCGTCCCTCTCCTTTACGAGAGCGGCGTTTGCGGCCGAGAGTGCTTCGTTTACGCCCAAAGACTCCTCAAGCCTGCCCTTTTCGGCAAGGATCGCCTCGTTGCCGGCCTTGAGGCTTGAGATCTCGCTTTTCAAGGACTCGATCTCGCCAAGAAGCTCCGGCGCGGGCCCAAGAAGCCTCGCCTTCTTTGGAAGTCGCCCGGTCTCAAGCAGCTTCTCCGCGGCCTGGCGGTTGTACGGGCCATGGAGGCGGCCGTCTCCGATGTCGATCGACCACTTCATGTCGAGGAAGCCGACATCGCCGACACTCTGCCATTCGCCGCCATCATTGCGGACGGTCTGGCCAGGCTGTATGCGCCCCAGGCGAGCCCATTCGAGCAGACGCTCGTCGGACTCGGCCGTGAAAATTCCGCCTGCCGTCTTGAGCTGCCAGGAACCCATCTTCCTACTACCTCCCGAAAATCTTCCTCAGATCGTCCGCACCCATCCTTGCAAGCTCGCTCTGCGCCTGGCGCTCGAGCGCGGCGAGGCCGGAGTTGGCGTGCTGCTGGAAAAGCGTCTTCGCCGTGGGCGGAGGCGGATCTGCGCTCACGACCTCCGGCTCGAACACCGTCGTCTCCCAATGGCGCTTCGGGCTCGTCGTGAGCCTGGACACCTCGGCGCGCAGGTTCTCGATCTCCTTGTCGCGGGCGGCGAGCTCGCGGGCGGCCGTGCGCCTGAGGCTCGCAATCTCCTGCTCGCGCGCGTCCTTGGCGGACGAGGCGTTGTCGGCCACGGCCTTGAGGCCTGCAATGACCGTACGCTGCCTTTCGCACTCGGCGCGGCTCGTTTCAAGCTGCTGCTTGTGGAACTCGGTCTCCTTGCGGCTCGCCGCAAGCTGGGCCTTCGATTCCTCTAGATCGCTGCGGGCGCTTTCAAGCTCGCTTCTGACGCCCTCGTAGGACTTCTTGGAGGCGATGGACGCAGCCTTGAGAGCGGCGTTCTCCTCCTCAAGGCCCTTGACGCGCGCCTCAAGGGCGGAAATCGTCTTCTGGTCGGCCTGGGACTGGGCGCGCTGCTGCTCGATTGTAAGGGCCTGTGCCTGCGAGCGCTCCTTGAGGTCTCCAAGAAGCGCGCCGTCGTGGTCGTCGCGGTAGAGCCTGCGGCCTTCGCCGAGAGCCCCCTGCCTAATGAGATCGTCGATGACGGAGCGGTGCGTAGGGCCGTAGAAGCGGCCGGGCTCGTTCTCGATGACCCATTCAAGCTCAAGCTCGGGCTTGAGCGATGCGAGAACCCAGTTCTTGAGATCGGTTGAGACGCCCGCGAAAGGCTCGACGCGCCCGTCGCGCGCCCAGGCCTTGAGCGTCTCGAACTCGATCGGGCCGAAGACCTTGCCTTCGGCCGTCCTAAGATACCACTTCTTCTCCATTAACGCCTCAACGCATTGCGGTATGCTTCAATGAGCTGGTTCGTGGAGGAGTCGTGCGCAAGCGAAGGCTTGTCCGCCTCAAGATCCTTGAGGATCCCCTTGGCGAGGACCTTGCCGAGCTGCACGCCCCACTGGTCGTACGAGTAGACGTTCCAGATGACGCCCTGCACGAACACCTTGTGCTCGTAGAGCGCTATGAGAGCGCCGAGCGTCTCGGGCGTGAGCGCCGCGGTAAGGAGCGTATTCGTCGGGCGGTTGCCCTCGAACGTCTTGAAGGGAACGAGATCCTCGCTGTCGCCTTCCTTGCGGCACTCGTCGGCCGTCTTGCCGAAGGCGAGGGCGGCGGTCTGCGCGAAAAGGTTCGCCATGAGCTTGTCGTGGTGGTCGCCGGCGGGGTTGTGCGTGAGGCAGCAGCCGATGAAGTCGCAGGGGATGAGGTGCGTTCCCTGGTGGATGAGCTGGTAGAAGCTGTGCTGGCCGTTCGTGCCGGGCTCGCCCCATTCGATCGGACCGGTGGAGTAGGTGACGGGCTTGCCGTCCTTCTGGACGCTCTTGCCGTTCGACTCCATGTCCATCTGCTGGAGATACGCCGGGAAGCGCGAGAGGTACTGGTCGTACGGAAGGACGCAGTAGCTTTCGGCGCCGTAGCCGTTAGAGTAGAGGATCCCGAGAAGCGCGAGTATGACGGGCATGTTCCTCTCGAACTTCGCCGTCCTGAAGTGCGTGTCCATCTTCCAGTAGCCCTTGAGGAGCTTCCTGAAATTGGCGGGGCCGATGGAGAGCATGAGCGAGAGGCCGATCGCGCTTGGGAGCGAATAGCGGCCGCCGACCCAGTCCCAGAACCCGAACATGTTCGCCGTGTCGATGCCGAATTTGGAGACCTCCTCGGCGTTCGTGGATACGGCGACGAAGTGGTTGGCGACGGCCTTTTCGCTTCTGAGCTCGTGCACGAGCCAGTCGCGCGCGGTGAGGGCGTTCGTCATCGTCTCCTGCGTGGTGAACGTCTTGGAGGCGACGATGAAGAGGGTCTCTTCCGCCTTGAGGCCGCGAAGCGTCTCGGCGATGTGGGTGGCGTCGACGTTGGATACGAAGAAGCTTCTTATCGAGCGCTTGGAGTAGGGCTTGAGGGCGATCGTAGCCATGACGGGCCCGAGATCGCTGCCGCCGATGCCGATGTTGACGATGTTCTTGATGCGCTTGCCGGTGAAGCCGCGGTGGACGCCCTTCCTGACCCTGTCGGAGAAGTCGGACATCTTCGCGAGGACCTCGCGCACGGCGGGCATCACGTCAACGCCGTCCACGAAGACCTTGGCCTCGGGATCGCAGTTGCGAAGGGCCGTATGCAAAACGGCGCGGTTCTCGGTGACGTTGATCTTCTCGCCGGTGAACATCCTCTCGATCTCGGACTTGAGGTTCGACGCCTCGGCAAGCGCGAGGAGGGCCTTCAAGGTCCTCCTGTCGAGCCTGTTCTTGGAGTAGTCGAGCATCCAGCCGGCCGCCTTGAGCGTGTACTTGCGCGCACGGTCCGGGTCGGCGGCGAAGAGATCCTTGATCGTCGTGCCCTTCGAGGCCGCTATCGCAGCCTCGACTTCCTTCCAGGCTTCCATATCCATGTCAAGCGCTCCTTAACCTGCTTGATGGGAAGTTACTGCGCGTCGCCTGCGGGGACGGCGGGAACGTCGGGGAGCGCGTCGGGAAGCGCCTGGACGGGAGCAGTCTCGGCCGCCGGGGCCGCGACGCTCGCCATGACGCTAGCGGAACCGCGCTGCGATGTAAGGCGCGCGAGGGCGAGCGTATTGATGAGAAACACCGTTCCGAGGACTATCGTCGCCTTCACGAGGACATTGCCCGCGTCCGCGCCGAACACGGCTTCGCCCATGCCGCCGCCAAGGCCGCCGAGACCACCCTCTTTCGGTTTCTGGAGCATGACCGCGAACGCAAGAAGGAGGCAAACGAAAACCTCCACGACATACAGAAGACCTATGATGAACGCCATTTTAACCTTCTCCTTGATTGTTTACGGATTGACGTTTGTCAATTCCATGGTGTCGAAATCGATTCGCCTGTAGTAGCAGTTGCGGGGCTCGCCGGCCGAGTTCTTCGTGTGGCAGATGCCGCCCCTGCAGGGCCTGACGACGTACAGGAGCGAGTTCTGCTCGCAGTTGACGTAAGCCTCGACGAGGTCGAACGTCTCGCCGCTCGTCTCGCCCTTGAACCACAGCTTGTTGCGGCTCGTGGACCAGAGAATGAGCTTGCGCCGCCTGAAGCTCTCCTTCATGGCGAACTCGTTCGTGTAGGCGACGAGGATGACCTCTTTGGTGTCCGCGTTCTGCACGGCGACGGGGATGACCCCCGGATCGCACTCGGGGCCTTTCGCGCGCGTTTCGGACACCTGGGCGCCGACCTTCTCCAGCTTCGTGAAATCGAGGCGGAGCGTATTTGTTTCTTCTAGTTCTGACATAGCGGTTGTATAGTATACCAAAATCACCCATGGCTTTGCAACCCGAATTTGAAAAATGCAATAGAATCTGGTATAATACGGCCATGGCAATAATCTCACTTCGCGATCTGAGCGTGCAGTTCGGCGGCCCCGCCGTGCTGGACGGGGTGTCGCTTTCGATCGCGCCTGGCGAGCGCAGCGCCGTCACCGGCAGGAACGGCGAGGGCAAGTCCACCCTTCTCAAGGTCATCGCGGGGCTGATCGAGCCCGACAGCGGCGAGATAATCGCAAAGCCCGGGCTCAAGATAGCGTATCTGGAGCAGGACGTTCCGCATGATAGGCCCGGAAGCGTCGGCGAGGTCTCCGGCATAACCGAGGGTGCGTCGGCGAGGTTCATCTCGCAGCTGGGGCTCAAGCCCGAAACGCCCTTCAACAGCCTTTCCGGCGGGATGAGGCGGCGCGTCTTTCTAGCTGCCGCCCTTGCGAGCGACCCCGACCTCCTCCTTCTGGACGAGCCTACGAACCACCTCGATATCGCCACGATCGAATGGCTAGAGGCGTACTTGAGGCGGAGCCGCGCCGCATGCCTCTTCGTGACGCACGACCGCGCGTTCCTCCAACGGGTCGCAACGCGGATCCTCGATCTCGACAGGGGCGAGCTAGCCGGGTGGAACTGCGACTACGCCACGTTCCTCAAGCGCAAGGCCGATCTCCTCTCGGACGAGGCCGTCTACTGGGAGAGGAAGTCCAAGAAGCTCGCCGTGGAGGAGGCGTGGATACGGCGCGGGGTCAAGGCGAGGACGACGAGGAACGAGGGGCGCGTCGCGGCGCTCAAGAAGTTGAGGGCGGAGTTCGCCGCAAGGCGGCATCAGGCAGGCACGGCCACATTGCGCCTCGATGCGGCCGACCAGGGCGGGGTGCAGGTCGTGAAGGCCGAGAACGTCTCTTTCGCGTATCCCGGGACGGATCGGCCCGTCATCAAGGATTTTACAGCAACTGTCCTAAGAGGCGAGCGCATCGGACTTGTCGGCGCGAACGGCTCGGGGAAGACGACGCTTTTAAAGCTCCTTACAGGGGATCTTACTCCCCAGGAAGGGTCGGTGAAAATAGGCTCGCGCGTCTCGATGGCCTTTCTCGACCAGCTGAGGGCGGGGCTCGATCCGGAGAAGACGGTTGTCGAGAACATCGCCTCGGACACCGACGAGGTTACGGTGTGCGGCGTCAAGCGCCACGTCTACGGATACCTTCAGGATTTCCTCTTCACGCCGGAGCGCGCCAGAACGCCAGTAAAGGCGCTTTCAGGCGGCGAACGTGCAAGGCTCATGATCGCCTTGAGGTTCCGCGAGCCCGGGAACCTGCTTGTCCTCGACGAGCCGACGAACGATCTCGACATCGAGACCCTTGAGCTTCTTGAAGAGCAGCTGATGTCGTACAAGGGTACGATACTTCTTGTAAGCCACGACAGGACCTTTCTCGACAATGTCGTCACAAGCTGCTTCGTGCTGACGGGCGACGGGAGCGTAATCCAAAGCGCCGGCGGATATGAGGAGGCGTCGCGCGATCTTAAGAGCCATCTTGCGCGCAAGGAGGCGGAAGAAGGCGGCGCCGTATCCGTGAAGCCCGGTGGAGCCCCCAGTATCCCGGATGCCGCCGCCAATGCGCCCAAGAAGCTTTCGTACAAGGAGCAGCGCGAACTCGACGCGCTTCCTGCCAAGATCGAAGCGCTTGAGAAGGAGATCGCCTCGATCGAGGAGGAGCTTCAGTCCCCTTCCCTCTACTCGCGAGACCCGGCCCGGGCCAAGGAGCTTTCGGAAAGGCTCGCCCCGCTCAGGGCCTCCCTTGAGGAATCAGTCGAGCGTTGGGCCGAACTCGAAGAACGCGCCAGCTGATGCGAAATGTCGTGGCGCGTTATGTGCCTCATTATCGCTCTTGCCCAATCAAAGTCCATTCACTCGGATTTATCGCTTTTATCGCGTTTATCCCTTTGATCCCTTCCCAAAACAATCCCCAAGCCAATACCGCCATCTCCTAAGGCATCATCTTTCAGGATTATGCAGATCACCAGGTGTCTTGCAAAGATTGTGCATGTTCCACTCCAGGTTGCGGTCAAGCGGAGTAGGGTTGAGATAGTAGCGCATATTCACCGCAGATACGGGAATCGATTTGCCGCCTGGCCTGTATTCGTAGAGGAAGCTTATGTCGCCATAGATCTTTCCGTAATACGCGCGGGTGATCTTGCCTGATTCATCCCTTTCCGTTCTGATTCTGAACGCAAAACACCTGTTCCTGTCATAGCTGCAGTCCCTTGTCATGCTCCTGTCATATCCGTCCCAGCACATGTAGCCTTCGTTATATCCATCTTCGGGCGCAGTGCGTATCTTAAGAGCATTGCATCCTATGCAGGGCATCTCCACAAGGCCATTGCCCTCTCCGGTGAATCTGACGGACATGGAATCCCTGTACGATTCCCCAGTTATGCCTGCACCATTTACCCCTATCCCGAGATCCTCTCTTGGCAGACGCTTGAATTCCACATCGGCCACCTCCCCTTCCCCGACTGGCGGCAGCCAATCACCCTTAAGGAAATCGAACCGGATGACATCCTCCCCAGAAGGGAATATATCCTTGTGGGAATTAAGCGGGACGTGCCTGCCAACCTGTTTAACGAAAAGCGGAATAGGGCATTCAACCCGTTGCAGCTTCAACGTCACTACAAGGTCATTGGGCTGCCATACTCCAAGAATGTTCTTGCCGGTGAATTTCCTTTTCTCCCCGTAGTTAGGCACGTAATATCCATGCGGTACAGATATTGCAGCAGCGCCAGCCATCCCGCAATTCGTTGTGCCTTTGACCATGCATCGTCCATCCTTATCTGTAAATGCTGTATCCAAGTTTGGAAGAGCAGCACCCTTCCATGCCATCCATCCTGAATTTATTCTGAATACACCGCGCACCTCAACTCCCTCTATTGGGCTACCATCATCATCGTCTACAACAAGCACTCCAAGCGTGGCTAAATCGGCAAAAGACGCAGTATAGACACCTATAATTAGAAACGCTGCAAAGCACAATCTTGGCAATTTCATACAAAGCCTCCTGCTGTCATAAGTTGCTCGTAGAACCTGAACACATATAGAAGTACGCGACATCGTCCGTCACTACTTTGCATCAAGTCCTTCAACAGCCTTCCTCAAATAATAACCGTCATCTATACCAACATCGTTCGCACACATGTTAAAACAGGCATCACCGACACGCATCGTTTCACTGCCCAGCAGCCACGCGCCAGAAATGACTCCATAATGTGCCGCCACGAGATTGCCGCTATCATCAGGTTCCGTGCGCGTGCGGAACACCATATAAGAGTCCTCAGGCAGGGTATCGACTATTCGAACCCCATCTGGTCTCCTCTCAAAAGTATATCTGAACATCGTCGCAAAGTTCTTGTCGGCATCGACATATCCATCCCAAGACAGAACAGAATCTGTCTTCTTTTTACATGTATATGCCCCCGCAAATGGATTGTTCGTGAAACATACGTCCATTGTTCACCTCCTTCTGGATGTCGGCGTACTGCGTGTAGAACTCGTCGTTCTTCGCACTCTTGGCGTCAGAAAGGGTTTTGTTCTTCGGCATGATCATTCTCCTCCTCAATGTCCTCAAAAAGGCCAAAGAGACTTGCGTTTCTTCTTGTACGGAGGCTCTTCGCGCTGACGCTGCAACATGCAAGAATGCTCCGCGGTCTCTATGTCTTCAAGATTATTATTATTTGGCTCAGGATTAAAATATACTCCATATGCATGCATGGCACGAAAGATTTCCCAAGGACCATATATTTTGCCATAATGGGCGGACTCCAAATTGCCATCACGGTCAATCTTTGTCCGAGTTCGAAATACAAGATATGAATCCCTGTCAAGTCTAGTGTCTGTTTTATTCACACCTTGCACATACACAATAGGTTCCCGATGTATTATCGGATGCTCTTCATGCAGATATTCAAATGACGTCTTATATTCAGCATTTGTATCTGCTTTGTATATTGATTTCATCTCAGAACACGGGTCTTTCTTCAACAGATATGCTCCGGCAAATGGATTGTTAGTAAACGAAATCTCCATAGAGACTTTAAAGTCGTGTGAATCGACGAAGTTAGTTGTAATTCGAACAAGCATATCGGCATGTCTTCCACATCCATATGGTGGCAGCCATTCACATTGTTCTAAATCGTATCCATGCCACGCACTCACATCGGGATTTTGACGCCTTTGTGGATTTGGATGGGTCAGATCGACCGGAGCGATTATTTTCTTGAGTACAACTGTGTGCTGCGAACCATAAGGTTGCCATTTACCATCTTTGAATGTATGCCTATAGGCATAGTTCGGCAATACGAATTCAGACGCATAGTAGCCTTCCTTTGTTATGCCACATCTGATTCTATTCGTACACTTTCCTTGCACTACAAACTCGCCGTTTGTGTCTGTTGCACCTCTGATAGGAGTGTAGTCGTTATAACCACCTCCCGTTTGCAACCCTCCATCAATTTTTGCCCCGAAAACCGGCACGCCGTCTTGATCTACCACGCGGAGATATTCTTTTGCCTCTGCACCACTATTGCGTGCCTTTGCCAAGGCCAACTCTTCAGCGCTTGGCCCTACTGCATTCAGAATCAGCGGGAATGCGAAGAAGAGCATAACGATTGTGCTTTTCATTTGAGGTTTCCTTTCGTTTTTAGTCCGTCGTAGAGTGGATAAACATAGAAATACGCCATGTCTTTCATGTCTGAGTGGAACCAGCTTGTGCCATAGACGCCGCTGTTTCGTCCCCACCCATTAGGACGCAAAATCCCATCATTTGAATCATCGTTCATATCAATGTTTTCGGCAACATCATTACCAACAGAATTCCCACCAACAGGCGACGAGATGGCCGGTACGTACTCTGCAAGCGCAAACCAAATGTTGTCCTGTGTGGCGTTCCGATTGTCCATCTGCGTCCCCGGATAGTAGAATACGGGGTTGTTGGTAATCGAACCATTGGCCACCATGACGCTTGTGGTTACCGCTGAATAGTACACGGGGCATTCGTCTCCTCCATTTGATTCCATCCACCAGTAGAATCCCCATCCGCCTCTCAAATTGCCGGCGATTGGCTCAACGCCTTTATGCGTCTCCTGTTTCTGCCAGCAGTTTGCCTCAGCTGTTATCTCCCAATGCACCGTTGGCCCAGGTGGCCACCACGACCATCCAAGCGTGGGCCAGTGGAAAACGCCTGTAATAACATCCGGAACTGTCGCGCTTTCCATAAAGACAGGATCACCAGACGAATAATAATTGTACACATTCACGACATTCGCAAGGGCACCCTTAAAGTAATCGGGCCAGCCCATCTTGCCGCGAGCATCAGTGACATCATTTGTAAACCACCTGTACCAGTTGGCCGCCCATGACATCGGGTGGTAGTCTGCCCAGTCTGAAGGCACGTACTTCGCCCGGGTCGACTGGGAATCATCCTGATAGGCGGCATCAATCGCCTCCGACGCGATTGCAGCATCGAACATGAAGTACTGATCTGCTTCAAGCCTCTGCCGGAACGCCTCGCAGACCATCATATTTCCGAGCGACTGCGCCATTACGACTCTGTTCGACGAATCCCCCTGCTCCCGCTCCACAAGCCGCTTGAACGCATTTGCCGACTTGAGCGCCTGGTAGACATCTCGCTGGTAGTGAAACCCGTTTGCCCAATCCCCGGTCCAATGGTAGTTCCCCGGCCACGCCACCATGTGGAAACGTGCATCCGAACCGGACTGCCAGAGGCGCTTGAACACTTCAGATCCCCAAGCCCTCGCCTCCTCCGCACTGACATTGAATCCGTGCGTAAAGAACACATCGCGATCCTTGGGGTTGTCCATGAGGTTTCCGGGCGTGTATTGATTCGGCAAGTTAAAGTAATCTACATCCTCCGCACCGTGCAGCGAATAGAACCAGTACATCGCCTCAACGGAGGAAAGGTGCAACGGCAGCTCACCCGTCGCAACCACAATGTCGTCTCCGTAGCATATGTCGAGTTCAAGCGGCGCATCAACGGGCAGTCGCCCTTCGATGAAAACGACCCCCTTGCTGTCAGGCGCCGCCTTCATCTGCGCGGAAAGGGCATCCGGCACAACGGTGCCGACGGACTTGACCTGCTCCACACAGGCTTCATGGGACGCCTCATCCAGATCGCGGCCGCAGCAGTTCACGGCATCCCTCTGGAACGAACCGACCGAGTCCTTGTCTATCGCCGTCCACACCACGTTCACGGCTTTGGAATCATGGCGGAGCCTGAATTTTAGTTCCACCCTGATCTTCTCAGGCAGCATCTGTATTGTCGAGACGTCCATTAACACCGGGGTGAAGTCGATCAGGTCGCGGTATCCGTTAACATTGGCATCGGACCAGTCCGGGTCGCGCAGATCGAACTCCCATGCGCCATAGCGCGCGCCGGGGATGTCAACATCCGGGGATTCGGCGTACTTGCCGTATGTCGCATCGTGGTCCTCGTCGTCGTTTATCCAGAAATGCAGAGTTTCGTTCCGTTCCGCCTTTGCCTTGTCGCCATCGTCTATGGCGCCGTTGCGGTCGTAGTCAGGCACGGGCTTCGGATCGTCAAGGACGTACAGCATGGCAGTCAGCCCCCCGGCGATGTTGCCGCCGCCAAAGCTGCCGTCCAGCAACCTTGTGCATTCATGGGCGTGGGTTGTCAGCAGTCCGTCCTCATTGTCGGCTATCCATCCGTCGCCAACAATCACCTCGTTCCCGGTCCGGCGCCTGTCCGAATAGTTTGGATACGACTGGGTTGACGGCTTTCCGTCCAGCCTTGCGAACCAGCAGTACCATGGCGCCTGCTCGTCGTTGTGCCCATCGCAGTTGAGCCAGCGCAGCGAAATCCTGTAGGCGTTGCCCTTCCGCATCCCAAGCGCAGCCGTACAGGGCGAGTTCGGTTGGACCATGCTGAGCCTGCGCGTGCGCATGTCGTCCGGACCAAGACCCTCCACAGTCATCTCCCAGGCAGCCAGGTCGCCGCCCACATTGAACACGATATCCCTGAATCTGCCGGCGTCAGGGGCCTGGCCGCCGTCGGAGGCGTCGTTCGGATCGGAGCCGTTGGCGACCTCGACGGCATCTGAAACCCCGTCGCCGTCCGTGTCGGCGAGATTGGGGTCCGTACCGTTGAGATATTCATCCAGGTTCATGAGGCCGTCACCGTCGCAGTCGCCGTATGCGCCATTCACTCCGTTGGTGGACACGGGGCTGAGACCGCCGGCCACCTCCCAGCCGTCCGGCATGCCATCCCTGTCCTTGTCGAAATCGAGCGGATCGCCGCCGGCAGACACCTCCTGCCAGTCGTTCAACCCGTCACCGTCCGTATCCGCCCTGGTCACATCCGTTCCTCTCTGGAGCTCCTGCGCGTCCGCATACCCGTCGCCGTCGGTATCGGAGCTCAAAGGATCGCTCCCGGCGGCCTGCTCCTGCATGTTCGTCAGCCCGTCCCCGTCGGCGTCAGCGCCGGCCTCGCCGCAATTCGGCGCCGAAAGCGGATTGAAGCCGTTGGCGAGCTCCCATCCGTCGAGAAGCCCGTCCCCGTCGGTGTCTGGATTGTTCCATGCAGTGCCCGCCGCATGCTCCGCCGGGTCCGCCAACCCATCCCCATCCCTATCGGCGAACCGGGGATCGCTGCCGTATACGTCAAGCTCCGCGCCATCCGTCAGCCCGTCACCGTCCGTATCCGCCGCAAGAGGATCCGTATTCGCCCCGAAGGCGAATTCCAGGCACAGATCATTCCAGACCTTCCCGGTCTCCCTGCGGCAGTAGGGATGCAGCCGCATCCCGTCGAACGTCTGCATCCCTATGGAGGCGCTGCCGCCGGACATGTCGCCATGAAGCATGTCCCTGTAGCGGACGTAGGCGCTGCGCGGACTGTTGGTGGGCATGGAGAGCTGGAATGATATCGCGTTCGTCCGCCATGTAGACATGTCGCCGTATACGTTGTCGTACTCGACAAGAAGATACCCGGTCCCGCCATGCGTAGCCGTGCCGACCTTCACGGCGGTCTCGATGCCGGGGATGTCGTCGCGGATGCGGGTGTACTGGAGATACGGCGCAAGGACCAGAGCATCCGCGTCGATCTCCTGGATGAAGTCTTCGGTTGTCGTGGAATCGCCCGGGTTTGCGTATCCCGCGCGGTTGAGGAACAGTATGCCGTTTGCGGAGATGGTCATGTTCGTGACCGTCTCGCACTGGATGGACATCGGCACTGGCGTCGGGATGTCCACGCAGCGCCGGTTTGCGGACGTCAGGACCGCCGTGATGTCGTCGCTCCAATCGAACGCCAGCCACGGCACGGCGTTGGTCGGGCAGATGAACCCCGTCTCACCGCCGTCCGGCAGTCCGTCCGAATCGGTGTCAGGCGAGCAGGGATCCGTACCGTAGGCCAATTCCCCGGAGTTCGTGAGATGGTCGCCGTCCGGATCGCCGTCCACCCCGTCGCCGCCCGCCGCCGAACGGGGATCGAGTCCGTACAGGTGCTCCCATGGATCGGGGAGGCCGTCCCCGTCCATGTCCGCGAAACGCGGGCTTGTGCCTGCCGCCGCCTCCTGGCCGTCGTCCATTCCGTCCCCGTCGGTATCCGCAGTAAGCGCCCTCCCGCCCGCTCCGAAGTGGTAGGCTATCACCATTCCGTTCGTGACCGACCCCTGCATGTCGCAGGCGACGGCGAAAGCCCTCTCCATGCCGGGCAGCTGCGCGCCGATGCTCGCCGACGAACCGTCGAACGCGGAGGACATGTCCATGTAGCGCACATAGACGGTATTCGTTTCGGACTGCGGAATCACGATCTGGAACGTGCCGGTGGCCGATGCATCGTTCCTGCGCTCGTAGAGCCGCATGCACGAGTATTCCACAACCGCGTACCGCATGCCGTCTGCGGTGACGTCGGCCACCATTATCTGCGATCCGCCTCCGGCCTTTGCATAAAGGTCATCCCAGTATGCCGCCACCGCCGTATGATGGCTGCTCAGGGACTGGGAGGAAAGGTCCCTGTTGTTGGAGGATACCGAAAACGCGCCCGCCGACCTTGCGGACATCAGCCCAAGCGCGCCGTCGAGGCATACGGTGGCGTTTGTGTGCAGATACCCGGCGCACATGACGGGGAAAGGCAGCGGCACCACGAACTCCTCGCTGTCGTACGACTGCGATGCGGAGAGCAGGTTGGTCCCCCCGGAGGCGTCAAGGGACGGCAGGCTCCCTGCATACTCCCACCAGCCGATCTCATCCCGGTCCTCAAGCCCGTCGGAATCCGTGTCCCGGTCCAGCGGGTCGGTCCCTGCGGTAAATTCGGCGATGTTCGTTACGCCGTCCCCATCCGCATCGAGCCCCGCATCAGCCGCCACAGGGTCGAGCCCGGCGGCAAGCTCCCATCCGTCCGGCATCCCGTCGCCGTCCGTGTCGGCGAGGGAAGGATCGGTTCCGGCAGACACCTCAATGCCATCCAATGCCCCGTCACCGTCCGTATCGGCCTCGAACGGGCTTGTATGCCAAATGCTCACCTCCGCCAGATCCGAAAGCCCGTCTCCGTCGGTATCCGCCATTGACGGGTCGGTGCCCGTCCCGAAACGGTATCTCACCGTCAGTCCGTCCTCCGGGAAACCTTCGCCCGCAGACCAGGTGAGGTTGTAGTACAGCTCCCCGGCCCTGGAGGACGGGATCCCGCCGCACTGGACGCCGGCCAGCACGTCCGCCGAACGGAATGCGTTAGACGCGCAAAGATAGCTGACGTACACCGTGTTCGTTTCATCGGACGGGATTATCATCTGACACGTCATCAATTCGTTCGAGGCCGCGTTGCGCAGCGAGTACAGGCCGATATTTCGATACTCCACGACTCCAAAGGTCCGTCCTCCGGATTCGATGCTTCCATACAATATCCTGCTGCCCCATTCCGTCCTACGGGCATAGAGATCAGAATTGCAGAGTGCAACCGTGACATGCATTGCGCTCCATTCGCAGCTGTCCAGGTTGGAATAGCTGTAGCCGGAATAATGCGTTCCACCGGAATTTGTCGGACAGAGCAGATGGACCACACCATTCATGCATACAAGGGCGTTCGTATGGCACACATCATTTACGACAGCGTTCTGCGGGAGCGCAATCTGCCATGTTCTCTCATCCTCGGTCGAACTTGAGGCGAGAAGATCCGTTCCTCCAGACATATCGAACCACATGAAGTCATCTCCTGCCAGAGCAGCCATGGTCCCCAGCTCCTGCGCATCGGGAAGACCATCCCGATCGGAATCCGCCCTGCGCGGGTTCGAGCCAGATGCCAACTCGTCACCGTCACCGACCCCGTCGCCGTCGGTATCGAAAGCCAGAGGGTTAGAGCCGAGCTCGAACTCCTCGCCGTCGGTGAGGCCGTCGAAGTCGCTGTCCACGGCCTGCGGATCGGTCATGGTCCAGAGCGTCTCGATGGCGTCCGCTAGGCCGTCGCCGTCGGAGTCGAAGTCCATGCCGAAGCGGAAGAAACCGATGCCGCCAAGGGCGTCGAGGAAGTGGCGGCGCACAGGCTCGCGGACGTCGCCCTGGGCAATCTCGAACGCAAAGGAGTTCGTGCCCTCGGGCATAGCATACGCCCCCAATGGCGCCCACCGCTTCTCGATCTCTCGCTTCATTCTGCCGCCATTTTACCAAAATCCATCCGGATTCTCAAGTGGAAAGTGAAGCGAATCGGCAAGTGGCATTCAAGCGGATTATTGGTGGTTAAGCCTGGCTTGAGATTAGTCGCAGTCGAATTCAAGTCCCACAAGGCTTGCAGGCCTTTTCGACACGGCGACGTTTCGCCGAGCCGGTGCGGCACTTACGCATTGGAACCAACTCTCTTGGCGAAGGCGAATCTGAGCGAGGGCTCGAGAAACTTTCTCAACCAATAAACTTACGGGCCCGAGCGCTCGCCGTGTCGACAAAGGGCCGGAAAGCCGCGAATTTCAATCGCGCATGCCAAGCCAATCCAACAAAATTGCCTCTTGAGACCGAGTTGGAGCCTGGCCACTAGTCAATCCAGGGGTGTTGAGAAGAAATCGCGGATGCGGGAGAGGAGATTCTCCTGAGTGTCGACCGTGTGCATCGAGGCAGGAATGCTCTTTTTAAGGTACGACCCATACCCCTTTGTCGTCATGCGCGGATCCGCCACTATGACTACGCCCGTATCCGATTTCGTGCGGACAAGCCTCCCAAAACCCTGCCTGAACTTTATCACGGCCTCTGGCAGGAAATAGCTCCAGAACGGACTTTCGCCCTCGCGCTTCAACATGTCGCAGCGCGCCTCGACTATCGGTTCGCCCACCTGCGGGAAAGGTATGCGCGCAATCACGACGCAACTAAGCGCATCCCCTGGTACATCCACACCCTCCCAGAAGCTCTGGCTTCCGAAAAGAACCGTCCCTTCCCCGCCGGTTGCCTTAAGCTCCGCCACCATGGCCTCGCGCGAATGCGATTCCCCCTGCACGATCAGATTGAGCCCCGCAAAGGAGAAAAGCGGCCTTGCCAGATCGGCGACGCGGTTCATCATGTCATAGGACGTGAAAAGGACGAGCCCACGCCCTTTGGTTATGGTGAACACCTCTTTGAGAAACGGCGCAAGCGAGGCGGAATACGTCTCCACGCCTGCTGCAGGATCGGGAAGGAACGAAGCTGCAAGCGCGAGAGTCTGCCTAAAGTAGTCGAACGGGCTTTCAGCCGTGAGCGCATCAACGCGCGAAAGGTCCGCCAGGGCAAACCCAAGCCTCCCGCCCATGTAGTCGAAGCGCCCCGACACCTTCAAGGTCGCGCTGCACATGACGACGCTGTCCTTGGAGCCGAGGAAGAGCTTGTTGAGCCTGTCGGCAACGGAAAGGGGCGCGGCAGTGAGCGAGACACCTCCCTTCCTTCCACGCTCGCGCCTTGCCCAGAAGACGCTTTCATCACCTTCGCCAGAAAGGACGAACGCCGTATCGAGCATGTACGAGGCGATCTCGTCGGGCATCGCCTTGAGCTGGGATACGAGATCGGGGTTCGCGCACTCGCCATCGCTCTCGCGCACCTCAGCAAGCATGTCTGCAAGCTCGGTAAGAAGCTTTGCAAGAGAGGCGAGCGCAGCCTCGAACGAGTCGCGCTTCGCCGACAGCGCCTCTTCGTCCCACTCCATCTCGCGGTACGGGGCGAAGATCCCGCTGACCGAGTACTGGCGCACCTCCTGGAACTTGTAGCGGATCACTTCGGCCTGGGGCAGCGGCGCGAAAAGTTTGCGGGCCTCCTCGAGAAGCGCATTGCCGCACTCGAGAGCCTGTGAGCGGGCGATGCGGATCTTGAGGACCGTCTCCTTCATCTCTCCTGCACGGCGGAAACCCGCGAACGCACCCGTCCTGAAAAGGCGCTCCAGCTTGCCGACGATCCCCCTCTCGCGCCTGGCGCCGCGCCCGGGTTTGACTAGGCGGGAAAGAAGCGACTCAAGGCTTTTCCTTGAAAACTCGATGCTGAAGACGTCTGTCGCGACATCCTCGAGATTGTGCGCTTCGTCGAAGACAATCCTTCCGTACGGCGGCAGTATGTCGGCACCGGGATTCGCCGCATCGGTGAGGGCAAGTGCGTGGTTCACCACTATCACGTCGGCGGCCGATGCCTTCTGGCGCGCGCGCATCACAAAACAGCGGCTTCTGTACGGGCAGCGCCTCCCAAGGCAGTCCTCCCCGCTGGAGGAGAGCTTCGGCTTAAGAAGCTGGAACGGCGAAGAGTCGAGATCGCCGTCCTCCGTGGAATGGAACCAGTCGACAAAAGCGTCCATCTCGACGCGCTCTGCCGGATCGAGGGCGTAGTAGCCTTCATGGTTCATCTCCTCGACGGCGTGGAGACAGAGGTAGTTCGCCCTTCCCTTTAGAACGGCCGCCCTGAACGGGCGCTCCGGGGAATATACGCTGGAGGATTCGACCGCCTTCGCGGCCCTTGGAAGATCCTGCCCTACGAGCTGGCTCTGGAGATTGCGCGTCGCGGTAGAGATCACGGTCGGAGTGTCGTTCACATAGCTCCATATCGCGCCCGGCACAAGGTATGCGAGGCTCTTGCCGACACCGGTTCCGGCCTCGATCATAAGGTGTTTGCGGGCGTTGAACGCGCGAGCGACGGCCTTGAGCATGTCGATCTGCCCGGGGCGCATCTCGTATCCGCCGAACCCGATCCCGAGCGTTCCGCCCGGCATAAGATGGGACGCGGCCCCATCAACGTCGATCTGCGTGCAGTCGGAATGCGACGGCAGGCTTCTCTTGCGGGCCTGCCCCTTCTCCTCCGGGACGGTGGCCGCCCACATGGGGTCTTCCATGAAAAGCGCGGCCCTGCCCATGGAAACGGCTCACTTCCCCATGCCGAAAAGTTTGAGCGCCGCGCGGAAATCGGCCGGCAGAGGCGAATGGGCCTTCAAGGTCTCGCCCCTTCTCATAGGATCGGGGAGTTCGACCGACGATGCGTGCAGCATCTGGCGCGGAACGGCCATCATGCGCGCGTCGCGGGCCCGCTTGAGACCAAAGGTCCTGTCGCCTATCACCGGGAAGCGTATCCCCGCAAGGTGGCGCCTTATCTGGTGAGTACGGCCTGTAGTTATCGATACCTTGAGGAAGCTCGCATCGTCCCCTGCCGCCTGGAGAGCGACATGGCTCAGGGCGTTCTGCCCGTCAAGCTGGGCGTCGATCGTATGGAAGCGGTACGGGAAGCGGCCCGCGACTATAGCGACGTACTGTTTCTTCACGCTGTGGGTCTTGAAAACCTCGACGGCCTTTTCGAACGCTTCGGCCGTCTTCGCGAGAATCATGCAACCGGTCGTATCGCGGTCGAGCCGGTGGACGGCCTGGAGAGTCTCGATTCCTGTCTGGGCCCTTAGGATGCTTTCGACGCTTGCGCCGTCGCCGGAGCTCACGGTTCCGGACGGCTTGTCGCAGACGAGAAAATCAGGCGTCTCCACAAGGATGCGTATATGGCTTCTGGTAGCGCTGCTGGTTGCCGCCGCTGAACGGCCAGACGCCGTCTTGGCGGCTTTGCCCTGCTGCAGGAGCGACTTCGGCACCTCTACCAGATCGCCGTTTTCGAGCGTATGACGCGCCATCCAGACGCACTTGCGGTTAACCCAGACGGATTTGGCGTCAATGGCGGCCTTGGCGGCGCGCTTGCTCACCCCGAGCCTTGCAGCCAGGAAGTCCTGCAGCGTCCTGCCTGAATCGGCGCGTCCTGCGGCAAAGGACTCGACTGAACGGATCATACCCTAATCACGCTTCCGGCGACGCCTACGATCTTCTTGCCGCTACGGTCCGGCCCGATGCGGATGTCGAGCGTCTCCTCGCCGTCGTCGGCGGGGACGGTCAGCCTGACGCTGCCCTGCTCGCCCTTTTCAAGCGCATCGCGGAAAAGACCGGGAAGAGGATCGTCGTCGAAAAGGTCGATGAACGACTTCTTCTGCGCCTCACCTTCGGCGAGGCCGAAGAGCTCATTGAAGCTGGAGTTGACGATGCGGAAGGCCCCGTCTGCGTCGCATGTGAAAAGGGCCGCCTGCGAGAGATCGAACACGCACTCCTTGGACCTGAGCATCTGCATCACGTTGCGCCGGCGCTCGGTGCTGCGCACGGTGAAGACGAGATCGCCGGGATTGACGAGGTCGATCACGGAAACCGACACTTCGGCCGGGAACTTGGACGCATCCTTGCGCAGGCAGTTCGCGTCGATCATCATGTGACGCTGCTCGGAAAGCCCCTGGCGTATACGCTGCACGACTGCCGGCGTTACGCCGGGAATAAGAGTGGAGACGGGCCTGTCTTCGATCTCCTCCTGCTCGTAGCCGAAATACTCAGTGGCGCGGGGGTTGACCATAAGGAGGTGCCCATTGGGATCCGTTATAAGAATCGCATCGTAGGCCCCACCCAGGAACTGGCGGAACAGGCTTCGATGGTCGTGCATTGTAATGGTCGCTGTCATCGTCCTGGCCTCTTCACTCTTAACCCCGGCCAGTTGCGGTCGGCCGGGGTTTTGCTATTACATCATTCAGCTGCCGGCGCCTCGGGGGCCGCTTCAGGGGCAACCTCTGGGACTGCCTCGGCAGCGGCTTCCTCCGCAGCCTCGGAGACCGCTTCAGGTGCCGCTTCCGGCGCCGTCTCGGGGGCGAGCTCGGGCTCGCCGGCCGGGGGTTCGTCGTCAAACGAGGGCACGAGCTCGGGATAGATCTCGCTCTCGATCTTCATGCTCTTGATGACGTTCCTCATGTAGACGTCAAGCTTCTCAAGGGCGGCCTCCTGCGTAAGGCCCTTGACGACCTCCTCGCGGGTGGGCTTGGGCTGCGGCTCGCGGGCGAGCTTGAGGATATGCAGGGCGCGGACCTTCTCGGGGGCGGCAGGCGTCTCGCCCGTAGCCTCGGTGGCGGGGATCTTCTCAAGAACCTTGATGATGTGCCAGCCGTAGGAAGTCCTGACAGGCTCGGATATGACGCCGGGCTCGAGGCTGAACGCGGCAGCTTCGAATTCGGGGACCATCTGCCCGCGCGGGAACGCGCCGAGATCGCCGCCCCTCTGGCCGCTGGGGCAATCGCTGAACTCCTTGGCGAGGGCCTCAAACTGCGTAGGATCGGCGTCGAGCTTGCCCTTGATGACCTTGATCGCGGCCTCGGCCTCAAGAGACGTCTTGGCGGCCTCGACAAACTGGCTCTCGATATCCGCGAGCGCCTTTTCGACCTCCTCGTCGGACGGCGCGGCGGACGCCTCAGCCATCTTCTCGAGCTTCATTATGAGATTCCTGACGGTCACCTGGTCGGCGATGTCGCGCTCGACGCGCTCGGGAGTGACGGGCAGCGTTGCGACGAACGCCTCGAACGAGGCGGGCTTGCCTGGGGCGTTCTCGAGTATCTCAGCCTTGGCCGCTGCAATGTCCTCCTCGGTGGCCTTGACGCCGATGTCGGCCGCATGGTTGAGCATCACGGCCTTCTGGACGAACTGCATCGCCACGCGCTTGGAAAGTGTGCTGCGTGCCTCTTCGATCTGATCGGCCGGGATCCTGGAAAGGTTCGGCTTGAGAACGAGCATCACGTCGGCATCGATCTCGCCGCGCGTGATCGTGCGGTCGCCTACCTTGACGGCGACGGTTGCGGCCTCTGCATCGGTGAGCGGAACTATGTTTGCGACAGTCGCATCCTCGGCGGGAGCCGCAGCCTCTGCGGGGGCGGCCGCTTCTGCGTGGGCAGCCGCTTCGGTGCCCGCGACCTCTACCTCGGCCTGGGGCTCGGCAGGCTTCTCGGCCTCATCCACTTTGCACTTGTCGCAGCATCCGGCGACGGCCAGGGCGGCGGCTAACGTACCAATTGCTCTAATATTCATCTTTTGCTCCTTATTTGGCCCAACTGGGGTCAACATCTCTGATAATTTTACCAAATCGCGGCGCAAAAGTCAAGTTTTCCAATTGCAAATTCGCTAGCGCAAGCGGCGCGGACCACTAAAATTGGTGTGCGGGTAATCGCGCAAGCGCGATCCCATGAGCCTCACTTTCGCACTGACTCGCATTAGCGCCTACGGCGGACCACGAAAATTGGCCCGCGGCATCTTCTCGCTTCCCCGTTTATGCCTCCTTCCCCCCCGAGCGGAGCAAGGGTGCTGCCGCTTCCATCCAAAGTCGCATAAAGGCAGCAGTTTGGTGTGAAACGCAAGCGGAGGCAATGTCCTCGTCCGGGAAACACCGAGGATTGTTTTTCGCGCGACCCAATCGCCCTTCAGGGATGGGAGCGCGAAAAACAACCGGAGGTGAGGGTCACGGACGAGGAGCATTGTGCAGCGTGCTTCCCCAAACTGCGCCACTCCTCTCACTTTCACCCTGAAGCGGCCGTCGCTACTTGCGGAGCGAGAACCGATTATGGCCTTAGCGGTGCGGGCGGGAGGTCGGTCTTTACGCCGACGATGGCGATCGAATGGCGGTTGGCGTAGTCTATGACGCGAGGCGCATCGAGAAGGATGAGCCGCCCCGCCTGAAAGGCAAGCGCGCTCACCCCTGCACTCTTCATCACCTTGAGCGTCTTGAGGCCAACCACCGGGATGTCAAAGCGCATGTCGTGGCCCTCGCGGGCGGCCTTGAATACGACAGCCCCCTTGCCGCCGAGCCTGCCGCCGCGCTTGATGGCGGCGTTGGTCCCCTCGAAGGCCTCCACCGCGACGACCATCCCCTCCTTTACGAGAACAGTCTGCCCGACATCATGCCGGCCGATGTCGCGTGCAACCTTTGAGGCATGACGTATGTCGGCCATTTCGCGTTCCGTGGGTTCGCGGGCGGAAAGGAGCCCTTCCCCTGGGCAGTGCTCGTCCATGTACGAGCTCGCCGGCAGTATCTCAAGCCCCGCCTTGGTGAACTCATCCACGACCTTCCCGTAGATCGAATGCGCGTTCTTCGCGGGCATCGCCTTGAGCCATTCGAGAACCTGCTTCTCGAACCTCGTCCTGAAAAGCGAAAGCGGATTTATCTGCCCGGCCATTATCGCGCCGTCGTATCCGAGCGACGAAAGCATCTTTATGCCGCTTGCAGTCTTGCCCACGCTGAAAGGGATCACCCTGTCGCCCGCACGGCGCGTTGCACGGGCCGTAGAGCCCAGGACGTTCACGACATCGACGGTGGGGACGCCAGCCTTGCGCGCTCCTTCCACCACGAACCGCGGATAGTCGCCCGCGCCTGCAATTACAAGAAGACGCTCGATCCTGCGCTGCGCCACGTTCTCAGCCCCTTTCACTTCTCAGCCTCTTCCAAGACGCTCGCCCGAGTACCTGCCCTCGCGTATCGGGCGCCACCACCAGTCGTTCGCAAGGTACCACTCGACTGTTTCACGTATGCCCGTCTCGAACGTGTACTTTGGCTTCCACCCAAGTTCACCCATAAGCTTCGAAGGGTCGATCGCATACCTGAGATCGTGCCCGGGCCTGTCGGCGACGAACGTTATAAGCCGCTCGTAGCTCTCGCCGTCAGCGCGCGGCCTCAAACCGTCGAGAATGCGGCAGATGGTCCTCACCACCTCAAGGTTGGTGCGCTCGTTGTGGCCGCCCACGTTGTACGTTTCGCCCGGAACGCCCTTTTCATTCACAAGCATGAGCGCCGAGGCGTGGTCGGAGACGTGAAGCCAGTCGCGGATGTTAGCGCCTGCGCCGTAGACGGGCAGAGGCTTCAATTCGAGCGCGTTCAGGATTACGAGCGGAATCAGCTTCTCCGGAAAATGGTACGGCCCGTAGTTGTTGGAGCAGTTGGTGATAAGAGTCGGCAGGCCGTACGTATCGTGCCACGCCCGTACGAGATGGTCGCTCGCCGCCTTCGATGCGGAATACGGCGAATGGGGGCTATACGGCGTCTTCTCGGTAAAGTACCCTTCCGCGCCAAGCGACCCGTAAACCTCATCCGTCGAGATGTGCTGGAAACGGAACGCAGCCCGGGCCTGGGCGTCTAGACCACGCCAGTACTTAAGCGCCGCCTGGAGGAGCGTCGCCGTTCCGGTGACGTTCGTTCTTATGAACTCGCCCGGGCCGTCAATCGAACGGTCGACGTGCGATTCGGCGGCGAGGTGGAAGATCGTATCTGGCCTGAAATCGGAAAACGCGCCGTCCATGGCGGCCTGGTCGCATATGTCGGCCTTGAGGAACGAATAGCGGTCCGATGAAGAGACCTCCTTGAGGGACTCGAGGTTGCCGGCATACGTGAGCTTGTCGACGACAAGCACTGTCGCGCCCGTATCCTTTATAAGACGCCTTGCAAGCTCGGAGCCTATGAACCCCGCTCCGCCCGTGACGATGCAACGTTTGGCAAATGACATCGGCTCCCCCGTCAGTCGCGGCTACGGCCACCCATGAACCTCAAGAGGTAGAGGAAGAGGTTCACGAAGTCGAGGTAGAGGCTGAGCGCGCCGAGGATGCCGACGCGGGTGACGTCCGCCCCGGTGATCGCCGACTCGGAAAGAAGCCTTATCCTCTGCGAGTCGTACATCGTAAGCCCGCAGAATACGACGATGCCGATTATAGTGATGGCGGCCTCAATGCCGGACGAGAACGGGAAGAATAGATGGATTATCGCCATGAGGATTATTCCCCAGAGGGCCATCGAGCAGATGGAGCCGATCCCGGAGAGATCGCTTCTCGTGACCGTTCCGTACACCGCAAGCCCGCCGAACATTCCGGCCGTGACGAGGAACGTTTTGGCGATTACATCCATTCCGTAGATGAGAAGCACCGTCGAGAGCGTAAGCCCGTTCACTGCGGCGAAGAGCATGAACGTAAGTATCGCGGCGAATGGCGAGAGCTTCATAGCCCTGGCGCTAAGGAAGAAGACGAGGGCAAGCTCGGCGACTATGCAGATTATCGGCCCTGGACCTGCAAGAATATGCATATATAGCCCGCTCGCGGCAGTATACCACGCTACGGCCGCGGAAGCCGCAAGGCCTGCGCACATCCAGCCGTAGACCTGGCGGAACACCGACGAAACGGCCGTAACTCCAACCGCCGCCTCGGCCCCGCCCATATCACCGAATCTCTTTGTATAATCAACCATATCCGTCACCAGCCTTTCCTTGAACGAACGCAAGAAGTATACACCATTTGCGCCCCCTTGGCAACAGTAAAATTACGCCCAGCCTTCCGTTTGCGGAGCGCTGTTTATCCTCTGCCGAAGTCGGGTTGGCGGCGGCCTTGGAAATTGACGCGTTTCCCGCCTTTGCCCTTGTTGGCGGGATGCTTGAACTTCTTCTCCTTCTTCATCCAGACGCCGCCGCCCGGCTTCGGATGGCCCCCCGGGCCCTGGCGCTCGCCCGCGCCCTTTGGGGGCCGGGAAGCCCTTGATATCCACGGGGCGGTAGGAAGCCCGTCCCTGCCTCTGCCGCACTTTGCCTCCGCGGCCTCGCTGTGGAAAGGCTGGTCGCGGTCGGTGTCGATCGTCTTCTTGATGAGCCTCTCCACCGCCCTCAGAAGTCCAGACTCCTCGCATGAGACGAAACTCACCGCGCATCCGCTTTCGCCGGCGCGGGCCGTCCTGCCGATGCGGTGGATGTAGCTCTCGGTCTCCATGGGAAGTTCCATGTTGACGACGAGGCTGACGCTCGGAACGTCTATGCCCCTGCTGGCGATGTCGGTCGCGACAAGCACTTTGACGCGTCCCTCCTTGAAGCCCTTGAGAGCCCTCATGCGCTGGTTCTGCGTCTTGTCGGAGTGGATGGCGCTCGCTTCGACGCCGGCCTGCAGAAGCTTGCGCTCGATCCTGTCGGCGCCGTGGCGGGTGCGTGCGAAGACGATCGTCTTGGTCCACTCGGGATGCGTCTTGAGAATGTGCACGAGAAGCGCATCCTTGCTCGACTTCTCGACGAACATGACGCGCTGGTTGATCTTGTCGACCGTCGGCGTATCCGGGCTCACCGATACGCTCACGGGATTGACGACAAGCTCGCCCGCGAGCTTCATTATCTGCGCGCCGAGCGTAGCGGAGAAGAACATCGTCTGCCGCGTCGCCGTGCCCTCAGCAGTCATCTCCGCCGGCGGAAGCTTCGAGATGATGCGCTGGATGTCAGGCAGAAAGCCCATGTCAAGCATCCTGTCGGCCTCGTCGAGGACGAAATACTTCACCCTGTCGAGGTATACAAGCCCCTGCGTCATGAGATCGATGAGGCGACCGGGCGTGGCGATAACTATCTCGCAGCCCCTTTTGAGGGCCTTCTCCTGCGGCACCTGCGAAACGCCGCCGAATATGACCGCGTACTTGAGCGGCGTGTACTTCGCGTACGATCCCGCGCACTCCGCTATCTGCGCCGCGAGCTCGCGCGTAGGCGAGAGAACGAGCGCCAGGGGATGGCCCGGCTCCACAGGCTGCGGCTCGGCCGGCTTGAGGAGAGCGTCGATGATCGGAAGCATGAACGCGGCCGTCTTGCCGGTTCCCGTCTGCGCGCAGCCGATTATGTCGCGCCCTTCGAGGAGATCGGGGATCGCCTTCTCCTGGATCGGTGTGGGCACGGCATACTGCGCGTCCGCAATCGCATGCTGAAGGCGCACATCTAGCTTCCCGAAGACGCTCGCCTCGTACGCGGCCGGCGGGGGCGTCGAAGGAAGCTCCGGTACGCGCGCCTCCTCGCGCTCCGCAAACGCCGGATGGCGCGGCCCCTTGCCCTTGCGGGAGCCGAAACGGTCCGGCCTGCCGCCGCGGCCGCCGCGCTTGAACCCGCCGCCGGGCCTGCCGCCGCCCTTTGAGCCGTGCTTGAATCCGACGCCCCGTTTGGGCGCCCCGCCGCGTCCCTGTCCGCCTATCGGATAGCTGAAGTTGTCGCTTGCCATGTCAGAATACCCCCTTGATGTGCTCTTTCAAAGCCCGCCAGAACGTGACGCAGAATGCGCTCAGCGGGATCGCCAGGAGAAGCCCCAGCACGCTGTGGAAGACGAGACTCCAGAAGAAGAAGCTGAATATGACGCCGGCGTAGCCGAGCTTCATCTTGTCGCCCTGGATCTTTGGCGTTATGAGATAGCCGTCGAGAAGCTGCATGGTAAGCCATACGCTCAGAACGATGAGAAGCCGCGTCATGGAGCCGCCGTCGCCGAAATACGCCATGGGCAGTGCGATCGGCATAACAAGGACGCTTCCGAAGAACGGCGCGAGGTTCAAAAGCCCCAGCAGGAATCCGAGCACGAATCCGCTCGGCAGCCCCGCGAAGAAGAACCCGAGGCCGTAGCATATGCCCTCGAGGAAGCATATGATGAACTGGGTTCTGAAGAACGTCACGATGGTGGTGCAGAACGAATCTATCTGCGTGCTGACGAATCCCTTGGTGGTATCCTTCAGGAACGGCATGTGCCCTACGAGAAACTCGCCGCTCAGGGGATCCTTGCTGCTGTTGCTGCCGGCCGTCACGAAGCATGCGAAGAAGAGCAGCGTAATCAGGAAGGATGCAGCGCCCGAAAGGTACGTGAAGATGTTGAGCCCCGCCATGACCGCCTCGGCCCCGTACGTGGAGGTTATGCCCCTAAGGGAGTTCTGGACGAACAGCTCGGGGGCGGTGAAGAACGCCATCACATCGGCCGACGCGCCGCACTGCGCGGCGAACTGCTGCACGTTCGGGAACGTCTCGTTCACCCAGGCGCTGAAGCGCGGTATGACGCTGGGCGCGGCCTCGACGAGATGCCCGATCTGCGAAACGAAGAAGGATCCTCCGTACCATATGACGAAGCCCGCCGGAACGAATATGCTTAGCATCATCACGATGAACGAGAGGGACGGATTTCTCACGATCCACCTTATCCAGTCGTAGTACGGTTTGAAGAGCATTGCGAGGAACGCACCGAGGATGACCGGCACGATCGCAGAGGATGCAATGCTGAAGAATTTGAGCAGCACCCATCCCGTAATTAGGGCAATCGCGAGTATCGTTGTAGCCGCAATGCCCGTTATGGCGGCTGCGATCGTCTTCTGCTGTCTTGAGGTAAATTCAATCATGCCGTTATTTTACCAAATCGGGCGGGTTCTTGCAACAAGTTCTCGCCATTCCCCACATCCCCATTCCCCACTTCCCCATTCCCCAT